>NZ_JASJUT010000016.1:0-99745 GCF_030135505.1 Pseudoalteromonas obscura
CTTAAATTAAAAGGTGCCAAATGGCGCCTTTTTTAGTTTTAAGGTTTTAACGATTTTTGCTCAGCTCAGCCTAACCTTCTATCAGCGTTCACTTCCTATATGTGGCTTACTTTAGTGATAGTAAGTCGTTGCCTGCAACCTTAATGGTTTCGCAGTATTTATCTGGTTACTATGTTGTTCCAAGGAGGAGCAGTGTTCAAAATATTGATAGGCTTAATCGCATTTTGGACTGTTATAGGCTGCAGTCAAACAGTAAATGGACTACAACAAAAATTAGAACAGCAGGTTGTCAACAATGCAGCAGTGCATGGCATACCAGCTCAAGCTGTTCTGGTAAATAAAAATGGTAAGGTGATTTTTAAGTATGCTACGAATTCACCGAGTTCTAGGCTGCCCCAAACTCTAGATGAACATAGTGTTTTTCCTATTTTTTCTGTGAGTAAGCTTTTTGCTAATGTGCTCGTTTATCAGCTTTTAGAAAGGGGAGAATTAAACTTAGAAGATAATATAGGTGACTATTTAAATTTACCGCAGCAATGGCAAAAAATCCCCTTACGTGCACTACTCAACCACACATCTGGCATACCTGAATATTTTACAATGACGGATGGTCAGGTTGTCGCACCGAAAACGATAGAAGAGGTAATCATAGCGTTTCAGGACCAGCAGCTAACATCACAGCCAAATGAGAAAATAGCATATACACAAACCAATTATTTGCTGATTAAGTTACTATTAGAGGCGATCACAGCACAATCGTACGAAACGTTAGTAGAGGAACGCATATTTCACCCATTGCAAATGTCAAACACATATCTGCATGGGCGTTCAGATACCAGTAACTCGGTAGCATCATACCTTCCCAACGGCGGGCAAGATCTTGTGGCTAATCAATATGTTTTTCCTACCTACGGTAACTCACACACGGGTGCATACTCCACGGCACACGACTTAAATAGTTTTTTATCAGGACTAATGTCAGGCAAATTGGTGAATGTTACGCTCTTGAGAGAGCTTTGGCAGCAAAATAAGCTCACTAATGGCGATATGAATTATTTTTCTTCTGGTTGGCACGTAGAAAAAATGGGGCCTTGGCAGAGTGTTGGACATGATGGTGGTGCTTTGTTGCGAGTAACGGCTATGCTAAATCAGAGATCAGGTGAGTATATGCTTTTTATCTATCTAACCAACGGTAATCTTGATGGCGTTTGGAGCAATCGCCTCATAGGTTCATTACAGCAGCACGTCTTGCCAGACACTTTTTCTCGATTGATAGCTTGGGCCAGATATAAAGACTGGTTTATATTTTAAAGCTGGTATAACAAAACCCAGTAATTGATGCCTATCTTGTTCACTAAGTCTGAGACTGCATACTTCAAACTTAGACTGACTAACGCGTTATGTTAATCCCACTTAGTCGTGCAACCGTCACGGCAAGAATACTCTTGGGTTGGCATGCATGCAATGCAGCCGGTATGGCCTTTGGTCACTTTACAGTTCCTCATTGGATCTGTAGGGGGCAAAGATCCAAACCCACCGGCAACTTTGGGGGTTGCCTCTCGCATGGCATTGTCATTTTTCATCAGTTGCTTCAGATGCTTTTTGTTCATTGAAGGTTTCATAGTTCACTCCTTTTTTGTTTTATTTAGGTTAATTTTGTGTAAATGTACCTTATGTGGTACTGTAGTACAACATTTAATCGGTACGTCAAGGAGTTGGCATGAGTTTGAGTATAATTATTCCCTTTTTAAATGAAGGGATTAACGTTGAAAAAACCGTAACTAGCATTTTTAGTACTGTCAAAGGTGATGTAGAAGTGGTTTTGATTAACGATGCCAGTGATGATGATTTTGCATATGAGTCGGTTGCAAAGCAATATCACTGTGAATACATTCGTAACTCATTCAGGGTTGGCGTCGCAGCATGTAGGGATCTGGGGGTCAAACTTGCGAGTAATGAAGCCGTAATGTTTCTAGATGCGCACATGCAGTTTTTCCAAACGGGTTGGGATAAGCTGGTACTTGAGCGAGTTTTACACGAACCGAACACTATTTTTTGTGCCCGCTCAGTATACATGAATTTAAATTGGGAGGTTGTTAGCAATGCACCCCAAGGTTGTGGCGCGTTCATACCATTTGAGAACGTACAAGATTTCCTGGCGACAAAGTGGTTAATTAATCCGACTGATGATCATTCAATACCTTGTATTTTTGGTGCGGCGTATTGTTTTAATAAAAGCTTTTATGAGCAGCTTGGAGGATTATCTGGTTTACTTCAGTGGGGTGGAGATGAGCAGTTTTTGAGTGCAAAAGCTTTTATGTTTGGCGGGCGCTGCGCGTTGCTTCCTGAACTCTCTGTGGGTCATGTATATCGAGAAATATATCCATACGAATGCTCCCAAACTCTAAATGTTTACAATCAGCTTTATATTGCGTCAGTACTGCAACCAAAGGCATCAGCAGATCGCATGGTGAACCGCTTTTTGAACAGTGTAAGTCAAGTTGAAGGCGCCCGAGATTTGCTAGATGATATGCGCGAAGAAGTCCAAGCACATCGTGAATACTATTTGTCTTTCCTCAATAAGCGCAGCTTCGCAGAGTTTTTGGCGTACAATGAGGCTTTTCGACATAGGCATTAATTCATTAAGCAACTGCTTAGAGAAACGCGGCGAATGTGCAGACATTTAGTAATTATTTGGAGCCTGTTACTCAAGCTGCCTGTTCGGTTTATATCACGAGACAGTGCTGAACTGTGCTAAAAGTGTGGTGAAGTGTTCTTTGTTAGGCGCATTTGAGTAATGAATTATACCTATGCTAAAGCGCTGTTTGTTTTTTCACCAGTTTTTTTGTTGGTAGTAGCCTTGCAGCTGGAACTGTTTTGTTTTTAATCTCCTGAAGATGCCAATCGGAATAGTATGGAATTGCATAGCATGATGATATTGGAAGCGATTCAACATTTTCATATTTAGGAGGGACGCTAGTCGGATTCTATCGCCGAGATAGAGGAGAGGTTGGCAATGAGCCCGCCTCGGTGTTTATTGACGGGACAGCCATATAACATTCAATTATTAGACAACTTTTTGTTGCCCAAGTGTGAGAGGCAATCCTTAAAGGTTGCAATTGATTGAGCTGTTTAAAAAGCGTTACTGCTGTGATTTTAAATTTTTAATGATTTGTGCATCGACCCAGAAAATATCGACATTGTCATAGTTGCCAGTATTCATATTTCGATTGAAAAAAAGATATTTTCCATCAGGTGTAACATTGGCTAATGCTTCCCATGCTGGCGTGTTAATCTTGTCGCCCATATTTATCGGATCTCCCCAGCTACCATCGGCAGACTTAAAGCTGATATAAAGATCTGAACCGCCAAACCCTTCAGCTCGGGTGGCATCAAAAATCAAGTAGGACTCATCTGGAGCAATAAACGGGTGGAAGCTTTTTCCTGCGTTGATGTTTTTACTTAAAAGCTTGGGAGCTTCATATTTTCCTTCAATCAATCGAGCGTAGCGGATGTCGCCAGTGAAATCTTTTTTAAATTCATCGAAAAAGAAGGTTCCTTTTGCTGACACTGTCAGGCGCATTGTAGGTAACGTACCAAATGGTGCCGGTAGCTTTTTTATTTCAGACCATTTATCACCAATTTTGGTTTTGTAGCGGCTACTTAAATACATAGTTTGGCCATCAGGAGAAATAAACGGGGTGCCAACTCGTTTTGAAACGACTTCCTCATGCCACTGACCTTTTTCATTTCTATATCTTGTCAATGTTGGTGCTGTGTAAGGCCCTCCGTTGCGTATCAAATAGAATGAAGACATGTCATGGGAGAATAACCCTGTGAGCTCGTAGTGCTTTGTTGTGACTTTGCCTGGCGCAAAAGGTTTAGGAGTTAGACCAGGGGGCTGTTCACCTAAATATGGGTTGAGGTTAGATGAAGAGGGTTCATTGCTATTGGCTGCGACTGAAATAAATACGGCAGATAAAACAAGTGTGGCAATCAAGTTTGTTTGCTTCATGGAGTTACCTTATATTCGAATGATCCTAGCAAGCTAGGTTAATTTACACATATAATAAGGTACTCGTTTACATGACACTTGATGTTGTAATGATTTCCTGCTGATTTATCAATCGAACATGAAGAACGGATTTATATTCATTATTATCAAATGCTTACTCATTATTACGACAAAAAATAATTTAGTTGGGGTACTATTTCAAAGGCCTCACAGTCCCTAAGCTTTTATATTCAATTTACCCTGAAAGTTTTTCCATCCAGGTGGGAATTTACCCCGTAAAACATATGAAAAAGCGATGAGCTCTGCGATTACGTAGTAGAGTTCTTTTGGTATTTCTTCATGTAAGTCAAGTTGCCCTAGTGTTTTAACTAACGCTGCATCTTCATGGATCATGATCTCTTTTTCTTTCGCAAGAGCGATGATCTCTTCGGCAAGATCCCCAAACCCCTTGCATACAACTTCAGGAGATTTACCTGCTTCATATAATAGCCCGACGGCTGTTTTTTGTTCCATTTTTATACCTTTATATTGACGATGGCATGTTTATCATAAAACTGCCTTACTTGGACAGCATCTTCGCGTAATTCAATATCTCCGACTTGTAATCCATGTGCAGCAAGTTTGCTGCGCAGTGCATCAAGATGTGGCGCTGCAAGTTGGCACACGCTTGGACTATCGCCAATGATTTCACAATCGACAGCTCTGTCCATTAGCTCAGCTTGCACGCTTAGCTGGCCAAGAGCTTCATAATCAAAGTTTAGTCTGACAAACCATACCTGTTTGTCTGGAAGTCCGGCCTTACTTGGTTTTTTATAATTACCAATTTGTAGTTCACTTTGCTTACATTCCGGTGGGGTCTTCATTGGCAGAAACAAGTTGATTAACAGCTGACTCTCACTATCAAACTTTTGACCGAGTGCTTGGGGTTGATTAGTCAAAGACATGGCATTTTGAATAAAGCCGAGATCTTCAACCAAACTTTGCTGTGCGGTTAAGTTAACGGCTTGAATAAACTGTTTTGGTTGCTGTAGTTTGTTGCCTGGGAACAAAGTTTCAACCATAGTTGCAACCCGTTGTTCTTGAGTCACATTCTTGGGTAATTGACTGTTATCTTGCGTACTTAGTTGTGTGCCCAATAAAGTCACAAGCAGTTTGTCTAAGGCTTGAGTAAAGCTGGTAATTGGCACGCTGGTATTGAGCGGTGTAGCAATGTTGGGCAATCGGCTAAAGAGATCTTGGCTAACTGTTTCTGGGGTTGCATTACGCTCATCCATCAAGCGTGAAAAAGCTTGATGAACAAGGCGTGTGAGGTCTGCGGACTGGCTGCTTCTAAAGGTTATTTTTTCAGAGATCTTTTCACTTAACAATGCCGGATCTTTGTGATCAGGAGTCAGTTCTTGAGTTAAGCTTGATTCACGCAAAGGCTTTGTAAGAATGTGAGTGAGCGGTAATGATGGTGCGCTCGTAGTGACTGTACCTTGTGCGCTGCGCATTGGTATTGAAGTATTTTGAGGCGGCTGTGAACCCAACTTGGTTTGCGTTAAATTGAGCTGTTCAGCGGCAATGGGGGCAGCTGCTTTTGGCAAGGCTGCGGCGAATACTTGCTGGAGCAGTTGCATGCGCGCTTCGAATGGGATTTTTATATTGCTGTTATTTGAAGAGGGTAGAACCGGTTTAGACGATGGCGCTGGCATCTCAGCGCTTGGCACTTTATTTTGTTGTTTTTGTGCGTGATCACTTTGTACTGTATTTGGTTGAACTGTTGCCTTTTGCGCAGTAGTGTTGATTGGTTGGCTCGAAGCCTGAGGCGCATTGGGCGAGGAATTAAGTTTATCTAGCCCCGTAAAATTTTGTTTGATACCTTCGCTCAGTGTCATCAACGGAGAATTATTTGGGCGTACTGCATCGGGTGTAACTAATGGTTTGTGCAAATAGCTCAAATTGGTTGAAGACATAGCAGGTATGGCCGGTTGGGCTAGCTGACCTGTTTGGGCAGTACTTTGTTTCGCAGTGCGGTTAAAAAATGGAGTTTGGGTGATAGATTGCAGTGCTTGCTTGACTGTTTGTTTGATATCCGCCAATGAAACGTTAAATAGTGGCTTGTCATACTTTAAGGTTGGTTCACTTTGTGTGCGAGTGGCGACTTTCAGTTGCTCTTGAAATTCATGTGTATCTAACTTAGGCAATATGCTCTTCAGTGAGGTGGTGAGTTTGATTGTGGTTGATTTGGTTGCAATCGCTACCTCAATACCATCGTGATGACTACTGAGCTTTGCACTGTGCCAAACCTGTTTTTGCAATTGGTTTAACTCAGAGGGCGTTGGTGTCTGAAGTTGCGTGATGTTGTGTTGATTTCGACCAAGTTTTAGCGTGCCTTTGTTTTGTGTCAGTTGCACATAATTGGTCTCTTTCTGGCTAAGTTGACCAACTAGCTGAGCAATTGCTTTTTTTGCAATAGGCATTTGGTGTAATTTGTCACCAAACATGTTAAATACTTGCATCAATATTTTATCGCTTTTGGTACTTAGGCTGGCTATCAATTTTGACTCTTGTTGAAGCAAGCTTCCGACACTAGGTGGAAGAGGCACGTTAATTCCAAGTTTTGGTAATGTTAGCTGCATACCAGAAGTTTGTTTGATCCGAGCATCGGTTTGAATGGCGCTGTGATCACCAAATCCTTTTAACACGCCGAGCAAGCTGAGTAGCGACTGAGCCGATTTAAGAGAGAGTTTCGCCTCGGGAGTGATCAGCGTAAGGACAGTGCCTGTTGCATCCAATTTTAACTGAGCTTCGGGCAATTTTAATGCCTGTTCTACATTTGCTTGGCTACTCAGTCGAACAGGTTGCCAACGTCCATCTAAGGCCACCTCCATTTGAATTGAATCTGGCTTAATTACAATATTACGTGCCAAAAACGTTTTTTCTGCATCAAGTTGCGGCTGAGTGTTGCGACCTTGTGAATAAGGTGTTGTAGGTGACACATTTGTCTGATGTTGTACAGGAATTGTTTGCTTATTCATTATTCTAAATCAAATTTTCGGTAATTGGTCGCAACGTGATATACGTATTACCATATCACTATGATAGACTTACGCCCACTTTTGGGGTCGTGAGAATAACAAATTTTGCTAGAGATTGAGGCTTTAACTTGTATCAAACAAGACCGTTGTTTGTTCGAATCACTTAACTTTTCATTGTTATCTGGTCAAATCATGCAAATAGAAGGCCCAAATGGTGCAGGGAAAACCTCACTGTTGAGAATTATAGCTGGCTTCTCTCAACCTGATGATGGTAACGTTCTGTTTAATATGCGAAATATTAAAGAAGACTACGATGGCTATGCGCAATCATTACTCTTTATAGGCCATAAAACCGGCGTCAATCAACAGCTCACAGCCTATGAAAATGTCACCCACTGGCTCAGCGTTCACGGTTATACTAGCACCGAATCGGAAATTTATTCCCTCTTAGGCAAACTTGGTTTGGTCGGTCTTGAAGATGTCCCTGTGCGAACCTTATCAGCTGGACAGCAAAGACGTGTTGCTTTGGTTCGGCTTTGGCTAAATGACGCTAAGCTGTGGATCTTGGATGAACCTTTTACCGCCCTCGACAAGAAAGGGGTCGCCATGTTGCAATCCCGATTTCAGCAACATTTGGACAAGGGAGGCGCCATTTTGTTAACAACTCATCAGGATTTGACAGACACATTTGCATCATTACAAACCTTGGCTTTGGAGTACCGTCACTGATGCACGTAAGTAACTCATATTGGACTCTATTTTGTACGGTATATAAAAAAGACCTCACGTTGGCATTTAGGCAGCGTGCAGAGATAGTTAACCCACTGCTATTCTTCTTGATTGTTATCACCCTCTTTCCTCTCGCTATCGGACCTGAACCTGGATTACTGGCGCGAATGGCGCCAGGCATTATTTGGGTCGCGGCACTATTATCAACTATGTTAGGGTTAGATAAGATTTTTCGTGATGACTACATGGATGGATCACTTGAGCAATTAATTGCTTCTCCCTACCCATTGTCGTTAGCTGTTTTAGCCAAAGTGGCTGCTCACTGGACGACTGCTGGGTTACCTATGGTGATCATGGCACCTGTATTTGCCTTGTTGATGAATTTAGAATCACAAGCACTTGGTGCAACTTTATTAACGTTATTAATTGGCACCCCTCTATTGAGTTTTATAGGTGCCATTGGTGCAGGTTTGACCGTTGGCCTGCAAAAAGGTGGTATTTTAATGAGTTTACTTGTTTTGCCACTGTATATACCGGTATTAATTTTTGCAACGTCTGCTATTGATACAAGCATAATGTCTTTAGCATATAGTGGACAACTTGCGATCCTTGGTGCGATGTTAGCCGTCGCTTTTGTCGCCGCACCAATTGCTATATCGTCAGCTTTAAGAGTGAGTGTAAGTTAAAATGTGGAAGTGGTTACATCCTTATGCCAAAGCGGAGCGTGCTTACCAGTTGTGTAACACCTTGCTTCCGTACTTTGCCGTGGTGTCCGTGCTATGTATTGTCGTTGGGTGGGTCTGGGGGCTGGCTTATGCTCCTGCTGACTACCAACAAAAGGATAGTTACCGGATTATCTTTATTCATGTGCCGTCGGCTATTTTGTCCATGGGGGCATATTCTTCAATGGCTATTGCGGCCATTATTGCGTTGGTTTGGCAGTTGCGTAATGCAGAACTTGCGGTGATTGCGATTGCTCCGGTGGGGGCTGCAATGACGGCCATCGCATTGATCACAGGTTCTGCTTGGGGCAAACCTATGTGGGGAGCTTGGTGGGTATGGGATGCGAGACTCACATCGGAGTTAATCTTGTTGTTCTTGTATCTAGGTGTGTTGTCTTTGTTTCACGCCTTTGAAGATAAAAAAGCAGGGGGCAAGGCGGCTTGTATTTTGGCAATTGTTGGCGTAGTTAACCTACCGATCATTCATTTTTCGGTAGAGTGGTGGAACACATTGCATCAAGGGGCGACCATCACTAAGTTTGATACATCGGCTATTGATCCTTCTATGCTGTGGCCGCTGTTGATCAATATCCTAGGTTTTGCAGCCTTGGTAGGCGCGCTTTCTCTGATCCGCCTTAAAAATGAAATTGTGCAGGTTGAGAAGCATCGTCCTTGGGTCCGTCAATTAGTTAGTCGAGGTTGATTATGCAGTTTGAATCATTGAGCGACTTTATCGCCATGGGCGGTTATGGGTTTTATGTATGGCTCTCTTATGGAAGTTGTGCAGGGATCATATTAGGTTTGTTATTCTCTTCACTTTATGAAAATAAAAAATTAAAACAAGAAGTGAAGTCCCAAATGGCCAGAGAAGAACGTATTAAAAAGG
Organism: Pseudoalteromonas obscura; assembly: GCF_030135505.1. NCBI lineage: Bacteria > Pseudomonadati > Pseudomonadota > Gammaproteobacteria > Alteromonadales > Pseudoalteromonadaceae > Pseudoalteromonas > Pseudoalteromonas obscura. The sequence goes on from NZ_JASJUT010000016.1 coordinate 9,373, forward strand.
CCAAAGAGTTGGAGGCGCAAGTATGAATCCAAGACGAAAAAAACGTATGTTTACAGTGTTGGCTGTCATTTTTGGTATTGGCTCAGCAGTTGGTCTTACGTTATATGCGTTGCAAGAGAACATTAATCTGTTTTATACCCCGAGTGAATTAGTTAATGGTAAGGGGCCTGAAAACGAGAAACCTGAAATAGGCCAGAAGCTGCGTATTGGCGGCATGGTGGTGCCAGGTTCGGTTGTGCGTGACGAAACATCGTTAGATGTGGAGTTTAAGTTGATAGATACAGGGCCTTTAGTGACTATTCGATATCAGGGGATTCTGCCTGATTTGTTCCGTGAAGGGCAGGGGATTGTTGCGCAGGGGACTCTAGTTGAGTCAGACGTTATTGAAGCCTTTGAAGTATTGGCCAAGCATGATGAGGAGTACATGCCCTCAGAAGTTGCTGAGGCAGTCAAAGGGATCAAGCACGAAAAACCAAAATATAATTTAAATAGCGAGAACTAGTATGATCCCAGAAATAGGATATTTCGCTCTAGTTTTAGCTATGGCGTTAAGCCTCTTACTGTGTATTTTTCCCTTGTGGGGGGCATACACCGGTAACTTGAGATTAATGCGAGCTGCGCCCGCATTGGCATTAGGGCAGTGTTTATTTGTACTCTTTTCATTTGGCATTCTGATCTACGTTACCCTCACTGATGATTTCACGGTGGCATATGTTGCTCACCATTCCAGTAGTACGCTTCCATGGTATTACAAAGTTACTTCGACTTGGGGTGGGCACGAAGGCGCCATTTTGTTGTGGCTTGTGATGCAATCTAGTTGGACAGCACTGGTTGCAATGATGTCTAAATCCTTACCTTGGGTGCTAAGAGCAAGAGTATTGGGCGTACTTGGCTTTTTAGGGGTTGGTTTTATGCTATACACCCTGTGGATGTCGAGCCCATTTGAGCGCTTGCTGCCATACTTCCCAGTAGAAGGCCGAGACTTAAACCCGCTACTTCAAGATCCTGGTATGATCATTCACCCACCTTTACTCTATATGGGGTATGTAGGACTTTCGGTATCATTCTCTTTTGCTATTGCGGCTTTGCTGACTGGCAAACTCGACAATACTTGGGCTAAGTGGTCTCGTCCATGGACTATGGTTGCATGGGCCTTTCTCACCTTGGGCATAACGATAGGAAGTTGGTGGGCGTATGCAGAATTAGGCTGGGGTGGCTGGTGGTTTTGGGATCCTGTAGAAAACGCTTCTTTGATGCCCTGGCTTGTGGCCACCGCGCTACTGCATTCTCTGGCCGCGACGGAAAAACGCGGTGTGTTTAAATCATGGACGGTGTTGCTCGCTATTGCCGCATTTAGTTTGTGCTTACTGGGGACCTTTATCGTTCGATCAGGGATCATTGTATCTGTACATGCTTTTGCAACAGATCCAGATAGAGGCTTATACATTCTGTCATTCCTTGCTGTTGTTGTCGGTGGCAGCTTAGCACTGTATGCCGCTCGAGTGTCTCAGGTTCATAGTGAAGGACGTTATCGATTTGTCTCTCGAGAAGTGGCGCTGTGGCTGAATAATATCTTCTTGGTCGTTGCGACTCTAATTGTACTGCTTGGTACTTTACTGCCGATGATCCATAAAGAGTTGGGCTTAGGGTCAATTTCTATAGGTGTACCATTTTTTAATCAAATGTTTTCAATCATCATTGTGCCATTTGCGCTACTTTTGGGAATTGCGCCAATGCTCAGATGGAAGCAGAACAAGTTGTCAGCAATGGCTAAAAAGTGGTTGGTAACGATAGGCCTAAGTTTGGTCGCTACGGCTGCATGGCTGTTCTCCAGCTATGACATGGTCTCTGGGTTAACGTTTGTAGCGACTGCTCTGGCTGTGTGGATTGTATTTGCTACTGTGGCAGACTTGTTACAAAAAGTCTCTTTGCAAAGCTCTATAACAGAGGGATTTAAGAGACTAGGGCTTAGTTACTGGGCAATGGTCTTGGGCCATGTTGGACTGGCATTTGTCATTGCTGGCGTCACTCTGACCTCTGCATATTCGGTAGAGCGTTCTGTGGCTATGAAACCTGGGGATATTGCAACACTGAACGAATATCAATACCGTTTTGAGGGCGTGAAAGAGATCCGAGGACCTAACTACAGCGGATATGCAGGTGTGGTGACTGTACTGAAACAAGAAAACGTGGTTACAGAATTGTACGCTGAGAAACGTTTATACGATATTGGTATGCAATTTATGACCGAAGCTGCGATTGATGATGGTTTTTTCCGTGATTTGTATTTGGCACTTGGCGAGCAAATGAGTCGAGGTGCTTGGTCTTTACGCATTTATCACAAGCCTTATGTACGTTGGATGTGGCTGGGAGGGATTTTAATTTCACTAGCGGGCTTCATTGTATTGGCAGATAAACGCTACCGTCGTCGTGTTAAAAAAGTCGCTCAGGGGTAACTATGAATCGTAAAATACTGGGCTTTTTGCCATTTTTAATTTTTGTATTGTTATGTGTGTTTCTTTATCAAGGGCTTTTTGGCAACCCAAGAGAATTGCAAACCGGTCGCCTTGGGCAAACTATGCCGAGTTTTAATTTACCAGATTTAATGGATGAGCAAACCCGTTGGACAGAAAAAGAGTTGCTCGGTGAAGTGTATTTGATGAATGTCTGGGGTACTTGGTGTCCAACCTGTATCGCGGAGCTGGGTTATCTGACTAGACTGCGTGAGCTGGGCGTCAAAATTGTCGGCTTGTATTATGAGCAAGCCTATGACCCTGACTTTGGTGATCACTTTGATATTCATGCTTTGAGAAATGAAGTGCAGACAATGCTTGGCCGGGCAGGCAATCCATATCAATTTAATATACTTGATTTGGAGCGTAGCTTGGCATTGGATTTGGGTGTCTCAGGCGCACCTGAAACTTTTTTAGTGGATAAACAAGGCACCATCTTATTGCATCATACTGGCGACATTAACCAAAGAGTGTGGCGCAGCAAGTTTTTACCGGTGCTAGAGGAGATACAGTGATGAACATTAGAACTGTGCTCCTGTTGGTTGCGTTGTTACTTTGTAGTATCGCTGTCGTTAATGCGGCGGAAGATCAATACGAATTTAAAAATGCCACGCAAGCTCAAACATTTAAAGAACTCACATTGGAGCTACGTTGCCCAAAGTGTCAAAATCAAAATATTGCAGATTCCGATGCCGTGGTTGCCAAAGATCTGCGAGACAAAGTACTGTCACTGGTTCATGAAGGAAATTCAAAGCAAGAAATAATCGATTATATGATAGATAGGTACGGTTATTTTGTGCATTACCAACCACCGGTCACACCAGCGACTATCATTCTTTGGGTTTTACCAGTCATCATTGTCGTCTTGGGCTTTGGCTTTATTGTATTTAGACAAAAGAAAGCGGCAAAAAAACAGCAGTGGAGTGAGCAAGAGGAGAAGCAGCTAGAAAAGTTGATAGCGCAATATCAGCGTAAGGAGCGTCATCAATGATTGAATTAACACAAATGTGGGGAATATTTGCCCTATTGGCAGTTTTGAGTTGCCTATTTGTGGTTGTGCCCTTTTTACGAAAAGAAAAGGTTGTGTCAGTTGATCATGATGCCAATGCGCAGCGTATTGATATTTATCATCAAAGATTAGATGAATTAAAGGCCGAATTGGAAAACCAGCGTATTGGAAAAATTGACTTTGAAGAGTCTGTTATAGAGTTAAAAAGGCGATTGCTCAATGAACTTTCACCTGAGCAAACTCTGGATACTCGCGGCAATAATCTGGTTTTGGGAGCAACGGGCATTGCATTTACGCTCGTTGTCAGCGGTGTCTTTTACTATTTTACCGGTAGCCATCAGCAAATTACCAATTGGCAAAAAGCTGTGGAAAAATTGCCAGAATATGGTGAAAGAGCCGTACTGCAAACAGGCGAACCGTTATCAGCGAATGAGCTACAAGCTTTTGCATTGGGTCTGCGCACCAAATTGGCAAACAGTGGGGATGACGCTGTCGCGTGGATGTTATTGGGTCGTGTTGCGATGTCATTGAATGACTACGAAATGGCAATGCAGGCGTTTGATAAAGCGCTAGCTATGCAACCAGATAACCATAACGTGTTGGTCAACTACAGCCAAGCACTATTGATTGAGGGGTCTGAGTCAAGTGTTAATCGTGCTGCGCGAATGCTGTCGAGCGTATTGAGAAAAGACCCGCAGAATATTGATGCAGTGTCACTACTTGCGTTAATTGCTTATCAGCGAGAAGACTGGCTAGAAGCAAAGTCAGCTTTTGAGCTTTTATTGACAACAGTGCAACCTAACGACCCGCGCTATAACATGATCAAACAGCGCATTGATGAAGTTACTCAAAAACTTGGCGCAAATGAGTCAGCATCAGATGCTAACGGCCCGGAATTAAGTGTGCGTGTTCACCTTGACGATAAGTTAAAAGCTCAATTACCCGACAATGCGACTTTGTTTGTGTTTGCAAAAGCAGCAAACGGACCAAGAATGCCACTTGCAGTGCAAAAACTTACAGTTTTTAACTTGCCTTTAGATGTCACTTTGAATGATAGTATGGCAATGTTGCCAGATCTGAAGTTGTCCAATTTCGATGAAGTTGTGATAACGGCGCGTATCTCGGTTGATGACTCGGTTATGACACAAGCTGGTGAGCTTGAAGGTAATTCTGATGTGATCACCCTGAATAAGGATTTGCGCCAACAGGTTAGTGTCACTATAAGTCGTGTTATAACCAGCACAGGAAGCTAAATGTATAAAAAAATTGTCGGTGCAGCGCTTGCGTTCATGCTTGTTGGCTGTGCGCAGGTCCCCGAGGTGAAGCAAGATCCCCGTGATCCGTTGCAATCAATGAATAGGCCCATCTATGATTTCAATATGGATGTGCTTGATGCCTATATTTTGCGCCCAGCTGCGAAAGGGTATGTCGCAATTACTCCAACACCCGTGCGCAGTAGCATTGTAAACTTTACTACTAATATTGCAGCGCCTACTGACGCTATCAATGCCGCATTGCAGGGAAAACCCGGTGATGCCGGTATCAATGTTGCACGTTTCTTGATCAATTCAACAGTAGGTGTTTTAGGTCTGTTTGATGTTGCCAAAGAAATAGGCCTTGAGCATAAAGATGAAGACTTTGGTCAAACTCTTGGTGTGTGGGGCGTTGGCGATGGTGCGTATTTAATGTTACCAGCAATGGGCCCTTCTACAGTTCGTAATACTGCGGGTGATTTGGTGGACAACCTTGTGTTACCTGAAATCGCTTTGACGACACCGCAGACGTTAATTGTGTTTGCGTTGAGAGCGGTAGAGGCGCGTGCATCACTGATGTCGCAAGAGAAGCTACTAAATGAGTCTTTGGATCCGTACACCTTTCTAAAAGATGTGTATTTTCAAAGACAACTTTATGAACTCCATGATGGCAATCCTCCTATGGAGGAAGAGCCGGAAGACTTCGATGATGACTTTTTAGAAAACCTTTAAGTCATGCGTATAAAAAAGCCAGCGTTAGCTGGCTTTTTTATGTTTTTCAGATGGTTACTTTCTAAAATTTCCAGTTCATATTGAGCCAAAGTGTCCTGCCAGCTTCATTGACTTTCGCGGTTTGTGGGTAACCACTTACCATTGTACCGGAGCGACTCAAGTGCTCGGCATAGGTTTTGTCGAATACGTTGTCTACACCTAAATTAAAGACGAGATCAGCGTTATGAGAATATGACGTATTTAGTGCTAGCGTACCAAATCCATGACTTTCTGAGACATCTTGACCTGCAATGTTACCTTGGCCAATGGCGACACGGTGTTGTTTTTGAACGATTCGCCACAAGCTGCCAAACTGCCACTTACCTTTGATATAACTGAGTGCAAAGCGAACCTGCAAAGGGGGTTGCTGGGCAAGCGCAACATTATCAGTGCGATTTTCTCCTTTGACATAGTTGATGCTTGCAGTGGTTACGAGGTTTTTATTCAGGTTGTAGCGACTCTCAGCTTCAAAGCCATAAGTTTGTGCATCTATATTTCGTGTTACCTTGCTGATCATGCCCATTTTTTCGTACAGGTTATCGGTGAGCAGGTAATTGTCGATACGATTAATAAAAACCGAGACTGAGTTCGTAAAGGACTTTGATTGACCAAGCCAGCCAATGTCTAGTTGGTTTGTTGTCTCATGGTCGACTAAAAATGCACTCGGGCTATTAACCCCAACGCGACCACCGCCCATCAACTCCCAATAGTCAGGAAAACGTTCTGTTCGGCCGACACCTATGTAGTAACTGCTGTTTTTAGATTGCGCTTGATAGCGAGTAAAGCCGCTGATCAATGTGTCACTTCGTGAGAGATCTGCAGTCGGGTTCGGTACTACTTGCATCATAACAGAGCGGGTTTGGCGTCTATCTGTAGCTTCCCAGTCGTCAATTCGTAAACCGCTCACCCATTGACTGCTTTGGCCAAGGCTATATTCAACTTCTGCGAATAAGCCGGTTTGTTCGAATTCTGCGGTTTCTAATCGCACCATTGATTCAACCGGCATGTTGACGAGATCTCGGCTGATCCTCAAACGGTGACGATTTTGTTGGTGGTCTAATCCGTAAGCCAAACTTATCTGATCATTGAATTGAGAGCTTAGGAGGATTTTGCCACCCCAAGTGCGCCTATCAGGATTTGAGGAAACCGGCGTTTTCATCATCATGTTTGGCATAAACTGGCGCAAACTGTGGTTGTCCATGATGTGATCTATGTCGTTAAAAAACACATTGGCTTCGATGCTAGTGACAAAACCGTCTAGCTCACTTTTTACCATTTGCAAAGCGACTTGTGTGCGGTCAAACAGGCTGCCGTCCATCATTCTGTCAGCATAAGCCACTTCGCCGTCACTACGGCCAATGCTGACACTATACAAAGTCGAATCGTCAGGGGTGTAGGCAAATTGAGAATCTAAATTCCATTTTTCATATGCTGAATGAATGTGCGTGCCATCACCATCTTGATAGTCGTCGGCTTCACTATAGCTGGCAGCCACTCGAGCAAAATAGTCTTGAGTACCCATTTTAATATCACTATTTAAGACGCGTTTGCCAAACGTGCCGATTGTTGTATTGATAAAGCCAGTTGTACCACTTTCCAACAGGCGCTCCGATTCGCGCTCGAAGACAACTGTTGCAGCACTATTTCCCGGTCCATATAAGACAGTTTGCGGACCTTTGATAACCGTTAGGGTGTCATATGTCTGTGGTGTGATATAAGCGGTAGGTGGGTCCATTCTGCCACCGCAACCACCAAGTGTAACGCCACCATCTGTGATGATGTTAATACGTGATCCTGCCATTCCCCTAAATACAGGGTCGCTACTTGCGCCGCCTTTTTTTACTAACGAAAACCCGGCAATACTCGATAACAGATCTGCGCCATCTTGCGCTGGGAGCGGTTGTCTGGTTGCCTTGGGATCTGTTTTAATATCGAGTGGGCTATGCATTGGCGCAATTACCTCAATATGCTCCATCGTTTGATCCGATTGTGCGTGCCCTTGCCAAGCAATTGCTGCTGTTATAACCGTGCAGATCAGGCGCTTTTTCATTTTTGTCCTCATAGGTATATGTATCAACGTAATTTTTAGTAATGACGTTGATTTAATTGCCAATAGATTATTCTGGCGCGTATTCTACTGATGAGGAAGGGCGTTGGGATGTGACATAATGTCGCACTTCACTGGTAGGCAAAGCGTTTTTTGATTTAAGTCAATACAGTGTTTTAGGTGGATGGTGGAACGAAAGTGCCACCACCTATGTTATCAAAGCAAATAATATTATATTCCCATTGCTTCTATTTGTTGATCGCACCACTGTAATGCGTCTTTATACAGCTCAGGTAGTGATTGAGCCTGAAGGTTGAGTTGTTCTGTTAACTGTGATGCGTCATTCCAGTTGGCCTGTTCATATGACGTTACGAGACGCAAATATTGCGCTAGCATGCCTTCACCAAGTAATAAAGCGTCTTTGATATCTATGGTTAAAGGCAGTTTTTGCATGACGCTTTGCATAGTTTCATCCAAGATGGCATCCATCAAGGACATCATACCGGTCAAAAATGCCATCCCAGTGTCTTTCATTTTATTATGTTTGATCGCAATCAGCTCACAAAACCTCGCGCGAGTGAGGGACAGCCTAATAAGCTCCATGGGTTTTTCTGATGCCACTTGAGATGCAAACAGCAGCGACAAAAACTTTTTCAGCTCTTGGTTGCCAAGCACCACGAGTGCTTGTTTAATGGTAGAAATCTCAGCTCTACGTTTGAACGCCGCAGAATTTGAATAGCGTAACAGCTTATAGCTGAGATTAACGTCGCGTTCAAAAACTTGCGTAATGCGCTTAAGGTCAACATCAACACTGGATGTTTCATATAAAAGTTCTGCCAAGGTCATCTCTGATGGTGGCAGCGCCTTAGTTTGCACCATCTCAGGTTTGGCGAAGAAAAAGCCTTGGAACAGGGTGAAGCCTAACTCTAGTGCGAGCTGATATTGCTCATAAGTTTCGACTTTCTCAGCGACTAATTCAATATTTTTATAGGGTTCAATGGCTTGTTTGAGCTCGTGGATCTCCTCAATACTGGTTACCAACATATCCACTTTGATTTGGTCTATAAATGGATAAAAATGGCGCCATACCTTTTGATGTTTATAGTCGTCTAAAACGAGCTTATAGCCTTTGGACTTAAGATCTTGAACTGCGGCGAGCAACCGTTTACCGGGTTGCACCGTTTCCAAAATTTCGACTATTAATTGGTCGCGCCCCATCATGGTGGGGTAACCCTTTAAAATAGTTTCTAAGGTGAAGTTGATGTACGCAGGTTTACCATCAGTGAGATCTTCTAGGCCAAAATTAAACTGACTTCCTTCAATGAGTTTGGAAGTTGCTTCCACGTCATCGACATTTGGAAACACATTGTCTACGCCATCGCGAAACAACAGTTCATAGCCGACGACTTCTTTATTTATATTTAAAATAGGTTGCCTAGCGGCATAAAAATACATGGAACGAGACACCCAGTAGTTACTTCATTTCATTTCAATATAAGGCAATCTACAACGTATTTCATTATGAAATTTACACTTTCTTAGTATTTTCGTACTAAAGGGTAATATTTTAGAGTGCTAAATGTGCAATAGAACCTATTTAATCTCACTTACTTGGGGGCCGAGTGGAGCCGTGATATAGTGCGGCTTTGTATTTGGCTTTTGTTCCAATATCAGTTATTGACTTGATTAACTGCTATTCGGAGAGAAGCTCTTTTTGACGGAGGTCATTTTGGAAATTGGCACAATGATATCGCTGGCTTTGTATTTTGCGGCAATGCTGGCTATTGGCCTTTATGCCTATCGTAAATCTACCGATGATGTATCAGGCTATATGTTGGGCGGTCGAAATTTACCACCGAGTGTAGCGGCACTATCAGCAGGCGCTTCTGATATGAGTGGTTGGATCTTAATGGGTTTGCCAGGCGCGATGTTTTTAACCGGATTCAGCAGTACTTGGATCGCAGTGGGATTAGTTATTGGCGCGTTTTTGAACTACTTGCTCGTTGCACCAAGATTGCGTGTTTATACTGAGGTTGCTAACGACGCAATCACCATTCCGGATTATTTTGCTAATCGATTTGAAGATAACAGCAATGCACTACGTATTGTTTCTGCAATCGTGATTATTGTGTTCTTCACGTTATATACCTCGTCGGGCGTTGTAGCTGGTGGCAAGTTATTTGAAAATTCATTTGGTATGAGCTACGAAACGGGTTTATATGTCACAACCGGTGTTGTTGTTCTTTATACGCTATTTGGTGGATTCTTGGCCGTTAGCCTGACCGATTTTGTACAGGGCTGTATTATGTTCATTGCGCTTGTACTTGTGCCGCTAGTGACATTCAGTTTGCTAGAGCAGCCGCTCTCGGCAACATTAAATGAGTTAAATCCAGAGATGTTAACTTGGGTTGGTGCCGGTGGTGTAATCGGTATTATCTCGGCGATGTCTTGGGGTTTGGGTTATTTTGGTCAACCGCATATCATTGTGCGTTTCATGTCTGTTCGCAGTGTAAAAGATATGCCAACGGCTAGAAACATAGGTATGAGTTGGATGGTCGTAGCGACTATCGGGGCTATTACAACAGGTCTATTTGGCGCTGCATACGCTCATGAAAACAATATTGTTGTCAAAGATGCCGAAACAATATTCCTAGTCTTGTCTGAATTACTGTTCCACCCTTTGATAGCAGGGTTTTTACTGGCTGCAATTTTGGCTGCCATCATGAGTACCATTTCTTCGCAGTTATTAGTCAGCTCTAGCTCGTTGACGGAAGATTTTTACAAAGTGTTTATTAAACCAAATGCGACGGATAAAGAACTTGTTTTAGTTGGACGAATTAGTGTGGCTGCGGTTTCCGTTCTTGCGATTTATCTTGCCCATGACAGAGAAAGTACCATCTTAAGCTTGGTAAGTAACGCGTGGGCTGGGTTTGGTGCAGCATTTGGCCCGTTGGTACTATTTAGCCTATTTTGGAAGCGTATGAACTTCTCAGGCGCGCTGGCAGGTATGGTGGTTGGTGCGACAACTGTGTTGGTTTGGATCTATGCACCATTTACCATTGCTGGACAAAGTCCAAGCGGGTTTATTTATGAGATTGTACCTGGGTTTATTGCCGCATCAATTGCGATTGTTGTTGTCAGTTTAATGACATCACCACCTTCGACAACTATCGAAGAGAAGTTTGAAGAAATGCATCGCGGCTTGTAACACGAAAGTACAAGTATTTTAAAAGGTGGGCTCGGCCCGCCTTTTTTATTTTAGTCATTGTTAAGCACATCGAATGTTTGTAGGAAAATGAGCACTCAGAGCGCTTGTCAGTGATAACCGTTGCGATAAGCTACATTCTGGTGCCAAACTCATACACGCAATGTTTACTAACGTGATGTGGCTCAATGGGATTTAATTGGATCAACTTAATTTGACTGACTTTATCCTGAGTTGTCATTTGACGGTGCTCAAAGTAACGACTCCATCCTATGCCTTTATAAGGTCTGAGTTCCATATAAGGGTATTGGGCATAGTGCCAAGTACCTTTTAGCAGCGCTGGGTCTTCCTGCGCAATAGTACTTCCTGATATTTCATAAGCCCCATTTTGCAATAAATTGAGTTTAAAAGTGCTTCCACAGCTGCTGGTTTCGAATTCTCGAACTAGATCGGCCTTGAGTAGGGGGCTATTTTGCTTATCTTTTGGAAAGGGATAGATAGCGATTGAGTTCTTGGTGTACCAGTGGTTACCTTCTTTTAGCGCTTGAATATTTGTTGTTTTAAATCCACTATTTTGTGCCGTTTGTTTTACCAGCTGCAGGGCATCTGGGTCTTGTAACATCAAAGAATGTAAAATGGTATTGCGAGAAATAGTTGTCGGAAAATCAAGCGTATTGGTTTCGACCGCGAAGCCTTTTTCCTCCAGTGCGGCACGTAAATTGATGCTTGCTTCATTGGGAATATACTTTGCGTAAATATGAACCGTTGTGGTGTTGGCACATCCAGCTATACAAAAAGCGAGAGCTGTGACCGTGATTTGGCGGACTGTTGTGATCATTATTATTATTACCTACATCCAAACGTACCATTATTTTTAACACACATTGAATGGGTTGTAAGTAGTAATAATCGAGTGCTGAAAAAGCAGCCGTGCAAAAGGCTTGCACGGCTGAGGGATCTATTAGTCCTGAACAGAGCGAAGTAGGGCATTAACACCCACTTTTTCTCGTGTCTGTTGGTCTACTTTTTTAACAATAATCGCAGCATATAGGCTGTGTGTACCGTCTTTGCTTGGCAGTGAACCAGGCACAACAACTGAGCCAGCAGGCACTCGGCCATAGTGAATTTCGCCAGTTTCTCGGTCATAAATACGCGTACTTTGAGAAATATAAACACCCATTGAAATCACCGCGCCTTCCTCGACGATAACACCTTCCACGATCTCTGAACGGGCGCCAATAAAACAGTTGTCTTCGATAATGGTAGGGTTCGCCTGTAATGGCTCTAGCACGCCACCAATGCCGACACCACCCGATAGATGAACGTTTTTACCAATCTGCGCGCATGAGCCAACAGTAGCCCATGTATCGACCATGGTACCTTCATCTACATATGCGCCGATATTTACGTAAGACGGCATTAACACGACATTCTTACCGACGAAACTGCCTTGACGAGCAACAGCGTTAGGAACTACGCGCATACCGCCTTGCTGAAATTGCTCTGGTGTGTAATCACTGAACTTAAGCGGTACCTTGTCGTAAAATTGGTTTACACCATCGCTCATTGGTTGATTGTCACGAATTCTAAACGACAATAGTACGGCTTTTTTCAACCACTGGTGTACTACCCATTCTCCGCTGACTTTTTCCGCTACGCGCGCTGCGCCCTTGTCGAGCAATTCTAGTGAATCCACAATCGCTTTTTTCACTTCTGGCGCGACAGATGAAGGTGTAATGTTATCGCGGTTTTCCCACGCTTGTTCAATAATACTTTTTAAATCCGACATAGTTTCCTCGTTTATTCAGATTCGGCGTTTAATTTTTTCATAAGTGAGTAATGTAAAGCTGTTTTTTCATCTTCACTCAAGGCTAAATAATGTTCATTTGAGACTACGAAAAAGTCCTCTGCACGTTCCCCAACGGTGGTGATCCGCGCTGCGTGGATATGTAGGTTATGAACCTGCAATACTTCCGCAATTTTGGTTAACAGTCCCTGAATATCCACAGCCTGTATTTCGACTAAGTTTCTATCATCGCGAGCATGTGGACGGACAATAACTTTTGGTTTGATATTAAAATCTTTAAAGCGCTGTGAACGGTTTTTCTTTAAGCGTATCTTCTTTTTAGGATCTGCGAGAATACTGTCCAGCCCACGGCGTAAGTTTTTGGCTCGGCTGCCACTAATGGCATCGCCGTTGACCTCCAAAATAACGAAACTAAAGACCACATAGCCATCTTTAGTCGTCATGACTTGCGCGTGCTGGATTTGCGCTTTTTTGCTGCCTATCACTGAAACTAGCTTAGCAAATAAACTGGCTTCGTATGGTGCATAAACAAATACCTGAGTACCGCCATGCATGGGTTTTTCAGATACTGCAACGCCAGAGACGCTATGCTCACTTAAAGAAAGTAAGTACTCACTTTGCCACGAGATTTGCTCTTCACTAAAGCCAGTGAAATAATTGGCTTTAAATCGAGACCAAAGTTTTGTTACTTTTTCTTCTAAATGACCTGCTTCTATAAGTCTTTGCATGGCTTGCGCTTTTTTATCTCGGATCTGATCGCGCATATCCATTGGGTGTTCTAGGCCTAACCTCAAAGCTCTTTGAGCATGTAAATAGAGCTCTCTTAATAGGGTGTTTTTCCAGTCATTCCACAAGTTATCGTTAGTTGCACGAATGTCTGCAACAGTCAGACAATAGAGGTAGTCCAGCTGTCTTTCGTTTTTAACCTTGGAGGCAAATTCATTGATAACGTCGGGGTCATTAATATCTTTGCGTTGTGCTGTAACAGACATGAGTAGGTGGTGTTCTACCAACCAAGCGACTAGTTTAGCGTCTGAAGGCGTTAATTTATGCATGCTGGCAAACGCATTGGCATCGACTGCGCCTAATTCAGAATGGTCACCGCCTCGACCTTTGGCAATGTCATGAAAAATACCAGCCAGATAAAGGAGTTCAGGCTTATCCATGCGAGTCATGATTTCGGCACAAATCGGAAACGCTTTGTTAAGCTGCTTATCACGATATTTATGAATATTATTAATCAGTTTGTGGGTATGCTCGTCCACTGTGTATGCGTGAAATAAATCAAATTGCATTTGACCGAAAATGCTACGCCATTGCGGTAAGTACGCTGCAATGATCCCGTGCTTGTGCATGAGCGTGAAGGCGCGACCCATACCATTTGGATGTTTGAGCAACCGCATAAATGCATCTCGACATGCGGCATAATCTTGCAAATCTCCAAGGAGGCGTCTTCTTACTTGGCGGACCGAGCGTATCGTATTTGGGTCAATGTCGGTGATATCAGTGTTATCAGCAATATGCTCAAAGAGCACTAAGAGGTTTTCTCGCAAAAAGAAAGCTGATGGGTCTTTGACTCGAATTTTATTTCCGATCCGCTCAAAGTGGGCATCTAAAGGCGTAACGACAAGTGCATCTTGTTCAGGCAAAATACTTTGCTCGAAGTAAGCCAGCAGCATTTGATTCATTTCTCGCACTCGGCTCATGATGCGGAAGAGGCGTTTCATCATACGTTCAACTGACGGTTTGCCTTCTGAGCCAAAGCCCAGCAATTCGGCTGCGTGAGGCTGGTAGTCGAATAACAAACGGTTTTCACTACGACCTGCAGCCAGATGCAACGCAAAGCGTATATTCCATAGGTTTTCCAGACACTCCATCAGCTCTTGATATTCTTCGTGCGTCAAATAACCGTGACCGATTAGCTCCTCAAGCGTTTCTGCGTGGAAATGCTTTTTTGCGACCCAAAAAATGGTTTGCAGATCTCTGAGTCCACCGGGGTTCTCTTTAATATTCGGTTCGAGATTGTAAGCGGTACCATGGCACTTTTTTCGCCGCAATTTTTGTTCTTTAACTTTGGCGATAAAAAAGTCGTCAGACCGCCAAATTGGCGTCTTGACGATGTGACTTTTTAACCGTTCGAATTCAACCAAGTTGCCACAAATAAGCCTGCTTTCAAGCAAGCTGGTGGTAAAGTGAACATCTTTGCGTTTTTGCTCCAAGACTTGCTCATGGGTGCGTACACTGTGACCGATGTCGAGGTTTAGGTCCCATAAATAGGTGACAAACGCTTCTAATGCATGCCGCAACTCTTCACTGGGATCGCCATCTGTTAGCAACAGAAAATCAATATCGGAAAATGGGTGAAGTTCACCACGCCCGTATCCACCAATGCCTATCAGTGCCAATTGAGGAAATTTGGACAATCCAGTTTGAACAAATAGTTCTTTTAGCAGGGTGTCGATAAATTCAGAGCGTGCGTTGATGAGTAATCTAACAGGTTGTTTTGAAAACTGATTATTTAGCCACTTATAGAAATAGGTCAGGCAGCCTTTATAATCATTGAGTTGTTCTGCTTGCTCGAGCAGCAACTTTACTTTATTGGGTAACGCCACGAGATATCCTTGGAACACGAGATAAAGTCAGTTTACTTGTATATTGGAATGACTTGAAGCAGGGAGCGCGCGTTTTTGTCGGTTTTATTTCATAAGTCTTCTAATTGCGTAATTTTTACCTAAAATTATGCCAATTTTCAGAGCGTTTGTTTGTGGTAGCTGCTTGAACTTGCAAGCAGCTACCATTGTATTATCCGTGTTCGATAATACGATCTATGGTGTCGTCTTTGCGGTGGGTTAGGATCTCAACACCGTTGTCAGTCACCAACAATGTGTGCTCCCACTGTGCTGATAGACTGCGGTCTTTAGTTACGACTGTCCAATCGTCTTTAAGCAATTTACACTGGCGTTTGCCTGCATTAACCATAGGCTCGATTGTTAAACACATACCGGCTTTTAAGGTTTCGCCTGTACCGGGCTTGCCATAGTGCATGACTTGCGGGTCTTCGTGAAATTGTGCGCCGATACCGTGACCACAATATTCACGAACGATAGAGTAATTGAAACCTTCAGCATATTTTTGAATTGCGGCACCGATGTCACCGAGGCGTACACCCGGTTTTACCATTTTAATTGCAAGGTAAAGAGATTCTTGAGTGATTTCGCTAAGACGCTTACCTTGAATACTAGGCTTGCCGACATAGAACATTTTTGACGTATCGCCATGGTAACCGTCTTTGATGACTGTGACATCAATATTGATAATGTCGCCTTCTTTAAGCGGCTTTTCATTTGGGATACCGTGACAGATTACATGGTTAACTGAGGTACAAATTGACTTTGGAAATCCGTGATAATTGAGTGGTGCAGGAATGCAGCCTTGAACATCCACAATGTAATTATGACAAATTGTGTTTAATTCGTCTGTGGTAACCCCAGGCTTCACATACTCTTCGATCATTTCCAATACTTCAGCCGCTAACCTACCGGCAACACGCATTTTTTCGATTTCTTCAGGGGTTTTAATCACTGCACTCATTGAGACTCCAAGTCATAATTTTTACAAAGCAATGACGAGCAATTTTTGTTCTCATCATTGAGTTAATTTATTTTATATGGTATAAAGCGCGCCGTCTTTTTACAAATAAATCTTCTAGATTTGATCTTGAGGTTGTTTGTACTTAAGACAAGCAAAATTTAATTTTAACACACACACATATCGACACATACACTTGGGTGCATGTTTGTATCGGTTAAAGATACGCAATAAGCATGTTGGTGCTATGGGATATGTGGAGGCCTAACCCTACTAAAATAGAGGAAAATACAATGGCAAACGTTTCAATGCGCGATATGCTTCAAGCTGGTGTTCACTTCGGTCACCAAGCACGTTACTGGAACCCTAAGATGAAGCCGTTCATCTTCGGTGCACGTAACCGCGTTCACATCATCAACCTAGAAAAGACAGTTCCACTTTTCAACGATGCACTTAAGTTTTTATCAAACGTTGCATCTAACAAAGGTAAAATCCTTTTCGTTGGTACTAAGCGCGCAGCTGGTGAAGCAGTTAAAGAAGCAGCTATCTCAAGTGAGCAGTTCTACGTAAATCACCGTTGGTTAGGTGGTATGTTGACTAACTGGAAAACAGTTCGTCAATCAATCAAGCGTCTTAAAGACCTTGAGACTCAAAGCCAAGACGGTACTTTCGAGAAGCTTACTAAGAAAGAAGCGCTAATGAAAACGCGTGAAATGGAAAAGCTTGAGAAGAGCCTTGGCGGTATCAAAGATATGGGCGGTCTACCTGACGCTATCTTCGTAATCGATGCTGACCACGAGCACATCGCTATCCGCGAAGCTAACAACCTAGGTATTCCAGTAGTATCTGTTGTTGATACTAACTCAAACCCAGATGGTGTTGATTTCATCATCCCAGGTAACGACGATGCGATCCGCGCAATCCAGCTTTACACTAACGCTGTTGCAACTGCTATCACTGAAGGTCGTGAAAGCAACATCGTTGCTCAAGCAGAAAACGACGATTTCGTAGAAGCTGAGTAATTAGCTGTCATCAAGTCTTCATCCAAATGTGATGAAGGCTTGATATTCTTTACAAGCGGTAATTCGCTTATCAAAAAACCGAATTCAGAATTGAGGATATTCTAATGGCTGTAACTGCTGCCCTAGTTAAAGAACTTCGCGAGCGTACTGGCGCTGGCATGATGGATTGTAAAAAAGCACTAACTGAAACAAATGGTGACATCGATCTAGCTATCGAAAACATGCGTAAAAGTGGTGCTGCTAAAGCTGCTAAAAAAGCAGGTAACATCGCTGCTGAAGGTACAATCCTTATCAAGCAAGGTGAAGGTTTCGCTGCACTTCTTGAAGTTAACTGTCAAACTGACTTCGTTGCTAAAGACGAAAACTTCCTAGGTTTTGCTAACACTGTTCTTGATGACGCTGTTGCTACTAAAGCATCAATTGCTGACCTTCAAGCAAAGTTCGAAGAAACACGTGTTGCGCTAGTTGCTAAAATCGGTGAAAACATCAACGTTCGTCGCGTTGAGTACATCGATGGTGACAAGCTATCTGCATACCGTCACGGCGACCGTATCGGTGTTGTTGTAACTGGTGATGCTGACGAAGAAACGCTTAAGCACGTTGCAATGCACGTTGCTGCTTCTAAGCCTGACTACCTAAACCCAGAAGACGTACCAGCTGACGTTGTAGAGAAAGAAAAAGCGGTTCAGGTTGAAATCGCTATGAACGAAGGCAAGCCTGCTGAAATCGCAGAAAAAATGGTTGTTGGCCGCATGAAGAAGTTCACTGGTGAGATCTCTCTTACTGGTCAAGCTTTCATCATGGAGCCTAAGAAGTCTGTAGGTGAGTACCTTAAAGAGAAAGGTGCTGCTGTTTCTTCATTCATTCGCCTAGAAGTTGGTGAAGGTATCGAGAAGAAAGAAGAAGACTTCGCTGCTGAAGTTGCTGCACAAATCGCTGCTGCAAAAGGCGAATAATCGCAATAGAATAATCTTATTGACATAAAAGTGTTGATTTGCTTTTGCGTCAATGAAGAAAATTCTCTAAAATAACCGCGCATTTATGTCTATCATAAGCGCGGTTATTTTTTGTCTCAATTTTAACTTGGCCCGGAAATTATGACTATCAATCGAAAACCTGTTTTTAGACGCGTTCTTCTTAAATTAAGCGGTGAAGCTTTAATGGGAGATGAAGGCTTTGGTATTGATCCAAAAGTATTGGATCGTATGGCGCAAGAAATCAAAGAGCTTGTAGAACTCGACGTAGAAGTGGGTTTGGTTATCGGCGGCGGTAACTTTTTACGCGGCGGATCATTAGCGGAAGCGGGTATGAACCGTGTTGTTGGTGACCATATGGGCATGTTAGCGACAGTGATGAATGGCTTGGCGATGCGCGATGCACTGCACAGAGCGTTCGTTAATGCCCGTTTGATGTCTGCAATTCCACTAAATGGTGTGTGTGATGCGTACAATTGGGCTGAGGCAATTAGCTTGTTAAAATCAGGCCGTGTTGTTATCTTTTCAGCAGGTACCGGCAACCCATTCTTTACCACTGATTCAGCTGCGTGTTTACGCGGCATTGAAATTGAAGCTGACACAGTAATCAAAGCAACGAAAGTAGATGGTGTTTACAGTGACGACCCTGTTAAGAACCCTGAAGCAACTTTGTATAGCCAGCTTACTCATGACGAAATAATTGATAAAGAATTAAAAGTAATGGATTTAGCTGCATTCACTCTGGCTCGTGACCACAATATGCCGTTAAGCGTATTTAACATGAACAAGCCGGGTGCCTTGAAGCGTGTCATCATGGGTGAAGATGAAGGTACCCTGATCACGTCGAAAAAAGCAGCGGAATAAACAGCAATTGAGAATGGGGCTTGATGCCCCATTCTCTTAGAATAACCCAACCTAAATAGCATGATTTAGTTAAAGGTTGGAACAGTAAAAATAGGATTGCAACTGTGATTAATGATATCCAAAAAGACGCTCAAGAGCGCATGAAAAAAAGTGTGGCGGCGCTGGCTAGCCAACTATCAAAAATTCGCACAGGTCGTGCTCACCCTGCACTACTTGATGGTATTTCAGTTTCATACTACGGCGCAGATACGCCACTTAACCAGGTTGCGAACGTAACTGTTGAAGATTCACGCACACTTGCTATCAATGTCTTCGATAAGTCATTAGCGCAAGCGGTTGAAAAAGCGATTATGGCTTCTGATTTGGGCCTAAACCCAATGTCAGCAGGTACAGTTATTCGTGTACCGCTTCCTCCACTTACGGAAGAGCGTCGTAAAGATTTAATCAAAATTGTTCGTGGCGAAGTGGAAGGTGGCCGCGTAGCGGTTCGTAACATTCGTCGTGATGCGAATGGTGACATCAAAGCACTGTTAAAAGACAAAGAAATTTCTGAAGATGAAGCGCGTCAAGCTGAAGATCAAATCCAAAAGATCACAGATACGCACATCAAAGAAATGGACACGCAGTTAAGTGCAAAAGAAGCTGAGCTGATGGAAATCTAATTCCAGTTACAACTGCTTGAAATGAAGAGCCGCTTTATAGCGGCTTTTTTCATGTTTAGAGGTTAAAATTATTGCGGATTTAAGATATTTACATACTCATAAAGTTTCGGTGTGAAATTTAAGCAGTTTTTTTGTAATTTGAAGATAAAGAATTTTATTAGGTTTGCAGCGACGACTGCGCTATACTAGGCGGCGTTTTTTTTATTTAAAATAGTACTATGGTTTTAAACGCTGACGCGATTTCTCAACAATCACTACCAAAGCATGTTGCCATAATTATGGATGGCAATGGACGCTGGGCCCAAGCCCGAAAGCGCCCAAGAGCTTATGGTCATAAAAAAGGTGTAGACTCTGTTCGCAGCGCTGTACAGTTTTGCTCTAAATTAGGCATAGAGTCTTTAACTCTATTCGCATTTAGCAGTGAAAACTGGCGTAGACCTGAGGATGAAGTCAGTACCTTGATGGAATTATTCCTTTTCGTCTTGAGTAAAGAAGTAAAAAAGTTACATAAAAATAATGTAAAGCTAAATATTATTGGCGATATATCAAAGTTTCCTCAAAGCTTGCAAGATAAAGTACATAGCGCTCATGCATTGACTGCTGAAAATTCTGGGTTGCAATTAAATATTGCTGCAAACTATGGAGGCCGATGGGATATCATCACAGCAGCTCAATCTTTAGCATCGCAAGTAAAAAATGGCGAGTTGGATGTAACTGATATCACTGAAGAAGCATTATCAAAACAGCTAACTATGGCTGAACAAAGCCCACTAGACCTTCTCATCCGTACTGGAGGAGATTACCGGATAAGCAATTTCTTGCTCTGGCAAGCAGCATACGCAGAGCTGTATTTTACAGAGACTCTTTGGCCTGATTTTGACGAAGAAGCTTTCTCAGAAGCGATCGCTTGCTATATTTCTAGAGAAAGGCGCTTTGGTTGCACAGGTGAACAAATAAAACAACTACTCGCCGAGAGCAATTCAACAAGTTAAAGGTATACAGTTTGTTAAAACAACGCATTATGACGTCAGCTGTGCTCGCACCGCTGGCGCTAATTTTAGTATTTTATACCCCACTGAACCTATTTAGTGTGATAGCTGCATCAATCGTGTTATTAGGTGCTTGGGAATGGGCGTCACTAATGGGTATCACCAAGCCACTGTATCGGTTGGCTTATGTTGCTGTAACGGGTGTATTAATTGCGACACTGCACTTTCATTGGCCAATTGAAAGCCTATGGCATGAGAATAAATTAGTCGCGGATGCCAATTATATATTTACCCTTGCTGCGGCGTGGTGGATTGTTGCAACACTGCTCGTGCTACGATATCCAAAAATGGCTAAGTCTTGGAGTCAAGGTATCGTAATGCCTGGGATTGCAGGCTTTTTGACACTCATCCCTTTATGGCTAGCCTTGAATGTACTAAGAAGCGCAGAATACCATTCGTCTGAACAGTTAGGTTCGGTGTTAATTATGGTAGTGCTTGGCATCGTTTGGAGTGCAGATATTGGCGCTTATTTTGCCGGTAAAAATCTAGGCAAGAGAAAACTAATGCCAAATGTAAGCCCGAACAAAACAATCGAAGGGCTTATTGGTGGCCTGCTTACGGCTGTAGTGTTTGTTTTAATTTTTTGTTTTTGCGCAGATATCGAGCACAAACACTGGTTAATGTACGGTTTATTAACCGTCGTTATCGCTCTATTTTCGGCAATTGGTGATCTGCTTGAGAGTATGTTCAAACGAGAAGCCGGGTTGAAAGATTCGGGAAGTTGTTTGCCTGGTCACGGCGGTATTTTAGATCGTATAGACAGCCTTACAGCTGCTGCACCTATATTCGCGTTATTTTATGCGTGGACGGTGACGTTATGAGCGTAGCAAAGTCAATGGCTGAGCAAGTAGTTATACTCGGTTCAAGTGGCTCTATCGGTACATCAACACTAGATGTAATAAGCCGAAACAAAGAACGATTTAACGTTTTTGCCCTTGTTGCGGGCAAAAACGTCGATGTGGTTCACCAGCAAGTTTTACTCCATACACCTAAATATGTGGTTATGCATGACGAACCCGCCGCTCTGTCTTTGAAAGAGCGCTTGCAGGGTGTGGATACCGAAGTACTTAGCGGCACACAAGCAATGTGCGATGTTTCCGCGCATAGTGATGTAGATATAGTGATGTCTGCCATTGTTGGCGCTGCGGGGCTTCTACCGACTTTAGCAGCGGTCGAGGCAGGCAAAAAAGTACTACTGGCCAACAAAGAATCACTGGTCATGTCTGGCAAGCTGTTTATGGATAAAGTGAAGCGCCACGGTGCGACACTGCTACCGATAGACAGTGAACACAATGCGATATTTCAGTGTATGCCTCGCCAAATGCAACAAGGTATTCAAACCAATTTTGCGCCATTGGGAATACGAAAAATACTCTTAACGGGCTCTGGTGGACCTTTCTTAAACCGTGATATTAACACACTAGATGATGTTACGGTCGCCGAAGCCGTCGCTCATCCCAATTGGTCTATGGGCCAAAAGATTTCCGTCGATTCTGCTACGATGATGAATAAGGGTCTTGAGTTTATTGAGGCCAAGTGGTTATTTGATTGTCAGGCTGATGATATAGAGGTCGTGATCCATCCGCAGAGCATGATCCATTCAATGGTACAGTACCAAGACGGTTCTGTTATCGCTCAAATGGGGCAACCAGATATGCGAACTCCTATTGCATACGGGTTAGCTTATCCTGAGCGTATTGATGCGGGTGTAAAGCCCCTCGATTTCTCTGACATGAAAGATTTTACGTTTACCGAGCCTGACTACGCTCGCTATCCAAATTTAAAATTAGCAATAGAAGCTTGCCGTCTAGGTCAGGCCGCCACGACGACGCTCAATGCCGCTAATGAAGTTTCAGTGGCAGCATTTTTGAAAAAACAAATCGGCTTTATGGACATTTTCAAAGTTAATGAGCAAGTTTTGTCAATGAGTGCACAAAGAGATGTGAACTCACTGGATGAGATCATGGACGCAGATTCAGCGGCTCGCAGGTGTGCTAATGAACTTGTTATGAGGCAGATGCGCTAATGATTGATTTTTTCTGGAATCTTGGTTCTTTTGTTGTTGCGCTCAGTATTTTGGTCGCGGTACATGAATATGGACACTTTTGGGTTGCCAGAAAAGCCGGTGTGAAAGTGCTACGTTTCTCAATAGGCTTTGGTAAGCCTCTTGTCACTTGGTACGACAAGCTCGGCACAGAATACGCCATTTCAATGATCCCCTTAGGGGGCTATGTCAGAATGTTGGACTCCCGCGTGGATGATATGGCAGAACACGACCGCACGCGCACCTTAGACAGTAAGTCTGTCTATGCCAGAATGGCGGTTGCAGCCGCTGGACCACTGGCTAATTTCCTATTTGCAATATTTGCGTTAGCAATAATGTATATCATCGGCGTACAGAATATAAAGCCTGTGGTAGGTACCATTGTACCAAACTCAATTGCCTATCAAGCGGGCGTGCAATCGGGAGATATCATAAAGCGTATTGGAGACGAAGAGGTCACCTCTTGGCAAGATGTAAACTTTGCTGTGATATCAAGCCTGGGTGAACAACGCCTAGATATTAAGGTGACAGATAAACAAGGCCAAATAGCGATAAGAACACTCAATGTCGATGGTTGGAAGTTAGATGAGCGGGATGTCGCGCCGTTGACTTCAATCGGTATAACGCCATATCGGCCTGATATTACAACAGAGTTAGCACTGGTAGCTGAAAACTCTGCTGCTCAAAAAGCGGGCGTGCAAGTAGGCGATGTGATTGTATCGTTTAACCAAGAGCAAATTTCTAGCTGGTCACAATTTGTCGAGTTAGTTCAGTTATCACCCAACAAACAAAGTGTGCTCACTGTACTGAGAGACAAACAGACAGTGACGTTGAATATTACACCTGATGCTCGCGAAACTTCACCGGGGACATCCATTGGGTATTTAGGGGTCGTGCCTAGACAGAAAAGTTGGCCTTCTGGATACATTGAGACTAGACAGTATGGTGTGTTCGATAGTATCGTGCTTGGCGTTCAGAAAACCTATGCCCTGACAATGCTGAGCTTCGATATGATTGGCAATCTGATCACAGGTCAAGTCTCTGTGAAAAATATCAGTGGGCCTGTTGGAATTGCAGTAGGGGCTGGTGACAGTGTTAGTTATGGATTAGTTGCCTTTTTGAGCTTTCTAGCTCTTATCAGCGTCAACTTAGGGGTTTTTAACCTTTTACCACTGCCGATGTTGGATGGTGGACATTTGATGTATTACTTAATTGAACTAATTCGAAAAAAACCGGTCTCTGAAAAGACACAAGAGTTAGGTTATAAGCTGGGAGCAATGATGTTGCTGGCACTGACCTGTTTTGCACTGTTTAATGATGTATCGAGGCTCTAAGCTCTTAGAATAAGGGCGGTAGCGCACGTGGCGCGTAGTTCGCCGTAAGCTGTAAAGGATAAAGATAACAAAATGCCTATAAAAAAACATTTAGCTGTAACGAGTTTACTTGGCGCTAGTTTTGCTGCTCTAGGGCAAAACTCCTTTATCGTAGAAGATTTAAAAGTTGAAGGGTTACAACGTGTTGCACTGGGTGCAGCCTTGACTCATATTCCAATTAACGTTGGTGATGAAGTTGATAACTATACGGTTTCAAAAACCATTAAGGCGCTGTTTTCATCAGGGCATTTCGACGATATTTCTGCTTACCGTGATGGTAATCAAATTGTTTTCAAGGTGAAAGAGCGTCCAACCATCGCTTCAATTGAATTTGATGGCAACAAAGACATAAAAGATGAACAGCTGCAGGAAAGTTTGGATGGTAAAGACATTCGAACAGGCGAAACACTAGATAGAACGGTTATCGATGGGATCGAAAAAGGCCTTATCGAGTTCTTCCATAGTATTGGTAAATACAATGCAAAAATGGAAGTAAGCATCATCGAATTGCCACGTAACCGAGTTAAGCTCAAGTTTGAGTTTGATGAAGGGGACGCAGCTTCTGTACGCCAGATTAACCTTGTTGGTAATGAGCTATTTTCTGACGAGCAATTATTGCGTCTAGTTGAATCTCAACAAGATTTACCTTGGTGGAAGTTCTTGTCTAGCGATCGTTATCAAAAACAAACTATCGAAGGTGATTTGGAGAAGATCCGTAGTTACTATTTAGATAGAGGCTATTTGAGATTTAACATCGACTCTACACAAGTCTCTGTCAGTCCAGAGCGTGAGTCTGTATACGTGACAGCAAACATCTCAGAAGGCGAAAAGTACACAGTTAAAGGGTTTGACTTTATCGGTGATTTACTTGGTCGTGAAGAGTTGATTGAAAGTGTCATACCACTAAAATCTGGTGAGCTTTATAACGGTTCATTGGTTACTTCATCGGAAGAGTTCATCAAGAGTTACTTAGCGCGCTTTGGTTATGCCAATGCGGAAGTACGTACTATCCCAGATATCGATGATGAAAACAAAGAAGTGCATTTAACCTTATCCGTGGATCCGGGCAAGCGTGTTTATGTTCGTCGTATTCTTGTCAATGGTAACCAAAGTACAGCTGATCACGTTGTTCGAAGAGAGATGACACAACTTGAAGGTGCTTGGCTATCTAATCAAAGCCTTGAACGTTCTAAGTTACAAATCCAACGTTTGCCGTACATGGAAACCGTGGACTTTGAAGTTAAACCGATTCCAGGTGTAGACGATCAAGTAGATGTAGATTTTAACGTTAAAGAACAGCCTGCTGGAAGTTTCCAAGCAGGTGTTGCGTATGGCTCTTACGCGGGCTTACAGTTTAATGTCGGTGTGAGTGAATCAAACTTCTTAGGCTCTGGCGACCAAGTTGCTTTTAACGTAAATACGTCTAAGGCATCAACACGCTACAGCGTATCGTATACAGATCCGTATTTCACGCCAGATGGTATTTCTCAAGGTAGCAGTGTCTTTTTCAGTAAATTTGACGGTTCTGAGATTGGCCTGATCGATTACGACTCTCGTAGTTACGGTATTGGTACGCATTTTGGTATTCCAATTAACCCGGTTAACCGTTTGAACTTTAGTTTCCGTTGGGTTGAAGAAGAACTTGACCGTATCGCTGACTATGAACAGACGCGCGTTCTTCGGCTAACTTTCCAAGATCCAAATGACCCAGATGGTGGTTATGATTTCACTAAATATGAGTTAGGTATTGGTTGGTCACGTATTACAGTAAACCGTGGTATGTTCCCAACAGATGGCTCTCGTCAAAACGCCAACTTTAATATTACGACGCCGAACTCAGATTTAAATTACTTTAAGCTAAGTTACGATTCGCGTTTTTATTGGCCAGTAAGTAATGATCACCGCTGGGTATTCTCAACTAGAGCATCATTGGCATATGGTAATGGCTACGGTTCGGAAAATGGCTTTGACCAAGTTCTTCCGTTCCAAGAGTTCTATCGTATCACTGAGATGGAATTGAGAGGTTTTGAGCGAAATACGATATTACCACTCGCAGTACAACGTAGACCTCAGTCTATTATAGGTACTCCACTTCCAGATGGCTCAAATAGTAATGTTATTGGGGGCGATCCAGCGTTCGACCAATTGATTACTGCTGGACGTATTGGTGGTAATGCCAAAGCCGTATTTGGTGCTGAAATGATTGTGCCTACACCGTTTCTAGATGAAGAAAACACAAGTTCTGTGAGAACGAGTTTCTTTGTCGATGCAGCAAACGTTTGGGATACTGAGTTTGACGTAGACCGCTACGCAAACCTACCAGAGCATCAATATAATCAACTATCAGATTTCTCTGACCCGAGCCGCTTTAGGGTTTCAACCGGTATGTCTATTCAATGGATCTCACCGATGGGACCAATGTTAATTAGTTTTGCGTATCCACTGAAGAAAGAAGAAGATGATGATACTAAGAACATCAGCTTCAACATCAGTAATACATTCTAAGGAGTTTAATTGTGAAAAAGATGTTTAAAACCTCTGCTATGGGTATTTTAGCAGCGTTATTAATGGGTAATTCAATCAATGCATTTGCACATAAAGTGGGCATTGTTGATATGCAGACTGTTTACTCGCAGTTGCCACAAATGGCTAAAATTGAACAAACTTTGAAAAGTGAATTCTCAGAGCGTCGCCAAGAACTTGAAAAACTACAAGGTGACATCCGTTTTGAAGCTGAAAAGTTTAAGCGTGAAAGCGCGACAATGAGTGAAGAACAAAAAACAGCATTACGTGACAAAATTCAAGGCATGCAAAAAACGCTTGCTGAGAAGGGTCGCCCGCTTGAGCAAGAAATTAAACAGCGCCAAAACCAAGAGTTAGCAAAAATACAAAAACTGATCCTAGATGCAATTGAAAATGTTGCTAAAAAAGGAAAGTTTGACGAAGTTAGACTAAAAGAAACGACAATCTACTTCAACCCTGATAAAGTTAGCGATCTGTCGGATGATATTGTTGAAGCAGTTAGCAAAAAGTAATGACTAAACACTACACGTTGTCGCAACTGGCTGATCATTTAGGTGCAACCCTTGATGGGAATGCGGATCAGCCAATTGTAAAAATTGCCACTTTACTAAATGCGAAAGATCAAGACATCGCATTTTTGGCAAATAAAAAATACCGCAGCCAGCTTGAATCAACACAAGCTGGCGCTGTGATTTTATCAGCGGAAGATGCGGCTTATTTTTCGGGTAACAAACTGATTTGTGATAACCCATATGTGGCCTACGCAAAACTTGCGCAATATATGGATACAACGCCTAACGCGGCGAGTTCAATACACAGCAGTGCCGTGATAGACGAAAGTGCCTCTTTGGGCAACAATGTTAAAATTGCCGCGAATGCGGTAATTGAAGCTGGTGCTGTGATTGGTGATGATGTTGAAATTGGCGCTGGCAGTTTTATTGGAAAGCATGCACGTATTGGTGCTGGAACGAAGCTGTGGGCCAACGTAACAATTTACCATGAAGTAGAAATTGGTGAACATTGTTTGTTTCAATCAGGCAGTGTGATTGGCAGTGACGGCTTTGGTTACGCTAATGAATCAGGTGAGTGGGTCAAAATTCCACAGATTGGTACTGTGATCGTTGGTGATCGCGTTGAAGTCGGTGCATGTACTTCAATTGACCGAGGGGCAATTGACAATACAATCATTCACGATAACGTCATTCTCGACAATCAAATTCAAATCGCACATAACGTTGAAATAGGTTATGGCACTGCAATAGCTGGTTGTACGGTACTTGCCGGAAGCGTAAAAATCGGAAAGTACTGCCAAATTGGCGGCATGGTAGCTATTAATGGTCACAACGAGGTGTGTGATGGCGTTGTGATTACTGGTATGAGTATGGTTACTAAAGGCATCACAAAGCCTGGAGTGTACTCGTCAGGTATGCCACATACCACCAACAAAGAGTGGCGCAAGAGTATTGCCCATTTGCGTAATCTTTCTGATTTTAAAGCGCGCATTAAAGCTCTCGAGAATCTTACCGAGCAGTTACAACATACGGATAAATAAAAGGTACTATTTTGGCCAACGAATTAAACAGCTTTGATATTCAAGAAATCTTGAAGTTACTTCCTCATCGTTACCCTATGCTATTAGTGGATAAGGTTGTCGATCATAAGCCCGGAGAGTATTTACACGCAGTAAAAAATGTGACGGCAAATGAGCCAATCTTTACCGGACACTTTCCTGATCAACCGATTTTCCCAGGTGTAATGATCTTAGAAGCACTTGCTCAGGCAACAGGTCTACTCGGTTTTAAGACGGTCGAGAACCGCAGTGATAATGAGCTATACTTATTTGCAGCCATTGACAACGCTAGATTTAAGCAGCCAGTTGTTCCTGGTGATACGATGCATTTACACGTACAATTTGTTAAAGAGCGCCGCAACATCTGGAAGTTTTCAGCTGAAGCGAAAGTTGATGGCAATGTTGTATGTAGTGCTGAAATTATGTGTGCTAGAAGAGAGTTTTAAGCGTGATCCATCCTACTGCAATTATTGAGCCTGGCGCTAAATTAGGAAACAATGTCTCGGTTGGACCTTACAGTTATATTGGTAATGATGTCGTTATCGGTGACGACTGTAAAATAGAATCGCATGTAGTGATTAAAGGCCCAAGTGAGATAGGTTCAGGAAACCATATTTTCCAATTCGCTTCGGTAGGCGAAGCCTGTCAAGATAAAAAGTACAAGGATGAACCAACCAAATTGATTATTGGTGACAACAATGTGATCAGAGAGTGTGCAACGATCCACCGTGGCACTATCCAAGATCAAGGTGTGACCATCATTGGTAGTAATAACTTATTCATGGCGTATACCCATGTAGCACATGATGCTGTCATCGGTAGTAACGTAATTTTTGCGAATAACGCAAGTGTTGCTGGTCATGTTCATATTGGCGATTGGGTTATTCTAGCGGGTAATTCTGGTGTACACCAATTCTGTAAAGTGGGCGCTCACGCCTTTGTTGGTATGTACTCAGGGGTTAATCAAGATGTCCCGCCTTTTGTAACGACCACAGGTACACCAGCAAGACCAGTTGCTATCAACACTGAAGGCTTAAAACGAAGAGGGTTTGAGCCTGACGAAGTAATGGCAACTCGCAGAGCATACAAAACGTTGTTCCGCAAAGGACTTAAATTGGATGAAGCTGTCGCAGCATTACAAGATGAGGCAAAGCAATTCCCAGCAGTGCAACAAATGATAGACTTTATTGCGACATCAGAACGCGGATTAGTTCGCTAATCCAAGCATGCTCTTTGTCGCCTTATTGTAATTTATCAGATAACAAAGAGCTGGTTCTGATATAATAACGCCATACTTAGTATGGCGTTTTTTATTTTCTAGAAGAACAAAAATGGCAAACGAAAAATTAATCACTGTCGGGATCGTCGCAGGCGAGTTATCTGGCGATATTCTTGGCGCAGGCCTGATCAAGGCATTAAAAAAGCGCTTTCCTAATGCTCAATTTGTAGGTATCGCAGGCCCCAAAATGCAGGCGGAAGGCTGTCAAAGCTTATTTGATATGGAAGAGTTGGCTGTTATGGGGCTTGTGGAAGTTCTCGGGCGCCTTCCTAGATTACTTAAGATCCGCAAAGAGCTGGTAAATTACTTTATCGACAATCCACCAGATGTGTTTATTGGCGTTGATGCACCTGATTTTAACCTTCGCGTCGAGAAGCCACTCAAAGCAGCTGGCATTAAAACCGTTCAATACGTGAGCCCATCTGTGTGGGCTTGGCGTCCAAAACGCATCCATACTATTGCAGAGGCAACAAATCTGGTTCTATCGTTACTTCCATTTGAAAAAGCATTTTATGACAAATACGAAGTGCCGTGTACATTTGTAGGTCATACATTGGCAGATGAAATTCCACTTGAATCAGATACACGGGCTGCAAGGCAAGAAATCGGATTAGATGAGTCAGACACTGTGCTGGCGTTGCTGCCGGGGAGCCGAGGCTCAGAAGTTGGGCTACTGAGTGAGACCTATTTACTGACAGCAAAACAGTTGGTAGATAAAATTCCAGACTTAAAAATTGTCGTTCCTTTGGTCAATGAAAAGCGTCAAAAACAATTTTCCCAGATACTGAATAAAGTCGCGCCAGAGCTGAGACCCATCTTATTAGATGGTAAGTCTTCATTGGCTATGAGCGCAGCAGATGCAGTGTTGTTGGCGTCGGGTACGGCTACCCTAGAAGCCATGCTGTATAAAAAGCCAATGGTGGTTGGCTATCGCCTAAAAACCCTAAGCTACAAGATATTTAGCACATTCTTCACGTTTAACATTAAACACTTTTCACTGCCTAACTTGTTGGCTGATGCGCCGCTTGTTGCTGAGTTTTTACAAGATGATTGTAACCCTGATGCGCTAACAGATGCGCTGTTGCCGTTATTAAGAGGGGATAACTCAGCCTTGATAGAGCGCTTTTATGAAATACATAAAGACATTCGTTTGAATGCCAGTGAACAGGCAGCGGTTGCTGTTGCGGAGGTTATAGATGCAGATTGAGCGTCCAGAAGTTAATCATATTGCAGGTGTAGACGAAGTAGGGCGTGGTCCTCTTGTTGGTGATGTGGTGACTGCCGCAGTTATTTTAGATCCGTCCAAACCAATTGAAGGGCTAACAGACTCTAAAAAACTCTCTGAAAAGAAACGCAATGCGCTTGCTGAGGAAATCAAAGAAAAGGCACTGTGTTACTGTATTGCCCGCGCAACTGTCGAAGAGATTGATGAGCTGAATATTTTACACGCCACCATGTTGGCGATGAAACGTGCAGTAGAAGGTTTAAAAATCCCTGCTGAGTTTGTATTTGTAGATGGCAATCGCCTACCTGATATCTCAGTCCCTGCACAAGCTGTGGTTAAAGGGGATAGCTTAGTAGCCGAGATCAGTGCCGCGTCTATTTTGGCTAAAGTGACACGTGATAACGAAATGATTGAACTAGATGCGCAATATCCAGAGTTCGGTTTTGCCGGTCACAAAGGCTATCCGACCAAAGCGCATTTTGCAGCACTGGCTGAGCATGGTGTTACGCCGCATCATCGAAAAAGCTTTAAGCCTGTACAGCGAATCCTAGCGGAGCAGTCGTAATCATGCCAACGCCTAATTTTGTACATTTACGCGTACACAGCGATTTTTCTATGGTAGATGGCTTGGCTAAAACCAAGCCGATTGTGGCTCGAGCCCAAGAGCTTGAAATGCCAGCCTTTGCAATTACGGACCAAATGAACTTATGTGGTTTGGTACGTTTTTATGGTGGAGCTCATGGCGCAGGGATCAAGCCAATGGTTGGCGCAGATCTTTGGCTTAAAAGTGATGAGTTCCCTGAAGAACCTTG
This sequence comes from Pseudoalteromonas obscura, assembly GCF_030135505.1. Taxonomy (NCBI): domain Bacteria; kingdom Pseudomonadati; phylum Pseudomonadota; class Gammaproteobacteria; order Alteromonadales; family Pseudoalteromonadaceae; genus Pseudoalteromonas; species Pseudoalteromonas obscura. The sequence continues at coordinate 40,963 of NZ_JASJUT010000016.1, forward strand.
CCGGATAGTGATTTTAGCAAAAAACAATGAAGGTTATAAAAACCTGACATTGCTGATTTCAGAAGCCTTTTTGCGTGGTCATGTGTTTCATCGCCCAGTCGTCGACAAAGCGTGGTTGGCACAATATAAAGAGGGGTTGATCCTTCTCTCTGGTGCGAAAGATGGCGATGTCGGAAAGGCGTTGCTCAAAGGCAACCCGCAGCTTGTAGCAGACACGCTCGCATTCTATGAAGAACACTTTGCAGATCATTATTATTTGGAGCTTCATCGTACTGAACGTGAGCAAGAAGAAGAGTATTTGCACGCCGCTGTTGCTTTGGCAACTGAGCGAAACCTACCTGTTGTAGCAACTAATGAAGTGGTCTTCTTGCATGAAGAAGACTTTGAAGCGCACGAGATCCGCGTTGCTATTCACGATGGTTACACCCTAGAAGATAAAAACAGACCTAAACGCTTCTCTAAGGAACAATATCTAAAAACGCCAGAGCAAATGGCTGAACTGTTCAGTGATATTCCCGAAGCCCTTGAGAATACAGTTGAGATCGCCAAGCGTTGTAATGTGACGGTACAACTAGGCACATACTTTCTACCAGACTATCCAACTGGCGATTTAAAAATTGACGACTTCTTGGTTAAGGTGTCAGAGGATGGCCTTGAAGAGCGTTTACAGTTTTTATTCCCTGACGAAGAAGACCGCAAAGTTAAGCGTGTCGAATATGACGATCGTCTCAGAATTGAGCTAGATGTAATCAACCAAATGGGATTCCCAGGTTACTTCTTGATCGTAATGGAGTTCATCCAGTGGAGTAAAGATAACAATATACCTGTTGGTCCTGGTCGAGGATCGGGTGCAGGTTCACTGGTTGCTTATGCACTCAAAATCACAGATCTTGACCCTCTTGAGTTCGACTTACTATTCGAACGATTCTTGAACCCCGAGCGTGTATCAATGCCGGACTTTGACGTTGACTTCTGTATGGATAGACGAGATGAGGTAATCGATCACGTTGCCAAACTATACGGGCGTCAAGCGGTATCACAGATCATCACGTTTGGTACCATGGCGGCCAAAGCCGTAATTCGAGATGTAGGTCGAGTACTCGGACACCCTTACGGCTTTGTCGATCGTATTTCAAAGTTAGTACCGGGCGATCCGGGTATGACACTTGCCAAAGCTTTTGAAGTCGAACCGAGGCTGCCAGAAGCTTATGATGGCGATGATGAGGTTAAAGAGTTAATCGATAAATGCCGCATCCTAGAAGGCTGTACTCGTAACGCAGGTAAACACGCAGGTGGTGTTGTTATCTCGCCAACCAGCATTACTGACTTTGCCGCACTTTATTGTGACGAAGAGGGTAAATTCCCGGTTACGCAGTTCGATAAAAACGACGTAGAGACTGCCGGTCTGGTTAAGTTTGACTTCCTTGGTCTAAGAACCCTGACGATCTTACAATGGGCGTTGGACATGGCCAATGAGCGCTTGGCGCGTGAAGGAAAATCATTTGTCGATATAAATGCCATCCCACTTGACGACCATGCCAGCTTTGAAGTGTTACTCAGAGCCGAAACAACCGCCGTTTTCCAGCTAGAATCGCGTGGTATGAAAGACCTTATTCGCCGTCTAAAGCCGGACTGCTTTGAGGATATGATCGCACTGGTTGCACTTTTCCGTCCAGGTCCTCTGCAATCGGGGATGGTAGATAACTTTATCGACCGTAAGCACGGTCGAGAAGAAATATCATTTCCAGATGCACAATATCAGCATGAGAGCTTGGCTCCAATTCTAGAGCCAACCTACGGGATCATCCTGTATCAGGAACAGGTAATGCAGATCGCGCAGGTATTAGCGGGTTACAGCCTCGGCGGCGCTGACTTATTACGTCGTGCGATGGGTAAGAAAAAACCTGAGGAAATGGCAAAGCAGCGTTCAACCTTTGAAGAGGGATCAATAAATAACGGTGTTGACGGCGAACTTGCGATGAAGATCTTCGATCTTGTAGAAAAGTTCGCGGGCTACGGTTTTAACAAATCTCACTCGGCTGCCTACGCGCTTGTTTCTTATCAAACGCTATGGATGAAAACCCACTTCCCCGCAGAGTTCATGGCCGCTGTTATGTCGGCAGATATGGATAATACCGATAAAATCGTCACCTTGGTTGATGAATGTGAAAACATGAAATTGACCTTGTTGCCACCTGATGTAAATGCAGGTGTGTACAAGTTTGCCGTTAATCTACAAGGGGAAATTGTTTACGGTATTGGTGCTATAAAAGGGGTTGGTGAAGGCCCTGTAGAGGCCATACTGGAAGCGCGTGAACAAGGCGGTGAGTTTAAAGACCTATTTGATTTCTGTGCACGTGTTGATCTGAAACGATTGAACCGCCGTGTAATTGAAAAGCTTATTTATGCGGGCGCACTAGATAAGCTTGGTCCAGAGAAAAAGCAAGGCGGCCGTGCCACATTACTGGCAAGCTTAAAAGACGCTATGAAGTCCGCTGAGCAGCACCACAAAGCAGAGCAACTTGGTCAGTCTGATTTATTTGGATTGCTCGCCGTTGAACCAGATGAAGTGGCAAAGGCATTTGTACATGCACCGCCGCTGAGTGACAACGAATGGCTACATGGTGAAAAAGAGACCCTTGGGTTATATCTGACCGGTCATCCAATTAATCAGTACCGCAAAGAATTAAAGCATTATACTTCAGGTAAGTTAGTGGATTTGCAGCCTACTAATAGGGATATGCAATCGACTGCTGCAGGACTTGTCATTAACGCCCGGACGTTAATAAACAAAAAGGGTAATCGCTGGGGATTGATCACGTTAGATGATAAGAGTGCGCGTATTGATGTCCGCTTTTTCCCTGAGCAGTTTGAAATGTACGAAGAGTTGCTACAGGTCAATCAAGTATTGGTGATCACCGGTCAAGTGAGCTTTGATAATTTCTCTGGGGGGATAACCATGACCGCTAGAGACGTGAATACCATTGCTCAAGCGAGAGAAAAGCGCATCAATGCACTTAAAATGACACTCAGCATGACGCAAATTGACGCCGGCTTTGGTGAAAATTTAAAACGTGTACTAGAGCCATATAAGTTTGGTACGTGCCAAGTGATTATAGAATACCATCGACCCGATGCGACGGCTGATTTGACGTTAGGTACACAGTGGTGTGTGACCCCCAGTGATGAGTTGATCCGAGCGTTGAAAAAGCTCACTGGGCAAGAAGTTGAATTGATCTTCGATTAATTCAGCTCAAAAGCGAGATACAAAAAAGGCCACCAAGTGATACTTGGTGGCCTTTTTAATTTGTTTTCTATTTAGTTACAGTAACCAAATGACATTAAGCGCTGATATCTTTGCTCTAGCATTTCTTCTTGGCTTAGCTTAGAAACTGCATCAAGATCTTTTAGGATCTGTGCTTTTAGGTTTCTCGCCGCAGTATCGTAATCGCGGTGTGCGCCACCTAGCGGCTCAGATACGATTTCATCGATAAGGTTATTGTCTTTAATACGCTGTGCAGAAACACCCATGGCTTCAGCTGCAAGCGGTGCTTTTTCTGCGCTTTTCCAAAGGATTGATGCACAACCTTCAGGTGTGATTACAGAATATGTGCTGTAACGTAACATGTTTACTCGGTCACCGACACCAATGGCAAGTGCACCACCAGAACCACCTTCACCGATAACACTACAGATTGTAGGTACTTTTAATGCAGCCATCACTTTCAAGTTCATTGCGATAGCTTCACTTTGACCACGCTCTTCTGCGCCGATACCCGGGTATGCACCCTGTGTATCAATTAATGTGATAACAGGCATTTTAAAACGCTCTGCCATTTCCATTAAACGCTTTGCTTTACGGTAACCTTCTGGACGTGGCATACCGAAATTACGTTTGATTTTCTCAGCTGTGTCGCGGCCTTTTTCCTGTGCGATAACCATAACAGGCTTGCCGTCCAATCGTGCTGTACCGCCAATGATCGCAGGATCGTTTGCAAATGCACGGTCACCTGCAAACTCGTCAAATTCTGTAAACATGCGCTTGATGTAATCGCTTGCGTGAGGGCGCATTGGGTGGCGAGCAAGTTGTAGTAGCTGCCATGGGTTTAGTTCTGAGTAAATTTTTTCAGTAAGCTGAACGCTTTTTTCCTTTAGCTTGCTGATTTCTTCTTCCAGACTTAGGTCCAAAGAACCTGAGCGACTAACAGCTTGTAGCTCTTTAATTTTTTGCTCTAATTCAGCTACTGGAAGTTCAAATTCTAGATAATTTAAGCTCATTTTCTAACCTATCTGATAATTTTTTAAAGTTTGTCTCGGTTTTATGTAGAGAGTACAGATTCAAAATGCCGTGACTCAGTTATTTTTCAGCATAATATTCAGCATAGTCTAATGTGCTAAATGGAGCTTAAACTAAGTGTTAGTATCGCTTATTTAAGTCAGTTTTTGCAGAAGATAGCGTATTTTAGCTACATTTACCTTCTTCATTTTTTAACTGTTTTTCCTTCGTGAAGGCGAGTTCTCTGTCATCACATACAATTTTATGCACATTATACTGCCCCGAGCTGCATCTTGAAAACAGACCAGCAAGATAATGCGACTTTTTAAACATAAGTAGGGATTTACCTAGATTTTAGCACTGATGTCAATTAATTTCGGGTTTGTTTTATCGATGTAAATATTGAAAATACCTTTTACAATAAATCAATGTCAGTTCACAGTAATTGGTAAAATTGTTTTTTTGTATAATTAAGTTGTTGTGGCGTTTAAAGTCTAGCCTATTTGAGAAACAAAATTATATATCTCTGGGAGAATAATATTACTTAAACCAAGGGCAGGTTTTGAACAAGCGCTGATCTGGCGCACAATAAAGTAGCTGTCATCGTATATCGCATTGCAATTTAGGGAGGATCAGGTATAACGCACGGGAATGTTAGAGGAAATAGTATGGAATCGACCAACGTTTATAACAAGTTTGTCACCGCGCTTGAGCAGCAAAATCATAATCGCACACAGCAACGGCTATGTGTTGCGTTATCCGGCGGGGTTGATTCTGTGGTACTACTACATTTATGCCATCAATATGCCAAGTTAAATGGAACGGTCAAACTTGAAGCCATCTATGTTAATCATGGTTTATCTGACAATGCTTTGATGTGGCAGCAGTTTTGTACACAGTTATGTGCACAGCTGGCAGTTCCCTTTCGCGCAGTTAGTGTAGATATACAAGCTAAATCTCGTACCAGCTTGGAAGCGCAAGCAAGGGATGCGCGTTATTTAGCACTGGATACGCATGCCAGTAAAGACGCAACTTTAGTGCTTGGACAACATGCTGACGATCAAATTGAAACGTTATTAATTCGCCTCAAACGTGGCTCTGGCTTACAAGGGCTAGGAGCTATGCGAGCAAAAACGCAGCTAGCTAGCGGTCGGTATTGTATTAGGCCTTTGCTGGATATAGAGAGAAAAGATATCGAAGCGTTTGCTCAAACCTTTTCATTGACACACATTGAAGATGAATCAAACCACAGCGACGTATTTGACAGGAACTTTTTACGCAATCAAGTGATCCCACTTTTAAAATCTCGTTTTAGTGGCTTTGTGCCTAGTGTTTTGAGGTCAATATCGATATTGCAAGCGCAGCAAGCTTTGATCGATGAGATCGCCCAAAGCGACTTAGAATCATGTAGCGACAAAAAGCAGCTTGATATCGCACGATTAACAGGGTTGTCAGCACTAAGGCAAAGTAATGCTGTTCGAGCTTGGTTTGCCAAACAAGGTATCAGCATGCCGTCTCAAAAGCAGTTGGCACAAATTCTTGACCAAGCGATTAACGGACGAGAGGACGCACAAGTGAATATCCTGCTGCGTTCTGGGTCAGTTAAACGCTACAACGCTTTGCTGTATTGGGTACCAAAAAATCACATTGAGTTGGCCGACATTGAGAATATTAGCCTAACCGCTGAGATGAAATTGGCTGATGGGCGTACATTGCTTACGATTTCCAGTGAGGGTGTGAGAGCGCCGCTAGCAACAGAGTCTGTGACCATTCGCTTCGGGCGCATAAACGAAAAAATAAAGCCATTTGGCAAACCAGGTCGTAACTCCGTAAAACATTGGTTGAAAGAAGCTAAAGTGCCCAGTTGGGAGCGCACGCAAATACCCATGGTTTATTACAATGATACGCTCGTTGCGGTAGCTGGTTATTTTATTAACTCAGATTATGCCGAAAAGTCGGGCATTAATTGGCAGATCCAAGATGCAGAATAACAAACAAATTGGCCAGTCTCTGGCAAATAAGGCACCCATTGTTGTCATTACATGTGTGGCGATTTTTATATTATTGTCGCTCTGCTCACCACTAAATTGGCTAAATCTCTTGTTATCACTTGGTGTCGGGTCGCTGTCTGCCGGGCTTTTGTTAGCGTATTGGCATGGTAAGGGCGGAAGTTACTTTATTTTAGGCCTGTTAGCACCTATGTTGTCTATCGTATTAAGCGAGCTTCCCGATTTTTGGTCGTTGGGTTGGGTGATAAGTGGGTTTTTCTGTGGTTTTGCCATGTTCCTTTGGCTATTTAAACTGCTATCTAGTCAGCGTTAAGGGAGGTACTTACCAATTAGGGGATGGTAAGTACCGAACATGCTAGACCGCCCGTGCGCAATTTCTGCCTGCTTGTTTCGCTTTGTATAAACCACTGTCTGCTCGGGCAAAGATTTCATTTGAACAATCTTGACTCGACGCCAGTGTAAAACCAATACTGGTGGTAACTTGGTGTTTAGCCAATAGGCTATTATTGTTGACACGTTGCATGATGCGTTCAGCAATGACTTTATTGGTTGTAAATGCAGGATCGTCAATTAAAATCGCAAACTCATCTCCGCCAAACCTGAATACGGCATCAGTTGCTCGAATACTTGACGTTAAGATGTTGGCAAAGCCAATGAGTACTTCATCACCTTTTTTGTGGCCATATTCATCGTTCACTTGTTTAAAGTTATCTAGGTCTAGCAGCATCAAGCTAAAATTACGGTGTTGTCGGCGACTACGCTCAAGCTTGGTGTCCAGGTACTCATTAAACTGGCTGCGATTATATAGCCCGGTCAGTGTGTCTTTCGTTGCCAGTTGCAACACTCGGTGGTACATCAAGGCATTTCTCAATGGATAGAGCAGACAGGCATGCAGCTGCATTAAGCGTGCGCGTATCGTGCCACTGAGGCTGTATTTGCTAAAATACACTAGTTGCCCTAAGTGCTGACCGTCTAGGTCTAGATCAAATGTATAAGGTTTAAGCTGGTTGTCACCTTGTTGAGTTTGAAACAGTCCTTGATTGGAATGAAACTGCAGCCCTGCAAGATCAGTTATGCGCTTAACGTAGGAAGCAAAGATATCTAAAATACCATTGACCTCTAGCGTTGTTTGCAGCTTTTCAACGAGCACATTGGGTTGTTCAGGCGCCTGCGATACGTACTGCTCGGTGGCGAACGGAACATAATCACCGCGCGTAGGCGTTCGTTGTGCCAAAATATGGACATTTTCCATCTGGTAATTCCCCTAATTACAACATTCCCGAACATATAAGCGAGTTTCGTGCCAAAAAATTAAACTGGCTGAAAAACAGTTGGTTGCTATAGTTAAATTGTATGAAAAATAATCCAAAACAATTCTTTGACACTTAGGGGGCAGTTTGCAGCAAAATTTTGCCGGGCTTTTTTCCGATAAAATCATCGCCGGGCTCATGAACGCCGTACATGGTCATTTTGCCGATGTTGTCGCTCTTCTTTTATGTGCGGTAATTTTGGTTTGGTCATTTAAAAGGGTAGGGCTGCCGCCGATCTTAGCCTATTTACTCACTGGTTTGGTCGCCGCAGGTTATGGCTTGATAGATAACAGCCATGAGATCCATTTAATCGCGGAAGTGGGAATTGTTTTTTTATTGTTCAGTTTAGGTTTGGAATTTTCTATCCCGAAGCTAATGGCCATGCGCAGTGTGGTATTTGGCTTAGGTAGTGCACAGGTCTTGCTGTCTATCTTAATTGGAACATCGCTGGTTTCGTTATTTGGCTTTAGTGGCTCTGAATCCCTCATGATTGCCTGCATTGTTTCGCTATCCTCAACAGCTGTGGTCGTAAAAATCATGAAAGAAAGCGGTATGTTGAATATGCGTAAAGGCCAGCTTGCAATAGGGGTTTTACTGTTTCAAGACATTGCAGTAGTGCCTATGCTGATTATCTTTCCGCTCATGGCGAGTACTGACAATCAAGTTTTAGTTGGCGCGCTGGTCTTAGCTTTGGCTAAGGGCGCTTTTGTGTGTTTACTACTATGGGCAATTGGTAAGTGGATACTACCTAAAGTATTCAATGAAGTTGCGCTGGCTAGGACCGATGAACTGTTTGTTTTAACGACGCTCGTGGTCGCTTTGTGTGCTGGAGCGCTTACCTATGCATTTGGATTATCCATGGCACTGGGGGCATTTTTGGCGGGTATGATGCTCGGAGAGAGCCAATACCGGCATCAGCTTGAAGCAGAAATAAGACCATTTAGAGATATTTTGATGGGGCTGTTTTTCGTGACCGTCGGCATGCAATTAGATGTGGCTTATGTGATAACAGCATTTGGCTATATTGTGGCGGCACTTGCTGCGTTGTTGTTGGCTAAAGTAACCATTATTTATTTTAGCGCTCAGTTGATGGGGGAGAGGAAAAGAGATGCCCTGGCATCCGGTGTGATGCTTTGGCAAATGGGGGAGTTTGGTTTTGTGTTGGTTGCCCTAGCAGGACAGCATAATTTACTAACCCCAGATACTGCCTCATTTTTGATTGCACTGGGTGTTTTATCTATGGCTCTTACCCCGTATTTAATTGGAGAAATAGAGCGGCTACTTAAATTGTTCAAATTAGATGGTGAACATAAATCTGATTTTTCTTATGCTGGATTTAAAGAAAACACAGTGAAAGATCATGTGGTGATCTTTGGTTATGCCCGGGTTGGCCAAACCATCGCGCGATTTTTAAAACCAGAAGCAATCCCTTATATTGCCATTGAGCGCAATCCAATTATTGTACAAGAAGCACAAACCGCGGGAGAGCCTGTTATATTTGGCCATGCGGGACAAAAGGCCATTTTAAAATCGGCTTGTGTCAATAAAGCGCGGTTGGTGATTGTGACCATGGATGACTTTGAGCAAAGCCAAATCGTGATAGATGCTTTGAAGCACTACGCCCCTGAAGTAAAAATTTTGGTAAGAATGCAAGATGACACCCATTTGGAGGACTTAAAGCAACTGGGTGTGACAGAAGTGGTTCCGGAGTCTTTGGAGGCAAGCCTAATGCTGGTTTCTCATGTACTTTATATGTCAGGGGTACCGATGCGTCGAATATTTAAGCGGGTGAGTAAAGAGCGGCAGAATCGCTATGAATACCTCCATGGCTTTTTTACCGGCAGCCCGGATGAAATGAACGAGTATGGGAACAATCACTCTAGCTTTGTGACTGATAGATTAGAGTATTTGCATGCGGTTGCGCTGCCCGAAGACGCTTATGCAGTGGATAAAACCATATCAGAGCTACAACTCGTTAGACATAAAGTAGTGGTTAAGGCGCTCAGGCGTGACGGTATTGAAATTTCCATGCCTGATGAAGATATTTTGCTGCAATCGAGCGATGTGCTATTGCTTAAAGGCAAACCACGGCGGGTAGAGCGGGCAGAGCAGTTTATTCTAGACGGTTTGCCTTAATCTAACTCTAAAAATGCTTTAATTTCGTCCAACCGCTCGAGCCCGTCTTGATACCCGATATTAATGAGCTCTTGGGTATAGCTTTTTTCAAACAACAAGTAACTGGTTAAACTCGATTGAGAGTGCTTTTTCACACCAATGGTTCTCAGTAGGAGTTTCACTGCAATGGGCAGGTCGTCGTAAAAATCGATCGCCAGTTCATTGAAGTTATGTGATGGATTGACAATAAGTGTATCAACGCGTTTTAACTCTTTATGTTTATCTCTGGCTGGCAGCAAGCTGAGTGTGCGATTGACTCGTTCAAGTCGCTCTAAATCCGACTGTAAAGTATCGCTGAAAATACTATCTAACAAGTGGCCTGCGACCACGGACATACCCGGGAAATGAGGCTCATAGCCTAGGGGCTGTTGTACTTTTGGTTGTTCAACACCAATGATGAATATTTTGCTGGCACCTAGGTGTATTGATGGGCTCAAAGGCGAGAGCTGGTGGATTGAGCCGTCGCCATAATAGTTATGTTTGACTCTAACACTTGGAAACACCATGGGAATGGCGCTAGAAGCCATAAGGTGATCAATATTCAACTGCGTTTGAATGCCTTCGCGTTTAGCGCGCTGCCATGGCTTGGCTTCTTTTGACTGAAAAAATGCCACCGATTTTCCACTTGAGTAACTCGATACGGTCACTGATAAAGCATCAATAAAACCACGTTGAATATTTCGGTCAATTCTCGCTAAATCAAGCACCTCTTCTAGCAAGACGCGTAACGGGGTGTTATCGAGCAAACTGGCTGGGGGGTGGTTTAAGTAATCAGCTTGAAAACTGCGCATAACGTTATTAAATAAGTGTCCGAATGCGCCGAGCAATGTACTTTTATACACCATGTTGGTATGAAAATTTTTCCAGATCCATTCAATTTTTCGAATGGCGAGGTGCATGTTAGAGGAGTAGCACGCAAGGCCGGTGGAGTTGATAGCCCCGGCAGATGTCCCATTGATAATTTTAAATGGTAGGGGGGCACTTCTGGGTAAACTCAGCGCAATGGCCTTGAGTACACCCACTTGATATGCCGCTCTCGCTCCACCACCGGTAAGTAACAACGCGATATGCGGCTTGCCAATTTTACACTGTACTTTTTTCATATTTGTTCCTTCGAAGTAGGGTGTAAGTTGCAACGATAAAAACAAGTCGCTTTCTTATACTATAATCAATTGATGACGAATGTATATTTTACATCTCTTATAAATATCAGCCTGTTACGTAATTTTGACAAATATTAAGTGGTAAAAAAGTGTCATGATTATGTGGTTTATTGTCGATTTGGTGCTTGTTTGCGCGGGTGTTCATGTAATTGTCAGCAAATCGGTGCGAGTTTGAGATAAACTCTCGTTAATGCGCGTTGACGCAGATGAGATATCTTTTAGTTTGTGTTTTAATTACAAGGTGCCGCTGAGGTAAATGCCTTAGCTGCCGAGTTTTTTAAGCGAATTTTACGGAGCCTCCATGTCAGAGCACAGTTCAGCAGAACCAAGGACAAATAAAAAGCCTTCTAACAGTCAATTACTTCTTGCGGCAATCGCAGTGGTTGCCTTGATCATTGTGGCTGTATTTGTATTAGCGAACAAAGATAGTAAGCCCGCAGAAAATACAAAATTTCGACAGGATGTCGTCGTGCCTGAAGAAACCCCTAAAACCGTTGTGAATACAGCGCGTCAAGAAGCTGAGCAAAACAAGTCAGCTGAGGTTGCACCAAGTGTTGAGCCAGAACCAGTTGATGAAGAGCCAACGGTTTCTCAAGTGACTGAACCTGAACCAAGACCTCAAGAGCCAGTTGAACCTGTGCTACCAAGTTTAGATGACAGTGACAATAGTGTGCGTGACACAGTTGCAAACTACTTGAGCAAACAGGCGATGGAGCTGCTGGTAACAGAAGATATGGTTAGGCGCAGTGTGGTATTTATTGACAACTTAGCGCAAGGTAAAGTAGCTAAAAAACATTACCCTGTGAGTAAACCAGCCGATAACTTTATGGTCATTGAAGATGACTTAATTATCACTGATCCGAATAGCTTTGAGCGCTACACGCCTTATGTAAATATGTTGAACTCAATGAGCACAGCGCAACTTGTGCGTTTATATGAGCAGTATAAGCCGCTTATCAATGAAGCTTATGAAGAGATTGGCTACAACGGTGGTGAATTCGATTATACCTTACAAGAGGCACTGGGCGAGTTACTTGAAACGCCTATTCCAGAGTCAAACTTGCCGCTTATTCAAGAGTCAGTGACCTATAAGTATGCTTACGCAGAGTGGGAACAGTTGTCTGATGCACAGAAACTATTCTTGCGTATGGGCCCTGAAAATATGAAAAAAGCCAAAAAGCGCCTACAAGCTTTTCAGCGTGCATTGGCTAACTAGTACAAATTTAATACTTAAATAATCAAAAGCTTGCTTACTTGCTTAAACAAACAGCAAACGAGCAAGCTTTTTTAGTTTTCGCTTGCATCCCAGTAAGAAAATCGCCATAATTCAACCCGCGCCAAACAAGGCCCTCAATGGTAGTCTTATTGGTCCTCTCGCAACAATAGTTCGTGAACCTGGTCAGGTCCGGAAGGAAGCAGCCACAGCGGATGACTTGTGTGCCGGGATGTGGCTGGTAAGACTACCACCCAAATTTCCTCATTTGTTGTTTGAAGTGTAAGTCTGCAAATTTGTAGTAAAACCCCGCATAAAAATTGAATTATAATCCTGCATAGCCTACTTTTAGATCGTCTCGCATATTCGATGATGGTTATGATCAGGCGTAAACTAAAGCACTCCAGAGTTAAAAATCTTTATAAGTTTGCAAGTCAAAAGAACAAAGCCACTTGCTTCGTTGAATCATCCTTAGAATTCGATGCGTGCTTTCACTTTGAATACTCTCGTGAAATAAAAACCTTTGAAGCACAACCGTTAGGGTTTGCCGTTACACGCCTGATTTTTTGATTACTCATCAAGAAAAATCTACGCCTCAACTTGTTCATAAACAAGTTCAACATCTTTAAGGCGTGGCTCTGACGCAAACCACTCCAAAAAGCCGTGTATACTCTTGTTTTCCTCTTCACAGTCCATCTTTAAAGGCATATGAAGGCGCTTTAATACATTTTCGTCTGCGAGAATTTCATCTTTCAGAGGGCTAAGCTCTATAGCTTTTAGGCAAAGAGACTGATACGGAATAAACGAGCCGTAATCAAAAAAGTTGTGAACAGCTCTACAGTGAGATTTATTCTTAGTATTTAAATGGCTTGTTAAATCGTACCCTAAAATTAGCAGAACCTTTTCAACTACTTGCAGATTCATATTTCTACTAACACCAAAGCTGTCAACTTTAGCCAATTTGTTTTCTAATTCACTCCACCGTTGATAAAATTGTTCACCTTGCTTTGAATAATGTCTCACTACTTCTAATATTTTACGTTTTACTTCAAGTTCACGCGATTCATAGTCAATTTTAAAAAGCGCTTTTAGCCATTTACGTTCGTGGTCAACTTCTAAAGAAGGCCATTCACTTTTTGCAGCTTTTAAAAACTCATTCCAATTATGTACTCTATATTCACGGATATTTTCTTGTAAGGTTTTACGTCCCAAATCTCGTAGCCTATCCTTATGCGCTTTGTTTATCGCAAAGAAATCCTTATAGAAAGTTTCACCGTCTTCATATGTGAGCTGAGCGTAATCAATTTTATATTCATTCCAGTCATATTTAATCCTCTTAGAATCAAGCTTCAAGTAAGACTCCCACACCATCGCTATTAACTGAAGCTGACCTTTTTTTACTGACTTTTCAGCTTGTATGGCATCAAAGATAAACCAGTTTCCGCGATTGCAAAACGCAATATCTTTGTGGACTTGCTTAACAAAACCTTTATCCTCATCGACAAATATATTGTCTTTAGTTGCACTTAACCAAATGAGTTGAAAACCTTTATTTTTGTAAAACTCTTGGCGCGTCATTACAACTTTTGGGGATTCACTTCTTAACTGCACCTCAAAAACAACATCTTTACCCTTATACTGCGCGTGTAAGTCTGGTTTGGCCCGATTGAGCTTATCAGCACTGAATATAAACTTTTTGTCTATGTCTATAATTTGCCAGTGCTCTAATTGCGTTAATGTATGTGCAAGTAAGCGCTTTGTTTCTAAGTGCAAACGGCCTTCTTCAACGCCTGCATAGATCTCTGCAACAGTAGTAGAGTCTGATTTCCATGGACATACAGCGTCTTTATGATGACTGAAATAATAGTGGTGACCGTGTAGTCTACTTTCGTCTGCTAACGCCTTAAGAAAGACTGGATTTTTACAGTTCTGACAAGCAAACCTATTTGTAAACTTTTTATTGGTCCTAAAGCCTTGCAGCTCAGCTTGTTCATATATGAAGTCAAAGGAATCAACCCATAATGATTCCTCTTCCCATGTGTCTACGACAATGGGGATCTGATGTCGCTTTTCCATCTCTAGAAATCCTTTCTATAAGTTTGCTGTATTCGTGTTATTAAGTGTTGTACATGTACAAAGCACATTATTAGGATTAAAAAATAAACTAAATTAAAACTAAACTAAATACTTATCTCAACGTTTAAGTAGACTTTTTGACTGAATCGCTGGTAATACCCATATATTCAAAAGTTTCACGCACTGAACTGTGGTAATACAACTTTTGAAATACACTTATGTCGGTTCCTTGCTTGTATGCATGATAGTCAAACGTTATGCGCATAGAAAGTGCATTAAGGGGATAGTTCGGGCTTAAGCATTCAGAAATGAATGCTAGGTATCAGGTTTTACAATGTGCAACGCCCTGAAGATCCTAAAACCGGTTCTTCTAATTGCCTCATATACAGTGAACATTCTTATAACTTTTAGAATCAAAGTCGTTGATATCCCTCTTAAATTGATTGTTATACGTTTGCATCAAGATCTGAAAGATCCAAATCTACTACCATCGTATTCAGGTCGCATGAGTGTTTTTCTGCAAACACTTTAAGCATCATAGCAACAGGGTACTGTGAATCGGTTGTAACACTGTTTATACATAGCTTTCTCTCGAACCGCTCTGTGTCTTCATTATCATAAAGAAGACCGTACTTTTCTAAGATAGCGATGTGGTTGTATGCTTCTCGAGCGTCCATACTAACGACATATTGAAATTCATTGAGTAAAAACTCACAATTTTCATCGGCTCGATTTAACACGATAGAGAAAATTTTCCTTGTTGCAGGAGAAACTTTATTTAGCAGAAAAACCAATTCATCAAGTTCAGACTGATAAATGTGTTCTTCCGATTGTTCTATGAGTTTAAGCTCAATTAGAGCTTTAAGCGATTTCGCTTTCTTAGGCTCATAGGCTAGAGCAACGTCATACACATCGTTAGCTAAGGAATCGAGCACCTTTTCAAACTTTGCTTCATGCTTTCGTTTAATCTCGCGCATTCTTGCTACGTCAAACTTGTCAACATCATCAGTCTCTTTATGATGACGATGGCACATTAATAACAAATTCTCAAATTGTCTTCTTTGCTCATTTGTTTGATCTTCATTAAATCGTTGTCCCCCGACTGATGCCGCTTCTATATGGCATAACTGCGCAACATAAACTCCATTTGTATCCACAATTGGGTGTAAACAGTTCGGAAATGCACAAACATTCCCAGACTTCAGAAATAGTTCTCTCAACACTTCTGGTTTAGGAGTAAGTCTTTTTACTTTTTCAGTCATAAATATCAGACCTTCATATAATTAATTATGCAACTTTGGGTATTCGGACGTATAACGCCAAGCTAAGCGCCGTAAAAATGTTTGGCCTCGGTTTATTCCATTTTATTAAAGTAATCAAAACCCAGCATGGTGTGAATTTGTTTGAGCCAATTTGTAACTGGAGAATTACCAAATTCATTAACAGACCTAGATACACCCGTAGTGTTTACAATAAATAAGCAGTTACCGTGAGGGAAATATCGACTCGTTATTATCCAAAAACACCAATAATCTTTGTCAAATGGAGCTACGATTGGTATTACTCCTGATTTTTGTTTTGTTAAAAATTCCATTTGGAGATCTGCAATTTTATTAAACGCAAATTCGTTATTACCTACATGCCTTTGCAATGTATGGCATATGTCGGACACAATATTACCCAAGTGCATTAACGAATCAATTTCGGAACTTTGAGCGATACTGACTAATCCAAATCTTGGAGAGTTACGTTCCAGTCCATATTTTTTAGTTTTTTTACTAAAAGTACTCCAAACTGCATCTTTTAAAGCTTGTCCATCGCCATAAAAATTCTTCTTTGGAGCTTTATCAACTACCTCATATGGAGCGTTAGATTTCCAAATATTTCTAGGGGCACTACCATTTTCGAAGTACGGGTTAGATTTAGTCGTAATATCCCACGGACCTCCAGTAATACACTGAACGTCAACATAAAAATCTTTTGGGCGGTTTTCTCCAAAGCTTCGGGAACCAATAATAAAGTCTGGCTTTAACAAGCCGTCTTCTAGATATTTATATTTATCTTGCCCATCTATTTTTGTAACTATTGGACACTTTAAAGCGGTCAGTAATTTGTATGCATATTCTTCTGCGTCTGCTGCATCTTTTTTCTTGGAACTCTGGTTTAGCTTAATTTGACAAAGTTCTTCAAGTGTAAATGCATGCTTTAAAAGTTTATCATGTTCCATAAAGAGGCCTAACGACGTTGTAACCGGCTAAAAATAGTTGTCTAAAATTTTGTGAGGCACGAACAAAGCCAACTGTTTTTTGTCCGAGTTTACAACTTTATTAGCTTCGAGCTGATAGTTGCTCAATACTTAAGTTTGAACATATTTCTGACGTTGTATCATATTCAAAGCTTGCATCTATATATAACCTAAAGATGAAAGAAAGGTTTACAGTATCCTCATCAATTTCAATATTATAAAGTGCCTCTATATTCTCAATATCATCTACATGCCGCTTAAATTCAACCAAGTCGATAGTTACCACTAAATCAACTCTTCTCATCTCATATAAACAACTTATATAAACGCTTGAGTCAGATAATTCACTAACGTAATTTACTTCAGGATCTTCTAGTCCTTCAAAAATATCTGACTTAATATCAATAACTTCGGTAAGCTTTTCTCCAAAGACTCTAGAGCCTAATAGATTACTAAGTTCTGAATTAGACATGGAGTTTAAGTAACTTTCTGTTTCTTCGATTAGAAAGTACTCTTCATCATCTAGGATTTCATACTTATTTACTGCATTCGTTATTTGATCTACATTTTCTTTATTAAAATCAAAAACTTTAAGATAAGGCTTAATGCTTGCCTCAATTTCTAGAGCTATAATATCCTTCTGAAGATCTTCATTCAAAACTAAATTGGAACCTTTTTTTTCAAAAAAGTCACTTTTATTATCTGTAATAAACGCTACATCGCCTGTTATTGAATTTTCTTTTAGGTATTTTAGAAAAGATAACCAAATCAAAGTATCTCTATATCCTTTTTCACCATCTGTAAATGGTTTCGTCACATTTAGAGCTCGCTGGACGACTTCTTTCTGCGATATTCCCTCATAGTCAATATTTTCTATTGAATGTACTTTACCTTCTAAAATCGTCTTAATATCGTACTTGGATGTAGAAATATCTTCTATTGCTACCCCAATACTTCCGCTATTTAACTTATGTAAGCGTTTAAAATGCTTTTTAATTTCCGACGTAGATACATCAACTTCCCTGTTTCTGAGGTTATTGACCTCTTGCACTACCAATTCAGATAAGAGCAAGTCTAAGTTTTCATTATTTAAGTAGTGAAACAAGAGCTTAAAATTAACATTACCTACAAACCAATTATTAAAAAAAGCATTCGTATCAATAAAAACATTCATAATAGATTTCACTTTGATTTAGTCACCACTGAAGAAGCTAACGCCTTACTAAGCGAAGAATGAGCGCAAGCCTGCTTGTTTTACGTCCATTGTTTAATTAACTTGTTAGGTATTCTTAGCTCGTTTCCTCGTAGGCGTTTGGAACTCTGGCTTCGGTACAGCAACCAGATTAGGTTTCTCGGCAGTTTCTGCTTGTTTAAACGGGTTACCAAAATCTGGATTAAACTTATAACCACTTTCAAATAACGGTTGGAGTTTTTTTCAAGCCTTAATATCACTTAGTTTAGGTGCTTTAAATGCAGAACCCGCTTCAAATGCTTTTTAAACACTTTCCTGCAATCTAAGCATGCAAACTTCGAAGTTATAGTCTATTTCATCCCGAATACCTAAACCTGTGCCAAGTGGCAAAAAGGTTTAGCTGAAAATTAGTGAGGTACGAGCGACAAGCCAAACTTTTGTGTCCGTCCTTGAACGCCTTGTTATACATCGCTCACGGGCCTAGAAAGGATAACTTTTCCTCCTCTAAATTGACTGCTGTAGTAAGAACCATCCAAAACAATATCAGTGCCTTTTTTCATTATTCTAAACTCATTTACACCTTCGCCACTGGGGTTGTAGCCTTCCTTTAGTGCGAAGTTACGTGGGCGAAGGTTGTAGATCCACTTTGCAATAGGTCTATTCTTATTTGAGATGCTAATGTTTGCGACTTGAAGAGAACCTGTTGTTGTTTCAGTGTCCATGCTCACTTGCATTGTTCTCCATGTTTGTGTCACTTCCATTGAGACTGGAAATCGTTGACCATTGTTCTTTTCCAATTCACCTTCCCAAGTACCATTGATATCTGGAATTGCGCTTAGTCCAAGCTTGCTTAAAAGTTTCCAAAAAAACATGTCATACAATTTTGCTAATCCTAGAAAAATAACCATCGCGGATGGCGCTGCATATTCATTCAATCCAAATATTTCAAAAAACTCTCTAAGAACCGAAACTAAACTGACACTTATCAATGCCAATACAACGTAAACACCTTCTCTTTCATTTGTATCAATTGAGTATTGAATCATGGTTCTTCTTTTATCGATGCATAATAAGTTAATATCGACCCAATGGGTCGTTTTTCTCATTGTACCAGTTTTATCACAATAACTAACTTGTTGCTACAGGTATATTTTTCAATCATTATAGACTTTATGGAAAGGATCCAAACGGTCCTGTGGGTCATTTTCTTGACTATGGGAGAAATACAGTATTTCTGTATATAAATACAGTTAACTTTAGAGCTAACTTAATGAGAACTCGTTCACCATTTTTAAACCACATCGTCGAGTTTATGTTGACTAAGCAATATTCACTCAGAACCGTTGATACATACCTTAAGTGGATTTCTTCCTATATTAACTTTCATGGCAAGCGGCACCCAGCCTCTATGGGCAATAACGAGGCTATCGAATATCTTGACTACCTTGTTTTTGGACAGCAATGAGTTACGCTGATAGTCCGCTTCTAGCACTAAACGGACTTTGAAAAGAACACTAAAATACGTCATATTTTGCAATCTTTCACTTCACTTTTATGCCTGGTTATACTTCAATCATACAGCTAAGTCATTGAAGTAATCGGGTCGCTTTATGCAAGCTTAGACTACAAACTCCATCTGTTTTTGTTTGAAGTGTAAGTCTTATTTATAGTACTCAAAACTGTACTAATTCCTATCTTTCTAAAGTAAAAAACTAGATATCAACTCATTAAATCAATAGCAATTCATATACTAATCTACTAAAACTCATCCGTACTAATTGGTTTAGTTACCGTGTTAGTCAAAGTTCTTGCGCAAGTTAAAACAGATAATTCAGGCTTATTGATTGAAGTACCTGTGTTGCTTAGCGAATATGGTGTATTTGAGCCCTTACTTGATTACGTTATAAGCCAGTCGCACATTAAAAGTTTGTCATCAATGATTTCTGTTATCTAGCCTAGGTAATATGAATAGTACTTTTAGCATATCTTTGGCTAGTCATGTGCGCTTGGAACATGAGTAAAGAAGAGCTCCCTTTTTGAACAATTTGCTTTTGCATATTTATATTGTTGGGTGTTTTCCAGATATCACTGTTATACGAAAGTTGACGCGTTTTTACCATTTATGATTTGGTGACACCTAATTAAGTTATTGTTATGGTTGATAGTAATATAGTGTGTATGAGTAGCCGTTGTTATGCGGCGGCGAGTACGCTATTGTTATGCGACATTTTTCATTGATAAAAATGTCAGCTATTGAGGGAGTCAAATGAAGTATAAAGTAGTACCTGTAAGATCGGATTTCTTAGATAAAGTTAGAAATGTAGGTATAGACGATCAAAACCAACCTGTAGAAGTATTGGAAGCTAAAGGTGGTGAACCATGTCGAGATGTGCTTCGTGGCGCTAAGGCTGGTGAAGAACTAATATTGGCCAGTTATTGTCCTTTCACTAAAACAGGCCCGTTTAAAGAGTATGGTCCCATTTTTGTGTTGGCAAACTCGAAGAGTCAGGAGTTTGATGTTAACAAACTGCCATTGCCAAATGGATCAGAAACCGATTATTTAGGTCACACATTTGTATTAAAAGCATACTGTGAAAACGAGCGTATATTAGACGCGAAATTGACATCACCAGAACACGCAGAGTCAGACCTTGAAGAGTTTTTAACCAATGATAAGGTAAGCTTTGTAATTGCAAGATATGCTGCTTATGGTTGTTACAGTTTTAGAGTTGAACGTGTGGCATAGCTAACAAGTTGATAATTGGCAAAATTTACTGTGTCGCTTTATGCATTGTGTTTCACGCGCAAAAACCAACCCAGAAAAAACTCCAATTATCAATGTGCTAACTGTCCAATAGAATCATGGATACGAAATCTAAATTTGCTCAAACAGTCCAATTAAAAACAAATGATGATCGAACCACTTTAAAGTTAAGTGAATTTGAATTTCTAGGCAGTCGCTTCAAATGCTTTGTTACTTTAAGCTCTAGAGGCTTTGGGTTTCATGGTACTGTTTACTTTGACAATCCAAAGAAGTTTCTCAGTGATCTTGAGATTATGAATTCCACAATGAAAGGTTCTGCTGAGTTGAAAGAGGATTATAACGATCACTTCCTTAAATTTGAGCTTAATCACTTAGGGCATTTAATTGTCAGTGCTTGTTTCGTAGAGTACAGTGAACATTCTCAAAATTTGGCTGTAGAGTTTAAAACGGACCAAACTTGTTTGCCTTCATTTCTCGAAGAACTCAAATTAGTCTTGGTGTAACAGCAGCTAACAAACGCTTAAGCTAAAGGGCTAAAAACAGCAGGCTTGTGCTCCTCGTCGCTCATTTTAGCCTGCTATTTTGCGTCGGTTAGGCAAGCTTTAGGGATCAAGAGGCAGCATGGAAGTAATTGATCAATTTTCGAGTGAACATGTAAAACAAGCTCATATGTTGTACCAACAGGTATGGTAGGGGAAAACTCGCACATTAGCTGAAACAATAGACTGTGTATCTGGTTCACAGGTGTGTGTTGGTATCGTAGGTGAACTAGTTGGCTTTGCACGTGTATTGAGTGACTTTATCTATAAAGCTGTCATTTTTGATGTCATTGTAGCCCCAGATGAGCGCGGGAAGGGTCTTGGAATTACGTTAATGGAGTTGATAAAACATCATCCAAAACTGAACAAGGTTCTTCATTTTGAACTCTATTTTTTTACCTGATATGGAACCATTTTATGAGAAGCTTGGCTTTACCTCAGAGGTGGGCGGAATATGTCTGTTGAGATGTGAAAATGTCTAATAAATTGTTCATGCGGACAGCGAACAGTCGGCGATTTTGGTTTGATTTGAGCTCAGTGATTATGGTGGTTCTGTTTGGGATTAGCAGTAGTTAGCTGTTATTTAACAAGGTGTTAAGTCTCTTATGAATATCGGGTATTACGAAAAATTTGAGAAAGAATTAGAAGCCGGGCTAAAGAAACAAGCAGCAGCTTCAGTGAAACTTTTTGTTGAGTCATTTAACGGAGAGGAAGAGGTTCGCGACTGGGTATGGTCGTATTTACCTAACCTTGAGAAAAACAGACATAGCTGTATCCGCTACGAAATATTCATGAACCTCGTTTATCCTACTTTGAAAAGAGGTTTTGAGGCTGGTGATTACGATTCAACGATGTGGCTTGGTAAGCTTATTCAAAATATTTATCAAACCAAAGGCATTTTTGAAGAACTTGGCTCTCTGGTTGAAATGGATTTTTATAAAAGGTGTCACGAAATAGATCCCGAAAATAATCAAGGAAATGGCCTACTACTTGGCAGTCTTTTAAACTGGTTTTCATATTGTGAACATGAATGGCCAGCTGGTATTTTATACGGTAATGATGGCGCAAGTATTGAGCAATGCGAAGAGATAAGAAATGAAGCAAAGTTTGCTTTATCGCTTGTGACTGAGCAAGCGGATATAGACTTTATTGAACAGTTTTTAGAAAAGCTAGTTCAGTATGAAACGAGACTTATTAAGGCTTTAAAGTCAGACTCGTAACAGTTGACTCAGTTCCGCTTAGCTTCACATGTTAGCCAACAATTACTCCCTACTTTAGGCGGCGTTATCCATACAAAACAAGAGTGCCTGTCCTATTTGCTCAATCGATTTCTAAGATCTTTTAAAAAGTTGCTTTTTTGATTGTATTAAAACCAGTTGTCAACATTCAAAAATGCCTCAAACTAATAAGGCAGAGTTAATTTTACCATTATTTTATAAACAACACGGTTTATGGTTGCGTTTGATTTTTAAATAAACAAATATATGTAATACTTTTTAGCTTAAAAAGTGTGGGGCATTTTATAGGGTGAATTAATGCAATCAAATTTAGTTGCGAAGAATAGTTTTAAGAAAAAATCAATAGGTGTATACTCCTATTGTTAGTTTTCTATTTATTGAACTAGGTTCCTTTTAATAGTTGTGTGCGGTTTTAAATTGCAAGGCTGCTTGAAGGACTAGTTTTAGCTACTTTAAAATACTTAAAATAGCCATAAGTTTTATTTTAATCTAGAACCCAAAAGCCATCATTGGTAATAATTAACATGAATATAAGAATATTATTATTTCTATCTATCGTAACTTTCGTAATTACAGGTTGTTCCAGTTCAAGAGTTACAGCATCTCTTAGCCCGGAAATTCCAGAGGCGTCATATACAGGAAAGGGAACAAATGCAGGGCCGATGTTGGTTGGCTCTCTTGGTGCTGTGGGGGTTGGTGTAGGTATAGCAATAGATAAGGGTATAGCTAAAGACTTTGACAAACAGATTGAAATACATAAAGCCAAATATATTAAAAATATTTCTGTTCTACTAAAAGGTTACTTTCCAAACGCCGAAAGTTTTAGCTTGTCACGGCTTGAGTTCACTGCTGTACGAAACGATGAAAACTTGGTGAACACGAGCTTGGTTATTAAAGTGGAAGAAAACAGTGCCATTGATTTTGTATCTATTGAACTAGAAATAATCAAGTTCGATGATTTAAAAACGTCAGATGCTTTCTGGCAACACCTCGAAAAAAAACTAAAAAAAGGACTGTAATATGAAAACAACTCTCTTTATTGGATTACTCATTGGAGCTATTTCTTTTGGCACCAAAGCGAGTACATGGGCCAATGCGTCTGGAAAAATCAGTAATATTCAAGTATGGGCCAATGGTAGTGATCCATATGGAGTCTGGGTTACTTTAGAGAGTGGCTCCGTAACGCCAAGCGATTGTAGTCTGACTTATTATTTACAACATAACGCTTCAAACAAAGATATCGTTTATAGCGGTTTACTTACATCAAAGGTGTCTGGCGGTAACGTTACTATCCAAACAGATAGAAGTAAGAATGCGACGGGTTTGTGTCGAATTCATAAAGTTCTTTTTTAGAGCAATAAATATTTAAGATTTAGGTAGACACGATATAGAAAGTAATTTGGCACCATTTAGGGCTGGCACAAATTTATTGCTTAAGTCGTGCTATTTTACTTCAGTTTAAATATCTAGCTTGAGTTGAATAGGAATGACAAGAGCACGGTGTATACGCCGTGCTTTTTGTGTGGAGAGGGTAAGTTAACAGGTAAAAACTTTGACCGCAGACGGACATGGATTAGTAGAGCGAATGAAGCTGCCAAGCAGTGTATTTGCGAGACAACGAGATGATATCTAGGTGGTATAAGTTTTACAGAGGGAGTCCAATCATTGATAGACATCTTAACGGTGAAACTTTTGGTAAAAAGAAAAGTGCCTGTCCTATTTGTTATCAGGAACGTCAATTAATTAGGTGCTTTTCATCTAAACTCACATAAATATTTTTTGTTTGCTATAAGCACAGCTTTGGAAGCAGCTCATACGAGTGTATTCAAAATAATTGTGTTAACCAATCTTTCAATTCATAGTAGACACAGAGCATTGGCGATTTTGGCCATAATTCCTCAGAGTTGCAGTCAAAAACTTTGAAACTAAAATCTTCTCTGGACAAACTGGTAGGTGGCTTAAAATAGCCTTTATTGTTACCAAGGTGATGCTCAAAGAAACCTGTGCTCAGGTTGGCCACATCAACAATCGCTTTGAACTTATTATCTCTTTGCAGTGTTGATTGCGGTTGTTGAATCATCTCTTTGAAGACGACAAAGTCGGTGAAAGACAAGTGATTGAGGTCTTCAAAAATGGCAACATAGCCTTTGTTTTTCACGTTCAGAAAAACTTCGCTGAAGTATTCTTCGTAGGCGTGCACATACATAAAAGGCTGTTTAATAATAAGCCCTTTTCTATTGAAAATTGTACCGTCAAGGTTAATGATGGCATCGACTTTGTCTGACTGTGCTGCGCTATGAAAAGCTGCTGCACCACCATAAGAGTGACCAATAACCCCGACTTTTTCGGAGATCTTGTTGTAAAAAACACTCTCTGGTTTTTGGCTATGTTG
This sequence comes from Pseudoalteromonas obscura, assembly GCF_030135505.1. Lineage (NCBI taxonomy): Bacteria > Pseudomonadati > Pseudomonadota > Gammaproteobacteria > Alteromonadales > Pseudoalteromonadaceae > Pseudoalteromonas > Pseudoalteromonas obscura. The sequence goes on from NZ_JASJUT010000016.1 coordinate 65,555, forward strand.
CTGTAAGTGTTCAATAACAAAGTGCTGATCTGCGGTCCACATTGCCAGGTCAATTCCTAGGTTATCCTGAGGCAACTCTATGGTCAGCTTGGTCTCAGAGTCAGGGGGAGCGTAGTGAGACGAACCAAAAGTATGGTTAATAGAAGCGACTAGAAAACCTCTACTGGCAATATACGAAGCCGTGATGACAAACAGTTCCGGGTTGAGATAGTACCCATGCGATAAAATGATAAGGGGTAAAGCCCCCAAAGAGTCATCTATTTCGGCTCCTTCAGCGATGTTCCAATTCAAGGGCTTTAACTTTTCTATTGCTGGTGGCGCTATTACTTCATCGAAAATAAGCTGGTTAACCCTTGCAAACTTGTCCGGCAAAGCCGCTAGCTTAGTTTCCTTATTATCGACTACAGCGGGATAAAAAAACCTAACTCCCAGCTGTCTGGGGCCCAAATCAATCGTTCTATGGTCGTTGCGACTGTGATCTTCTAGGTGAACAACAAAGCTCCCAACTGGCTGCTTTAAAGGTAATGATATCGTCTGCTGGTAGATACACAGATTATTTCCTGTTTCAGACTCACAGCTTTGCACCTTGCTGGTTGCTAGGAAAAGAACAATTGCCACAGAGAGTAATTTCGCTAGGCGTTCAGGATTCATTATTTATTCCAATGTTTTGTTTGTGATTGATAGTGCGGCTCAGTAATTCCCCATTTTCCATAATGAGTGTTTGTTCGGAAAGGTCGCAATACCTGTCACCATACTACCTCATTACTAATTTATTTTGTTGTTTTTAAGGTAATTTATCTTTTTGGAGGAAGTACGAGCTCGAAAAGATAGAAATCGAAAGTTGGCTAATAAACGGAGTAAATTATAGCGCTTATATTGGTGATCTTGGAACAAGAGCTCCCGAAGGTGTCGAAGCATCAATTCCAGAAACGCCTTTTGAGTCTTTAGAAAAATCAACTAAAAATGGAGCGCTAGAATCAGAAATACCTTGGTTTAGAGTTTTCTTCGAGCGTGTATCTGGTGAATTTTCCTTAGAAGCTCTATAAGAAAACGAGGTTTGGGAAAAAGGGACTTCAATGCTAAGCGCATAACTTTGGGAAAAATCAGAGGGCTATTATAGTGTTTGTAACTTTATTATACTGCGCAAAGCATAACAAAAATCTGCACGCTTACACATATTGATACGCTTGTTTTTGTGTATGTTGCTATGCTCCAACTATATACAAAAACGCTCTCCGCAGTATCAGTAGGTGAGCTAGGTGTTTAATGTAAGTGCTATGAATACGATAATTCAACATATTGAAACATACTGGACAAAAAAATCCCGTGGACACCCTAAAGCAACGCTAAGAAACGCAGTGCCAGAAGTTTTTCCAATAGAAAATGTACCAGAAACTCAAGGTGTATTATTAATCGAAGTTAAGCACTCTGAATGTAGCAACTTTCATAACCCCTCTGTTTCACGTTTTCGAGCCATAAATGAAAATCAGCAACGACAATTGGGATTTGAGTTTGAAGAGTTAGGTGGTGAATTGTTAGTATCAATGTGGAGTAGTAGTGGATATTTGAAAAGAGTTGGTATCTTAAAGGCAAATTCATGGCTCAAGATAATTACAAATGAACGTACTTCATTAGAGTATACTTGGGCTTATTATAAGCATGTATATAACATTTATTATGGTAATGCATGCAATATCGGCAATGTACTTACCTCTCAGCAACCGAATACAGTATTAAACCTGGAAAATAACCTATGGTAGTTTAATCTTCGATATTATTGTGTGGCTAGTAGTATCTTGTTTCGTTGGCATAATGTGGAAGAGACGACGACAAAAGTAAGTAAAACAGCTAACACATATGAACCGTCTCCCGTCAAGAACATCTATGGAGTCGTGTCTTGCAATGAGCAGGCTTTGCACAATTCAAAGCATGCCCCCCGCGATTTCTATTATCCAGTACATGTAGCATGAGATGGTCTTTTTAGCATATCTCTATGTATACATATACGCTTGGGTCATGGATAAAAATCGTGATTCCATAGTAAGTTACATTTTATTTCATGTATATACATTGCTTAGTGTTTGTTAAATATCACTGTTATGCGACAATTGACGTACTTTGCCCCTTTCTAACTTGATGACGCCTGTTTAAGTTATTGAGGGGTAATAAAGTGTGTGTCTGAATAACTGTTGTTATGCGGCATTTATCGTAGATAAAAATGTTAGGTTTTACGAAGTATGAGCATCAATTGTAGCATTTGCGGTAAAGCATTAGAACAAGGTAATGATTCTCTTTCTGAGGATTGTGGTGGTGATTGCTGGGAATGCATTGACGAAATTGAAGCTGACATGGGAGACAATTACGCAATTCAGCAGCTAAGGAAATAGTTTCAAGCAGGGCTGCGTAATAACTGGCTGCCTGAGCCAAAAGTTAAATATGATAAAAACTCTTCCACTATTGAGGTATACGTTGAAACTCCATTTGGTGAGCCCCGTATAAATAAAACCTTTGAATTGAGATTGTACTCAGAATTAATTTTTTAACGTACAAAAGTACATTTTGATAAATTAGTTACACCTTGCACCAATGGCGCCGTCACTACGCCAATTGATAAGAAACTCATTCTAAAAAACTGTTGGTGTAGGGTTACACGCGGATATTGAGTCTGGGTTTACCCAATTGGAGCCAGTAAAACCGAACAAACGCTTTAACCAAGGGAAGCAAAACAGCAGGCTTACGCTCGTTTCTCGCAATTTTAGCCAAGCATTTTGCACCGCTTAGGCGGGCGTTATGTTGCTAATTAGCCTCCTGCTATCTATGGGGAAATTGTGAAATATCTACTTATATTCGTATTTATCTTTTTTCAAAAGATTGTTTCAGCTACTGAACCATTAGAGGAAAGAGAGTACATATTAAATCTTGTGCAAGAAGTTAGGTATTACTTTAAAACTGAAAAGGGCTGCAAACCTAGATACAGTTTCAAAGAACGTAGGCATTTGGTTGAAGAGCTTCTTTCAATTAAAGAAACAGAAGTAAAGAGTATTTTGTATAGAAGTGCTAATGAACTAGGTATATTTTTAGAGCGCGTCAAATCAGGAAGGCAAGGGCTGACTATAGAAATATATCTAAATGAAGGCCGGTGCGATGAGTTTGACATATTTGAAATAATGCACTGATAACTCGCAACATAACAAGTTGCACAAAAGGACGCAAAAAGCTTGGCTAGCGCTCCTTCGTCGTTAATTTTGGCCAAGCTTTCTGCGCCTCTTAGCAAGGCGTTAAGTGCCTGTGAGGATTCGATGATTAAACTTGAAACTGAGTTTATAAATTACCTGTTGAATAGAGACAATGCTGTAACAATAGATACGGCTCGAAGCTACGTCAGTTATTTAAGAAGAGTTGACAAACAGTTGCACGGTATCGAATTTCACACAGAACTGACATGCTTAGACGACATTAAAAGTTTAGTGTTAGGTTTACGAGCTATTGGTATGCCAGAGCGCTCAATAAATAATTGCTATGTCGCAATGCGTGCCTACTTGAAGTTCGCAGATGAAGTAATAAATACAGAGAAAGTCTTTCCTGAACAATCAATTGTTTACGTTGAGGGAGCTTCAGTAAGTATCAAAGTAAATCGCTTTGAGCGAAGCCCACAAGCCAGAGCTGCATGTATTGCTCATTACGGTGCAATTTGTAAGGTATGTGATATCAACTTTAGCGATATTTATGGAGATATTGGCACTGGCTTTATCCATGTTCACCACGTGAAACCGGTTAGTGAAATTAATCAGGAGTATACTGTTGATCCAGTAAATGATCTCATTCCAGTATGTCCAAATTGCCATGCAATGCTTCATCGAAAGGTTCCACCATATACAGTATTTGAGTTGAAGAAACTTATGGTGAAATAGGAACTTAACAAAGAATTTAAGAGTGATTCGCAACGCTTGGCGTTTTGCTTCGCTCAAGTATAGCAAAGCGCTGCTCATTCGGGCAGGAATGAGGCTTATTTAATTGGCACTGAAAAGGAGTTATTGAACTTCGCTCAGAGCATAGTTGAATCCGTACAAAGCGCTAAAAGTGACACCTTCTTTGGCGAAAAAGTTAAAACTAGCAAGCATATCTACGGGAAAGTATCTTTTGCTAGTGAAGTTTAATTTGATGGGGTTGTTGTTACTGAAAGTGTTGAACAAACAGATGAAATCGGTTGTAAAATTCAGGGCGTTATAAGACCATGGAGGTTTCATGTCCAACGGAAAGCCTGAGTTAATTGCGATAGATCATGATGATTATCATGCGCAACATATAGGACTAGCACAGAATGGCCATCAATTTTTTTAACTAATCCATTTGAGCCAGCACGCCCTGATGTTGCTGGTTGCGAGTATATAACTCTATTTCTATTTGACCCTGCTGGTAATCTAGTTGATTCGGAAATTGAAGAGCTTGATCCGAGAGGCACTTACTCTGAGGGTGATGCAAATAAAAAAATAATGAAAAATTGGAAAAATTAGGAGATGTAACTTTCCAGCGTATTGAGGTTAAACTATTTTCAATAGATCACAAGAGAACAAACATTGGGCTAATTACCTGAGAGCCTGAAGAAGGCTGTGATGTTTGGGATGTTGAACTTTTACCTGGTAATTACATGGTGTTTTTCGAACCGAGGGATAGTGGATACTATCGTATAACAAGAAAAATTAAAAATTGTGGACAAAAAGCAGTTGGCTTTGTTCGCACCTCACAAATTTTAGCCAACTATTTTATTGCCCCTTGACGAGGCGTTACAAGGAGGAAGCTTGCGCACATTCTATATCGCATTAATGTTTTTTAGTTATTTCAGTGAGGCGCAAGAACCAGCTCCACTCGCTTCATGCTTGTCTTATGAAATAAGTAGAATTGATGAAGACATCGGGAAGTTTGTATTGCAGAACGTATTTGCTCCGCAACTATTTGAGAACTTGGATAAGCGTTTTCCTGAACAAGATATTGATTGGTCGGCTTGGACTACGAGTGTAGATGAATATAAAGGTGAAGATGGCAAAGAAAAAACGAAACTCAAAGGCTGTTTTGACATCACCGAAATTCATGACAACAATGAGTTGATTTCTTCAATCATGCGAGTTTCCATGACTCGATTTCAAGCAGCCATGAAGTTTTATTCAAAGCCAAGCACTGAACAAATTCCGAAAAATAAAATAGAATCAATGCTTGATGGTTATGAAAACTTGCTTAAGAACCCAAAAGTTAAACAAGCAATGAAAGACGAGTTGGAACATAGCAATCAAGTTCAAGCGACGCCAAACAAAGGCCCGGCTGGTTAGGGCGCTCTGTGCTAGCGAGGTTATTGATGAATCAGCTTATTAAGATAACCGTGGCTATCCCTTTTATTGCCATTGCTTTTTATCATCTGTATTTTTTTATTAAACCAAGTGTTACTGTCATAAATGAATCAGATAACGCTATCACAGAGGCCATTGTTCGTTTGCCTGAGAGTCGTTTGAATTTTGGCTCTATTGGACGCAAGCAAGAAAACACCATTTACCATTCACTCTCTCAAAATGATGGTAGTTATAATTATTCATTTAAAATTGACGGCAAAACAATCACTGGAAGTTGTGGTTATTTAACAAACAATGAATTCAATAAACGGTTTATGATTACAGTTAGTAAACGTAACCGGATAAGTTGTAGCCAATAAACACATAACAAGTTAATTAAACAATGGGCGTAATACAGCAGGCTTGTGCTTATTCTTTGCTTAGTTTAGCCTGTCACTTTTCTCAATTTATTAATACGTTAAACAATAAATCATGAGTATGTTTATAAAGTGTAGAGTTGCCATTGATAACTTTACGGCAAATATCAACGAATCGGCCTTAGCTATTTTAGCTCGAGTTAACTGGCTATATGTCCGGCTGCTATTTATTACCATAGGCGTAGCTCCGCAGTTCTTTGTTACTTCTGATGCTGTACCAGAAACTCTGTCGTTGACGTGGCAGTTCCTTCCCGTAGTATTACTTTTTAGTATTGTCGGTCTGCTGTTTATAATTGGTCTTCAAGCGTTCAATCCAATGTCAGCAAAGGTTTGGCTACCTCCAGCTTGGAAACACAATCCATTTGATTTAAAGCAGCCTCTTCAGTTCTTTCATTTTGGGGGCTGGTTTACGCTCGTTGGTTCTCTGCCTAGTTTCTTATTCGCGCTAATGAGTGAGGGTAATAAGGAGGGTATGCTCATAGCGGCTATGCAGGCCTCTTTTGGACTTGGTATACTTATTGGTTTGAGGTTATCCGCCTTAATTTACCATCGGAAATTCACCAATGCCTAGCAATGCAAATCAATTCGCTAGTCAGTTGGCTTGCCATTTACCTAAAGAAAAAGATGGGTATCTTCATCGTAACAAACTTCGCAGGTAGAAATACTCAAACACAGTTAGAAGCAATTGTAGATAAGATTATTGATTACTTAACGGCATACAACAAAGCCTAAAAGTCGGAGTCGTAACCGTTGGCTCAGCTGCGCTTTGCTACAAATTTTAGATAACAATTATTCACCCCTTAAGGTGGACATGAGCAGCTTCTGAGGTCATATCTTGAAAAGTGAATACTTTGCACAATTTAAGACCTGGCCTCATGATTTTGCTGACAGAAAAATCACTTGCTAAAACGCCAAAAACATATTTGACCGTGACTTGAAAAGTGATATCAGCTTTAAATAGCCTGAATTACTCTACGCTTCTAGCTTTTCGTCTCGAGGTGAAAATTCAAAAACGTCTGAATAGCAATTTCGCTCTTGTAAGCCTAAAGAGTTGAGCTGGTCAATCGTGCCATAAACCATTTTTGATGAGCCACACAAGTAAGTATGTGTATCCGTAAGATCAGAATAGTCTTGTTGTATGACTTCGTAGAGAAAGCCTGTTCTTCCTGTCCAACCCGACTGAGCTGACTCTAAAATCGTATTGAAATTCAGGTTTTTATGCGCAATTGCCCAATCATGAAACTGTTCCAAAAGGAAAAAGTCATCGCTATGACGATTGGACCAGTAAATGTTGATATTCGCATCAGGGTTTCGATGCAAAATCTCTTCAGTTATACACTTAATCTTGGATATGCCAGAGCCCGCTGCGACAAACAAATGAGGTTGCTCAAGATTGGTTTGTAAAAATGCTTTTCCCATTGCAAGCATGATAGTAACTGGCTGATTATTTGCTTTGGCAGCAAACAAACAGTCGACAACTTTACCTGAAAAGTCACTGGTAACTTGAATAATCAAGCAGGTTTTATTCGGTTTATCAGCATCTAAACGGCTGGAAATTGTGTATGAAAGCCACAATGGTTTACCATCATGATTAACATCAAGTTTGAGCTTCAAATATTGCCCTGACTTATAGTCCAATACGGTTCCCTCAGGGGCTAACAGCTCAATTTGAAAGGTATGTTTATTCAGTGACTCGATCTTGGTTACAAAAACGTCATAATGTGCGACAAGGGGCGTTTTAGCTTCGTTTTTCATTTTCTAAACTTACATTTAATCGTATGGATTATTTAATTGGCGCTAGTTTAGATGAGTTTATTGATGAGATATAATGATATATTATAAACAATCTATTAATTTTACTCATAACTAAAAATGTTAGAACGTATCCACCTTCGTATCATTCATGCTGTCCATCAGCAAGGCTCTCTTACTGCCGCAGCAAAAGAGCTCTGTGTAACACAATCGGCATTAAGTCATACAATACGTAAACTGGAAGACAATCTCGGTACTGCAGTCTGGGTACGTGACGGAAGAAGTTTAAGGCTAACACAAGCAGGCCATTATCTACTTAATATCGCAAACCGTGCGCTTCCGCTATTGAGCGGTGCTGAAGAAAGGTTAAAACAAATCGCCATGGGCGAGCGCGGCACACTTAGGATCGGGATGGAATGCCACCCTTGCTATCAATGGCTATTAAAGGTGGTATCGCCTTTTTTAGAAACCTGGCCGGGTGTAGACGTAGATGTTAAACAAAAATTTCAATTTGGTGGAGTAGGCGCTCTGTTAGATTACGAAATAGACCTGCTGGTAACACCTGATCCCTATTTTAAAAGTGGCCTGGTCTTTGAGCCAGTATTCGATTATGAGCAAGTGCTCGTCGTCCCTAAAGATCATGAATTAACAGCTCAAAAATTTGCCAAGGCAGAAGATCTTAGAAACCAAGTGCTATTTACCTATCCGGTTTCAAAAGATCGCCTTGATATTTACACGCAGTTCCTCAATCCAGATCAAGTGATCCCTAAACAACATAAAACCGTTGAAACCACTGACATCATGTTACAAATGGTCGCGTGTGGTCGGGGTGTCGCAGCATTACCACGCTGGTTGGCAGAAGAGTACAGTGTAAAATTACCATTATCTGTTGTGCGTTTAGGTAAAAATGGCATCGCGAAACAAATTTATTTAGGGACTCGCGAAGGTGATAGTAATATTGATTACCTCGGAGCTTTTATCAAAATGGCGCACGGTTATAAACACCCTATGGCTATAGGCGCGGAGTAAATCAACAGCCATTAGCATTTCCTAATGGCTATAACTACCTATTATTACATTCTTGTTGCGAGCCAAGTCGCGGTAAAAAGATGAGTGTAATGTTGGCCTAAAAGTAAATAAACATGACATAAATGGAGTGTCCATATTTATCATCCCAATAGAAATTTATATGCCCCCTGTTCATGACAAGGTGCATTGAAAGTATGACAACACCAACGGACTTACTGAAGGCTATTATATTTTTTGGTTGCTAACCAAGCACATGGTAAGGTGAAAGCCATTACTCCAATCACATGCCAGCTCAATTCAAAACCTTGATGTAAAGATAAAATACTCAGTCCCAATTGCGAAAGATGATAACTCGGTAACAACCACGCTAAGAGCTGTAATACCTCGGGAAACAGGGCGATCGGCAACCACAAACCTGACAACATTGAGATGGGTAAATACACTAAGTTCACCAGCGCGGGTGCGGTTTTTGCTGAGAAGCTCAACCCCATACATAAACCCAACATACAAAATGGAATCGTGCTAAAAACAGCCAGAAAATATAGCAGCATCCATTGCTGAAAAGCCATATTTACACCAGCAAGCACAACAGCTAAGCAGCTTAGCAACACAAATATCAAGGACGAAAACACAATAGCGGTAAAGGTTTTCCCTAATAGATACTGGCTGGCAGGCATTGGCGATAACTGCTTGAGTGTCAGAAGACCATTTTCTCGCTCGGTCGCAACATTCACTCCGAAATTAAATAAAGCAGGGCCTATCACGCCAAAAATTATGTAATTGATCAACAAGTAGCTGCTTGTTGTGGGATCGCCCATCGTCACACCAAAAAATAAATAAAACGCACATGGAAAAGCGAGGACTGGGATTACAAACCCTAAGCTCCTAAATACATTTTTTAAGTCACACCATGCTTCTTGACGTAAGCTGTATAGGGGGATGTTCATCATGCCGCTTGCTCCTGCTTGTTTAAAGTCATAAACGTCTGCTCTAATGAACTGGGTTTAACACTCAGTTGCTGACATTCAAACCCAGCATTAAACGCGGCTTTTAATAACTCATTTGGGGCCGAGCACCGCGTTTTAGCTATGCCCTCATCTAGCTGCCAACGCCACTTATTGAGCTGTTTTTGTATAGACTCTAGACTATCGTTATAACGAAAGCTCACTTCACTCACCTGCATGCTTTGACTAAGCTCAGCGGCACTCCCTTGCGCTACAATATGACCTTTACTTAAAATAAATAGCTCATCACTTAAAGCTTCTGCTTCTTCCATATAGTGTGTAGTGAGTAAAACTGTTTTTCCTTGAGCTTTAAGCGCACCAATGGTTTGCCACATCTGTTTGCGTGCACTTACATCCATCGCTAGACTTGGCTCATCTAAAAACACAATTTCAGGATTGCCAATAATTGCGATGGCAAATAGTAGTCGCTGCTTTAATCCGCCAGACAATTGGTTAAATGCCTTGTCACGATGCTGATTTAAGTCACACAAACGCAGCGCTTTAGCAATCGTTAACGGGGCACTATGATAGCTGGCAAATAAGGTAAGTTGCTCCTCTACGGTTAAACTGCCAGGTAAGCTGCCTACTTGTAACATAGCCCCCACTTTCGCTTTCGCTTGCACAGATCCAGCCTGCATATTTAAGATATTTATCTTGCCTGCTGTGGGTTTTAAGCGGCCTAACAAAAGATTTATTAATGTAGTTTTACCAGCTCCATTAGCGCCTAATATGCCGTACACTTTGCCTTTCTCTAAGGTAAATGAAAGCTCATTTAGCACCGGTTTACTTCCGTAGCTGTGGCATAGCCCCTCTACGGTAATGGCTGCGTGTTCAGTCATAGTCTATACCCTCATCATGGTTGCTTTTCGCATACTTTTTATTGTCTCTTTAGGAGCCGATATGTTTACTTCTATAAGCGTCTTTTGGCATTGCATTAAGCTATATCCCATAGCCTGTGCTCCTCAAATAAATACTTCCATCTCTCCTCTGCCATGCTGTCATTTTGTTGGCAAGGTGAGTATGGCAATGTATTTGCTTTGGGATTAGTGAGCTTTGTCATTGATTTTTATGACAAGTGTCATATTGAGGTAAGAAATAAACATGACTCCTATCTCAATTTGTTGTGAACACATAAAGTTAAATCGACGAGAAAAGTTTAGAAAACACCCAATCTAAAGCCCTAGTACACATGCTGGGGCTTTCACTTTTGTTATTTGAGCAATATTTTTTTGCGAAAATAATAATTCTAAAACGTATGTTTTCTCGTCTTTGTTGATTGCACAAACCCATGTGTTTTTTGGTCCATCATTCGTAATTGTGGTCCACAAAAAAATAGAGTTGTGCTCCACAAATATAGAGTGGTGGTCCAAAACCTATGTAATTTGCATTAGAGAAATGATATATGACCTAAACGCGGCGCTCGTTGTACTGCATATTTTGCAGTGGGCTTGGAGCGCAGCCCTTCACGTAGTAAAACAGCTTTTCAGTGATAACACGCTGTTTCGAACGATTGCAAATATACTTAAAAGCCAACGGCTTTGTTCATAAAACTGTATCACTAAACACAGAATTAATTACCACCCAAGCTCGTCGCTTACTGCGATTAACAATTCCTGCGTATTTATGTATTCGCTCCGTTCACATAATACCATGAGCAAAACTCATAGGTTCATAAAATTAAATCAATATTAATCATGGGTTATTCATCATAGAATCGCTTCATTACTTTTAAGGCCAGATTTAATTTTAAGCTAGGGACACCACAATATTATGAGCAGCGATTTCACCTATTCCATTAAGACCATTCGATTTGATGAGCACTATTCACCTTCAAACGATACGCGCCTTACTACAAACTTTGCTAATTTGGCGCGTGGTGAAGTACGTCAGGAAAACCTGCGTAAAGCAATTAACATGATCAATAACTGTTTTAATAGTCTGGCAAATTGGGATAACCCAAACAAAGACCGCTACGCTGTTGAAATTGATATTGTGCATGTAGACATTGATGTTGAAGGCAATGGTGAAACCTTCCCGACTATCGAAGTTTTAAAAACATACATCGTTGATCACCATACGAACAGACGTATCGAAGGTATTGTGGGTAACAATTTCTCATCGTATGTACGCGATTACGATTTTAGCGTGCTACTGCGTAAACATAATGAAGGAAAAGATCAGTTTTCTGTGCCAGATAACTATGGTGAATTGCACGGTAAAATGTTTCAAGATTTCATTAATTCAAGTGCTTACAAAGAAAACTTTAGTAAGCCGCCTGTCATTTGTTTAAGTGTATCAGACAACAAAACCTATCATCGTACAAGTAATACACACCCGATTTTAGGTGTTGAATACACGCCGAATGAATCATCACTGACAGAGCAGTATTTCAAAACAATGGGCATGGAAGTTCGTTACTTTATGCCTGAAAACAGTGTTGCTCCGTATGCATTCTTTTTCTTCGGTGATCTGTTAAACGATTACAGCACATTGGAGCTGATCAGTACGCTGAGCACCATGGAAACGTTCCAAAAAATTTATCGCCCAGAGATTTACAACGCGAACTCTACCGCTGGTGAAACTTATAAGCCAAGCCTGAAAAACTTAGATTGCTCTTTAACGCAAGTGGTTTATGACCGAGAGGAGCGCGCTCGCCTTGCAATTGAACAAGGCAAGTGGTGCGAAGATAACTTTATTCAGCGACACCAATCAACGCTGGAAAAATGGGCCGCTAACTTTGTTCAGCCGTCATTCTGATTTTAAGGTATAGATGCATTAATTATGAAAAAACTATTCCCAACCTCTACCGCAGGAAGTCTGCCAAAACCATCTTGGTTAGCACAACCTGAACAGCTTTGGTCACCTTGGAAACTAGAAGGTGAAGAACTGATTGCCGGCAAAAAAGACGCACTGAGAGTAACATTACAAGAACAAGACAGTGCGGGTATTGAAATTGTGAGTGACGGTGAGCAAACACGCCAGCACTTCGTCACCACGTTTATCGAAAACTTAAGCGGTGTTGATTTTGAAAATAAGAAAACGGTTCGAATTCGTGACCGCTATGACGCCAGTGTGCCGGGCATTATTGGCCCAGTAAGCCGCCAAAAGCCGGTGTTTGTTGATGATGCAAAATTTTTACGCTCGCAAACACAGCAGCCAATCAAATGGGCGTTACCTGGGCCGATGACCATGGTAGATACGCTTTATGATGATTATTATCAAGACCGTAAAACTCTTGCATTCGAATTTGCTAAAGCATTGAATGAAGAAGCAAAAGAGCTTGAAGCAGCTGGCGTTAATATCATTCAATTTGATGAACCTGCGTTCAATGTGTTCCTTGATGAAGTGAACGAGTGGGGTATAGAAGCCCTTGAAATCGCAACCCAAGGGCTTAAGTGCGAAACCGCTGTACACATTTGCTATGGCTATGGCATCAAAGCAAATACCGATTGGAAGAAAACATTGGGCAATGAGTGGCGTCACTATGAAAAAACCTTTCCAGCTATCCAACGCTCTAACATCGACATTATTTCTTTAGAATGTCATAACGGGCGAGTGCCTTTAGAAGTTCTGGAATTGCTTAAAGGCAAGAAAGTGATGGTAGGTGCTATTGATGTAGCTACCAATGACATTGAAACGCCAGAAGAAGTCGCCGACACTATTCGCGAAGCACTTAAATATGTCGATGCCGACAAGCTCTACCCAAGTACAAACTGCGGTATGGCACCGCTATCACGAGAAGTAGCGAGAGGCAAATTGCAGGCTTTAGCAGCAGGGGCTGAAATAGTAAGAAAAGAGCTCTCTGCATAATTTCTTCGTTTGCCTTTTACATAACCAACAAGTGGGTTTTCCGTTTGTTGGTTTTATTTATTTCATTTAAACGTTGTTGATTCACACTATGATAGAGTTTTTAAGCAATAATACTTCAACACTTATCGCGCTGATTGCAACTGGTGCATTTGCGGGGATTTTGGCAGGTTTGTTGGGGGTAGGCGGCGGTATTGTGATAGTGCCGGTGCTATTTTTTGTTTTTCAGAGCTTTGGCGTATCGCCTGAGTCGGCCATGGTCATCGCCACCGCGACTTCGTTAGCGACAATTATTCCAACCTCCATCAGCTCAATTCGCTCGCACAATCAAAAAGGCAATGTAGATTTTGATCTGTTAAAGCGCTGGGCTGTGTTTATATTTATTGGCGTTTTGGCAGGAAGTTGGCTGGTAACTCGCATCAACGGCACTTGGTTGACTGGGCTATTTGGTGTGATCGCTACCTTATCAGCCCTGAATATGATGTTTCGAACAGGCAAGTCAGCTTTATTTCAATCACTACCCGGTAAAGCCGGACAAGCAACAATGAGTACCTCAATCGGGTTTTTCAGCTCAATGGTGGGTATTGGTGGCGGTACTATTTCTGTTCCATTACTTACGCTTTGTAACTACCCAGCTCACAAAGCTGTGGGTACAGCCGCTGCCATTGGATTAATTATCTCTTTGCCAGGTGCCGCGACTATGCTCATTTTAGGTCAGTCACCAGCTGATGCCCCGGTGGGCACGTTCGGACTTGTGAACCTAGTTGCATTTCTATGTATTGTGCCTTTAACCGTGTTATTTGCGCCAGTTGGCGCATCACTCGCAGCTAAATTAGACGCAACAAAGCTCAAGAAAGTATTTTCTATCGTATTGCTTATTACAGGCATGCGTATGCTAATACAATTATTTTTGTAGGGCTGAACAAGCGCAGATATTAACCTGCAAAAATTTGAAAAAGTAAATGTAAGCGGGCGCTGGAAGTATTTGGCTCAAAGCTGAAAGTGATTTAATCACTACTGCATACTGCAAGATCTGACTCTTTCACTATTAGGTTTTTGCCATAGGTCAGCCACTTGGAAAGTGGCTGACCTATTGTTAAGCCTCAAAATAATCAGTCAGCCTTTCAATATCAAAATCCTCTCGATACAGGCTTACTCCTTTATTTTCTGTAAAAGCAGTTTATTTTCTATGGCTTGCTGTTTTATGATGATGTGTTTAAGCATGCTAAAACTCTAATTCAATTCATTCAACTGAACTTAATAAACTCCCTTAAAAGTTGCCAGTGAAACCCTGATCTTTTGTGGCAATTTCCCGATTGATAAGTGCTTCTTTCAGTTTAGGCATTATTTGTGCAATTTCACTACAAATGAATATGTAAATTCAGCTCTACTTGAACGTTTGTATTTAATTTAATCACCTGAATTTATTGACTAAATATTTTTCGAATGTGCTGTAAACACAACCAAAACTGGGAGTATTACGATATGAAATTATCTCTTTTTGCAATGTCCACGCTTTTTGCTTCGCAAACTGCAATAGCGGACAATTTAGTTACAAACGGCTCTTTCGAACAGGATGTCGTTAATTCTAAATGGAAATTACTCAGTACAGTTAGTGGGTGGCAACGTGAAGGAGCGAGGTTTGAAATTCAAACGTCACGCCTCGGTATCATTACCGCTCAAGATGGCAATCAATATATTGAGCTCGATTCGACCGCTAATCACAGCGTATTTCAAACTGTAGCAACAGAAGCTGGGAAAACCTATGAAGTGTCCTTTTACTACTCACCGCGTGTTAATGGGAACAATCAGACAAATAAAGTTGATGTTAAGTGGAATGGCACGACGGTTTTAAATTTAAACGCAGCGCAAAGGGGATGGCAATCTTTCACCTTGTCTGTAGAGGCTGTTTCAACTAGTTCAGAGATCCGTTTTACTGGGACTGGCACAAACGATAGTCTAGGAGGCTTTATTGACGACGTAGTCGTATCAGAAAAGCAGGCTTGCCACACGGGTATTTTTGGGATTAATAACTATGGCTCGTTTGAGACGGGTTATGTCTATAAGTTTAATATAGAGACAAAGACTTTCAGTGTCGTAGCTGGGGCTCAAAATACTGCGTCAAACATTGCGAGTCACAATGGTAAGCTTTATTTCATGGAACAGCTTGATTCTGGCAGCAAGGCTTCAAAACTTTGGTCACTAGATCTAGAAACAGGTGCTCAAGTCGCTGAGACGGATGCGAAATCCTGGCCAATTTATCGTTCTGCAGTAACAGCCAATGGGCAAACTTTGCGCGCCACGAGTAAAACTTATATGTATGATTACAATCTTCGAACTGGCGAAAAAACCGTTTTAGGTAAGATGCGTTACTCAGGAGACTCCTTCTCACACGGCGACATTGCATATTCTGCTGATAACAACACACTTTATGTGTTAACGGGTAAATCCTTATATACAATCGATGAGAATTCGATGGCATTAACCTTGATTGGTCACCATGGCATTAATTGGGCGTCTGGTTTAGCAATTTCTGATGATGGTTCATTGTATGTCTCAGGAAGAGTCTCAGGTGAAAACGCGAAAATTTATACCGTCGACCCGCAAACCGCAGTGTCTACATATGTTATGGATGCACCAGAGCATATTAATGATTTAACTTTCGTCGATAATTACTGTATGTAAATGCTTTAAGGTTTGTTTGACCGCATCAATTAAAATGGGTTTGTTTTCGTATTCAAACCCATATGATTGTTATCACAAAAAGTGATTTTAGCGATTATTAGCTGCTTTTTAGCAGTTAATTTTAAACGCGGTTAGTAGCTTTCGCTTGTTTTTAATACAGGTGCTTTAGTTCAGTTGGCACTTGAGCTGTGATATTTGCAATACGCTCTGCTTTTGCGTCTATACCAACAAAGGTGGTTGTGTCATTTCCTGGCACACACAAGGTGGTAGTAATTGGGCCAGTAGTTTGGTTTGCCTCGGTAAAGTTAACACGAGCAATACTGGATGACGTGGTGTTAAGCACTGCCAAATTGATACATCCTGCCATCATAGGAAATTTTACGCCATCTTGACTTGTACTCGCGGGGACACGTGCAATCTCAAACCCTGCATTGTTAGCATTTTTAGTTGTTTGTAAGCTAGCTCTACCATAATTACTAATTTGAAGTGAAGAGCGGCCATATACATTAAGCGTAGAGATTGGCTTGTCATTATTTATATAGTAAAAGTGAACATTACTAGATGGAATTAAAATAGTAGAGCTGGTTTCTTTTGGATTGACATACATCCAGTTAGAGATCTGCTGAATGGAGCCGTTAATCGAGGCTCTGCCCCAGTGAATATTCGATAGAGTCACAGCCCCGTTCATATTTTCAATGGTACAAGAGTCTTGATGATATACAATAATGCATCGGCCACCATTAGTCTGGTATTGGTAGTCCAATAGAATGTCAAAAGAAAATGGATTCTGCCCCGCAATAGGCATAGGTACTGAATGCGTAGTGCCATCAGTCGTTGCTGCTAATTTAAACGTTATATCTTGCTTTGCATTTGCGTTAATACTAAAAACAGCGCTTGCCAAAGTTAAACTAATCAGGGCCTTCTTTATTTTCATCTTTTTATCCTTAACGTATTTGAAACTATTAATAATTGAGCGAGAGAGGGAACAAAAAACAGTTGTGTACGGTTGCTCTCTCAAGTGTTTGGAAGAGCAAGTAATACATCCAACTTCTCTTTTTTGGAAACAAGATGTTATGTTTTACACATGTTTATTTCAAGTTAAAGTTTTGTGTTGGGACTGAGTTGAAATAGTGGATAGACCTGTTGAATCATTGACTATCTAGTTGGCCTAGTCATTTTCTTATTCAATTTACTATTTCTGGAAATTCTCTAGCATAACTCTGCAAGCGCGGAGTTGGATTCAAAGGCACCTACTTTCCTTAGCATCAGACGTGTTTAAATAGAGTTGTGTTAGAAATACAGCTGGATGTCATGTGTTTTGTTTCTTTCACTATGAGGATATGCCGATTTGATCCCATTTTTGATTCAACAGACAAGTAAAAAAGCGCTTTCTAAACTTATTGCAAGTTACAGGTATGGAAATACAATGGATTTTTCATCAATAAATAGATATTAGGCTAATTAGTAACGATTCAATTTCAGTACAGAACATGAGAGGCTCTACTCATCCGCAATGGTGCTAACAGGGATTTTACCTTCAGGGGCATTATAGACAGGTTAAAAATATAAATACCATTTCCATTAATTTATCATGTCAATTATTTTTATAATTTGGTGGTAAATATAAAATAATTAATATTTTTTTATATGATTTTAAGGTGCAGATTTATAAAGTTTTTATTTTGGTTTTGTGTTGGGTTTTAATGGTGGTTTCTATGGGTTTTATATTTGTATGGACTTTATATTTTAAATGTAATTTAATTTTTTGGCGTGGGTTTTTGAACCAAATTTAAATTAAAAAAATAAGGTTGTTAGAATAAATGTCTAAAAATAAGACGAAAAAAACACAATTACAGGATGATAATTTCGAAAGATCGCGTAGAAAAATCATGTATGCATTGCCTGCATTAGGCGGTGCGGCGATTTTGGCTTCGACAAAATCAAAAGCTTCTGGAACAGATATTAGTGCACATACGGTTACGTCTTCTCTTGGCACTCAGTTTTCAACAGTTCCTAGGCCTTTACATGAAAGGTTTACTGATAGAGTTTATGCAAAAGATTTTGGTGCAACCTATTGGCACCAAGATATGTCAGCTAGTTCTAATATTGAAGGACTAAATGCTGCGTTCGAGTTTGCTAATCAAGAAAGCCACAATGGTGAAAGAAAAGTTGTTGATTGCGGCCCTTCAAGAATATCTGTAAATAAAAGTTCATCAGCACCGGGCGTTGTTGATTTTCAAACATTAAAGTGGCCGAACAATACAACGGTTAATTACATTGGCCCTTCGGGTGAAAATGTACTGTTTTTGAATCATTTTAGTGGCCCTTATGGAGAATATACAGAGGGTGTTCCTGTCAATGAGTTAAATATCACAGCCCCTTATCATCCTGCGCTAATTTTAAACGTTAAAACGAAAAAGTCTTTTGGTGGGATAGCACAAAAAGCGCATACCGTAGGAGAGGCCAATAATTCGGTCACAACAGAATCATCAACGATAGGATTTAGAATTGATGACGACAATGTTTGGCAATGGATCGTAAATGGCGATCGGTTATTCCGCAAGAATTTATGGAGTGAAAGTAAAGGGCTGCTAATTAACCGTTTTGTTATGAGTGGCGACACGGGTGATGTTGGGATACAAAGGGGAAACCCACAGTTTCCAATGGATATAGCAGGTGGTATGCGAGTAGTATCAACTGATCAACATGGCCCTGAGTTTAATCAGTATGATAATGTGAATCGTTTTGAGTCACCTGAAGTTGTTTTAGAAAAAAATATAAAAGGAGTCAGTACAGGCGTAAAGCTCAGTACAGACCCTAAAGGTGAAATGCTGAAGGTTTCGACCTTGCATAGTGCTTCTGAAGGCGATGCCTATTTGTCCTTAAATAAAGGCTTTTTCTATATCGTGAATTCGTATTCACCAAACTGGCAAGGGGCTGCACTAAAACTCGGACACAATTCTCAAACTCAGCGTTCGATAAATGTTTCAGGAACTATTAATACTCAGGGTCGAGATTATGCTGAATATATGTTTAAAAACGAATCCTGCGGCGAGATCTTAAAAGGCGATGTATGTGGCATTGATAACAAAGGGTTATTGACTGATAAGTGGAATGAAGCAATTTCGTTTGTGATAAAGTCGACCAATCCATCATTTGTGGGCGGAGACGATTGGCACGAAAAGGTATTAGAACCGATATCTGAGCAGGCTACTGAGCAAGAACGTGAATCATACTTAAAGCGTCTGCAAGAAGAGCGTAAAAAGGTTGATAGAATAGCTTTCAGTGGACAGGTACCTGTAAATATTATTGACGCTGAGGTGGGCGCTTATTTGGTACCAGTAGAGCGCAATGGAAAAATTGGCGTTATCGCAAAGAGTAAATCAGATTTATCTATGACTGAGTACATGGACAGTGTTGGAAAAGTTATTGCTATTGGAGATGATGGCAGAACAATAGCCCTTGTTAAGGTTTGCTAGAATAGAAATTATGGCCTTCGACATGTAAATTTATACTGTGAAGGCCTATCACGCCTGTGTTAGGTGGTTTGGATAAAGAGTTCAAAGTACGTCATCTATCCGCGTTTTTAAACTTGGCAAAGTCCACTCCCTCTCTACTCTATTTTTGTAGCCGAACTATTTTGATTTGTTTATTTGGGGCCCTGAGAGTAATACCGCTAATCACTGTTTTTCGCAGCACGAATGCTCGCAGGTTTGTTTGACACTATGGTCAAAGACTGGGGTATGATTATAAAAAGACTTACTGTACTGTTTATTGCCTTTAGCCATTGCTGGTTGCGCTGCCCCTTATAAACCTAACGGAGTATTAGGTGGATATGATGACTGGAAACTGGGGGAGGGCTTATATTGAGTCGCATTTTATGGGAATGGACATAGTACCAAAGAGCAGGTTAGTAATTATTGGCACAGAAGGGCCTCTGAACGCTGTCAAGGTAAATACGAAGTGCTTGAAGTGCATAAAACAGCGAGCACTATTGGGAACAGTGGCGAACTACCTCCTTTGCTATCCGTTTATAAAGATGCTGAACTTATAATACAAACCGGGAGAGTTAAGTGTATTTAGTGACTTATCAAAAAAATTAAGTAGACCGAAAAGAGTATGTCGTTTCTTTGCTCAGTCTAACAAGCCCAAAAAGCTTGCGTACGTCTTTGCAAAAATCATCTATTTTTACAGGTCCAGCTGGTGGCGGCTCCTCCACTTATGCGCAAGATGGCAATGTCGTTTATTACGATGTGAGGTTTAATAAGTCGTTATGTAATTTGTCTTCCAGCGCAGTAGAGTGGGGCAAAAAAATATCATTAACTTTCCATCAGGTACAACAGAGCTTAAGTTTGCTTGAAAAGTATTAAGTGAGAGTGAAAAGCAGGCTAAAAGCTTTGTTACTTAGTTCGAATGATTATGCTGCTTTAATTTGTGGCGGAGATCCCTCACATACAGACCACACAAAACGCGAGGGCACATGTAAAAATGCCAGAAGCGACCTGAAATGGAACGGGAACTGGACCAATATTAATACGACAGATGGCTCTATTTGCGGTTGTGAAGTTGAGTAAGCTCAATAACGGTATGTATTTTTTATCAATATGAGCAGGTTGAGCCTAAACGAAAGCCCGCCAACCGGGCTTTCAATTTGATATGCTAATTACATGCACTAATAAACTGCCATACTTGCCAACGACCAGAGTACTGAGCAGGATGTTGGTTGTTTGAATACCACTTAGCTTCATATAAACGATTGTCGATGTGTACCTGATCGCCTTTGCGATAGACATCTTCCGCGCGCCAATTTGCAATGCCCCTACATGCACCAACGCCGTCGCCCGGGTTCGAATTACCTAACCATTGATTGCCAATACCATAGTTCATCGCGCTAAGAATATCGCCATTGTCCTGAGCGTACTCCCACGCAAATATGCCGCCTAGATTAGTGTTTAAAACATACTGGGCTTTTTTAATCACGCTGCTCGGGTGATCAAACCCAACAAAGGCGGTGTCACTTTCTCTCCAAGCGTAGTGGCAGTCGCAGTCTGCATCGTAACGAATGGTAAAGCCATTGATCCCTTGACCATTTTGGCCGATAACTTCATCAACAATACGTCGATATGTGCCAACACCTTCTTCATCCCACGGTTGCACAGCTTTCGGAAATAACCCAGACGCTTGTCCTCCAATAGGCGTACCAGAAGCACTTAGGCTAACACCATCAAAACCACGTGCATATTTGGCGACTCCCACAACCAGTTTATTGGCTGGGACGCTCTTGTTAAGCAGGTTTTGTACGCCTTGCATTACGCCATGTGACGCTGCCATGTTCGCGCTGTGCGCATCCAATGAAGTGTGATGCCCTATATTGTTTCTAGACCATCCACCAAAAAAGTCATATGTCATCAAAAAGATATAATCAAGATAAGGCGCAGCGCGTTCATAATCTATATTTCTAACGTTATTGGCGTGTGTCCCTATGGCACTTGTGATCGAGTACTTTCTGCCAAGCTCAGCTTCTAACACATCAAACGCAGCTCTTAAATCTTGCATCAGATCAGCATAGTGGCCGCCTTCCTCTGGTGTGTTGGGCCATTCCCAATCGATATCAATGCCGTCAAAAGCACGGTGCGTACGTAAGTAGTTAACGACCGATTGGACAAATACTTGTCTTGCTTGTGGATCTTTAGCCATGGGTGGAAACGTGTCTGAACCGCCCCAGCCACCGACCGAAGGAAGGATTTTCAGGTGTGGGTACTTTTGCTTTAGTTGCAAAAATTTAGACGCAAACTGTTTGTCTATTGTGGTGTCGTCCTCGGCGAGGACATAATCGGGTTTGTTGGCACACACTGTGGCGTCATTGGGGAGCTCTCCTGGCCCACAAGCTCGCAAAAAGGCGTATAAAATATGGGTCAAGTTATCACCTGGCACATCATCAATGGAATTTGGGTCTGACCAATTTGCGATATATGTACCAACAACTTTATTACTTGTTTGTTTAAACTGCTGGTGTGTGCCAGTAAACTCTTGATACTGTTCTTGCGCCCAAGAGGATTGGGTTGCTGACATCAACATAAGGCCAAACAAGCCCATGCTATTCAATTTATATACTTTCATAAGTATCCCTTTACATGTTTTGTCTTGGCAGGTGGCACTATTGTAAACGCCATCTACCGAATAATTACGGATCAATAACGCTGACATTAACTGCTCCTAGATCAGCTTTTTGAGGATATTTTATACAATTCGATTTGCCAAGTTGGACTATGGTCGAATAATTTATTTAAAAAGGGAACTAATCCACTTGATGAGGAGGTTGTCGTTTGATGAGATTTTTGTGTCTAAATAGCGGCCGTAGGAAGTGGTTTTGAAATCTAAAGGCAGTGTGAAGATGGGTTGACTAAGTGCTTACATTTATTTTGGTTTAATAGGTCGAGCGCGTTAAGAGCTCTGTATCAACAATTTCAGGTGATAAGGTGCTGAGTGATTTTATAGCTGCCGACAACGCGGCAGCAAATAATAATAAAAGGTGTCAATTCACTACACCAATTTTCTTTGCAAGTTGTTTGTACCCTTTGATGGTCTCCTTCACAAATTGTGTCACCGCACTGAGCGAAGCACTCGGAGTTAGGTCTTTCAATGAGGCCAAATCAACTAACTCTTCAACCTTGGCTTCATCTTTGCTGTAATACAACTGTTCGATTAAATGACCTTCCCCTTTTCCCTGTAAATGTTTCGCGCTGGCTACTTTCATCGAAGTCGCATAGGGATGAAGGTCAACTAGCATTTGTCCAAGGGCGATTTTATTTAAATAATTCTCGAGACTATCAGCATTCGGCACATTGACGTAATTGCTTGCAACTTCGCTATAAAAAGCTTGATAGTCTGAATTACCCATGGCAGCTGCTAATCCTGTATCGATATGGGGGTCATATAGCGCGCCCAGATCAGCCACTTTCAGCTTGGTAATGTTATTCATGATGGCGGTTCTTCTGAGACACACGCCCAATATTCTAGCGACGGTATGCGGGCCCTGCATACCACTGACAACGTCAAAAGAATACCGCGTTCTAGTTCGTTTGCTTTTTATTCTCAGTAGCAATTCATTGACCGCGCCTGCTGCATCCAAAGCTCCGGCTTTGAACAATTTACCAATTTCCTGGCAGTCTTTACTGTAGTCATTGGCACTGCCACCCCCTTTTTTGGTAAAAGAGAGCGCTTCTTGCAGGGAAAACAGTCGTTGGTTTAACACCGCAGCTCTGCCTGCATCTGGATCGCTGCGAGTTAGGCTTTGCCCTGGACTTTTCTTGGCATACAAGGCGCTGAGTTCATCACATGTGGCGTTGATGGATTCTTTAATTTCAGTAATGGCTAGAGTATCGTCGAGTTCATCAGGTAATTTGTAATGGTCGTAAAGTTTGGTCGATTCCATGTCATATTCTCGTAAACTAAGAGACGGAACATTGTATTTTGCTCATGATGATTGAGACTCGGGGAAATGGACGAAAGGATCGCGGTGCTATACGCCATTACTATTTGCGCCAGTTGCTAATTTTAATTGGTGACAACAATTCAAAACTCCACACTGGTTGGAGTCTCAAGCGCAAAGTCGAAATCTCTGTTTTGGGTAATAACACCACAACGCTTTATGAATCCTAATAATCACTAAATTTTTCTGACTTTTTTGGCTGTTGTTTAATGATTCTCTGTGATTACAAAAAATTAAGCAGAATTAAGTACATATATTAGAAACATCCAATTAACTTAAACGTATTTTACCTACCTTTCTGATACCTTTTATACCGTGTTTAAGAATAATTAAATCCATAACAAAAACCATAGAAGGAAACGTAAAATGCACAAGGTTAATAACAATGTAGCTGATCATATTGTAAGTGATGAGCATGAAACGATTTATGCCCTTATTAAGCGGCAATCACAGCAGGCCCCAGACAGTATCGCAATTATTGATGGGATTGAAGAAATCACCTATACACAACTCATGTCAGCTGCTGGGACAATTGCAGCGACCATTGAAGCCCGGAACATACCGCAGACCTCTCTTATTGCTGTGTGCATGTCGAGAAAGTGGCAATTAATTGCTGCAATGATTGGCATACACAAGGCCGGCTGTGCATACATCCCACTTGATCCAAGCTATCCAAAAAGCCGTGTGGAGTATATGTTGTCTCACTCGAAGGCACAGGCTGCTATTGTCGACAGCAGTGATACGGCTGCCCTTTGTGCAAATGTGGAAACCTGCATTAGTCTGAGTTCGCTTGATTTATTCCAACGTAGTGCTGAATCCAATCATTGGCCAAAATACAATGATTTGGCCTACGTTATTTACACCTCGGGTTCTACAGGAAACCCTAAGGGGGTGGCAGTTGAACATCAAAACCTCGTGGCTATGAGCCATGCTTTAAGTCATTTGTTCGGACCGCAGGAGTTAGAAGGGGTATTGGCTGCAGCGTCAGTGTGTTTTGATACATCCGTGATGGAGACTCTAGGCACCTTGTCTTTGGGCGGCACAGTTATTCTTGCCCAAAATGCGCTCGCGCTTACATCACTGCCTCATGCAAATAAAGTTAAAGCCTGTGTTATGGTGCCCTCATCGATGCAGGCAATACTCAATAGCGGGTCATTGCCAGAAAATATCGAATGTGTGGTATTTGGTGGAGAAGCGCTTAAATCTGCACTGGTTGATAAAGTGCACAATCTCAGCCCAAGGCCACGTGTGGTCAATGCCTATGGTCCCACTGAAGACACCATATTTTCAACGTTAAAAGACATTGCAGTGGGCGCAAAAACGATCCCAATAGGTCGACCAGTTGGCAACTCGGTCGCATACATATTGGATGACGCACTTCAGCCCGTCGGTCAGGGGGTGGCAGGGGAACTTTGTCTTGGCGGTGATAAGTTGGCAAGAGGATATTTAAATGATGACGAACAAACGCGCGCTCGTTTTGTTGAAGTACAAGTCGATGAACACACACCCAAGCAGAGACTCTACAAAACCGGTGATTTATGCTGTTGGAATGATGACGGAGACATTGAGTTTTTAGGGAGAATAGATCAACAGGTAAAGATCCGTGGGTTCAGAATTGAGTTGGGTGAAATAGAATCAAAGATCGAGTCACTACCATTTATTCGCGCAGCCGCCGTGAGCGCTGTAGAGAGTGGCTCAGGGCAAAAGTCACTCGTAGCATATTTGGTAGAGCAACAAGATGCGCCTAGCCATGAGGATTTAAAGTCGTTGCTTTTAACGCAGTTACCGAGTTACATGGTGCCGCAACTTTATATGTCTTTGGACGCACTTCCACTGTTACCCAATGACAAGTTAGATCGCAGTAAGCTACCCGATTTGGCCGAAGTAAGACGCGCAAGTCAAACTCACCAATTAGTTCAAAGCAAACACCTTAATCATGCGCAATTCTCCGAGACGATTTCACTTATTCAACAATCGGTTGCAGCATTATTGGGTGTCACGGATCTAACTTTGGTGAATCAGGATAACAGCTTTGAAAGTTTAGGGGTTGACTCGTTGAGTCTGATGGAGCTTGCAAGCAGAATAAACAGCGCGCTTGGTTCATCTTTGACTCCTGCTATCATTTTAACTTTTCCAACCCCCGCATTGCTTGCAAATCATTTATTGGCTGGTCATTCGCAAGCGCGGTTGAATGTAAATGAGGCTACACATGATGTAGAAACATTAAGCCAATTTCAAACCTTATTGCAATCCAGCCACCCGACATTCGGCTGTGCAAGTGTGCAAGCCTGGAGTATTGACGATAAAAGCGTGTTAGTTGAAGCGATATTAAGCATGGTCAACCAGTTACGACGGAACCCTTATGGCAAGGTGCTACACACGGGCAGCGCGTCTAGGGGTCTGATAGGTGACAGTTACAATGATGAACAGCAAGAATCCATAATTTGGTCCACTAACCTATATTTTGGATTTAATCGTGACCCGCATGTTATCGCGCAAGCCACTGATGCACTACAAACTTATGGCACAGGTATGGGGATATCGGCAGCTGCCACAGGCATGACAGGACAACATGTCGAGTTCGAAAAAGAGTTTGCCAAACTCGTTGGCAAAGACTGTGCTTGCCTTTTTCCAACAGGTTATACGGCAAATCTGGGCGCAATTTCTGGGATCCTTGGACCAAATGATGTTGTTGTGATCGACCAGCTTTGTCATGCCTCTATTGTTGACGGTGCTAGATTGAGTGGTGCAACTATTCGCACGTTTAAACACAATGACAAAGCCGACCTTGCAAGCGTTTTGGCACAGGAGCAATCTCCATATCGCACCACTTTAGTCGTATTAGAGAGTGTGTACAGCATGGGAGAGGGCATCGCACCAGTTGCAGAGATAGTAACAACTGCAAAGCAATATGGTGCGCTTGTTTTGGTAGATGAAGCCCACTCTTTTGGCTTCTACGGCGAGCGAGGTGCTGGCGTTTGTGCGCAACAGGGAGTTAGCGATCAGGTCGACTTTATTATGACGACTTTAAGTAAGGCGATGGGGAGTATTGGGGGAGTTATCGCAGCTAGTGAAAAGCATGTAAACCTGCTTAAATCGGCGTCGAGAGCTTATATCTTTCAAGCATCTATTAGCCCAGCGGATATTGCCGCCGCGCTGGCGTCACTGCGTATTCTACAGAGTGACGATGCAATGAGAGCGCAGCTTTGGGATCGTACACGTTATATGCGCAATAAATTCAAGCAAGCAGGTTTTGATCTTGGTACAGGCGATGGGCCAATAGTGACGCCTCACTTTGGAGACAAAGACAAGTTATATGCCATAGTTCAAAGTTTGTATCAACGAGGTGTGCAAACCTTGGCGGTAACTTATCCCATTGTTGAAAAAGGGCGTGGGCGTTTGCGGTTTATTTGCTCGGCATCACATACCTATGAGGATATTGATTATACAGTTAATGCGCTCATCGAAGCTGAGCAGGAAGTCAATGCGTATTTTGCTCAGCTTTCACAAAGTAGCAGTTATACAGCGGTAGAGGAGTTTGCTATCGCATCACTTAATTTTAAACGCTGGTTAGATGGATTCGTCCGTTATCTCAGGGCTTACCTACGGGGCAACACAAAGCAGCCTGAGTTAGCAGTTTCTATATGCCTTAACTCAAATGACCCCGCAGTTACTCTGGTGATAAAAAATGATCAAGTGGATATTCAGTGCGGTCAAAAGAGCAATTTAGCATGTTGTGAGTTGTATATCACAAGCCTACAGACTCTAGAGGCGCTAATCACGGGTAATGTGCAGGCTTTGCTTGAAGCTGTGTGTCAAAGTGGCTGTACTTTGAAAGGGCAGACAGAAGCGTTTATATGGTTTATGGCAAGGTTTATTGAGCAAAGTAGTAACCGCGCAAGTACTCACCAAAATCGCGAAGTAGCAGAGCTTATTTAGTTAATTTTCGATTCGATAAATGGGTCAAGTGGTGTGCTTTCTTGGCCCGCGTTTACACGCAGTAAGTTATACTGCCCCGTAAATGACATATCCGACTTATCATTGCTGATTTGATTTATTGCATGCTATGGAGCTGATATCTCGCTATTTTCTCAAGCTATTGTTCATTAAAATAGCGGCTCCTATTCCAAAAGTAGTTTAAAAATCGTGTATACCTTGGTCGTAAAGTGGTAATTTTCGCTTATTCATGGCAGATTGTTAGCCACTATTTTTTGCACTGATGATACGAGTGCGCGTTGTAAAAAGAAGAGGTCGTAGTGAAAGTTAGTTTAATATTGTCGTTAATCTTGATTTTATGCTCATGTGCTAGTTCAAGCGATAAGCAACAGGAAGCGATAGGGAATGGCTATGTTATTTTGTCTTTTGATATTAATGAGCAGGGCCAAACTGAAAATATTGAGGTTGTAGAATCTAGTCACGAGGGATTTTTTGATAATGAAGCAATAAATTCCCTTAAAAAGTGGAAGTACAGGCCTAAATTGGTTAATGGCGTACCAACTAAAAAAGAAAATCAAAAAGTTCAGCTCGAATTTGAAATAAAAAAAGATTAAAAGTGTAAATGCACTAGCTTGTTCAGTTTAAGTGAGAATAAACCAGTGCATCGCTCTTGTTGGCTTTGATTTATATAATTTAACCAATACAATGCAGGAGCTGCGCCAAAAATATGGTAGTAGCTTTTGCAAATTTTAAGCGAACCATGCTCATATAAACAGTATGCTGACTTATTAACCCACCTTTCATATTGCCTATTTTCAGAGCTCTAAAATACCTCTCTTATTTCGAGTAAAGTAATCGAAATCGCATCATTCTCCCCGAGTTATCCGTAGCTCAGCTGTGTACGCTAGCTAGTATCAAATGAAATACAAACCGTTAGGGTAAACTACAGAGAAGGTGCATTTATCATGGCTTTTAACACAAGTTGTTCAATATTGGGGACTGGCGATTCCAGCAGGGATGTAGAGCGTGAGGCTGACGTCATTTTTACCGCCGCGTTTATTGGTATGGTGAATTACCAAAATGAAAAAAAAGGGGGGCTGACGTGGCGAGTTGATATGGAGCCAAATACCGACCCTGTAAGTACAAAAATGCCCGATCGCGAAGCCAGAACCAAAGACGACAGGGCATCTATGAAAAGGTTAAATGACATATGCTCTAAAGTAAACCACTTGGTAAGAAGCTATGCAAAGAAGGATGTCGGTGGTGTTTCTTGGGGGTTAACACCTTCTTTTGACCGTGGTGGGATGATTTATGCGGGTTGTACTGCTGGGATTGAATACTCGAAAGTGGACCCCAATTATGCCAAGGTTGCATATAAGTATCTCACTGCACCACAAAAAAGCTCACAAGACGGCGAGCGAAAGGATGAAATGTATATTGGGCGTGGTGCCTACTGTGGCCTAGTAGTTGATGATGATGGGAATGCCGTTTCTGCTATGAGCACGATATGTACAGCTCTAAATGAAGATACTATAGATGTAGGGAATCGCTGGAAGCCAAATAAAGAAGCTGAGGTGCGAATATCTCAATATAAGAACAAAACAGATACCTGGGGAGTCATTGGAAACGAAAAGTTGCAGGAGACATTGCGTGAGCAAGGCATGCGCTTTTATCCAAGTGATCAAGATTTAAATTCAGACAAGGATATTGTCGGTTATACACATGGGATGATCCGCTGTATTTATGAGACCGAAAGAATCGGCCAAGGCACCGCATTTGAGATGTCTATTGGAAAAGATACATTCAAATTGGCCTCATGTGCCGCGTGTAGCTCATTTATGATGGCGAATAATGTCGACCCCTCTTCCTCTCACTTGGGTCGTGGTGAGTCTTGGGCACCTTACTATACAAGTGAGTCGCATAATGAATCTTGTTATAAAGATCACATAGAAGGTGGGATAGGAGAGGCAATTAAAAGGTGTAATAGCAAATATGCTGAATTCATGCATACCTGCTTAAACATAGGTGCCAAGGTGATGAATAACACGCTATCTTGGGTGAGTAGATCTCACGTAGCCGCACTAGAAAAGCTATTGCTAAAGCTAGAAGATTCAAAGAAGGATAACACAATAGCACGGGATCTTTTTTTAGATGCTATGACTTATCATAAAAGTGATGCTAAACGAATAGACGAAACACTAACGTATGGTTTGGACGAGCGAAGGTTTTGTGACGGCACCTATGACTGGTGTCAAAACCGCCAAACTGGCACGTCAGATCACCCAATGATTGGTTATATAAAAGGGACGTGGGAGACTTTTGAAAACCCGTTTACAGATAAAATGATCGAAGATTTGCACACCAATCCTGAGCCGCTCAGTGTTTAAGGGGGTCTCAAATATGACCCTGTACTTTAATTGTGCATTTCTACTCCCTCAAAATGCGGTTGCATAAAGGGTGGTCAATGTAGTTATGTGGCTAGTAATAGGGTGTTGCTAGTTGCTAAGCGCAGTGAGAATAAATATCAAAAAATGGAAGTTGATGGTTAACTTCCATTAAATTGATCAAGTTCTACCAGCCTAGACAATGCATACGATTTAGTCTGTGGAAGTGACTGTATTTAGATCGCACGTCAAAAATAGAGCTCAAAGTTATTGCTTCACAACACATTTAATAACTAGTAAGTACTGTGAAGCAAGCCATCTGTTCTTAAGCTACTTTCTTGATTAATTTATTTTTCACTTTCTGTTTCATTGGAGTCAGTCAACTTTTCGTGGCTTCTGCCTTTTTTGACATTTTTTGACACCAGTGAAGAGTTGTACTTGTTTTGTATTGTGCTTTTATTTTTCATGGGTGCAGGATCATTGGCTTGTTCAGTTGAATACCAATGCTCAAGAACACTCCGAGCATCCCATGAATCAAGATCTTCTTTCATTTGAAAAACAACCGGAATACTACCTATTAATGAGCCATCAGTAGGCAAGGTGTTTGAAAGACGATCAAAGTGAACATTGGTAAAGTGTTCCCAAATATGATCAGGGATGTCTTTTTGTGTAAACCTAATTTCTGGCTTAGGTACCGTTTTCTTCTTAGAGAGGATTAGTTTAACTAAATCACTGTCCAGCCTGTATGAGTAGTTGTAGTGTACATCTTCTCTATTGATCTCATCATGGGTTGGTTTTAAAACGACTGCGCCAGTTTCATCAAATTCTATTGTAAAAGCTGCTTTTTCAGACTTAAGTTCATTATTAACAGTATTGAGCCAATCAATTCGAGAGTCTTTAATATTATTCTGTAATTCAGCATTACTCTTTTTGAGCTGCTCGACTTCAGCCAATAATTCCGAGAGCCGACCATTTACTTTTTTTCTCTCTTGTTTGAGGTTTTCGTGTAATTTTACCTCCTCATCCCAGCCTGACTTATTTACCTTTGCATCTTCGGCTGCTTTTGAGCGTTCTTCTTTCAAAGCTTCATACTCAGAGGTGCTGGGCCTTTCTTTAAGTTCCGCTTGTATATTGTTAAAGGCCTCTTGAGTTGGTCGAGAGTCTCGTTCGATAGCTAACTTATCGTGCTCTTCTTGTGTTGGCCGGGAATCTAACTCATTTACTTGATCTTTCAATTGCTTAATTGATTTTTCGTGCGCTTCAATATCTGCATCATAAGCTTTTTTATCTGCTTTATGGCTGGCTCTAAGTATATCGAGCTCATCTTTCGATATTGGTTGTTCACCTTCGAGTTTGATCTGCAACTCTTTAAATTTAAAGTTAAGTTCTTTGGTAAATTTAAAGATATACATGTCTAAATAAGGCCAAACGAAGACATAAAACCCGGTTATCAATAACGGAAGTGCCAGTCGGTACCATTCAAATTTAGTATAGTAATTGGTTATGTTTGCTTGTTGTACATCCCAAGGAACATTGGAAAAGACCAGCAATACCATGTCTATATTCACGACAGCCCATGTAAAAATGAGTGTACCTAAAAAGGGGCTGGATAGCCGCTTGGCAAGCGTTATGGTTAGGAAGTCTCGAAACTCTTGAAACATTTAAATATTTCCTTTTACAAACTCATTGGTACGACCTTGAATTGCTTCAATGCGATCTTGTCTTTCTATTTCTGCAAGAGTTGGTGGATATTCAGTATGCCACTTTATGAGCAATGGCAACATGTCCTTATGTGGTAAATCATAGTAGTGGATCATGTATAACAAACTGCGTGCAACTTGGCCTTTAATTTCGTCTCTTGGCTCGACAATTGCCTTCTTACCCAATGTGCGCTCAAAGTTGCAGCTGTCGTTTTTAAAATAAGGATTCTTTTCTGGGATAACACCAAAGGGTAGGCCTTGTCGGCTTATTTTATAGCGTTTTTCTGCGGGCCATAGATTATGTAAGTCTGATGTCGCTTCACGGTATTTATCGTGTTTACAGCTTTTGCGTGACGTGCACTTTAAAGATTCGGCGATCCAAGTTGTGGGATATATGTGCTCAAGTGTTACCTTGTCACCTGCTTTTTTGGGTTTACCACAATAGAAAGTTTCATAAGCTTGATTGTATAGTTTTAGCCAGAACACTTTGTCGCGCACTTTTTTGTACTCAGATTCATCGGCAAAAGTCGGGGAGACCATTGCAAGCCCTGTTAATAAAAAAATGATATGTTTCATCAATTAATCCTTATATTCTGAACCTGTTACGCAGCGCAAGACCTATTAAAAACACCAGCGCTACAGATGCAAGAGATTGTACCCCAGCTACAGCAAACACCATGTGAGGGACATCCACAACAAGTTTACCGTCAATCAAGGTGCCGTAGAGTGCTTGTGAGGACTCTGTACGTGCATCTTTTGAACTCGGTATTATGGAGAACATTTGAGAAAAAGAAAATATGAGTGCATCAGAGGAAATTTCTTTGTTATTGGATGCTACTGCATATATTGGGGCACATACTAACCAGAGTAAAATGAGTGAGAGTATGGGCCGCAAAATACTTCGCCCATAATCGCCAAGCTTTTGAAATAGAAACTCAGTAAATAGCTGATGCCAAGGCGTTTCAATCCAGCGGCTACATTTCATTTCCTCAATATGTAGGTCTAAAGCAAGCTTATGATGTTTGTTACTTTCAGCCAATTCCTTAAGTCGTCTTAGCCGGTCTATATCTTGCCTATCTGCCGCAGTAGCTTGGGCTAACCAAGGGAATTTTTTCGCCATTATTCTTGATAGTTTTATCGCTTTTTTAGTGCTTGAGAACCTAAGTTGGGAACCAAGCCAAATCTGCCGTAACCCGATGAGAGTTTTTACAAATAACTTTCCTTTATTGCGCATTTTGGGTTTAACAGAGAAGTGGCTTAAGCTTAGCTGGTGGGAAAGTTTGGTATTGGTAAAGTCAGGAATGCAGTGGAACTCATTGCCATCCATGTCAACAGGGCCTTCAAAAGTCGTAAATTTGAAAGATAAGCCACTAATTTTATGTACTTTTACAAGGTTAGAAAATTCTAGCCGTCCTAGAATTTTGGCTGAAGCCAGACTTACATCGCCCTCGCCAAATTGTACATTGGAAAAGCCAATAGTACCCTCCCCAAATTGTGTACCGTAAAAGCTGACATCGCCTTGTTCAAACTGTGCGCCATCAAAGTAAACATCACCTGTACCAAATTGTGTTCCGTAAAAATTAACAAACCCTTGGCCAAATTGTGCACCTTCAAAGCTAACATTGCCCTCACCAAATTGCGCACAGTAAAAGTAAACATTGCCCCTACTAAATAGGGTGTTGTAAAAGTAAGCATCACCCTCACCAAATTGTGTAGAGTAAAAGTTAACGTCGCCCTCACCAAATTGTGCAAAGTCAAAGTTGACAATACCCTTACTAAATTGTGCTCGAGAAAAATCAGTATTACCTGGTCCAAATTGTGCACTGAAAAAGTAAGCACTACCATTACCGAACTGTGCGCCTTCAAAACTAATATCACCCTCACCGAATTGTGCACTGGAAAAGTCAACGTCCCCCTCTCCAAATCGCGCTCGATCAAAGTAAACATCACCTTTGCCAAACTGTGCACGGGAAAAGTTAACATGACCTTTTGGGAACATGTAACGCTCAAACGAAACCTTGTCATACTGCCTAAAATCAGCATCTTCAAAGCTGATATCGGCAACAGGGTTGTCTGCTACCCACTGATTCCAGACATCGACACCTTCTAGCCAAAGGTTTATCGCTGCTTGACCTTCGAGTATTGTCTTTTTGTTGTCATCTCTCGCCATGCGGTTTATTGCTCCTTGGAGTTGGTGGGGGCTAAATTTACGTTCCTTTTTCAATCAGGTCAATTTATGCAATTCGAATATCAATGGGGTCAGAGTCGTTGGTTTTCTGATATAACTCATCTACTGGTATGAGATTTCAACGCTGGAAAAGCAAAATAAAGCTGACATAAGAGAGGGCGGTATTTTTACTGACGAAAATAGCGTTAAAGGCGTATGTCTATACAGGTAACTTATTAAAATTATTAAGTAAGTGCACGTGATTCTCAATGCCTCTTATTTTCATAAATCAGCGAGTCATGAATTTATGCAGGTGCACCAAACAGTTTTAAGGAGAAAGTGATGAACCCTGCAATCAAAGGGTTAGGGGAAACGGTACTCAGAGTGCGTGATCTGGATAACATGAAAGGCTCTTATACTAATGTTATTGGTCTTGAACTTATCAAAAAGTTTCCAAAAGTCGCTTTTTTTAAAATC
>NZ_JASJUT010000017.1:0-97982 GCF_030135505.1 Pseudoalteromonas obscura
TCCCCCTTCCATATTCTCTCCTTGCGTTGCATGCTGCACGGTAATTTCTGATGTCGCCGCTTTTGGCTCATGCCGTACTAGATCGTCAGCCTCAGGTAACGACTCAAACCAGCACTCTGATGGCTCGAAGGCATAACTGGGCAAGCTGATATGCTGCGTCAGTTCCGGAATAACCTGATGGTGTTCGATGTCCACACCCTGTAACCACTGCGCCGCTTGGTCATACACTTGCTCAACCTTCTGGTGCTCACTATGAAAGGGCTGACCGTATGACTGCTCAGCAACCGCCGCGATGGCATTTTGTAAATTCGCTAACAGCGCAGCTTGTGAACTGGCTATTACCACAACCCGTTTACTAAAGTGCGTGCGATGCCTGTACAAGTTGGCACAAAGCTGCGCTAACACCAAGGTAGTTTGACCTGACAACCAAGCGTGCATCTTGGTCAGTTGCACCTGCAAACTGGCCTCGGTTTTGGCCGAAAACACAAATATATAGGGGGATTGTGCCGCTTTTGGCGGTGCTGGCTGCGCCCGTGCAGGGGCTTCTTCCAGTACAATATGTCCATTGGTACCACCAAAGCCAAATGCACTGACGCCTGCACGCCGCGGCAGCAAAAAACCTTGACTGTCGGTGCGCTGTTGCCACGGTTGAGCGTTTTGCAGTACATAAAACGGCGAGTCATCCAATGTGATCCGCGGATTGAGCGATTTAAAATTCGCCAATCCCGGTAGTACACCGGCTCGCATGGAAAGCAAGACTTTGATGATCCCAGCAATGCCCGCAGCCGCTTCAAGGTGACCGATATTAGACTTGGCCGAGCCAATGGCACAGTACTGGGTGTCGGTGCTGTGTTGAAATGCATGCTGAAGTCCCTGGATCTCTATCGGATCACCTTTTGGTGTCCCGGTGCCATGAGCTTCGATGTAGGTCATCGAATCTGGAGTCACCTGCGCATTGTGCATTGCACGTGAGATAACCTGCGCTTGCGCTTGATAACTTGGGTAGGTCAACGTATGGGTTTTACCACAGTGATTGACCGCCCCCCCTTTTATCACGCCGTGGATCTGATCGTTGTCTGCCAATGCAGCCGCCAGGGGTTTTAACAAAATCAGTCCGGCCCCTTCACTGCGCACATAACCATCAGCGCCGGCATCAAATGATTTACTCTGGCCGCTCGGAGACAACATCCCGGTTTTTGAAAATGAAATGTGTCGCGTGGGGGTCAAGATCAAGTTGATACCACCGGCCAGCGCCAAATCTGTCTCCCCTAATTGCAGGGATTGCATAGCACTGTGTACCGCGTTCATCGACGCCGAACACGCGGTATCCACAGTCACACTCGGCCCATTAAAATCATAAAAGTGTGAGATCCGATTGGCGATAATGGCATTGGCGGTGCCAGTAGACTGATAGGCCTCTATGGGCCTCTCGTGTTTTTCTAACAGCTCTTTATAATCAAAGTTAAACGCCCCAATATACACCCCCACGTTTTGACCAGCCAGCGATTGCGGTACCACCCCAGCATCTTCCATACATGCCCATGAGAGTTCTAGCATGATCCGTTGTTGCGGGTCCATTGCCTGTGCAGTGGAAGGAGAAATACCAAAAAAACGGTAGTCAAAACAGTTCACTTTGTCGATGAACCCACCCCATCGTGAATTGCTCTTATTGACTTCGACGAGTGGATCGCCATCGTAATGTCTCCAATCCCATCTGGTATGTGGAATATCAGAAATACAGCTTTTCTGAGCCAAAAGGTTTTCCCAGTACTGATGATAATCTTCAGCTTTGGGAAACCGGCACGCCATACCAATAATTGCGATATCTTTATGTGAAATTGTCGACATTCTTATTATCCTTGAATACTCGTCTCATCTATAAACTACAGGGTTGTGTGCCGTAATTAAGGCAACCAGTTTCTAATCTTGTAATGCCACCTCAGGCACTGCTGCACCTTGTTTAGGCAGCTCCGCGCGAGTCATCAATTGCGCATATTTTTGCGTCATATACTCTGCGGTACCATCCAATAACAAGTGTGCGATTTCATCAACGTGACGGTTTTGCCACGCCTCAAATCGGGTACCTTTAACCCATTGATTGAACGCCCCAAGGGACGGACCACAGTGAATTTGATAGTCCACTTTATCGGCAGCACCGCTGATGGCAATGCGATTGGTATGAATGAAATACCAGCGAAATACTAAGGCCATTTTATGCTTGCTGTCTTTTTCGGCGCGCACTATCTCTTGCGGCTTCGCTTTGTTGTAATACTCACACGTTTCTTGATACACGGCATCAAAAGAACGCTTAAAGTATTTCTTCTCTATCAGATCTCGGGTCGCTGCATCTACCTCGTGCCACCCTTGGTGACGCTGCCACAACTCATACAATTTGTTTGCTCTGGCTGGAAAAAAGACGCCTTTTCTCAACACCTGAACTTTTGCACCAATTTCAAACATATCGCCTGCTGGGGCATATCGCGTGTCGTGAATATTGGCGTCTTGCAGCAGCGCTTTCACTTCATCGCTGGTGCCCGCCTCTGGCGAACATTGATTAATTGAACCAGTTAAAATAAAGTCTGCACCAAGCATCAGCGCAGATGCGGCTGACTCTGGCGTACCAATACCGCCTGCTGCACCGACATCGATCTGTGCTCGGTAGTTATACTCGTTGGCAACCCGATCGCGCAGCCTAATGATGGTAGGCAGAATTACCGACAACACACCCATATCTGTGTGTCCGCCTGAATCCGCCTCGACGCAAAGTGAGTCCGCCATCGCAATGGTTTTCGCCAGCTCGGCTTGTTCACGATTCACCAACCCCTGCTCGAGTAATTTTTTAACCACATGAGCGGGAGCGGGTTTCAAAAATTGCTCGGCGACTTCTGGTCTAGAGATCTTAGCCATAATGCGATTCGTCGCACGCACATTGCCGTGGGCATCTCGGCTCAGACCTTGTAGGCGATAACGTACCAAAGCGGGGGTAACACTGAGAAACGCAGCGGCTTCAATCACAGTGATCCCCTTGCGCATAAACAGTTCAACCGTACGCATTTCTTTGTCCGGGTTTGCCAAGTTACACACCAGATTCATCCCAACCGTCGTAGCACTGCCAAGGGCCTGTTGGATCTCGTCAATATTCTGTGCAATGTTTTCGTCACTTAGCCCACCAGTGCCAAAGAAAGATAAAAATCCAGCCTTCGCCATACGGATCACCAGCGCCTTTGAGGCAATGCCCTTGTACATCGCCCCCGTTGCGTAGGCATATTGCAAGCCATATTTTTTCTTAAAGTGTTCAGAGCCAAGCTGTCGTGAAGTAAGTGGTGCCACAGTATGAATCGGGCGCGCTCCATTTGCTGGCACAGAGGTAGACTCTTTGCTCTTTACTGATGTGCCATGTGTACTTGTCCAGGCAGTTTGAATTTTTGCCAATAAATTTGTCAGTACTTG
Organism: Pseudoalteromonas obscura; assembly: GCF_030135505.1. Taxonomy (NCBI): domain Bacteria; kingdom Pseudomonadati; phylum Pseudomonadota; class Gammaproteobacteria; order Alteromonadales; family Pseudoalteromonadaceae; genus Pseudoalteromonas; species Pseudoalteromonas obscura. Next base: position 3,451 of record NZ_JASJUT010000017.1, read on the forward strand.
GCCGTGGCCCACTTCATGAAAATTGCTCACTCCTTTATGTAACAAATATTCTATGCTATCGCACCAGCGCACTGGAGAAGAGATCTGCATTGCCAGACACTGTTTCAGCTGCGCTACATCATATGGCTGAGCATGCACATTTGAAATAATGACCTTGTTGGGAGTGGCAAATGAAAATTGTGTTAAATAGTCTGCAAAGTGGCGCTGTACTTGTGCCATATAACGAGAGTGAAACGGCGCACTGACATTCAGCGGCACAACCGCAGCGCCTTCCTCTTCTAAGCCCAAGGTTAAGCGTGCCAAACTGTCTTTTGGCCCTGCTAATACCAGTTGTGAAGGACTGTTGTAATTGGCAAAGTCAATATCTTTGATGTGTGCGGTATCCATCACTTTCTGGATCACCTCTGGCGCACATTTCATCACCGCGACCATCCCGCCATCGGACATTTGCGCCATCAACTCACCCCGCTTTTTCACCAACCTCAAGCCATCTTCAAAGCTGAATACCCCCGCGGCAAAGAGAGCGTTGAATTCACCTAAGCTGTGTCCCATAACCACGTCGGGTTCAGCTTCATTGGCGATTTTATCTAAATAGCTCAATGCACTGACCGTATACAATGCAGCCTGCGTATATTGTGTGTTGCCCAGCTTACTGACCGGCCCATTCAAACATAGCGCTTTGATTGAATAACCTAAAATCTCATCTGCAGCGCGAATTAACTGAGGGTATTTATCGAATAACTCTCGGCCCATGCCCACTTGTTGAGCACCTTGGCCTGGAAACATATACACTTTGGTGGCTGGGTCGATTGCTGTGTTTGTCATGCTCATATTTTTATTACCTTGTTCTGAATGCGAATATGTTGCTATCAACTCGTTGAATAAATCCAAAGTTGCTGCAAAAGGGTTAAGTAACGCAGTGATCTCACACCCGCTCTGGTGCGAGAGGCACCTTTTGGCAAAATTCGCCATCGTGCCTGATGGGCCTAAATCACAAAAATGGCGGGCACCGAGTTTTTCTGCGGTGGCCACAGCCTGTGGAAATTGAATAACTTGACGGACCACCTGCCAAAAATAATCGCCATCCACTCGCTTCACCAACGCCCCCGTGGTACTGGAGATTAACGGCAGGGAAGGTTCATAAAATCGATACTTTTGACACAACTCGAGAAATGCAGATTTTGCCCGGTTGAGTTTTGAGGAGTGGAAAGCTTGAGTGACGGGCAAACGCATAAATGCGTGTCCGTACTGCGGCAATTGTGCTTCAAGCTCCGTCAATGCGTCGTTTGACCCCGATACCACGAAGTGCGCATCATAGTTCAGCGCAGCAATTTCAAGGCCGCGCTCCGCCAACTTAAGCTCGCCGCACTGTTGAGGATCTGCCAGAATGGCCGTCATGCCGCCTGTGTCAGCATAGCGTTCAAAAATATCGGCTTGCTCAACCACAAAACGCATGCCTTGCTCTGGCTCAATACACCCAGCAATGGTGGCCGCCACAACCTCACCCAAGCTCGAGCCCAGTACAAAATCAGGCTTAACCCCGTGTTGTATCAAGCTTGCCGCCAATGCATATTCCAGCATGTAGATAGCGGGGTGAGTATAACGCAACTCATCAAAGACAGGATTTAGCTGCCCTGTGCTCGTGTATAGTTTGGCGAGAATTGACCTCCCCCCTGCTTCAATGGCAACCCTATCCAAGCGTTGCATATTATTGCGAAACGCCGCATTGTTGTTATAGAGTGTCTCGGCCATTTTGTAGTGTTGGGAACCCTGCCCTACGAACATAAATACTAGTGACATAAGCTGCTCTCTTGCTCTGAAGTCAACACGTTAGGGGGGCAACAATGATGCGCTATAGCGGCCATTTTTCGATTGTTAAACATCATTTATCTCCCCAGCCTGTGCTGCGAATTGTGGCGTGATCGTCTGGCGTAGGATCTGCGCAACATCCGCTACATTGGCTTTTTCCAATACGCTGTAATGGCCACCTGAGACCGAAACTAGGGGGATGTTTTGTAAGCAATAGCGGCGATATTTCGCCAGCGTTTGTTGGCGGTTTTCGCCTCCCATATGGCTTTGCTTAGCCAACAGCAAGGTAATATCACCGTCGTATTTTTGCGACGGCACATACTGCAATCCCATCAATATCTGCTGCGCATAGGCGTGCATTATCTGCTGCAGATACGCCTTGCTGTGTTCAGTAGACACCGCAGCTTCATCGAGTAAGGCCTGAGCCAGTGGGGTAACCACGTCGTCACCTTGGGCTTGTTTGTGAGCCAGTGTATTTGCTACCTGTGTATCGCGAACAAAAAATTGGAAAAACGCAGACAAGGATATGTCACCTTGCGCGTACAATTCGCTGTCCAGCATAAAGATATGTACTTTGCGACCCTCATTGCGCAATAAACAAGCCATTTCATACACGACACTGGCCCCCAAGGAGTGCCCTAGCAAATAGATAGTTTGTTGCTCGGGTAGCGATGACAGCTGAGTCACATAATCCTGTGCCATGGCCTGGATGCTGTCGTGCGCAATGCTCGAATCATGAAACCCTCGATGGCCAAAACCATAAAGACGCATACGACCTTGTAACAGCTTCACCAAGGGGGAGAAACTGCTCAACATCGCGCCGGCCGCCGGTACGCAGATCAGGGCAGGCCCTGCGCCTTCAGAACCAGAAAGTGACACCATGCCATGCTCAACTTGCAGCTCCTCACCTGCCTGAGTGGCACTTAATTGCTCGGCAAGTGCACGGATACTGTTTGCAGCCATTAAATCATGCGTGGTAACTTGAATGTTGAGTGTCTGGTGAATTTTTTGCTGCCATTGCACCAACTCCACTGAACTGCAACCACTCAGATCCAACGCGCCAGTGAGCGTCAGGTGTGCCTGCTCGGCCATGCTATCCTGCGCCAATCTCAAAAGCTGCTCCTCAAGCTCAGTGTTCGCAATCAGCTGCTCAGAGCGATCCACCGACTGGTTGATTTGCTGTTCAAATTCACCAATCCAATGTCGCGTCGCTTTAAATGGGTATCCCGGTAAACTTACCCGTCGCACCACTTCACCCCGATACATATTTTGCCATGCGATAGATAAGCCGTTACACCAAAGTGACGCTAACATACTCAGATCACGAGATTTCAGCCAACCATCTACCACCGTCTGTAACGTGGTGTCGCTTTGCAGCATAGAGACAATCGGTGGGCAACTCGCACTCGTGCCTTGGTATACACCAGGCGCATTGTATTCACCTTGCGCAATTTGGGTTAGACATTCAACAAATTCGGCTTGCGAATTGACCACCATAGCTACCCGCTCTTCCATCGCACTGCGCCCCACTTGCAGTGTGTAGGCAACACGATACAGATCAAGCTGAGGTTCGCGGGCAAGCCAAGTCAGTAAATTGCGCGCTTGGATCGCAATTTGCGGCTGTGTTTTTGCAGACAACAGCATGACATAAGGGCCATGTGTTTGACGTGCGCTTTGGGGATCAGGTGCGCGGTATTGCTCAACAATGACATGTGCGTTGACGCCACCAAATCCAAAAGCGTTGATCCCCGCCACTTTGGGGTCGCGCTGTGAACCGCGTGACCATGGCTCGGCGGTTGCAGGAATATAAAATGGCGACTGTGCAATGTTAATGTGCGGGTTCAATTCATCACTGTGCAAGTTTGCAACCAGATGGTTGTGTTGCATTTGCAAGACAACCTTAAGTAAAGAAGCCATGCCCGATGCCATTTCCATGTGTCCAACATGGGTTTTAACCGAGGCCAGCGCACAACCCCCTTGTTGCGCCCCCTTAAATGCCTTCGTTAGCGCTTGAAACTCAACGGCATCTCCGATTTCAGTACCGGTTCCCTGTGCTTCAACGTAACTAACTTGCGCGGGGTCAATGTTTTTCTCTTCATAACACGCTTTGATCAATGTCGCTTGTGAATTGGTATTCGGTGCGGCAAATCCGCTTCCTTTGCCGGTATAGCCCACTTTACTATTGCGGATCACAGCAAGGATATTATCTCCATCTCGTTTTGCCTCAGATAAGCGTTTCAATAACACAGTAGCAACGCCTTCACTGCGCACATAGCCATCTGCATTGGCTGCAAAAGCACGGCACTGGCCCGCTTCGCTAAGTAGGCCTGCACGGCTCAAATTAATGTGGCCCTGTGCAGTCACTATGACGTTAACGCCCCCGACTAAACATAAGCGACAGTCACCGCTGCGCAGCGCTGTGACAGCCCGGTGTAAAGCGACCAGAGCACTCGAACACGCAGTCTCAACAGGTTCACTTGGGCCTTTTAAATTCAAAAAATAGCTGATCCGGTTTGGCCCCAAAGAAGGTGCATTGATCGGCCCAGACAACTCCATCGATGCGCCCTCGCCTTGATCACTGGCATTGTTTTCAGAACCATATCCGCTGGTATGCGCAATACCAATGTACACTCCCGTATTTGACCCTGACAGCGATTCCGGCGCATACCCGGCATCTTCAATTGCGTGCCAAGCACTTTGCAACAGTAATCTTTGCTGGGGGTCCATCTGCCTTGCTTCGTGGGAGGAAATACCAAAAAACCCGGCATCAAACTGGTCAATTTGAGCTAAAAATCCGCCCCACTTACTGCGCGTGGCACGAGGATCTTGTTTGGTATCACCGTACACATCGCGCCAATCCCAGCGCTCCTTAGGTATTTCAGTGACGCAGTCTTTCCCTTGTTTCAAATTATCCCAAAATTGTGCAATATCACTGGCGCCAGGAAATTGTCCATCCATACCGATAATAGCGATGCAATCATCATCTTGGTCAACAGTCGAGTGGCGAGCTTGCTGTTCAGTCTCTTGCATATCCTCCGCGTACGGTCTAACCGAAGGGTCGACAGGCTGTTGTGAATGCACTGTTTTTACTTTCTCGACGTATTCTACAGGCGCTTTATCATCGCTGTGTGAGTCAGACAGGTGAGCCGCCAGAGCGGATACGGTGTTGATGTCGTAAAAAATCGTGGGCGCCAGCTCTGCTTGGTAGCGATGATTGATCGCCTGAGCTAACTCAGCAAAGCTCACCGAGTCAAAGCCCAACTGATCCAGCGGCGTATGGACGTCGAAGTCATGCTTGGCGATTTTCAACATGTCACTGATCAACACCAACAATGCTTGTGTTATGTCTGAGCGCGCCTCTTTTTGCGACTCAACAACGGTCGCTGAAGGCTGAATAGGCTCCGCACTGCGCACTTGATGCTGCGTGTCACTTAGCAACTCATTCATATGATGAACCAACTCACCAACACAGGTGCACTGATAGAAAACCGTGGTAGACAACTCAACCTCGTAGCGAGCACTGAGCGCACTTGCCAACTCAGTCAAAGAAACCGAGTCAAAGCCGATCTGCTCAAATGTCGTGTCCGCATCAATGCTCTCAGCGGGTACTTTGAGCAACTCGCTGATCTCAGCAATAATATCCCCTTCATTGCACGGTGCGCTTGGCGCTGTTTTAGATATTTGCGCGGGAGATTGAGTCGGCGCATGGCTGAGCTGCGTTTGTAAATACGCAACCAGTTCAGCCACTACAGTACACTCATAAAATAACGTAGCAGAGAGCTCTACGTCCAGCGCCTGACTTAAGTGGCTGGCAAGCTCTCCCAATGAAACCGAATCGAAACCAATGTCCGAAAACGCCGTATTACCATCAATACTCGAAGCTGGCACTTTGAGTAACTCACTGATCATCGCGATCACGGTATCTTCACTGAGCGATGGCGCCACCGCCGCAGCGCTGGGATGCTGGGGAACAGCCGTTCTCTCTTGCGCGGTTGCGCTCTCATCGCCTTGGGATAGATGCGATTGTAAGTAGTGGGTCAGCTCATCAATTTGAGTGCAGTCATAAAATACACTAACGGGCAACTCTACCCCTGTCGCTTGGGTCAGCACATTCGCCAATTCACTGATAGAGACCGAATCAAAGCCAATATCAAACAGTGCCGTTGTGCCATCAATGCTCGACTGAGGCACTTTCAGTAAATCACTGACTTCACGGATAACATCTTGCACGTTGAAAGACGCGGCGGCTCCACGCTGCGCTGGCTGCTCAGCGGTGTAATACGCATCCACGGCCTGCAATTGGTGCGCGAAGTTTTGGAACGCTTCCCCCGTGCCATACAAGACCAGAACCTGTGATACTTTTGCGGCCAACGCGCTCGAAAACGCGTCAAGCCCAGCCTCGGTTGGCAGTGGTATTAATCCAGATGTTTCTTTCAATTCGCGCATCGCATGACGGGGCATTCGCATCCCACCATCTTGCCAAAGCGGCCAGTTGACGGACACACTGTGACCGGAGCACTCCCCGCGTTTAACACGCAGCGCCCTATCGTGGGCAAACCAGTCCATAAACCCGTTTGCCGCCGCATAATCGGCCTGACCTGGCGCACCCAATACACTGCTGATCGATGAGAACAAGGCAAAAAACTTTAATTCACATGTACGCGTCGCAGCGTCCAAATTGACGAGCCCTTGCACTTTTGGCGATAGCACTCGGTCCATATGCTGTGGCGATTTTCTGACGATCATACCATCTTGTAATACCCCCGCGGCATGCAAAACCCCGGTGATTTGACCAAACTCTTCCAACACCTGTGCAATGGCATCTTCCACCTCGTTTAATCGCGAGAGATCAATCGCTTGATAATGCACCCTATCGCCCTGCGCATTGCACTGTGAAAGCCACTGTTGGCGCGCTAAATCCAGCTCGCCACGACCCCATAGGATCACCTTACTGGTTTGGGTCTGGGCAAGAATAGTCTGGGTAAATATTTTACCAAGACCACCAAAACCACCGCTGATCAGGTACACCCCTTGCTCCTGCCACGGCGACACGGCTTTTTCAACTGCTGGCAAAGCCTGCCAGCGCCTGATGTCACATTGTTGCGACTTCAGTTCAATGCAACTGGGCTTGTGTGTGTGAGCATTGTGTATGATCTGCTTTTCAACCTCTGCGCTAGAGTCCGCCATGATCACATCCGCAAATTTAATCACATGCTCGTGAATGGCCGCTTCGAGCATCGGCAACAGCCCCGCATACATACGCTGGTCTGTACCTGGTGGCGCGACCAATTGGATGCGCTGAGGCTTGGCCCCTTGATGCTGAATGACTTGTTGTAACACCGACAGCAGTGCTTGTGCATAATGCAGATAATGATCCGCGCTACACAGAGAGGCCTTCGACGCTTCGGCAGGTGCATCGATACACACCACCTCTGCACCTGTAAAACGCGCGCGCAATTGAGCAGACCACTGTGCTGCATCGCCCAGTAAAACAACCCAAGTTGTATCGCCGTTAAAGTTATCCGTTGTTGCTGCGGCGAAAGGCTGTGACTGCCACGTCGGTGACAAGAGTTTGATTTCCCCACAAGGCTCTGCTTGCTCTGTTTTTGACGGTCTGCGCTCCTTGACCAGCTCCTTTTTCACAGGTGTCGACGACTTCATCACCCGTGCAGTATAACCGAGTAATTGCAAGCACACATTGCCCTGTTCATCACACAGTGACAAATCAATAACCTGAGTGCTGACCGTACACTGTTTGGCATCCAGTATGACCCACACAGTTTCTGGCAAGGGGGCATATTCTTTCACTTGATTGAGCACAAAGGGGACCATAGGCCCTTGTTGAGAGTCAGCTTGCTCTACGTAGGGCTGTTCGCCAAGATAAAAGCCCAAAATACAATGCAGTGCTGAGTCGAGTATTTCCGGGCGCCACTTCATCGTTTGAGATGGCTGCGGCTGTGGCTGCTGCGCTTTCAGTCGTCCCACCACGTATGATCCACTGCGCTGTAGTGACTCAACCCCACGAAATGCCGATCCATAGTCCAGCCCAGCCTGCAAAAACTGACCATAGAATGTCTGCTTATCGACCTCAATCGTCTTACCCTTCTCGCGCAACTGCGCTAACTCAGGCACCTTGCTGGGGGCTTCGCGCTCACCTAAATTGATAGCCCCACGACAAAAGTCTCCACTGGATGGGTCGAGCAAGTCGTAAATTCTAAACCGCGTACGCTGCCCTGTTTGCGGTAGGCAAGACAATTCAATCACAACCTGTTTGCTCTGACCGTCAAATATCATCGGGCGACGCCAAGTTACATTGTCTATTGAGTAATGCTGATGTTCCTCTAATAGGGTGCTAAGCGCCTCCCTTACTAGCTCCAGATATGCCACACCAGGCAGGATCGGGTTTTGGTTGACCACATGTTGTGCGATAAAATACTCACTGCCGGTCAAAGGTATAATCGATTGCAAAGGCTTTAAATAAGACGCCGTCTGCTCGCGCACAGGCGCTGCATTTTCAGCCAGCGCTTCAAGTTGCGCTAATGGTGGATAAGTACGCTCAACATCGGTGTCAGGTACCCAGTAACGCTGCTTTGCAAAGGGGTATCCGGGTAAGCTCACTTTGTTTGGCAGTGCGCCATCATATAAGGCTCGCCAGTCAACTGGGTAACCTTGGATCCACAACCCTACCAAGGCGGGCCAATCCACCTCAGACAAGAGATCAGCATAGACTAGATTATTGGCAGTAATAAATGCATCCAACGCTTTGCCTTTGATAATTTCTCCATACCAGCGCTGGGTCGGTTTGCTAATGTCATCAAATTGATGTTCTAGAACATCGGCGAGTTGCTGGGTAAGCTCATCCATTGAATTTGCTGCGAGGGCAAGTCGGTGCTCATGATGCGCTCTACCAACTTGCAAAGTACTGGCGATACTGCGAAGGTCCTGCACATCGTGGACACTCTGACCGGTGTGTTCAAGCGTGGTGTGCAATCGCCTTACCGCTCTGTGCAGCTGCTCAGTACTTTTAGCCGACAACACGATATAACTTGGCACAGATGCGGATTGTTGCTCAACGGGGGTCTCTGCGACATACTCCTCAACCACCATATGTGCATTTGAACCGCCAGCGCCAAATGCTGAGATACCCGCTACGCGCTTTTTCCCCTCAGCAACTTGCCACGGCTGTGCTTCACGTGGCACGTCAAACGGAGAGTTATCAAAATCAATATAGGGGTTGCGTGTTTGTGAGTGAATAGAGGGGGCAATGGTTTTATAGCGCATTTGCAGCAAAACCTTCGTTAATCCGGCAATGCCTGATGCACTTTCACAGTGACCAATATTAGATTTGATAGAGCCTATCAAACACGCCGCTTCGCCCTGCGCATTCTTGGCCAGATAACCCTCGTTATATGCCCTTTGTAAACCATCGACTTCAATCACATCTCCAATTGCGGTGCCTGAACCGTGCGCCTCAATATAACTGATGGGATCAGACGCCGTTTTTGCCAACGCTTGGCTTATTACCTCTGCCTGCGAAGATGCTTTTGGTACGGTATACGTTCTCGACGCGCCGCCATGGTTGATGGCCGTCGCTAGGACCACCCCATAGATATGATCACCATCTTCGAGGGCATCAGCGAGGGGTTTGAGCAACACAGCCCCAACGCCTTCTGAAGCCACATAGCCTGTCGCTTTATCCCCAAAACTATGACAGCGCCCAGTTTTCGATGAAAAACGCCCCGCACTATGTAAAATAAACTTATTGGGGTGCAGTGTTAGGTTGACGCCACCTGCGATGGCGGCACGGCACTCGCCGTTTAAAATACTTTGACACGCTAAGTGTACCGAGCTGATGGAGCCCGAGCACATGGTATCAATGGTCATGCTAGGACCGGTAAAATTACAACAGTAAGACACCCCATTAGTAATAGAAGCATTGAGTGCAGAAACCGGTGTATTGGCCTGACTGTACATCAAATATTCATTGTACTCTACCGCGCAAAATACCCCTACAGGCCCTCTCTCTGAGAGCCCTTCACACGAGTATCCAGCATCTTCAACAGTGTGATAGGCACACTGGAGAAATTGCCTTTCTTGAGGATCGGTCAGCTCGGCGACTTTTGGCGCCATATTAAAGAACAAGGGGTCAAATTGATCTACATCATTGATGAATCCACCCCATTTACTATAACTTTTACCATACACCCGGTTACCTGGCTGATGATACAAAGCGTGATCCCAACGCGTTTTGGGTATTTCCGTGACGGTATCTTTGCCTTGTTTGAGGTTTTCCCACAATTCATCTAGGTTGTCTGCGCCTGGGTATTTTCCTGATATCCCAATGATCGCTATTTTTTGGTTGCTCACTCCGATCCCCTTCTGTCAATATTTTGCACCGCCCCAAACCCAAGCTTTTACCAAGCACCGTGGTGACGATTAAATGCTTTTCTGTGCGTACTTCGCGTGTTTAATGGCCGTTTAAAATTAAGTCTTCGCAGACCTCTGCGGTGTCGGTAAACAGATTGTAATGCCCCCAATTAGCAAAAATTTTATATTCGGCATCCGGAATAATTTCGGCAAGCGCCACGGACTCTTGCCAGGCGACCATATCATCGTTACCTCCACCGACAATGAAGGTTGGGCAGCTGATCTGTTCCGTTAAGGTGCGACTGATCTTAAATTCGTGGGTGGTATTGACCAGATGGGCAAACCGTAGAAACGCCTCTTTACCGCTATTGAACGGTGCTTGGATCATCTGTTGGTAGTGCTTATTATCAATACGCGCCAATTTGTCTTGCATGCTTTTGGTGTTATACGCCACGATGTTTTGATGGAGAAAATCAAGCTTCTTCTCATCGTGGATCAACATGCGGCAAACCTGACCTATGGTATCGCCCGTGAGCCCCGGCGTGCCTTGATTAAAGAAATTTGGCGCATTGAATAGCACCATTTTTTCGATTAAACATGACTCTTGTGCCGCAGCAACCAACGCAATTTGGATTCCCGTACACCACGCAACCAAGGTGAACGAGGGCAAGGCTAACTCGGTCACAATACTGGTTAAGTCTTGAACTTGATCCTGTACGGAATACTCGCGAAAACGCTCATCGTATACACCAGGAAACCCCCGGCGTCGCCAGGTCACAAAGTTATGACCGCGCGCCACCATGGCATCTGACAACGCCTGTGTAATACAGCTGTCGACACCCAGCGCATTGATGAAGACCACTGTAGGCTTGGTGTTATCAAACTGATTGAGGTTAACGTCCAGCATTAATCCGTCATGTGCTTGTACTTTCATAGAGGTGTTTCCAGTTCCAAATTTTGCTGCGCAGATTGCGCGGTCGATTGATGTGAGCTCGGCAAGTTATCTATCTTTGACCAAATATCGCAACTGCGATCTTGCCATGCATCCACAAATGAACTCTGGCGCTCATTATACGCCTGCTCAGCCGCCAGCTTGTCGCGCCCTCTGAGCTTAAAGTACTCATCCGTCGCACTGGCATAGGCGGATATGGCCAGTACAGCTCCCATACCCGCTACAGGTGAACCCGTTCCCGACGCATCCCCGGTAAGCATGATGTTTTTACTGATAAAGGTACTCGCCCGTGAATATTGCACATCTATGGGTTTGCTGATCCACAACACCTCTCCTACCGAATTTTGCTGTGAGTCACTGAAGAATTGCGCACGCTGTGCAAGCTGCTCTGCGCTTGGCAGTTCACCATTAGCACTGTACACCGCTACACCTAGTTCATCACGATTTGGATAAAAGAGCCCGAATGCACAACCTGATAACTGTTGTTCAGCATCAAAAGAGAATTTGTAGTTAAGTGTTGATCTATCTCCAACGGCACGGCAATGATAGATATACCAGCACTCCTCTCCCTTATTGGACGTTTCAATGTCGTAACATATCCCCACAGCCTGCGCATTTGAACTGCACTCGCCATCGGCTAAGATCACCAATTCTGGCGTGACAGTGGAAGTTGACTCCAACTGTAAATTATTCAATGTTACGCTGGCTTGCTCAAGCTCTGTCGGCACCACTTTTGCTTCCACATTAAAGTAAATACGCACGCCCTGTTCACGTGCAGCAATCAGCAGTACATCTTGCAGATCAGCCAAAGAGATAGCCAATACAGACTCGCCCACAAACTCATCATAGGCACTCTTATGGGAGGTACCAGCCGCTGTGAGTTGGGTCGTCGCTAACTGTGCCTCATCTATCTCTTTTTGATAATAACGCGTAGACTCATTGTCACTGCGGGTATAAAAGAAGTTGTGCTGTGCTATCGGCGTGCCGCGCTCGATAAGCTGCGTCAGTACACCAAAGCGTTGTAAATAAGGCAGTGCGTTTTGATATATGGTGACCATTTGCATCCGGTCAACGGCCTTGCGTTTATCAAACAAGTAAACCCGTTCCACCCCATTGAGCACGGCGCTCAACGCTGCCATGATCCCTGCCGGACCTGCACCGATCACCACCACACTGTGTTCATCAATCTCGTCTAACAACTGTGTGGCGCTGTTCTCGTATTCAAAGCGGTAACCACTGCTCGTGGCCTGAGAGATATAGCCCGGAAGGTCACTTGGCATTTGCTTGGCCCCTACCGTCTGAGCCGGTGCTGGTTGCACGCGTTCAATCACTGTAATCAGATCAGACACACTGTCGGCTTGAAGTAACTCACTGCCCACTTGAGCTTCGTCGAGTTGTTCAATACCATCGCAAAGCGCAGACACTATCAACATTTTGGTCACTGACGTGACACCTAAGGCTTTGAGTGGCGTTGTCAGATGTAGCTCATCACGGCTAAGACCTAAGATTTGTCCAACCGTCTCTACCACTAACTCAGCCACTTCCGTTTGATGTGATGGCTGCACCGCATTGGCATCACTGGCCTGCGCAATATCAGTTTCAGACAATGCTGGTTGAGCCGGTGTATCTATCTGCTGTGCACTGTTCAGTGATGGTTTTTGCGCCGCTTTGGGTAGCCAACAATGACGACGCGCAAACGGATAAGTCGGCAATGCAATGATCTGAGGCAGGACACTATGTTGCTCACCATAAAGAGACGCCCAACTCAGCTGTCCTCCTTGCACCCATAACTTGGCCTGTTTTAACAATTCAGTATCGTTCTCAACGTCTAGCTCAATGGATGCATGGCGCGACGTGTGTTCAATATCATGAAAAAAGACCTGCGCCTGTGCCTTACCATCTAGCCACGCTGCGAGGTATTCACGTAACTGTTCTATGGTGTTAACCACACAACTCAACCGAGTCGGCATGGCCTCTCTGCCTTCTATCAGCGTATACGCTAAATCGTCGAGATGAATGTCTTGCTCCGTGCTGAAATGCTCCATATGACGTGTCACCAACTCCTTGAGACGTGTCTCATTTTGCGCTGAAAACACCATTACTCGATCACGGCGTACACCTTCTACTTTGGTTGCTGATTTTGCAGTTAGACACTCCTCTAGCACCATACAACAACCCGAACCACCTGCACCCAAGGTATTGATCATCGCACTTCTGGGCTGCTCAGCTGCTGTCGTCCACGGGGCAAACTTGTCTTGGATAGTAAATGGAGCATTGTCTAAATCGAGTTTGGGATTAAGTGGCGTATGCAAGATCGAAGGGGTCAATACCCTGTGCTTCAACTGCATGGCGACTTTGATTAGCTGCGTCAACCCTGATGCAGCTTCAGCATGGCCGATACTCGATTTAACGGTGCCTATGGGCAGTTTTCTATTACCTAGGGCGTCACAAAACACCTGCTTCATCGCTTGAATTTCAGCGCTGTCTGACACCGTCGCGCCCGCAACTGAAGTTTCAACATAGTGTATCTGCTGGGGCGTCACTTTGGCCGTTTGCAGGCACCCGGCCATTAAGCGTGTTAGAGCATCGGGATCAGAGACATTAAATCCATCCGTAGTGCCTTTATGGTCGGTATGCACGCCTTTGATCACGGCCAGTACTTCATCATTATCTTGTATCGCATCACGCAAAGGCTTCAATAACACCGCACCGACCGTCTCGGCGGGAATAAACCCACCTGATTCACCAAACCCTCGCACAGTACTTTGCTCAGCCAGCAATTGAGACTGACTTAACGCCTGATATTTGTAGCCGTGAATAGATAAATTAGTGGCCCCCACAATGGCTAGCCGACAAGCCCCACTGAGTAGGTTTTGACAGGCAAGATAAATTGCACTGGCAGCCCCCGAGCACATGGTGTCCACCGCCATGCTTGGTCCATGCAGGTCAAAAAAGTGAGAAATACGGTTGGCCATGCTAGAGAGCGATGACATGGCCACCATCGCTTTTTTATCTTGCTCGGTGTCAAAAGCATGATACTGCTGATACATAGATGCGGTGTAGACTGCCACCTTGTGATCGTATTGTTGTGCCAATTTTTGTTTGGTGTAGCCGCGACTTTCCAGTAGGTTCCAAACCTCTTCTAAGAGCAATCGCTCTTGTGGGTCCATCAACTGTGCTTCGCGCGGGGAGATCTTAAAAAATAGTGGATCGAACTTATCAACTCCGTGAATAAACCCACCCCAACGACATGCCAACGCAGCACTTTCAGAGCCAAATAACGCCGCTCGCTCCTCGGGAATATCAATAACACAATCCATGCCTTGTTGCAGGTTTTGCCAAAATTTAGCAACGTTTTCAGCCTCTGGAAAACGCCCCGCGACACTGACGATCGCGATATCTTGCTCAGACACCGATGCTGCTGTAGTGTCACGATGCGCTGCACTCTCAGTGCGCTCGCTGTGCGCTTTGGTCTCACTCGGGGCGCTATCCATTGCATTGGATGCGCGAGCTGGTGCGGAGCTTGGCTGGCCGAATAGCCGCTTAATATTGTCCGTCACCTCAGGTTGATGCATGGTCTGAGCATGCATAGCTAGCTCTTGCTCAATAAATGTTGGCAGCTTGTCGCGCACCTGCTGACAGAGGTGTTTTTTCAATAGAGAGACTGAGCGCAGCGGCTTTTGGGCGATTAAGTCAGCCAGTTCGTAAGCTCGACTTAGCACGCTTTTGCGCGGCAGTACTTGCAGCCCCACCCCGCGTTGTTGTAATTCATCACCGCGATATTGATTGGCACTCAATAACATCTCACTGCCCAGATCCACGCCCAGCTTGGTGGGCACTATCAAGGTCGACCCCATCCCAGGGGTAAACCCATATTTCATAAAGTTGAGGGTGTAATAGCTCTCTTTGCTGAGCAACACGATGTCGGAGAATAACCCCATCACAAATCCGCCGCCGATGGCGTGGCCCTGAATGGCAGATATCACTGGCACCCGACACTCTAATGGCAAGCTATAAATATTGACGTCGCTAAAGTTGCCCTGTGTGTCATTTAACGACAACAGGCTATCCTGAGTGCCACCACTACAAAAATAGCTGTCGAAGCCGGTGATAATGACCGCTTTGCAAGTTCGATTTTCCTCTATTTTTTTATACGCTTGCATCAACCCTGACAAAATATCACGGCTAAACATATTTTTATTGTCACGGTCTTCCATGGTGATCTGGACAACACCGTTATTCTGCTCGATGATGGAAACAACCGAGTTGATGATTATTTTTGTCATTGTTTTAACTTTCCCATGGCAGCTTGCCGCTGTCCACATAACGTCCAATATTGGTTACCACAGAAGGCAAAGAAAACGTTGCTCGATTTTCCTGTACCGCGATCGGCTCGTGTTCAAGTAATTGTGGGTTCAATGTATTCATATAGTGTTTGTGCCGTATTATGCCATCACGAGGTAAGCGTCTTAGACGCAGTAAATGTCGTCTTAGCAACTCATCTAAGTCATCGGACACGGCGTCCGCCAGTCCCCAATTGGCAACATCGTGGGCGTTAAAAGGGGAGGTCATCAAGGTCATATAGTTGGCTTTTTGCCAGCCAACTTTTTTGATCAAAAATGGCATGACACAGGCGGGCAAAATTCCAAAGATGAGTTCTGACAAACTATATTGTGCGCGACTACCTGACAATACAATGTCACATGCTGCAACAAATCCCATCCCGCCGGCATTGACCCGACCTTCAACCACGGCAATGGAGATAAATGGTCCCAGCGCAATTCGCTTCCACAGCGTGTACAGTATACTTGGGTCGTGTTCACTACCCTGCTGGTTGTCTGTGTACTCTTGTTTGTCCATCCAAGAAAAGTCAGCGCCGAAACAAAACACGTCCGGCAGTCCTTTGATAACCAATATGTTGCTGCGCAACTCGCAGTCGTCGATCACCCGCAGGCACTCTTCAATCATTTGCTTATTCAAAGTATTCTTATGGTTAGGTCGGTTAAATTGAAGCGTACATATCTCCGCATTATGACTAACCTTGATCATCTCATACGTCACGATTGACACTCACACATCTTTATTGGAATTCATATTCTCGATGAAAATTATTGATCCGCTTCAAATACAAACGAGGACTCAACTGCTGTTGTTGTTGGATCTTATCGGTGATTGGGCATTCAACCTCCACATCTTGGGTACCAAAGCGCACGTCTTTGTTTTGTCGTAAAGATCTTTCATACTCTTCGATGGAGAGCTGATAGCGACTATCCAAATGCGATGCGATATCCAGTGACTTTAAGCGTGCTTGCCCCTGCTCGGTGACAATACCACTGTAAAATTCAGAGCAGCATCCTGAACCATAGGCAAAACACCCGATCCGTCTGGGCGTGCTGAAATCCCCCGCTTCTATCACCCCCGCCAAAGACACATACAACGCCCCGCCCATAATGTTACCAATGCGCTGACAATAGGTCAGTCCAGGCGTCACCCGCTGGTTATAATCGGCTTCGATTTGCGCCGGAGGTTGCTGCGCAAATTTTCTCATCAACGAGCGGTGCGCACCTTTAACCATGCCGCCAAATGGAGTATGAAATGCCAAATAGTCAAATGTATGTGCGTAGTTCGCCCCGTCAACACGTTGCTGGTACTGCAAAAAGGTTTGTTCACAACAATCTAAATAAGACATCAAAGAGATATCTGCATTGCCCGCTTCACTGTCTGGCTGAGGTCGGCAGGTATCCATGACCTCATAAGAGTAATAACCGCTGGCTCCAACATCCAACCTAAAAATTTCCGGTTTATTGCTGATCAGCATAGCCACTGCGCCAGCGCCACCCGAAGGCTCTGAAAACGCCCAATCTTTTTCATTGACGTCCTCTTCTCCTAAAACCATAAATCGACAGAGATCCACCGCAATCACTAAAGCTTTAGCACCAGGTGAGGTGTTAGACAAAATGAAGTTCGCTGCATTATGTAAACCAACCGTACCTGAGTAGCACGCTTGTTTTACCTCAAACACCCGGCAATTTTTATTCAAGCCAAGGTGATCATGAACATAGGTGCTAATGGATTTACCAAAATCAATGCCTGACTCAGTACAGGTGATCAGCATTTCGATGCTGTTTTTTTCTTCCTCACTCAATGCATCCAAAATGGGCTTGGCAGCATTGACGGCGAACGTGACCGGATCTTCACTGGCCAGTGCCACGGTTTTTTCTGACATCAATAAATTGTTAAAGCGTGCGATATCAAGTTCGCGGTGATCGATCAGTTTACGTACATCCAAACACGCTGTGCCCGCATATACATTCATCGCTTCAATCCCTACTTCACTGCATTCCATTACTTACTCCTACTCACGTATTGTCAAGGTTTAGTGATACACACCGCGGTGTTTATCCCGCCAAACCCGTAACTCAAACTCAGCGCTTGCTTGATGTTGGTTTCATGCCTAGTCGTCGCCACCCAATTAAAATCTGTTTGTATGGGGTTTTCTAAATTTAAACTGGGGTGTAAAAATCCCTGTTCCATCTGGATCAAGGTCGCGATGATTTCAAGGCACCCAGCGGCACTCAGAGCATGACCAAAAAGGGACTTGGTCGCGTTCAATGGCGCACCACGCAGTCCTGTTTTGGCCAATGCCTGCAACTCGGTCTCATCTCCTAACACCGAGCCACTGCCATGCGGATTGACATAATCAATGTCTGACGCCGTCATCGCTGAACAGTGCAATGCCTGTTGGATCACTGCGACTTCCCCAGCCAAAGAGGGATCTGGATTGCGATTACCATCCATCACCACTGCGCAGCCAGGTATAGCGCCGCGTAGGTGAACCCCTCTTTGCAATGCGTGCTGATGGCGTTCAAGTACTAATACGCCACAGCCCTCACCATAAATAAAGCCATCTCGTTGTTGGTCAAAAGGTCGACAAGC
The DNA here is from genome assembly GCF_030135505.1 of Pseudoalteromonas obscura. Taxonomy (NCBI): domain Bacteria; kingdom Pseudomonadati; phylum Pseudomonadota; class Gammaproteobacteria; order Alteromonadales; family Pseudoalteromonadaceae; genus Pseudoalteromonas; species Pseudoalteromonas obscura. The sequence goes on from NZ_JASJUT010000017.1 coordinate 21,515, forward strand.
CTGAGTGGGCGCATTGGCAAATCGACTGCTCCCCATGGCACCTAAAGAGGAAAATGCATGACATTCCCAGTAGGATAAATCCATCAAAGCGCCAACCACAACGCATACATCCAGTGCCCCACTTGTCACCGCTTTTGCCGCTTCAATTACCGCCAGTTGTCCACTGGCGGAGGCTCCGCCGAGCGAAAAAGCACTGCCGCGTATGTCAAATAGCTCAGTACAGATCCCACAGATATCTGAATCCATGAAATTTAATGCATAGCTGGGCTGAATAAAATACGGTGCATTTTTACGCTTGTCACGCAAATTATTTAAGTGTCGCTGCTGTACATTGCTGCCACCGACAATCAGGCCTATTTTTTCAGGCTCAACGGTATCTAGTTTAGCATCAGTCCACGCCTGCTGCAGCGCCACCACTGCCGCTTTCGCACTCAGTGAAAAAGTACTCAGGTTATGTGCATCAAACTGTTTTGGCATCACCAGTGGCGCAAGCTCTGCGCCAATAAATGGGTCGTCAAAACAGCGCCCTTCTCGGGCCATATATGAAAACGCCGAAGTGCCTTTTTTCAGTGCCTGAGAGATGGCTGCAATGTCCTGCCCGATCGCAGTCACGGCCCCCATGCCAGTGATCAGCGCAGGCGCATTACGCATATTAGCGGCGATTGAGTCTGTCATGCAAGAGATCTATCAGTTCATCCAAATTGGTCGCCGACATGGTGTCAGTCATCGGTATTCTGAGTGACAATGCCGCCAAAATATCCACGATAATTTCAACCCGCTCCATCGAGTTCACACCCAAAGCGGCTAAGCTATCGCCCTGCTTAAACGTATGATCTTGCAAAGAGGGGACTAGCTGACGAATACAATCTAACACCACTGTTTGTACCTGACTTCTTTCGACATTGACTGCGATATTCATAGTACTTCTTCCATCTGTTTATGTTCTTTATGTTGACCGGCCACACCTAAGTGTGCGTCTTGTGTCGCCTCATCGCTGCGCTGTGCAGCTTGTAAGGCTCGGATTATTTCCTGCGCTTGTTGCATCCCTTTGCTCTCTAACTGGCTTTGGATATACCCGGAAAAACTTTCCAACGTGTTGTGTTCATAGACGATATCGGCGTTCAAACTGAGCTGCATGGTCTGATTGATCACCTTAATCCACTCCATCCCGGTAATTGAATCCAGCCCTAGATCCGCAAATCGAGTCGCCGCTTTGATTTCCTGCTCAGCCATCATCAAAACCGTTGCCAACGACGTGCGCAAAAAGTCTAACGAGGTGTACTCACTCGGCGCTTGCAATGACACCGATGAGTCGAGCTGCGCAGCATCACCTGTCGATGTCTGTGGCTCAGCAAACAGCGAAGTCAGATACTGAGAAAACGCTGCTGGCGTCGGGTGTTCATATACCGCATTAGCCTCAATGTGCGTGCCAAAATGGTTATTAATGGCGCGGATCCATTCAACCCCAACAATCGAGTCTAAGCCCAAATCAACAAAGCGAGACTGCGCGCGAATATCCCCCGCATCGAGCAACAAAGCATTTGCCAAGGTGGCGATAACGGTATTGATCACCGCCTCATCATCTGCCGCTTCTTCTTGCGCGGGTGTAGACAGCGCTGTTTCCGTCATTTCAGGCTGCACTGCCGACGCCTCGCAAGCCCCACTTTGCTGCAAGTGCGCATGCAACTGATTGATGCTAGGGTATTCATGTACGCGCTCGACTGCCAACGCCAAATTATACTGAGCATTGATGGCACGTACCCACTCTACACCAACGATGGAGTCTAAGCCAATATTTGAAAACGGCGTATTGTCGGATATTTCATCTTCGTTCATCATTAACGCCTTGGCCAAACTCGCTCGTAAAAAGTCCTTGCTGAAGGTATCTGTGCCTTCGCAAGCATGGGCCTTAGGCGTTTCATTCACTGTCACCATCTCTACGGACGAATCCAACTGAGGTGCAGGGGTTTGCGCCTTTTCAAGCGGCCGAGCAGGCGCTGTTAACGCGACTTTTTTCACCGCAAACAGCTGCGGATCGACTAATTGTATCTTACCCGATTTGCGCTCCTGTGGTGCTGGTAAAGCAGGTGTATTGCGCGATAGTGCATTCACCATCTGAGCACGTAACGCTTCATCACTGGCTGGTTTCCAGTAGCGTTTTGCCACAAATGGATAGGTCGGCAAGCTGATTTTCACCGGGCTCTGGTGATCATATAAAGCATGCCACTGAATCTCTCTCCCTCGCAACCAGGCACTGACAAGCTCTTTACAACGCACATCTCTTTGCGCTTCATCGGTGCGCTTGATGGTACTTAAAAAGCTTGGGTCTAGTGGCGTAGACTGCGCTTGGTTTTCGTCAGCAACTCCCGTGCATACCAGGCTATTCAACCAACTTTCAGCTTCCGCTGGCACACTGTCAGCGGCTAAGAATCGCTCTAACCCTGTGTGTATCTCTGCCAAGTCGCCAGCCATGCATGCCAATCGGTAGTCAAATGTTTCGCGACCCGTTTGCAAGGTATATGCAATGCGCTGTACATCGTCTTGAGATAGCTGCTCACGCCTTAAATGGTGCAGTAGATTACTGGCCATCTCTTTGAGCTGTTCGTGACTTCTGGCAGATAGTGTGATCACTTGAAGGTGCGATCTATTGTTTCCGTGTTGCTCTACCTGTTTAGGCGCTTCTTGTACAATCAGGTGGGCATTTGAGCCCCCAGCACCAAACGATGACACTCCAGCAATACGCGGGGCATCATCACGACTTGGCCATGGCGCCAGCTGCTGTTGCACAACAAATGGGGACTGCGCAAACTCAATTTTGGGGTTTATCTGTTCACTGTGCAATGAAGGCACGAGTTGCTGGTGTTTCATTTGCAACAGCACCTTGGTCAGACCCGCGATGCCCGCAGCACTTTCACAGTGGCCAATATTGGACTTCACAGAACCAATTGCGCAGAGATGGTCTTTGTTTTTATCGGTTGAGAACGCTTTATTTAAAGCGGCCACTTCAATGGGATCTCCCAGCGAAGTCCCCGTACCATGTGCCTCCAGATAACTGATCTCCTGAGGCCTAACCTTGGCTTGTGCCAATGCCCGAGCGATCACCGTCTGCTGAGCCGTGGGGCTAGGAACAGAGTACCCATAGGTTCTGCCGCCATGATTGACCGCACTGCCTTTGATCACGCCGTAAATATTGTCGCCATCTTGCAGTGCTTCACGCAACGGTTTGAGTAGCACCGCCCCTACACCTTCACTGGGCACAAATCCGTCCGCCTCAGCGCTAAAGGTTTTACAGCGACCAGTTTGCGATGCAAACCCGCCATATCCCAGCATCAAGTATTTTGCAGGGTGAATAGACACATTGACGCCGCCAGCAATGGCCGCTTTGCACTCACCGCTGAGCAAGCTTTGACAAGCTAGGTGAATGCTGGTCAGTGATGACGCACACATGGTATCAATGGCCAAACTCGGACCGTGAAAGTCACAAAAGTAGGATACACGATTGGCAATAGACGACGGGCTCATTGACAATACCATAGGCCGGCCCAACATGGTTTCCTGCGCACCATACAGTTGATATTCCTGATAAGTCACCCCAACATACACACCGACCGCACCGGGTGTCCCATCGAGTGCAGTGTTTTGTGCCAAAGACGCCCTGCTATAGCCTGCGTCTTCTATTGCTTCATAGGCCGTTTGTAAAAACAGCCTTTCCTGTGGTTCGATGATTTCAGCTTCGCGAGGTGAAATATTAAAGAAGCTCGGATCAAACTTATCTACGCCATCGATAAAACCGCCCCACTTTGCATACGTTTTGCCAGGTTTGCCTTTTTCCGCATCATAATAATGACTATGAGCCCAGCGGCTGATTGGCACCTCCGTGATGCAGTCTTGGCCCCCAGCTAACACCTGCCAAAACGCTTGCAGTGTATTTGCTTGAGGGTAACGTCCTGATATACCGATGATAGCAATATCCGTATCTTGTGCATCTCCACTTTGTTCTGGGCGAGCGCTAGCGACGGACTCTCTTTGCGGTTCAATCGATTCAGACGAGCTGGTTGTGCGAGGGGCATCACTCGAACTGGTGGGGGGAATGAGGTGTGCCTCAAGTTGACTGCGGTGTGCAGTCAACATGTATTCAGCCAATTGCGCGATTGTGTGATATTCAAAAAATAGGGTTTTTGGCAGTGTCCCATAGACAGATTCCAATTTATTGGTCAGCTTGGTCACCACCAAAGAGTCAATTCCCAGCTCATCAAAACCTGTATCCTGCCCAAGCTTCTCCTTTGCATACCCCGTCACTTGTGAGATCAGCGCGGTCAACTGTTCACATACTGACGCCAGTAAGACACCCTCATCGGCAGATGATAAGGCACCAGAGTGCCCTTGCACCCGCGTTTTGCCCGTTAAGGAGTCGCTGTACGCCTCGAGCAAGTCATGTAATGTACGATAGGCGTTCGCGGTATTTAAGCTGAAATCATGATCACAATGCTGATTTAACTCATTGACAATGGCATGTAACTCTACGATACCGAAACCTTGCTCATCCAGCCCAACATGCAGGTCAATTGCACTCGGTGCCACACCGACAACCACCGCGGCCGCGGCGGTAAATCGCGACATCAGTTCACGCTGCACTTGGCCATTATTCGGTTGCGTGGCTTTGCTTGGCAGTGCGATAGGCGCTGCCGCACCAATTGAACGAGAGAAGTGCTGTTCAAGTTTTGCCGTATCGCCAGCAATTGCTATGGTGCGAGTACGCGCTTGGCGCATCACTTGATACAACACCGACAATCCCGCATCGCGCTCAATAGGCTGCATACCTGACATGTCGTATAGTGCTGCGAGAATATCATCAGATACTTGCATCCCGCCATCACGCCACAGCCCCCAGCCGATAGCACAACTTTGACCAAAACACAGACCCTGCTCAACGCGCTGTTGTCGCTGCTGCGCATACAGATCCATAAAGGCATTGGCGGCAGCATAATCTCCCTGTCCAACATTACCAACCATGGAAACCGCTGAGGAGAACAGCACAAAGTGCTCCAGCTTTATCTCTTCACACGCTTGTCCCAAGTGCCATGCACCATAGGTTTTTGGCGCGAGGACTCGTCGAATGCTTTGTGCATCTTTATTGCGTAATAGGCCGTCTTGAATAACTCCTGCACAGTGCAACACCGCATTGATCCCACCATGCTCACGCACGGTATTTTGAACCAAGGTTGTCACTGCATCGAGCGCGGTCAGATCCACTGTCTCATAGCGCACCGTCGCGCCCATTTCTTTCAAACGGGCGAGTTGATTATCTCTGTCTACATCCAGAGGCCGCTGACCCGTTAAAATCAAGGTAGGTGCCTGCACTTTTTGCGCAATATCGCACGCACACAAATACCCCAGCTGACCCAGTCCTCCCGTGATCAAATACACCCCTTGATCGCGCCACGGATGAGGCACAGGCACTGTATCAAGCACATCCAGATCGCATGCCATCAATTGCGATGCCTCAGCTTTGAACCAGTGACAATGCCTTTGCTGTTTCGCCTGATCAAGCAAGTTAAATACCTGTTCTTGTGGCAAGTTCGCAGGCAACTCAATGAGTTGCCCTGTAACATTGTCGTTTTCCAAAGAGCACGTTTTCAACAGTGCCGACATCGCGGGTAAAGTTGACTGTAAGCTCGGCTCTAGAGGAACCACAACTTGCAAAATTTTATGTGACCTACCCTTGTCGCGTATAATGGCTTCAAATCGCGCCGTCAATTGAATACAAAATTGCGTAAAACTGGTAGCAGGATGTGCCGTCGAACTGGACAGGTGGACAATCCCCTCTCGTGCCGACAAGGCCGGGTAATCACACAGTACAATATGTTGCTCGATATCTTCGTCCAGCGGCTCATTGTGCATCTCATCCAGTGCCCGCCAACTCGGTGTCATCAGCAGTACCCCCGCAGCACTGTCTGTTGCCGATGCTGCTAACGGGCCATCATCTCGGGCCGTTACGGGCACAAGCATCGGCGCTTTTGGAATGTCAATCTGTGCAAAAGGATAGCCGGGTAAACTAACGCGCTGATATTGTGTGGGCTTGCTAGGAAGCCAATCGATTTCACCCCCTTGGGTCCACAACTCAGCGATATATTGAAACTTTCTCTCTGCGAGCCAATGCCTTACCAGCTGTTGTGCAGAAGACTCCTGAAATAGCGCCTCAACCCCTCGGTTTTTATCTACTTTGCCTTGCCACAGCTGTGCACTCTCAGTACCCTGCTTATAGGCTTTGAGCATCTCAAGCAAGGCGTCTAACGAGTCAACTTCACACGCCATACGGTATGACATGGCTTCTCTGCCCGCCTGCAAGGTATAGGTCATATTGGCCAGCGATATGGATGGTTGCTCAGTCAAAAAGTTGATGTACTTGTCCACATAACGCGCCAATCCCGACTCGCTTTTTGCAGACAAGACAAATAAATAAGATGACTCAAGCGCAGTGCTTTGCGCAGCAGTAGGCGCTTCCTCAACCACAATATGTGCATTGCTGCCGCCAGCGCCAAACGACGACACCCCAGCGCGTCGCTTCGCGTTTCTCGAAGCCGTATCCAGCTGCCAATCTGTCAGCGAGTGCTGCAATTTGAACGCAGAGGCTGCAAAATCAATATGTGGGTTTGGTTGTTCGGCGTTTAAGGTCGGCGCAAGCTTTTTATGATGCATTTGCAATAACACTTTTGTCAGCCCTGCAATGCCCGCAGCCGCTTCAAGGTGGCCAATATTGGTTTTTACCGAGCCTAGCGCGCAAAATTGCTGTGCCGATGTACCCGCTTTGTAGGCCTCATCTAAGCCCTTAAACTCTACCGGATCCCCGAGTAAAGTGCCGGTGCCATGCGCTTCAACATAGTTGATATCCGCAGCGCAGAGCCCGGCTCTCGACAGGGCAGTACGAATAAGGTTTTGCTGCGCTAATGGGCTCGGTACTGTGTAGCCGTTGACCTTACCACCGTGGTTTATTGCCGTACCGCGGATAACCCCATAAATGTGATCACCATCAGCAATGGCTTTGGCCAAGGGTTTTAATAACACCGCGCCCACACCTTCACCGGGCACAAACCCATTTGCCTGCGCGCCGAACGCACTTAACGTACCATCTTTGGACAATACATTAAGCCTAGTGAACTCAGCAAATGTGGAGGGGTGCGTATAGGCATTCACGCCGCCGGCAACAGCCACATCACACTCTCCGGCATAGAGATGCAGGCAAGCTTCATGGATGGCAGACAAAGACGACGAACACGCGGTATCGACAGGCATACTCGGGCCGCCAAAATTAAAGCGGTAAGAGATCCGATTGGCCGCTGAAAAATAAGAGTCCTTATAATTGTCAAATCCAGCTTTAGAGATCCCGACAAAGACGCCGACCGTATCACGCTCCAATGCCTTGGTGGTGTAACCAGCATCTTCAACGACATGCCAAGCGCACTGCATAAAGAGCCGCTCTTTAGGACTCATATACGCAGCTTCAAAAGGCGGTAAATTGAAAAACTCATTGTCGAAATAATTGAGCCCGTCTAAAAACCCGCCCCACTTTGCCGCCGCTTTAAAACTGTCTCCTTCGCCATCAGCTTGTGCGTCAAAGTACGCTGCAATGGGCCAGCGTTCATTGGGGATCTCTCGAATGCTGCTTTTACCAGCAGCCAAGTTTTGCCAAAACTCAAACACATTGTCCGCATCTGGATATTGTCCAGCAAGCCCGATGATGGCAATGGGTTGTCTCGTGAACGACGGCTTACTCGCGGTGAATTTCCGGCGTGCACCCGAACCGCTCGTTGACTGCTGAAAATGCCGTTTACAATGGTCAATCAACTTGGCGGGGGTTGTTGCTTCAAACAACACCGCAGGATCTATCTGGGTGGCTAATTTCTCACTCAATGCTTTTGACACCCTAGATACCAATAAGGAGTCAAACCCCATATCGCTAAATTCCCGCTCAAGGTCAATGTCCCGCTCTGAAACGCGCAAATGTTCAGCAAGTATTGCAATCAATATTTTTGCAATGCGATGCTCATCATCGCCTGTCGGTGCTGGCTCTATAGTGATGTCCATCGCGGTATCGAGTGTCTGTGGCGCTATATCGGGTGCTATCCAATAGCTTTTTAGGTTAAATTGTGTGCCTGGCAGATGCACGCGCTGACGCTCTTCGGGCACCATTTCAGGCCACTCACAATGGCCGGTTTCCAGCCATTGTGCCGCAATCGGTTGAGCCTGCTCGCCAAGCTCTTGACTGTGTCCATGTTCAAAAACATTTGAATTCGCTCGCGCTTGCAACACATCTTCGATCTGTTGCAATAGCTGCTCTCTCGATGATGCCAAAAAGATGCAACGATAGTCATGGCTGTCTCGGCCGTGTCGCAATGTGAATGCCAGATGTGAAAGTGGATATGCACGCTGGTTTAATACCTCGCGTAGCGCAGTGAGTTGGGCGGTGAAACACGCTTTATTCAGTGCTGACACCGGCAGCGCCCAAACTTGCTCACCTTCGGGCTCCCCCTTAACACTTGGCTCAGACTCCCGATCTAGACCTTCAATTAACACGTGGGCATTATTGCCACCTGCCCCATACGCATGGATCCCCGCCAGTCGATTGCGCGACGTCTTTGGCCACGGTATGGTATCTGTTGCCAATTGACAGACACTGTGCTTGGGATCAATATCCGCACTGATCTGGTCAATACCGAGTATCTTGTGTATTTTTTCGCTTTGCAAACTATGAATGACTTTAAACAAAGCGCCCAATGAAGACGCTGAGTGCATATGGCCGATCATCGGTTTTAAAGTACTCACTTTGCACTGAGCTGGGCGCAATGCGACTCCCTGTTGCTGCGCTAGGTTATTAAGTGCAAGGTTAAATGCATCCCACTCGCAAATATCGGCAACCGGATTACCCATGCCCTGAGCTTCTATATAGTCGACCTCTCGCGGATCTATGTTGGCCTTGGCGTAACATGCTTGGATCAGAGATGCATGTGCATTGGTATTGGGCGCAGCAATCGACGCAGAACGATTGCCATTATAATTTACCGCTGAATTTTTGATCACGGCATAGATAGCATCCCCATCTTTGCGCGCACGAGAATAGGGTTTAAGTAAAATACTGGCCACCCCTTCCGCTCGTAAATAGCCATCAGCATCACTGCCAAATGATTTCACTGTCGGTGTTGGACTCATCTGTTGCGATTGCGACAACTTAACGAAGGTATCTGGTCGCAGCAATAGATTCGCCGCCCCGACTATGGCCTGATCAATCTCCCCCGCGCGCAGTGCAACCACAGCTCTGTGTATCGCCACCGCAGCACCAGAGCACATTGTGTTAACCACTTCACTGGGACCTGAAAAATCAAAATAGTACGAAATATTATTGGCAATCATACTGTCCGATTGATGTAGACTCTCTCCAGTATCATAACCCGACTCAATCAAGTTCAATAAATATTCATTGCGTTCAAAACCAACAAAGACCCCTGTATTTGAGCCTTTCAGTGCTTGCGGACGATAACCTGCATTTTCCAACGTGTTATACACCGACATCAATAACAAACGTTGCTGGGGATCCATACGCTCTGCATCATCGGGTAATAACTTAAAAAAATGAGGATCAAAACTTTGGATATCGGGAATAAATCCCCCCCAACGACACCGCATTTTATCTGGCTGAGCTTCCTCGGTTTGCACTTCATCAGCATATAAATGCCAGTCAAAACGCGATTGAGGGATTTCCTCAATCAGAGACTCATCTTTATCTAAATGCCGCCAAAACTCAGCCACTGATTGGCAACCGGGTAAATACCCTTCTAACCCCACAATGGCGATGGGTTCTAATTCTGAGGAGTCGGTATGACTTTCTTCGGCACTGTCTTTGTTGGCGGATTGAGCGGTGTGTTTTGTCGCGTATTCACGCATCAAATCCTTGATCGCCAGTCGCTGTTTTTCTATATCCAAAACTTATTTCACTCCTGTATATGCTGCTACGAGCTGCTCCAAATGGGGTAAAGAGTCCTTTACTGATGCGTAATCCACGCCAAAGTCCATTAAACACGCAATTTCATTCACGCCGATGTCCTGTGCCTGTTTGACGATCCGCTTACCATCTTCAACTGTGCCGAACAACGCACCGGTCTTAAAATATCGCTGAAAAGCATATTCCAAAATACTGTCTTTATCTTGCTCACCAAATTCAGCAGCGCCCTTTTTCTGCAGCGAGTCACTGGCTAGGTGGGCTTCCATTGAACTGCGAATATATGCTTTGAATGGACTTTCCACTGCGCGCTTCACTTGCGAGATAGAGTCTCCAATCAAGGTATGAAGCATCAGTGTGACCACCCCCGACTCAGGGTCAAAACCGGCCCGTTTTCTCGCCGCCCTATAAATGTTGATCTTTCGCTCCATGGAGGCAAGATCGACGCCGTAAAGCATGGTAAATACGTTGTGACCACTCGCACCAGCCTGCTCAAATCCCTTGTCATTTTGAGCGACTAACATCCACACGTTCAACGACTTTTGAATAGGTCTTGGGTAGACTTTGGTCGCATAAGAGGTGTTATCAGGTCCCTCAAACTCAACACTTTCCCCAGCCCACAGTCGTTTAACGATTGAGATCTGCTCCGTCATTTTCTCTCGACGGTCATCATAGTTATGTGGGGCATAAATAAAGTCAGGTTTATTCCACCCAGAGCCAAATCCCAGATCGACACGCCCATTGGACAGAATATCATTCATAGCCCACCATTCCACCACCTCTGCGGGGTGGTGCAGCGGTAAGCTCACGCCCGCAGTGCGAAAGCGAATATGCTTTGTTTGCGGGATAAGATAAGCCGCCATGACCGCTGAGTTTGGGAAAATCGCGCCAAATTCATGAAAGTGACGTTCAGGCAAGTAAACCGCGGTGAACTTAGCTTGATCTGCAAACTGAGTCAACGCGGTGATAAAGTCGTATTTCTCTGAGCTGGTAATGTCTTTGCGGATGTCTGAAAAAAACATCATGCTGAACGCCATTTCTCCAGCCGGTTTGGGATCTGACTTCACAGGTAAAAAGTCAGTATCTAAACCTAACAGTGCTTGTATTGTCATCAATAATTTTATCCTTAAATTATTCCAGCCCAAAACGACTGCGCTTCAGCACCCAGTATATCGTTACACATAATTTTTTAGTGTTGCGCATGCGGCAAACACTCTGGCACTGACAAAGTGATGTTGTAGAAATCGTATTTGAATCGTTTTTGATTATGCAAAATTTTCCCACACAATCCAACCATTGTTCGTTGGCAAAATCACCTTAGGGATTTTTACACGCACTTTTTGTTTCGCTCATCTCATTTTGTCTCATGCGTGAGACAAACCTTTAATTGCAATTAAAGAAACAATAACAGTATCACCAATGGTTCGTACCACTCACCCTGCCACAACCGCATCAGATAGTTTAAACACACAATAAATACAATAGGTTAAACAGTTAAATTGATAACATATTTAGACTGAGATATACAAGGGTTTTACTGTGTGTAAATACCCAACCGTGCTCGGTGCCAGTGAAAACATACACCGAACCTACAATTCTCTTGGAAAATAATCCCATAAGTGCCGTAAGCCTTTTACGTTGTTGAATTTATGGTATGATGAAATATCAGCTTATCGCTACAGCATAATGAACTCTAATTAAAGGTTACTTTGGCAGAATGAACGGCAATACTCTCGATACAGATCAGAATACATTTTCCTTTGTTGATGCGGAACGAAAAGTCCTTGATTTTTGGGAAAAACAGGATATTTTTCAGAAATCTCTTCGTCAAACAGCCAACAATCCACCCTATGCATTTTACGATGGTCCTCCATTTGCAACTGGTAAACCACACCATGGGCATCTGCTGGCATCCACCATTAAAGATATTATCCCTCGCTACTTTACGATGAAAGGTTATTACGTCCAACGCCGTTTTGGCTGGGATTGTCATGGCCTACCTATTGAGCATGAAACCGATAAAACCTTGGGTATGTCAGCCAAAGAGGCCGTTGAGACCTTAGGGATCAAAGCATACAATGATGAATGTCGAGGTATCGTTCAACGCTATACTAAAGAGTGGCGCTCTACCGTTACACGCATTGGCCGCTGGGTCGATTTTGATAATGATTACAGAACCATGGAACCTTGGTACATGGAGTCTGTATGGTGGGTGTTCAAACAACTTTGGGAAAAAGACCTTATCACCCAAGGCGTCAAAGTTGTGCCGTTTTCTACCACTTTAGGCACCGTTTTATCTAACTTCGAAGCGGGCTCTAACTACAAAGATGTGCAAGATCCTGCACTTGAAGTGTTGTTCAAATTAGAAGACGAAGACTGCTATATCGCAGCGTGGACCACCACACCTTGGACTTTACCTTCCAACTTGGGACTGTGCGTCAAAGCCGATGCCGACTACATAAAAGTGTTAGATGAAGATAAAGATATACACTTTATTATTGCCAAAGCGCGCCTTGAAGCCATAGGTAAAGGGAAAAACTTAACTGTAGTGCAAGAATATACAGGCGCGGAATTGGTCGGAAAACGCTATGAGCCGCTCTTTGATTATTTCAAAGAACTAAAGAATGAAGGCGCATTTGTTGTCCTTGCTGACGATTATGTCACCATGGACAGTGGTACGGGTATCGTACATATCGCACCAGCATTTGGTGAAGACGATAACCGCGTCATGAAAGAGGCAAATATTCAAGCCGTTGTGTGCCCTTTGAATATGGTTGGCGAGTTTACCGAAGAAGTGACGGACTTTAGCGGAATGCACGTCAAAGAAGCGGATAAGAAAATCATTCGCCACTTAAAAGAAACAGGCCACCTGTACAGCCACACCACCATAGTGCACAGCTACCCGTTCTGCCCGCGTTCTGACACGCCGATCATCTACCGCTCTATTCCATCATGGTATGTCAAAGTAGAGCAGATGCGCGACAAGCTCGTGGCATTGAATCAACAGATCAACTGGGTACCTGAATATATTAAAGAAGGCCGGATGGGGAACTGGTTGGCTGGCGCCATTGACTGGGCAGTCTCGCGAAACAGATACTGGGGAACACCGATTCCGCTGTGGCGCAACGACGTTACTGGCAACTATTTATGTATTGGTTCAATTGAGGAATTGGAGCGCTATTCAGGGATCCGTGTCGATGACTTACACCGTGACTACGTCGATGATATTGCTTTCAGTGTGGCAGGTGAAGAAGGCACTTATCAGCGGATTGAGGAAGTACTCGATTGTTGGTTTGAGTCAGGCGCGATGCCGTATGCTCAGCTCCACTACCCGTTCGAAAATCAGTCTCTTTTCGAGTCCAGCTTTCCAGCTGAATTCATTGCCGAGGGACTAGACCAAACACGCGGTTGGTTTTATACCCTATTGGTATTAAGTCAGGCTTTACACGATAAGCCCGCATTTAAGAACGTCATTGTTAATGGCATCGTGATGGCAGAAGATGGCAAGAAAATGTCGAAGCGCTTGCGCAACTACACTCAGCCAGATGACATCATGGAAGAGTTTGGTGCCGATGCTCTACGCTTATATTTAATCAACTCAGGTTTGGTAAAAGGCGAACCACAACACTTTTCAAACGAAGGTGTGAAACTGACCGTTCGTCGTGCCTTGCTGCCTTGGTGGAATGCTTTTAAGTTCCTGAAGACCTATATAGAAATCGACGGGTGGAAACCTTCAAATACCGCGCACACAATCACCAATCCGTTGGATCATTGGATACTGTCCAAGCTGCAAACATTGAAGTTAAAGGTCACCACGGAGATCGAAAACTATCAGTTATATAACGTGATCCCGGTGTTGTTTGAGTTTATTGAGCAATTGACCAACTGGTATATCCGCCTCAATCGCTCGCGCTTTTGGGCTGAAACACTGACTGAAGACAAGGCATGTGCATATCAGACGCTGTACACCTGTATCTATGAATTGAGCTTGGCCATGGCACCGTTTGCGCCGTTCTTGTCAGAGCATATCTATCAAGAGATGCTAGCCTTACAAGATCATGGGGAGCAACCTGAGTCAGTGCACTTGTGTGCATATCCAACCGTGGATGAAGCACTCATTCAGCCAGAGCTTGAAGATGCACTTGCGCTATTACAAAACGTCGTGTTGCTAGGTCGTCAAAAGCGTAATAAAGAGCGGATCAAGACCAAAATCCCTCTAATGAGCCTAACAGTGATCCATCGCGATACAGGTCTCCTTCAAGAGATCAAGAAGTTAGAGTCTTACTTACAAACAGAGCTGAATGTAAAATCAGTCGTCTATCGTGAAGACGAAGACTCCTTTATCAATTTCTACGCCAAGCCAAATTCACCTTTGCTGGGCAAAAAGTTGGGTAAATCATTTAAGCAATATAAAACGCTTATTGAGGCACTCACTGGTGAGCAGTTACGTCAATTAGAGAAAGACGGCAGCATTGAACTTGAGGGCATGCGCTTCGACAAAGAAGAAATCCTCACTTTCCGTGAACCAAAAGAAGGCTCAGAAGTCATTTCTGATAGCTATATTTCCATTGAACTGGACTGTAAACTCAACGAGGAGTTATTGGCTGAGGGTCTGGCCCGTGAAATCGTTAATCGTGTTCAAAAAACACGTAAGCAGCTTGATTTTAAGATCGAAGACCGTATTCATGTCGAATATGCATGTGATCAAGCACTCGACGCCGCTATCGCTGCACATACAGACACCATCTCATCGGAGACATTGGCATTGAGCTTTGAAAAGCGCGATATCGCATCTGATGACACGGTTGCGCGTTATGATGTAGAGGGCCATACGCTATTGCTTAAGTTGAGTAAGGCGACATAACCTAACACTATCCAGTTGTGCACAGTCACTTTTTAGGTGCCTGTGCACACTGTTAACTAGGCCAATAAATAGACAAATTTCTGCAAACATCGCCCACCCCTCCCCTTTCACTCTGTGACTCAATACATGCTTTACATGTTATTTATCAATGTTTACAATGTTTTTCATCATTCAATTACACGGCTGAAGATACGCCGTTGGTGTGCTGATTGTCATACATCAGAAAATAACCACACCCTGAGTGCCTAGACAAATAATAATTTAAGATCCCTTTAAACTGGGCGGTATTTCTGCGCTTATAATTCCATAAGCATCGCCTGTGTTTTGAGGTCACTTGATGCTGATCCCCTATCACCTTGTAGGCTTGCCGCCATGCTATCAAAGGTGTTTCGTCACGCGTGGCGATCGGCGTAATAGCACCTGTTTATGTCAGTGGCGACAAGCTATTTGACAATATATGAGCAACCAAAAAAGGAAGCTAACCCAGTGGATAGAACATGGATTTTGGATCGCGTAAAACAGTTCGATGAGACCCTTGCGGTTGTTGAAGAAGATAAATGCATTACCTTTGATGCAATTGCCCAAAGCGCTCACAATTGGCTGACCAATGAGTCGATCACAGAACGCAGTATCATTGTCATCAATGGATTATTTAACGCAACGACGTTGGGGTTGATGCTTTGTGCCTATATCAAGCAATGCACAATCGTGCCATTATTTAATAGCGATGCAACGCATGTAGACACGATCATTGACACGGTTCATCCAGATTTACTGTGTGACACACGCGACGACATCATGTACTGCAGCACGATAGCCCCCTTTGCAACCACCAAGCCTGCATTATTAAAGCAACTGAATACATTGGGAGAATCTGGACTGATCTTATACAGCTCTGGCAGCACAGGTACACCCAAAGCCATTTTACTCAGCTTAGACAAGCTTTTGCAGCGTTATCAAGTTCACAAAGAGCACCCCACCTCCACCATCGCAGGCTTTTTGTTTTTTGATCACATTGGCGGTTTTGATGTCTTGATGCAGTGCCTAATGACAGGATGCACCTTGGTCAGCATGACTAAACGCACCCCTGAAGATGTGTGTCAGGCCATTGAAAAACATCGTATCAATGTATTACCCACTACGCCGACTTTTCTCAACATGGTGTTGATCAACCGCAGCTATCAACGTGTAGATCTAAGTTCACTTACCGTGATTGCATATGGCTCAGAAGTCATGCCACAAGCAACACTCGACTTGCTGCAACAAGCGTTGCCGCATGTCACGCTAAAACAAACATATGGTATGAGCGAGCTGGGGGTTTTACCCACAGAGTCGAAGGCAGGCAACTCACTGTGGCTAAAAATAAAAAAAACCGACTACAAAGTGCAGGATGGCGTGTTGTGGGTCAAATCGCCAACGGCCATGCTTGGTTACCTCAACCAAGATCATGCGCCATTGAATGATGGGTGGCTGTGCACTGGGGATTTGGTGGAGCAACAGGGGGACTATATTCGCATTCTGGGGCGCCAGAGCACAGTGATAAATGTCGCGGGTGAAAAGGTATTTCCGGCCGAAATTGAAGCCTTCCTATTACAAATTCCATTTGTAAAGAATTCATCAGTCTGGGGGAAAAAGAACCCGATCACCGGAAAAATTGTCGCAGCGACAATTTACACTGATGAAGAAGTCGATCCGAAGCAGGCAAAAAAACATATTTTAGATATCTGTAAGCGAACCTTAGCCCCCTACAAAATTCCAAGACACTTCGAATTTGTAAATGAGCAGTATCATAGCGAAAGGTTTAAAAAAATCAATAAGATACAAGGAACACAAACCAGTGGAAAATAAAAAGGGTACAATTGTGATCAGCGGTGGAAGCCGAGGGTTGGGGTTCGAAATCGCGTCCCAATTTTTGCAGCAAGGATATACCGTTGCGACATTTTCAAGAGGCAGTACTGAGCATGTAACAGCACTTGCAGATGATCCACGCTTTTTTTGGAAGTCGGTTGATGGCAGTGACTATCAGGCTCTAACCGAATTTCTCAAAGAAGCTCAGCAGCGACTCGGCAATATTGTTGGCCTGGTCAACAATGCCGCCATTGGTGCGGATGGGGTGCTCAGCACAATGCGTACATCTGACATTGACCGGGCGTTGGATGTGAACCTCAAAGCACAGATCTATCTATCAAAATTAGTTTCGAAGAAGCTCTTGCAAAACCGCGATGGGTTTATCATTAATATCTCTTCCATCATGGGCGTAAGAGGGTTACCTGGTGTTTCAATTTACAGTGCCACAAAAGCGGCAATGGATGGCATGACCAGAAGCTTAGCGAAAGAGCTAGGCAGAAAAGGGATCCGTGTCAACTCTGTCTCTCCGGGCTATTTTGCCAGTGACATGGTGAAAGATCTGTCAGATGACATTTTAGGTAAAATTGAGCGCCGTACACCGCTAGGGCGCTTAGGTACACAGAGTGAGATTGCCAAGTTGGTGCTATTTTTAGCAACTGAGGGGCAATTTATCACCGGGCAAAACATCGTCATAGATGGAGGTTTTACATGTTAGACACACAACAAGTTAAAAATGAGGTGTTGGATAGTATTATCCAAGAGGTGGCCACAATACTGTCTGAAAAGTCGCTGCCGATCACACAACTGGAAAGCGCTACAGCATTTTCTGAATTGTCATTAACGTCTCTGGATTTGGCCGAACTGATCAGCAATCTAGAAGCGCGCTATGAAGTTGACCCATTCGAGGAATTGGTTGCCATCACCAGTGTCGTTACCATAGATGATCTCGCTGCGGCTTATACGCTGGGCTTATCAGGTCAACCTGAGGGGACACATGACGCCCTCAGCGAAGAGCTAAAAGCCATAAAGAATCAAACACGGTAATCGAGCTAGACACTGACATATAAGATCATAGCGACACATTGGCTATATGCGCCATCATTTTGGTGCTCGCTATGGTATTTCAGCTGTTCATATCTAGCGTGACTCAGAGATATAAACGTAGAAGTAAAAATACATGATGGCTACAGATGATATAGCAATTGTCGGGCTCGCTTGCCGATTTCCAGAGGCAAGTTCTCCGGCCCAGTTTTGGCAAAACTTAGCACAGGGACGGGAGTCCATAGCAAGATTATCCGACGCGCAATTACGCAACGCAGGTGTCAGCGACAGCGAATTTGAGCAACCCAGTTACGTCAAAGCATATACCCCCCTTGCCGATATCGACAAGTTTGATGCGCGCTTTTTTGGGATCCCAGCAGCAGAAGCAAAGTTAATGGACCCACAACAGCGGACCTTGCTTGAAATTATCTATCACGCTTTAGAAGATGGCGGCGCTTTGCAAACAGCGCAGCAGAGAGAAACTGGTGTCTATGCAACTGGTGGCGGGATCACCCGTAGCTATCTTTATCAAGAAGCGACAAAGCACTTTAAGGGCAATAGTGATACCGGCAGCTTGTTACAATTACTCAACGATAAAGATTTTCTTGCGACACGGGTATCCTACAAATTAAATTTACAAGGCCCCAGTCTCTCCGTGCAAACAGCCTGCTCAAGCTCCATGGTTGCAGTTCACTTGGCAAGAAGCGCATTACTGAGCGGAGAAATCGATATCGGTATCGCCGCAGCCAGCTGTATCAGACTACCACAAGAACGGGGCTACAATGCCGCAGAAAGTATGATCTACTCACCAACCGGTCGCTGTAGAACATTTTCAGACGACGCCGATGGCACCATTTTTGGCAGTGGCTCAGGCGCAGTGGTACTCAAACGTTATCAAGACGCACTGGCCGATGGCGATCATATTTATGCACTGCTCAAGTCAACCGCGGTCAATAATGATGGGGCTGGAAAGTTTGGGTTTACCGCTTCCAGTGTGCCAGGTCAAGCCAAGGCCATGGTTAAAGCTATCGCATTGGCGGGGATCAGTGCGGACCAGCTCAGCTATATTGAATGCCATGGCACTGCGACCAAAATAGGCGACCCACTGGAGATCCGCTCGCTCGAAAAAGCATTTTCACTGGATACCGATAAAAAACAATTTTGTCATATCGGTAGCGTCAAACCGAATATAGGTCATTTAGAGCAGGCGGCTGGACTTGCCAGCCTCATCAAACTTGCGCTGATGATAAAACATCGTCGGCTTGTGCCCACTATTAATTTTCGCGCACCCAACCCGAAATTAAAATTGCCACAATCCCCCTTTAAAATGGCACTCGACTATGAAATGTGGGAACCCGAACAACAGCGGTGCTACGCCGGGCTGAACTGTTTGGGTGTGGGGGGCACCAATGTATTTGCCATTCTCAGCGATCTCCCCACCACCGACGCGACAGCATCCAATGACAACAACCTAGTTGAACCTGCACAAGATGTGTTGTGTCTGTCAGCCAAAACGAAAACACAGCTCGTCGAATATATCGAGTGTATCGCAAACGATGAACGGCCTTTGCCACTGTGTGCCCTCGCCTACAACATCAATACCAGCCGTGCACATTTACCAATACGTAATACAGTGGTGATTGACCGGGATATGAGTATAGGACAGTGGCGCGAACAAGCCTTGACCAAGATCGCGGCGTCCAGCGAGCGGCGTGGAACGACATTTGATAAACCAATCCAGTATATATGTAACCCCACAGAATTCGTTCATGCCAGCCAAGTAGCTACACTGGCCGCTGACATGCGCTGCCAATGTTTTACAGATGCCTATCAACGCTGGATGGACAGTGCAGCGCTCACTCTCATAAGTGACTCCACGGCCCCCTTTACACAGCACGTGGCGAAATTGTTGGCATTTGAACTGGCATTGTATGAGCAGTTAAAGCACTGGGGATTAAAGATGGCATCATTTCTTGGTGAGGGAATAGGTCGATATGCGCAACTGTTGTTGGAAAATGTCCCCTCGCAACAGTGGCTCAGTACGCTGGAAAAAGAACTACATATACATCACGATAATTTAAACCACGCACAAACTCATAGCTTTTCTCAGATGGGTGAAGTGGCCATTGAGCAAGATCTACACCTCGCAAGTGAAGGCCCGATAATTTATCGCAATCGTCCTTTACATAACCTCACAGATGATGTGTATGTCTGTGCCAGCGAACAGTTTACTACCACCGAACTGTGGTCCCTGCTTGCCACGATTATCGACAAAGGCGCGCAAATTAACTGGCAAAACTACTATCCTCTCAAGGCTTTTGAAAAACATACTTTACCCAACTATCCATTTGAGAAGAAACGCTATTGGTTGGTTGATGAAGACTAACGTTGTTACACCTAGACTAACAAAAGATACAAGGAGCATGAAATAACATGAGTAACGCAGCAACAGCTAGAACATTGGTAATTAGCTTTATTGAAGAAATGAATCGTTCATCACTACGTGGAGACGAGATCCAAAATGACTTTGAGCTAAAAGATAAACTTAATATCGATTCATTAAACAAGCTCATTTTACTGACCCGAGTCACAGAGCACTTAGGTATTGAGTTTGGCACAGCCGATAAAACCATTAATGACTTCACCACAGTCAACGATCTGATCTCATTTGTTGAATCACACACCTCAGCACTAGAAGTGTCGTAACTTTTTCGACCTCACTTGACCAAGGCAGCTGGGATCACACGCTCTTCGTACGTTTCTGGTTTCTGGCTGCTGCCCAGACAAATCGCTGCAATATATACGGATATATCAGATATCACCACGCATTGTGGTTTGATACATCGCCAAACGACACTGTGTAGACAAGCCTATTGTACGTGTAGCTACAAGGTATTAGTCACCTTATCGCTCTCATCTGTGATCCCTGAGCCATATTGCCATATCTTAAACCTGCCTTTTTAACCATATGCGTCACTTTACCCCCTTTGATGGTAGCATACGCCGTCGTCGTTGATTTGACGACGTTTGTCTGTGGTCAGTTCAAGAAAACCAAGATACCTTTACCCTTAATATGGATCTCATTATCCTTAAAACGCTCGCCAAACTAGGATTTCCAAAAGCACCATAGGCGCTTTCCTATTGTTGGCGCATACCGATGAACCCAATGATAAATAGTTGTGTGTTCAGCGCAGGCTCCCGCTCTCAAACATTGCTTCCAACTCGTGGTCACTGTATTCACATTAATCCCAATCAACTTAAAAATAGGAGCTAATTCACTCAATGGTATTTCCTTATTTCAGTTAGTGATGACTTAAAAAAGGGGGAATTATGACCCCTCGCGTGAGAACACAAAACAGTAAAGGAGAGAATGCGATTATTGGCTTCAAGGCGCCAGTTTCGGTCAGGTGAAATACCATTACACATCTTTGCTCAAAAAATGCTGTAGAGCAACAAGAGTTGAATAGGCCTACTTATTGAGTGCCGTCCATCCTTAAGGGGGAGGAGGGAAGCGCTTGTAGCTCCTCACGTAAACATAGATATGATGATAAAAAACCAAAGCAGATCTCTAAACGCAGAAAGACGAAGGTATACCCGAGAGCTTGAAGAGCAATTTGTTGCTCAAACTGTGCTGTAAATATTTTAATACCCACGGGCCGCTGAGATAATAATACGGTGTTCAAAGCGACGATATTTAAACTGGTTCATGTGGGGTATACACTAGAGGTTTAGCGCATTTCAAAAGAACCCAAATGCGGTCACAGTGAAAGAGAGCTTGCGTTTAATTCTTGGCGAATTCAGTTTGAATAATTTGCTAATAAGTTGGCGAATTCAACTTGAATAATCTGGTTTTAACTTTAAAAGCAAGGAGTTAAAAACTCCTTACCTTGTTATACAAGACGAATATTAATCTCGATAATGCTGCGCTAAAATCGCTTGCACAGAAGATTCAATCTCTTTCAATACGTCTTTTTTGATCCTGCCAAACTCAAAGGACACAGCTCGGTTTGACTCTTTTTTTCTCGCAAACATGTCTTTTGACTCAAAATGTCTCAGTGTAGAAGTCACCACAGGTGGTTTATTGGGACGTTCAGAGCTCAAACTTGCTTTAAGAGTTTGGCTGATAATTTCTTTATGCTCATGCACCTCGACACCATCAAGTTGTACGGCCAACAATTCCTGGATACGAATTATCTCATCATTCAAGGTATCCTGAT
The DNA here is from genome assembly GCF_030135505.1 of Pseudoalteromonas obscura. Lineage (NCBI taxonomy): Bacteria > Pseudomonadati > Pseudomonadota > Gammaproteobacteria > Alteromonadales > Pseudoalteromonadaceae > Pseudoalteromonas > Pseudoalteromonas obscura. The sequence goes on from NZ_JASJUT010000017.1 coordinate 43,479, forward strand.
ATCTGCTCATCACTTTAAAGAGCAGATCATAATCGGCGATGGAGAGCTCTCCTGCAATAGGGTAGAGCTGGATCAGTCGAATATCCACACTGGCCGCTTTCAATGCTCGACAGATCTTTGCTTGACTGCAGTTGTGTAGTTTAGCCAAATCCGCTTGCTTCAGTGTGGGGTTGTGCTTTTGCATCGTCAAACACTGCTGTCCAATCTCAAATAAATTATGCTCTTTTGCAGACTGTAACTGTTTTGCTAAATTTTTTGCATCGTCTAACGCTAATTCGTCCCGTGTGACCAGCACGCGATAGCCATCATGTTTGTGAAATAAAAACCAAGCTCTTCTTCTTGAACCATCTAGTATTTCAATCTTTCCGTTTTTGTATCTGGCAACAGCGGGATGGAATTGTTGATAGGTAAGTGAATCAAGATCTGCAACAGACTCTTCATTTAACAACGCTTGCTCACGACCATTAATATCGAAGTTAACTTCTGTGTCATTTTTTAACTGTGTATGATCAAGCACCATTTCCGTGAAGCTTGCTTGTTGTCCTGACGCTAGCTGCCAGTGGCTTGTTTTACCGATCGATTCAACCCCGAAGTGTTGCTTAAGATACCCGGTCACATCTTCACCGGATATTTCGATCTGCGAGGATAGCTGCTTAAACAAATTAGGAATGCGAGATTTTGCATCTCGTTTTTCAGCTTCGTGCGAACCGAATGTATTGCCCAGAGGGTTGATCTCACCACGTCTTTTAGCCATCTACTGATTCTCTCTTTGTTGTTGTGACCAAACAAAATGAATATCTCGCATGATCTGGCTTGTCACCTCAAACGCATTTTGCTGTGCATTTTGGAATGAAGACTTTGCTTTTGGATATTCACTTTTAGACATATCAAACACGGTACTGAGTAAAGAGGATGATTGTCGAATGGCTTCACTGTGTTTAAATTCTTTCGAATAGATTCGCTGCTCAAAATATTGCGTCAACTGATTCATCAATTCAGTCGTGGTTGCGCTGTCTCGATGGTTCGTCAACAAAATTTTCATGAAATCATACCCACTGTGGCCTTCGTTGAGAAGTAGTGACCAAATTTTTGGTATGTAACTAAAATAGGAACATGTTGCATCAATATCGTTTTGTGTCACCGACAGTGGAAATATCACGCTTGAGGCCGCGTAGTAGGCATTATATGTCGAATAGCCTAAAGAGGGTGGGGTATCGACAATAATGATGTCAAATTCGCTCTCAACTGCTTGTATGATGTTATCTAATAAGGTGTATGGCGAAGAGAGTGCTTTATTAAACACCTGTTCGTGAAACCAGCCTTCTAAGGCTCTGTCATATTGAGAAGCTGGCAGAATTCTTAAATTGGGAATAGTGGTTGGTAAAAACGCATCAGAGATCGCGCTTTGTAATGTTTCCCCTTGGTCTAATTCAAAATTTTCCATCATCAAATCACCAACAGATAGGCACCCCTGTTGAATGGCTTCAGTGGCATAATACATAGATAATGTGGATTGCCCATCCATGTCGATCAGACCTACTCGATATTCTTGAGGAAACTCGGTTGCAATACCTGAAGCAATTGTTGCTGCAGACACTGTTTTTCCAACCCCCCCTTTTTGGTTCTGGATCACGACAACTTGCACTTTTTGATGCTCAGAACGAACAAACTTTGCTTCTTTGCGCAACTCCTCTGGTAGTTGATCTCTGATCAAGTAAATCTCTTCTAAGTTTACCGACCATACGGCATCGTCATGTCTACGTGGATCAATATTTGTTTTGGAAACATATTTATCCAAGGTTTTACTATTGATTGCCAAATAAGCCGATGCTTCAGCACGAGTGAAGTTTCGCTGTTCCTTTTTATTGTTGATCAACAAACGTTGGTTTCGTCTTTTGATAAGTCCATCAGCACTGTCTTTAAGTGCGAGAAAAGCATTGGTGGTTTGTTCAGAATCCATAATAATTCCCTTGATATTTTAAATTATACTATACACCTTAAAAAAGAGCTTACAAACAAAAAAATGATGTATTGAACAATAATAGAGCGCCTTTTCCTATTCTATCGATGTGATCTTCTGTATTTGATAGAAAAGAATATTAAACTTATGGTTATAACAGCTAAGGGTAATTTATAAGGTTAATATTGGTTAATATATAGGTATAAAGGCTAGTGGCTTATTTAAGTTAATAAGTATTTGACTACATTAAACTTTATCAATTTTCCCAGATCTACTTTCCTATATGTATAGATCGAATTTACTCTATGTTTTGGATCATGATTACTCTATGTTAAAAAGCTATCCGAGAATTTACACACAGCTTAATCACAAATATATTCACATTTTTGACCTAGAGATCAGAATTACTCGCAGTTCGAAGGCTTGGTTATCCACATTGCATCTGTATGTAGGTAGATATTTTCCGTAAATTCATATCGAAGATCTGATCTCCTCGTTGATCAGATCGGATCTACTACCAGTGTAGATCACCTTATCCACATGTATACGCTGCGTTTTTTATCTCGCTGTACTAATACAGATCAAGATTCCTCTATGCTTTTCCCACTGATTTATATCAGCGAATAAATTCGTCGCCAGTATAAACGAGATCAGATTTACTCTATGTTTAGACGATAATATTATCATTTTTCTTTCAAAATTGGTTAATTATTGTGTAACAGAACACAATTCCTCTATGTTCAACAAACATGTCCTACATTTGAGAAAGAATGAAGTGGATCTTTTGAAAGGCCTGATATTGATAATATACTTTTTTATTCAATTGCTTAATCACGCAGACTACTCTTCTCAGATCACATTTACTCTATGTTTATATGGTTATAAGTTAGAGCGTTAAATTAAATATATCTATTTAAAATCAATTGGTTAATCTTTTTATCGGAAAAATTCAGAACGTAATTCCTCTATGTTTCAGGGGCGGGAGAGAAGTGCTGCGTGAGTTTAACTATTTCAATAAATTCAATTGATTATGGAGTGCTTGTGCAGAATGGGATCATATTTCCTCTATGTTACCCCCATTTTTGATAGCGATGAACTCCCTTTCATTATGCTATTTAGTCGTATATAAGAAAGGTGTTGTGCAATACAGATCAAGATTCCTTCATGTTTCTGGTCGCTTCAAAATTAAGAAGAAAACTTTATATTCAATAAGTTATAACTTTTTCAATCTCACAGATCTCATTTCCTCTATGTTTAGTGCATACCGGATAGATTGAAACAATGAAAAAAATGAGTTGATGACTTTATTCCTTCACCCTAATTGAGTAGGCGTCTTTTCCTTTTTAGATCATATTTCCTCTATGGTTGAATGGAACAAGAGATTATGCATCGATGTGTTTATTTTGGCGGCTGGCAAATTACTTTTTGTTGCTGTCCTAGAAAAAAGTAGTGATAGGAAAGGGAGGGAACGGAAAGAAGGCTGAGTATGTCGCCCGGCTTTTTAGTTAGTCCTAGATTCAGATCAGATTTCCTTTATGGTTTGTTTGTTCAGATCAGAGTTCCTATATGTTTTATTTTATCAGATCAGATTTCCTATATGTTTTGTTTTAGATCCGCATTTAAATTTTTAGTGGTATGCTGTAGCGTTATACGGAATAGTACGGAGCTGTCGGTAATGAAAACACCAGTAAAGAAAGTATCTTTGAGCAATCTACCTGCTTCCATTAGACGAGATATTGAAACTATCGAAAGTGCACACCAAGTGGAGCAGCTTTCTTTATTTGTTGATTGTAAAACATCCAGTGCAGGCTTAAAAAGCTCCTTAAGCAATACATTTGTTGGCTATGATCTTTGGTCTCGATTTATCAGGCATAAACGTGAGCAGATCCCCGTCAATGCAGCCAGTGATAAGGTTATCATATCTCGTCGTGTCTCTGAAAAAGTGGACAACGTTCTGTATGAAGGTGTACTCGATATATCCCCTGCTTTGATTAAAGGCAAGGATACAGATTTTTTTGCCTGGCCTTCTGACAGAGAAGAAAAGGTAGAGCGCGCATTAGTCAGACTGGGATCTCAAGGGCGTATTGTGAAAATTTCAGGCCGGGTAGGGGAGCGCTATGCAATTGTTTTTACCTTACGCGAGCTTCAATCTGAACTTAAGTCGGTATCACAAACCTTATCAGTGAATGAGATTAAAGAATCCCTTCTAATTCTAAAGGGCGCTGAATTGAGTATGCAGTGTCGAGAAGTGAACGGGGAGTCGGAATCCTATAGCGAGTCGAGAATGAACTATATCAGTAGTATTCATTTTTCGGGCGCTAACGGAAAGTCCACCGTTAAATGTGTGGCCTTTTTAAATGAGGTGATGTCGCAACAAATTGAAGGCCTGACATATCGAAGCTACTATTTTGACCGTGTACAAAGCTTTAAGCGATCGCTAAGCCGCTGGTTAACATTGCGCCTTTACCAAGTATTTAAATATGCTGCAGTGGGAAAAACATATCACTTTATGCTGGTAAATATGTCTTTAAAGTTTGGCTCGATCACGTCCCAAGAGGATGTCGATAAAAGTCGCCTGACTGCAATAAGGCGTGATATGACCAGCACCATGAAAGATTTGATTGATTCAGATATTATCAACCGCTATACAATTGAAAATGAAAAAGATGATGATGGTAATATCGTCGACTACAAGTATGAAATATATCCAACAGCACGTTTTTGTGAAGAAATTTTGAGCTTAAATAAACAATATAAAGCTCGTTTGGCAAAAGCTGAAAAGTTAGCGGGTATCGAATCGGATTAAGGCACCATTCGGTACTTGGTATCGTACCAAAGAACACCTCATCATCTATTTCATGTGACTATTTTGACTCAGTGGATCAAAACAAACCTTATAGGTTTGATTGTTTGACAATAAATGGGTTTTACAGCCGGCTTGTTTTATATATCACAGTGGGTTCTCTATCAATGTAATTGATAACAAAGGGTAAAGTCATGGCTCAAAGGTCATCTTATAAGCTGCAAGGAAAATTCAGGCAATGACAACCGTGACGACTTTTTATCATTTCAGCACTATTGCATGCTGTATTTGATGCCTGCTCATTGCGTATCCACTTTTGTGACTCTGACAGGATGAAAGTTTTAATACGCTTTTAAACATACCCATCGAACTGCATTTAGTACATTAACAATGCGTGATTATCAGTCTCATCTATAAATGGCTTTGCCAACCAGAAGGGAAAAATTTGCTCCGCGACTGGGAGCAACCAGGTATATTCAAAAGTTACTCTAGAAAGCGGTCACGAACATGCAAGCTAACGGTAGCCTAATGATAGGTAATTAGATAAAGGGCCCTAGTCGCAAATTACACTTTAAGAACACATCATACATGTGGTTAACGATTAGGGCAAAAGAGATTACTTAATTTATTTATGATTTTAGATAAAAAGCGAGGGATGTTTCTTCATCAAAGCAGACTATGCAAAGAGCGCTGGGAACCAATAAAAAGTAGCTATCATGCATCTATGATGAAGTAACAAGGTATGACTATAGGGAAAAACGATGAAAAAGTTTAGTAGAAGGTTCGCTTTTTGATATCGAGACTCTAGCTGCTAAGACATCTTGTTGTTACAAATGGCTCTGAGATCGAGTGCATTGAGTCTATAGTGCTGAAGGCTTAATTTAAGCCTACTGGCGATATTGGCCAAATTCATCTTGAGATGGCCTTCATAACTTCAATCTGATCTAACGCAATGGTGAGGGCACTTGATAACCTTTTCATCTCACTATCAATATTCGCAGACACATTGATATTGGACTCTCCAACTTCCCAAAACTGGCCGGAGCTTATCAAAGCATTCAACGCTTGATCCCGTAGGTTGACACCCATGCTTTAGTAAGTGAGGAACTCGGATGAAACTTATTTTTTGCCAAGTGAGCCGTTTTCCATGATTTGTATTTTACTCGAGATCCCATTAGGGTAAACAACATGTTCTGGATGATGAATTGAAGTACTTGAGGGTGACCAGTAAATAGCTTAAAAAATACATGATGTGGTTTTTGAAGACTTGATCATGCAGGTTAAACACGTCATGAATAAACGAAAGATTTTCCTCATTTTCCTTTAAAGCGGATCTGAGGCGTTATATTCAACTTGAATTCGCCAAGTTTACAAAGTTCACAGTTGAACAAATAGCCAACTTTTAAAAATTGGAAGCGTAACGCATTAATAAAGCGGTGTTCAGATTTTACTTTTATCTATCCTATATAGGGAAAATGACAAAACAACTTGATTTAACATAATTAATTTACTGCCGTAAATATACATTTACGTTAGTAAATGATATGCAGATCGGCTATAGTAATGTTGTCGTATTAAATAGCCTTAAGCGCCATAAATTATGAGTTATCGTTTGTCACATATACTGGGTATAGCACCTAGTGAGGTAAGTAAAGAGAGCAGTTTACATACTGGTGGGCAGAATTTGATTGTCCGCGATAATGAGTGTCCGATCTATGCGTATATTATGTCGCTTAATTCTGACAAGTCCAAAGAGACCGCTAGACGAGTGCTCATGGCTGTCGCTATGCACCTCGGGTGCGATGATATTTACCATATAAAATGGTCAAAAATAGATAAAAATACAATAAATAACTTACTGATTATTTTGGATAAAGTAGGCCTTTCCCCAGATACAAAATCACTTTATTTGTCGGTAATTAAAAGTGTTTTGAAAGAAGCTTTTTTACTTGGTCAGATCACCACATTGCACTATGAGCGGGTCAAAAGTGTGAAGAGGTCCATGGGATCAAGGATTAAAAAACATCAGTTGATCAGCGAACAAAACTTTCGACAGTTATTGCAGCAGGTTGATGAGGTAAAGCAGCCCACTGCGACTTGTTTACGGGACAAGGCCATTTTTCATTTGTTGATAGGATGTGGTTTGCGACGTTTTGAGTTGTCAGGGTTACAGTTGGCACAAATCAATCATGAGACGCAGCATCTTATTGTGGTGGGTAAAGGTAACAAAGAGCGTGAAATAAAACTACATAATATTACTTATCTTGCGCTAAAAGCCTGGCTAAATATTCATCCATATCGCAACGGCCCTGTGTTTGTCAGGTTGACCAAAAGTGGCCAACCTTACTATAAAATGTCCGATACACCGGGCCTATCAGGCCATGCAATCTATAACTTATGTAAGAAGTATGGATTGATCTCGGCAGCACAGCGTATCCCACCCCATTCATTGAGAAGGTCATATGCTACCTGGTTGTATAACAATGGCGCTGATCTAAAAGTAATTTCTGTTTTGCTGGGCCATTCATCGCTCAAAACCACAGAAATTTACATTAAGCATACTCAGGATGATATCGATCAGGCCGTCGATGCCAATTTATTTAGTTCATTTTGATGTTTAGTTAAGCAGTTTAAAATTTAGCTGCATTGCTGCGTTATACTATTGAATAAATAAAGGGTATGATGTAGTACAAAAATAAGTGAAAGCATGCAAAAAGTAGCCGTTATACGAAAAATTCGCGCTGATCTGCACTATTTACAAGTGCACATTGGAGAGGCGCTAACACTCTTAAAAGATGCCCAGCTACAACCATGCTCAGCTGTTTATGAGCTGCCAAGATTAACACAAGAAAACATTGCAGAGCATGCTCCCACAATTTTGCCCAACCCCCTGTTTAATGAGCAAGCCCGTCAACGTTTTCTCCATCATGCATTGGACTTTACACTCAAAGGTAATCACCCTGGGGTTATGGCACGTCGCTTACCAGGCTGTCTATGCTTTAGTACTCCTCACGATCAGGAGTTGAGGGAGCGAGTTGCACACGTAAATCAACTAAAAAGTGAATTCGACACGTTCATTCAGCATCATGCCGGCAAAAACCCCGATCAGAGATTTGAACTTGTATCACAGGCAGTACCATTATTGATCCGCAAAGCCGTTTCTAGAAACTTATTGCTCGCACCACAAGACACTTTTAGCTTATCTTATAGCTGGTCACATTCAACCAGCCGAAGTGCGATACAACCAAGGCAGTATTGGCATGAAAAACTGGATAGGACCTTGCAATCAAAACTGTCCGATGTGAATGCAAGTAATTGGGTAAAAATGATAGAGCAAGAAAAGAAAGCATTGGCAAACGCCAATGACAGCGAATATTTTCGCACAATAAGGCCACTTCGCATCACCCCAATTGTCAATCTTAAATACAACCGAGGTCAAAATGGGGAATTCAACAAAACCACCATGATTGCCCACTCACCTGTGATTGTCTTAAATGATCGGCCTAAATTATCACCACTCAAACCCTATACAGGCAAGCGCATCAGAGATGCCAGAGCGGGCCCTGTCATTGCTCGCTTACATCTGTATCGCGCCTAGAAACCGCTTTTGATGAGTAATATCTCTCATGATTTTAACAACTTGAATGTAGCATTAGGTAAGGGATTACGCTATGCTGGAGTCTATCGCTCGCAGTCCCCCTAAGTATGATGTCAGGCTTTAAACAGGCCGCTCTCACGACATCTAATATACATGCGCCATGTATTTTGCAATGAGTGATTGTTCTGACAAGAACCAGACATTAAGTATTGGAAGGATGAAACCATGACATTAGCTCAAGGACGCTATCATATAGCCACAACAGAAGACCAGCTCAAAGAAGGAAAGAGCATGGCACTTAAAATCAATGGGTACAATGTCCTATTGTGCAAATTCGAAGGTCAATATTACGCGTTTAAAAATAGCTGCCCCCACCAAAGCCGGCCAATGACAAATGCCAAAGTCAAAGCTGGAAAACTGATCTGTCCGTTGCATGGGGCGAAATTTAACTTATCAGATGGCGCATCTTTGGGATCGCTCACCAAGCGTCCACTCACAAGTTATGATATCTTGGTCGAAAACAACGAAGTACATATCAAGCTCCCGTGTGAAATAGAAACCGTTTCCTGCTAATGGGCTCGGTATGACTCCACATCATCCGGTACTACCGCTTTGGATTGCAAAAGATGAGCAGATCACGTGTCCTGAGTTATTAGACCAATATAAATTAATGCTCAGTGATGAAGAGCGAGCACACTACTTGCGGTTCATCTACGATGGCCATCGGCATCAATATTTAGTTACCCGCGCACTCGTTAGATGCACTTTATCCCGATACTGCCCAGATATTGCGCCACATCAATGGCAGTTCAAAAAGAGTCGCTTTGGCAAACCAGCCATTGTGAACCGTCTCAATGCACCGCTTTACTTTAACCTATCCCATACCAAAGGGGCTGTGGTGTTGGCTGTAAATTATGTAGGTGAAGTAGGGGTAGACATTGAGTGGATACAAAGGCGAGAGAAAATCACTGATATCGCGACGCGTTACTTTACACAACACGAAATTAAAACCTTGCAAGCCATGGACCCCGTAACGCAGCGCCATCACTTTTATCAGCTATGGACGTTAAAAGAGGCATATATTAAAGCGTGCGGGCAGGGGATGTCGCTCCCCCTAAATCAGTTTTATTTTCAATTCTTAAAACAGCGTATTCATGTATGTCATACCAAACCAAGCTCCTTGGTAAGCGAAAATTATCAATTTTTGCAGTTTCAAATGGACACAGAGTATCAAGGTGCTTTGGCCATCCAGTGCACAACTGGTGACTTTTCTTCTCCCGCTATACAGTGTAGACATGTCGTACCATTGCGCACGGAGCAAAACGATACACACATAGAATTGAGCCGTTGATAGGGCCATAACGACTATGCGTTATGACCCTATCTGTTTAATGCCCCCAACGAAACCAATCGAAGCCATCTGGTAGACCATCGGTATCTCTATCAATTCCGATCCGATAACCCGATCCCGGCGGCACTGCTGTGAAAGTCACAGGCCCATGGCACAATCTAAATACTAGGCCAAGTGTCAGTAGTGGGAACCCTCTGTCAGAGGTAAATAAGCCGTACTGATTATACAAAAAACCTCGCGGCTTGCCGTGCACTAAGCACTTTGCCACCACATCAGCTTCGACCGTTTCACCACCGAGTGTTTTAGAGACAAACTTTTCTCTGGCTCGTTTGAGTAGTAGCTTAACCCGCTCAAAGCCTGTATCTGTATAGTGGTTGAGTGTGATCTGCTGCCCCACAATCGGTGCCAAGTCCCCAGGAAAAACGAACATATATTGTTCCGTGTCTAGTCGCTGTTGTGTCGTTTGAAATCCAGTGCCTTTGCCTGAATCAAAGAAACGACTGGAGCCAAAAAAGTTCCCGATAGTATCAACACCACCGTCTTTCAAAAAGCCAAACCCTTTGATCTGATCGCCTTTGAAGTCAAATACACTGGGGTCGGGTACCGTGTGCATATTCACATCTTCATTGGGCACAATGCCAAATGCACCTACCCGATTTGCCAAGTTGCGCAAGTGGGGGATCTTCAATATTTGCGGATCCTCTATGTTCTGCCTGCCATTGGTGCCAAAAAAACCTTTTTCTGGTTCCAATGCGTGACATCCTTCACAACTAAACCCACCGACAAAGTCCATCCCAGTAGATTGATTCAGTAAAATATTATCTAACTCGGACAAAAATACCGCGCGTCGTGTGACTGTTATCTCTGTACCATCAGGCATGGTGACATCTTCTTTGAGGCCAAAAAAGAAGTCTCTGCCATTTTGTTGTGATGGCGTTAGGCTATTGTCTAGGTTTCTAACCGGGTTTGGTGGCATAAAAAGTGCCTTTGTAAATGCCCAAAACTCCAGCATTTGCGATTTTGACAGCGGCTCGGCCATGCCATTGACTGATGCATAACTCGGGGCAAAATTTATAAATGAAAGCGCTTCGTCAAACGCATCATCCAAAGTAGGATTGTCGGGATCTGCGGTGAATACACCATTGAGTTTATCACCTCGCCAATGCATGGCGCCATGTGTACTGATCCCTCTTAACGTCTGTGTCAATAGAGGTCCTTTAAGTGGGTGGAATTGGTTGACCTCCGCGTCACCGTTGAGTGCAGCTAAGCGTTCCGCACCCACGGGATCAAAAGAGGACGCAAACTCAAAAAATTCACGTAAATTAATCGGCAATGAGCTGTTTTTAACGCGCTCATTTGGATCCCCTAAATCCCATGCTATAAAGTCGTGATCACCAAAAATATGGCAACTCGCACACGATGCCTCTCCATTACTTGAGGTCAGTTTGGCATCATATAAATAGGGGCGCCCCTTTACGATGGACTCAGGCTCAGGATTAAACAGTGTGACGTGATCAACTTCTTGCTTGGTTCTAGTATCCACCACTGAAACACCATTATCAAAGCGCGTATAGACATATAGAGTTTTATCGTTATCAGCCAGCACCAGCCCACCTGGACCACCTGCCGAGAGCTGAATGTGCGACGCCTCGCTAGGAACAAAAGTATCATTTTCGAGCGCTGTGGTATTAAATGTGCCAATCGCCTGAGAGCCAAATGCAGCCACATATAACATCTGTCCATCTTGGCTAACGACCATTTCCAAAGGAGTGGACAGACTACTAGCCTTCACCTCAGCGGGGGCGACAGGCTGATTATAGTCAATGTGCTTATTGAGGTGACGAGGGATAACATTATTGCCACCTTGATCATGTTCATCCGCCGATGTGATCACAGTAATTCTCGACTCTGCAATATGTCCTCGCAGCGATTTGCCATTATAGCCCTCGCCAGTATAGCGTTTCATATTTTGCGCCTCGGTATTGCTCACGTAAAGCACATCCGTACGCGGGTTCACAGCCATATTGAATAACGTCGTGCCCACAGATTGATGGAATGCTACCTCCTGTAAATCCAGCGCATCTATGACAAAAACATCTTTGTCCGGCAGATGCATACGTACACCATTGCTCCAGTTTCTTCCCTGCGCATCGACAAACTGGCCAGTATTGAGGTCATTATCAGCCGGTCCTGCATTAGGGTCAAACTGTACTATCAAACTGGTTTCTGGTGCTTTGAACCCTTCAAAGTTTTCAGCAGGCGCAGGCAACCCTCCGGGTAAAACGCCTTTGCCAGCAGCGTTGACGGGACCATTTGGTGACGCTTGACCATCCAGTGTTTCACAGGGTGCTGCATGTTCAAAGCCATTACAAATAGTGAAATTATTCACGAGGGCAGTTCTATTGTGTGAAAAATGCGCAGCCATATAGACGCGTTTTCCATCATTACTGACCGCCAATGCACGGGGAGAGTCCGAGAAAAAAGACATTATTTTTAGTGGCTTACCACCCAGTTCGGCACCCAATTGATGACTGTCAAACACCCAAACATCAGCGCGCCCGACGCCCGGTGTTGTCAACTGTGGATCGCCGGCACCTGGTACACTGGCAATGCTCGAGTGGGTTCGGTGTTGGCCTCGATGTGCCGTCGCAACAAATAACCTCGGACTGGCGGGACCACTGCCGTCAGGGTCTGTGACGACAATGTCACGAGGTTCATCACCGACCAGAAGTGTCTTACTAACAAACGCGCTTGCAGGGTTTCGCACGTTCACGACACTGACACTGTCCGAAAGGTGGTTAGCAACAAACACAATGTCATTGCTTAAAACCGCCACGGCAACGGGCTCCATCCCCACCATGACTGAGCCAAGTAGTCGGGGCGTGGTATAGGTAATATCAAAAATTTCCAAACGGTTATCTGGAATGTTAGTCACAAACAAACGTTTGCCATCAGGGGATATCGCTAAAGGTCGAACCGGACCACTTTCAAACCCGATAAAGTCTGGTTTATTGGTGTTGGGTGTACTCAACGCTGTTGTTGGGAACAGCAGGCTCATCATCAGCAGGCAATACCACTGCCAATGCGCATATATGCTTTGTCGTTTATCTCTTCTCGCTTGGTACATACCTTCACACCTTCTAATTATTGTTGTTGTGAAAGCCAACTGGAGAAACACGCAACACCCAGTTGACCTGTTTTCGCTTTAATACCTTGGCGCGCTTTGTTAACTTCCAATGTTGTCGCGTAAAATGGCGATCACATCCTCTGGGCTTGGAAAAGAAGGGTGTCCCACCATACGTGCCAGCGATACATCAAAGTTTTCGTGCCAAACCGGCTCGACCACTTGATAACCATCTTCTCGCAATTGCTGCACATTTCTGCGTACAGCGGGTTTTTCCCACATACTGGCCCCCATCACTGGAAAAAACAGCACGGGATAAGTTGCAGCCATAATAATGGTGGCGAGTCGATTAGGAGCACTGCCCGTTGCCACAGCTGCTAAGGTATTAGCAGTCGCAGGCATCACGGCCACAATGTCATGATCAGCAATGATCCTAGAAGGTTTATCCGTTGGCCAATCTTCAGGCTTTTCACCACTGATCACCCGATCTGCGAACAGTGCGATGGTGGTCGCCGGAATAAAAACCTCGGCTGATTTAGTCATCAATACCGTTAAAGTACAGTCTATGTTGGCTTTAATTGTTTGCAAATACTTAGGAAGTAAAACGATATCCACGGATCCAGAGACGCCTATCAGGATACGCGCTTTCTTTTTATGTTCGTCCATCTTTTTCTACCAATAATTAGTGTAATTTAGGTTAATACTTACTCGGTCCCCGGAGGCGCTTCTCCCCATCCCCACCGCGGCACGGTTTCTCGTTTTGAGGGGGGCGCATCCGGTTGCGAATTAGCCAGTGCTCGTCGAGAGCCCCATTCGATGTATGCTACAAAAGCGGAACGAAACTCGGGATCGTCTGGCAGCTCAATTTCATCGGCTGTTTGCAACATCAGTGCAACCCAGCGTTCTCGCTGCTCCGGCTGGATCTTTCTCCCTCGATGCCTTCGGATCATAGTTTTAAAGCCACCGCGCTCTTCGGTATAAATCGAAGTGCCGCCGAGTACCTCTTCAAACCACATTGCAACATGAGTGTGATGGTCATCTGCCATATGTTGGAAAAGCGGCTGCAACAAGTCATCTTGCTTCACTTTTTCATAAAATTTTTCTAATAGGGTGGCCACGGCTTCCCGTCCCCCCATCCATTCAAATAATGTCGGCTGTTGTGTCATTATTTTTCTCTTTATTCGGGCGTGATTATGTCTAATCAATGGCGCATAAGGCGCTATGATCAGCCGAGTTCCAATGATGCAATGGCTTGAATTTTGTGCTTTTCACCTTGTGGCTCTGTGCCTCTGTACATGCGGAATGTATGAAATATCTCCTCATACCCTAACGCTTTTAAGGTGTTGATAAAACCAAGATCCAACGTCGGTGCATCAATTGTTACCTGTGTGCCAAGTGGCACCTGTGCCATCGCCACAGCGAACAGCTTCTCGCCGACCGCTTGATTTTCGGCATAGAGAGGACCCAATCGGTAACCATCTGTGGAGCGGCGGATCCCGACCACACCTAAGACCCCATCACCAGACTCTATTAAAAAGCCGTGACGCCCCTCTCCGCTGAACCAGTTTTGCAATAGCGCAGCACGTGAATAGCCAGTAATTTTCGCATCAAATTCAATGACCGCTTCGATATTGTCAGCCGTAATATTTTGCACGCCTTGCGGTGCATCAACTTGTTGGTTATGCACCCCAACCAACCTCGAAGTTTCATAGTGAGTGACAAACCCGCCTTTTTTGTAATTTTCTTCCTGTTCAGGCATGCCATCAAGCCCAACTGAGCGCTTGTCACAGTGATGAAATGCATCGTAACTCAAACGCAACCCATACCCTTTACCACGGGCACCAGGTGCAACTAAATAAAACCCAGCATAGGCATACTCATCACTATAATTAACAACGGATACCGAAGCGACCGGCTCTCCATTCACATAGCCCAAGTAAAAGCCCTGATCATCAATGTTAAAAAAGCACTCGGTATCACCTAGACCCAAATCCCACTTTTCAGCGAGCGCCCATTCATTAACAATTTGCCACTCTTCCAAAGTCGCAGGTTTTGACGTCCACGACTGGTGGTCCTGTGTTAATTTATAACTATCTAATTTTTCGCTCATTATTCTCTCCAAATTTGCTAAAGGCCAATCGACTTTCCAATTACTTCTTGCAACACTTCACTGGTGCCACCATAGATTTTCTGCACTCTGCTATTTACCCAATGCTTCCCCATGCTGGAGTCACTCATGTAACCCGATGCGCCGTGCAATTGCATGCACTGCTCAGCCACTTTGACCTGCAAATTGGTTGTCCATAACTTGGCGCGTGCCGCGTCATCGACATTGAGTTTTTTGCGATTAAACTTGTCAATCGCATCATTGAGATAGATCCGGGCAATCTTGACTTCGGTATCTAAATTGGCGAGTGTGAACTTATTGTGTTGCAAAGAGCCTATAGGTTGACCAAATGCAATACGGTTTTTGCTGTATTCCAGCGTCTCTTTTAATATGGTTTCAGCGGTGGCCACTGCTACTGACGAAATACTTAAACGCTCTCGGGTCATGGCCGTCATAAAATAATAACTGCCCATGTTTTCACGGCCGATTAGGTTGTCTACAGGCACATGACAATCCTCAAAATAAAGCGCGGCAGTGTCACTGGCATGCCATCCTAACTTCTTCAACGCGGCACCTCGTGTAAAGCCACTCAAACCTCGTTCAAGGGCCAATAAGCTCAGTCCTTGACCGCGTTGGCCGCTGCCCGTTTGTACCGCAGTTACAACGATGTCAGCGTTGACGCCATTGGTAATATACGCCTTGCTCCCATTGACCACATATTTTTCTCCGTCGCGCACTGCTGTGGTCTTTATTTCTGTTGAGTCAGATCCGCCCCCAGGTTCAGTGGTGGCAATCGCAGCGACTTTTTCACCACTACACAGCGCTGGCAACCAACGTCTTTTTTGTTGCTCTGTGCCATGCGCGTTGATGTAACTGGCCAAAACATCGTTGTGAGAAATAATGATAGGTGCTGTCAGTCCAGCGCTGATCAACTCTTCTGTCAGTATAACAGTATGAGAGATGCCCTTGCGACCTTGACCACCATACTCAGGATCAATCTCCATACCAAGTAACCCTGCTTCACCCATTTTTTTCCAAAATGAGCGGTCCACTAATCCCTGTAGCTCCCACTGCGCTTGATAGGGCACAGCTTCTCGTTGCAAAAAGTCTCGGCAGTATTCTCTAAACTCATTGTGCGATTCGATATCTTTACTCACTGCTATCCCCTCGGTTCCCTAACATACCGGTTGCTCAGACACTAACCCTTGCAACATTTCTCGCTCCACCACATCCCAATTGTCATAAATTGCAAAATGGTCGCCAGCCACTTCCACGTGTTTTGTTTTGCCAGTGGAGTGCTCCTGCCAAGCGAAGACATCCCGCTCTGGCACATCAAAGTCTTTTGATGCGGTAATAAGGGTTAGTGGCTGTTTAACTCGCATGTGTTTTAACGCGCCAAACTGACTTTTCACTGTGTAGTCACTGCGAAGCTGCTTGATCAGTCGGTTGGCGATCAAAGGCTGGTTCAGTACCGCCTCGGGCGTGCCTTTATCTCTTCTGATTTTTTCCAAGATCGCCTCATCGCTTAGCAAATGCAGGTTTTCCTGTTCTTGCACGCAGGGGGCAGGCGAAGCAGAAATGATACTAAATGTCGGTCTCATCCCGTATTTACGCTCTAGCAATTGGTTTACCGCCATGCTGATCACGCCACCAAAGCTATGCCCAAATGTGACCCAATCCTGACACTGATCTTGTGCACTGACATAGTGCAAATGTAACGCATCGGCGAGCTTATTTACTAACTCGTCCAACTCTTGAATGTGTGCCTCTCCACCTAATGCGCCTCTACCTGGGATCTCAATCGCTTTGAACAACAGCTGAGGCTGTTCCTGCGCATATTTACTCCACGCGTTATATACCGCAGCCCCCGCCCCCAAGTGCGGAAATGCGTACACAACTCTTTTTTTATCCACACTCATTGTAGTGCTCCTACTTTTAAACTATTGGCGATCCGCTCCGCTACCATAATGGTGGTTAAATTGGTCGGCATCGACGGGACACGTGGGAACAGCGAGGTATCGGCGACCGTGATCCCTTCAAGACCATGAAGCTTGCCCTGTTCGTCAGCGGCTGTGCCCGCTTGACCGGGCTCGCCCATACACACAGTGCCTGAGGCATGCCAACCAGGGTTTACGAGGTTTTTCATCGCATTGTGCATAACAACATCATTGTTGATCATGGAGTCGGACCAGATAGGAATGTCCTCTAGACAGTCAGCAAGTTTCTCGTGTCGTATCACCGACCAAATCTTTCTCACTCCACCTATCAAACGCTTTATATCTTCATCGTGTTGGCGAATAGGAAAATCTATCACAGGGCTGGTTTTTGCACATGGCGTTTCAATAAACACCCGGCCGCGTGCCTGAGGCCGCATCAACATCACCGAGGCGCCCACAAGCATGGTGTCTTCCCCTTGTTGACTAAATCTCGGTACCGTTTTGCTACTCACATTGTTGAGCAGGCCAATTTGCACATCAATTTGGCTGTCATGACCACTGGGTAATCGGGCGGCGACCTGTCGCCATGGTGAACCAGTGGTGCATAGCGCTTGTTTGGGCTTGGCCCACAACACTACGGCACTGTGATCTTGTAAGTTGCCCCCTACAGCAGGTAAATCTGCCACCACAGGGATCCCGAGCTTGTCTAAGTGAGTTGCATCCCCCACGCCTGAACGCTGTAAAATTGCCGCGCTGCCAATCGCGCCAGCACAGAGCACCACATGTTTCGCCTGTAGTTCACGCGCTGAGTTGCCTTGTAGCACCCTAACCCCAGTCGCTTTGTTTCCCGAAAACTGCACATGAGAAACCATAACATCGGTTAAAACATGGAGGTTTTTCCGACCACGCATAGGTTCAAGATACGAGCGATACACATCCAGTCGCTCAGCTTCGTGACCAACATTGGAAGGGACCAATCCCACACTCGTTTGCTCACCGTGGTTTAAATCTTCAGTATAGGGAATGTGATGTTCTTGACAGATCTGAGAGAAGAGCACATCCAATGGGTGCAGTTCAGCCTCAGAGGGCCGCCGGATCCGCAAGTAGCCATCTTTACCATGGCGGTCGGTGTCGCCAAAATCTGCATCCGCTTCTAAATGATCAAACCAGGGTTTTACTTTATCCCATTGCCAGTTTGGACAGCCCAGTTTAGCCCATGTATCAAAGTCACTGGGAAACCCGCGCAGCGCCACAGCGCCATTGACCGCTGATGAACCGCCCATCACTTTGCCCGCTTTGTAGCCAAATAATTTATCCGGCGCACGCTTGCCCGGTTTCGCGGGCGCCTCAGGCTGTTCTGATAAGAAGCGATTACTGCCACTGAGGTTCGCTTCATAATCCCAATTATACCCATCCAAAACCAATTGAGAGGCATCTCTTAGTGGGCTATTTTCCTCATTTGCATCCGAGTCCTGACCTGCCTCAATTAATAGCACCGAGACCTGCTCATCTTCAGACAATCGAGCAGCCATGACACATCCGGCCGTTCCGCCCCCAATAACAATGTAATCAAAAACTTGATTATGTACTTCATCGCTGTACATTGACGCTTTCCTTATTCTACTTCGGTCTCGTGGTCCTTGTGGATGAGTTGGGCAAAATATTGAATATTTGAGTTCATAAATAGCCCTTCCACGATCTCTTGTTCGGTATCAGTATTGATGCCAAATTGCTCTCTGATCGTGCCTATTAGCGCCACAGCATGTAATGAGTCTCCACCAATATCAAAAAAGCCGCTGGTCACATCGACCGAATCATGCTGAAGCTGCTTGATCCAGATATCAAGCAGTGCAGCTTCGATTTCATTGCCCGCTTGCACACTCTGCTCCGCCTCGTTGTCCAGATCTTGCCAAGGGCTAGGCAGTTCGTTGTGACTTATTTTTCCGTTGCTGGTAAGTGGCATCGCATCCAACACAATATAATAAGACGGGATCATATAGTTGGGGAGTTCACGCTGGGCGAGGTTTCGCAACTGGGTTTGCAGCGCGTCATGATCTAACTCAGCTTGAGGCTTATCAGAAACAATCCATGCGACGATGTGCCTCTGTCCTGTTCTTGGGTGTGCTGGCGCCCCCACCACGACATGGCTAATGTGTTCATGATCCAATAAACACACTTCAACTTCACCAAGTTCAACTCGATAGCCGTTGATCTTAACTTGATTGTCTTCTCGTCCTAAAATCTCAATGTACCCATCGGCGATGTATTTTCCTAAGTCACCAGTTTTATACAAGCGCTCTCCCGTTACAGGGTGGTCAAAAAAGCGCTGGGCAGTTTTTTCTTTATCGCCAAGATACCCTTGTGCAACCCCTTCACCGGCAATGTACAGCTCACCTGTCACCCAACGCGGGCAGTGAGACAGCCACTCGTTTAATACATGGAAACGTTGGTTTGCCAATGGCTTGCCGTAAGGAATACTCGACCATTTGTCATCAACGGCTTGAATAGGGTAGAAAATAGACCAAATGGAGCCTTCGGTTGCGCCGCCCAAACTGATGACTTCACAGTGCGGCAATACTTCTTTGATGCGGTCGGGCAAATCAACCGGGATCCAGTCACCGCTCATCAATACCAACCTGAGTTTTGACTGAGATAAATTGTGGGTATTTTTGTCTACCAACGCTTTCATTGGTGCCGGAACACTATTCCAAATTGTCACGTCATGCGCGACCAGCTCTTCATACCACAAAAGCGGATCTTGTGCCGATTCGGGCTTGCCAAAGACGACCCGTCCTCCAGCACCGAGCACGCCAAAATAATCGTATACAGATAAATCAAATCCAGCAGGGGCTACGGAGAGTACCGCATCATCGCTGCTAACATTAAAGCGACGATTAATATCTATTACCGTATTGGCGGCGTTGCGATGGGAGATCATCACGCCTTTGGGCTCTCCGGTGGAGCCTGATGTGAAGATCACATACGCCAAATCATCCAGCTCGGGAACGGGGTGTGATACTGTTGATGCAGTCTGCGTAGCGTCATATCCGAATAAGTCACAGTGCGGGACATCGCTGATCTGCGTAAAATCAGCTAGGGTATTTGTGTCTCCAACCACCCCTTTGGCATCACAGCGCTCTAGTAATTTCACTTTTCTGGCACTGGGTAGATTAGGGTCTATCGCCACATAAGCGGCTCCCGATAACAAAACACCGACTATCGCAATGACCAGATCTGGGCCTTGTTGCTGAGTGACGGCCACTATATCATTGGCGCAGATATTAACATTGCGACCGATCTGATTGGCAATCCACTGTGCTTTGTTGAGCAGCTCTGAGTAAGTGACTTGGCGATCACCTTGTACCAAGGCAACCTGATCAGGGTATTTGTGCGCTGCGTTTAGCACTAAATCTTGTAGTAAAGTCGGGTTGAGCGCTATCTCCGTGTCATTTGCTTGTTGTCGTGCTCTGACATCCTGCTCAGGTAAATCAACAACCTCACCTTGCTTATCAAGCAATTTTGCATCGCTGGCACAGGCATTTAACAACGTCAGATACGCTTCTTGCATCTCTTGGATCATGCCATCTGGGAATAACTCTTCAACATAGTTCCAATTTATCGTTACTTGCCCTTGTTCATAGGTAAGCTGATTTTCTAACCACAGCTGCGGCGTTGTATTACTCATATACCGACTGTGAATACCAGGCCAAGAAGGGCTTTTCACGACTTCTTGTAGGTCATAGTCGAGTGTATTACTAAATACCACAGGGAATGATGCCGCGCGATTTGATTGACTTTGCTTGGTCAGTGCTCTTAGCACCTTGATGCTATTGTGGGACGAGTGCAGGCGATTGCTGATGATGGATGATTGTAAGGCCAATAATCGCTGGGAAAATGTCTCGCTTTTTCCTCCCTCGACAGGCAACAACACAGGTTGTAAAAAGTTACCCACCGTGTGTTCTACACCTTCAAAATAGGGGCGACGACTCATTTGGGTCACGGTCAGGGTGAAGTTCTGTGCCTTTGACCACTGACGAACCACCTCTGCATAGGCGCCAAGAAATAAAGTTTCGAGTGTCATTCCGCCGTTGTGTGCAACGACTCGTAGTTGCTCAATGAGCGTTGCTGGCAAAGATTTAGACAAGCGACAAAACTGTGGTTGAGACAGTAAACTAGGTGCCTTTTTTAACGGCATTTCAGGTGCTTGTGGCAATTTATTGAGTTTGTCTTCCCAGTATGCCACATCTTTTCGACCTTGCGCTTCATCAGTGAGTAATGCTTCACAATTTAAGTAATCACTGAAGCTAGGCCGTGATTGCGTGGCCACAGTGCCGTTTTGATAATGGTCAAACCAATCTTGTAGCACGAGATATACGCTGTGCATATCGACAAAAATTAAATCAAAATAGATTGCCAGGCGAACTAGGCCCGTGTCTAGACGAATGGCCTTGATCACAAAAGAAGGGGCTTTATCTAAAGGTAATAATGTAGTCTCTAACTCATGGCGATGTGCGGCCAATGCAGCTTGCTGCTCCTGTTTTTCCAAGCCTGATACATCCAGTGTTTCAATTTGGTAGGGCGACACCTGTTCGAGCACTTTTTGTTGGCCATCACCGCTTAGTACTGCGCGTAACATTGGGTGCAGTGAGATCACATGATTGAGAGAAGCTGTTAATGCGTCAATGTCCGCATCTTCAACATCAATCTCAATATAAAAACTGCTAGAGCGGCCTCCTAGCTCAACGCCTGGATTTCGACCGATCACATAAGCATATTGAATATCTGACAAACTAAAAGGAATTGTGCTGTCAGTGCTGACATGCCCTTTCAGGTGCGCTTCATCTAACGGTAACTTTCCCTCTAATAATGCACGTACTTGCTGTGCAAATAGAGCCGTATTACCATCGGTTAATTCGGGAGCAGAGCTCAAGTGGATTTCACTATTTTTTAATTGAATTCGTTGCTTAAATGCATCCATGTTCATAATATAACTTCGCACCAATAAAGATTATCTTGTTCATTTTGAGTAAACGTTGACGGCCTATCTACTCACACCAGTAAAGCATTAGCTAACAAATTTTTGCGCTCACCACTTGGCATCGCTGCCAGTGTTCACATCCATATTGCTGAAGCAGAGGATACTGCCACTACATCCATCTTATCTGTACGCGCCTAGACAACACGGTGCTCGCATATAAAAAAGCACCTGCTCTGTTAAACGACAACTAACTAAGCTTTGTTTAAAGTGGGAACCCCCACTTATCAAAGTTTTCACTTTATAAAAAGGCTATCTAAAGTAGCGGACATCGGTACCCCACCTTTGCTGTATGCCATAACATGTGTAGCCGCCTTATCCGCCCACCTCGCCTTAACTCGTCGGTTCCAATACCTTACGAAAACCGCATCGGGTCTCATAATAAATCGGGTTCAAAAAAGCCAGTGGCCCTCTGAGTTTATCTAATTCACTTTTTGGACCATGTACCTCATAGCGAAATATTGTCGCCAAATGCATTGCCTGGCGATTTAACTCATCAATATTTTGCAAATGCGCCAAGACGCCTTCTGCATCTTCATAGCACTCTTGGCAGTGGCCCTTGTTACCATCAAAAGAAAAAATATAATGCATACATTTAGGTTCATTGGCCGTCTTGGCAATGAACTTGTCACAGTATTCTAAAAATTCAGCCACATGTTTATCTGGGATCTCAAAATAAGGCTTTGTAGACACACATGTTTCATTGTTGACCAGCATTACTCGCCTCCTAGCTCTTTATTCATGTACAGGTTCAATGCATGGTGAAAGTGCTTGATCCGCGACTCATGATAGTCACTTAGATACACTTCCTGATCTGGCCCTGATAGCAAGCCGCCATGCATGTTCTCAATATTCACCATATCTTGGTCGTACACATGGCCTAGCCAATCTTCCAAGACGCCAGCTTCTTCATAGGTATCACCTGCAGCCATATGAACGGTTTCCACAGCGGGAGATTCAACTTCGCTTTTCGGCTTATCTTCAAGAAAGAAGATATCGAAAATACATTGGCTGTGATCATTTTTATTCGGCCTAAAGCGTAAAATAATCGGCAGCGTGATCCCACGGAACAAGATGATATTAGGAAACAAAGTATACTGCAGCACATCCAGAGCCTCAGCATCGGACAGATGCATATGGTCTTTGCCCGTTTTTAACGTATGCTGGGCGCGCATGATATCTGCCATATATTGCCGAGCCGTTACCCCTTGACCTAACTGAGGCGGCGGCGTATCAGGGTTGCCAAGATGCACATTGTAATGGAAGTGGTCCATGATCTCCTGCTCGGTCAGCTTTTCTCGACCTTCACTGACCTGCAGCCCCACGGCGTGAAAGCTTCTCGATATATGGCGGACACCCGGAAATGTATCATATTGCAATATATCGCTCAGATGCGCCCATGTATGACCATGGGTCTCTTGGGCATGCAACCCTTCCATAAAGGACTCCATGACGGTTTTCCAATTTGCAGGTAACACTTGTTGACTATGTTTTACAACAACTTGCTCGCCGTAAAAATTATTGGCAAGCTGCTCAGGTAAAATCTCTAAATAGGATTTAAGTGACTCGGCATCTGGGTCCATATTAATGAATACGAACCCATCCCACACATCGACACGCACTTCTAGCAGTGGCATCGACTTCTTTTCGATTTTGGAAAAGTCCCACTCATATGGAATTTCAGTTAATTCTCCCTCTAGAGACCAAGTGAAACCATGATAGGGGCATCTGATACATTGCACACTGGTGTTATGCTCAACCAGTTTACGTCCACGATGGCGACAGGAGTTATAATATGCCTTGATAACCTTGGTCTCACTCAAGCTTTGCGGCTCATCGTCTGACACACGCACAACTATCAAGGATAGATGGCCAATCTCATAGACATAGGTATCCCCCTCTTCAGGGATATCTTCGACACGACACGCCATTTGCCAAACGCGTGACCAAACTTTTTTCATCTCCAAATCATGGTATTCAACTTCGGTATAACGGGCTTTAGAAATAGAGTGAAAATCATATTGCGCCGAAGAGTGCATATGCATATCCTCCGGCGGGGCTATTTTATCGGTTGCGATCACATCCTGATAACTTGTGTATTTGCCGTTTTTTGGTGCCAATTTATTCATGTTGCAACTCTGGATCCTTGCTAATTCTGATAGTAATAAAAAGGTGTCATGGATTAATACCCACCAGGATAACGCCGCTCGGGATCCCGAGGGTAGTGACCAAGGTATTTTCCAAACTGCCTATACCCAAGTAACTGCTTAGTTCTCAGTGGTAACTTCTCGACTGTTTCTGGTGCAAGCGACAAGTACGGGTTTTCAGCTTGCCTTAACCAACCCAGGCTATACATGGTGGCTAGCGCACTGCGCGAGTGAAGACTGTCATTACTGCCTCCACCGTGATATGTGCTGCCCAAATAAACAACCGCAGACCCTTTGCTCATCACCGCAGAACAGGCTTGATCATACGTCGGCTCATTGTGAATACTGCGATTATTTTTCACCACCAAGGTTGCACCATTGTCATGGGTAAACTCATCCAATGCGACTAAGCAACTAAACATCAAGTTCATACCCTGCATTTGGATTGGATATTGTACGTCATCTCGATGTATTGCTTGCTTGTCTTCGCCGGGAAATATTTCGATACCTACTGACTTATCTATCTGATAATAGTCGCAGTGTGGTAGCAATATATTATCCGCGATCTCAAGGACCCGAGGGTGACTACACACCTCAATTGCTTTATTTGAGTACTCAAACAGCCTCAGGGCCCTGCGGGTTTTAAACCCATAGAACTTGGAATTGGCCTTGCCATGAAATGCATCATACGCTGGTTCGATTTCGGCTTTTAATTGCTCGGCTTCATCATCACTGATCAACTTTTCAAGAATAACCGCGCCATCTTTTAAAAGTGCAGTAATAACCCTCTCTATTGGTGCGTTATCATCAAACGACTGCAAACTATCCATGAGTTTTCTCCAAAACTTCTGACCGATAACACCACTTAATGCGCTATGCCTAACTACCTGTTAGTGCGCACTCAGCGGCTGTGTAACAGTATTGAAAATATGTCAGCCGTTTGCATGCTCTAACAGCTTTCAGTCGCGCAAAAAACACAGCGATTGCGCACAACAGCAGATCATATTATTTATAATTGGCCTATCTAAAATAACCATTCATACACTTAACTTGTGGGGTCCACAAGTTACTATTCTTTCCCGCATCTAGCAGACACAGGTAACCGCACTGGCATAGGGTATACGCATACGGGTAGAGTTGTGTTTATAAATTTCTTTTAGATATCACTTCTTAGAACGACAAAGTAGCATTAAGCAAATTCAGCTTCAACTAGCTTAGATACCGCTTTTACAAAGCCTTCGAATACAAAGAGGTCTGCTGCTGACTCATCGCCTTCATTAACCCGTCCCATCCATTCACCAATGGGAATACGAATACTATATTTCTCATCAATTAAATAGCACACATCCATAAAGTCCATGCTTTCTATGCCCAAGTCTGAAAACAGATTGGTCGTTGGCGTGATCTCTTCACTATCGATATTGCAGACTTCAGAGAAAGTACTCTGAACAAACTGGTATATTCCTTCCATTAACTTCGCATCCTCGAAAAATCAATTTATGATATGTCTCAAATTATGATATGTCATTGAACATGACATTCTGATACTAACCCAATAAAAGATTCGGCTCAAGTCACTCTTGCACACGAAAAATGAATGCAGATCACCCTATACACCTTCTACAAATTGAAACAATTCCTATATAGGATAAATGATTGCTTACCAACCGGGAAAATGTGAAAAAATTTACTTTCCTGTAGATAAGCACCTAATGGATATGATAGATTGATTTTCAACCTGTTATAAAATATATAATTTTAACAGGGGATAACAGACGAAGGAATAGACGTGGTTATGAATACAAAAAAAGCAATAATATTGGCCTTTGAAGCGGGTTACCAGTTAGGGTATTCGGATTCAAACAACGGCATACACATTAAGCTAGAAAAAGTGGTAGAACGCTTTATGAATAGTGAATTTGAGCCAGCATTATCTTCACCAAATGATATGTCGCGCTTTGCTGAGTTAGAATTGGCCAGTGATAAATAGTTAATTTGTAAATAACTATTTACGTCTCATCTGTGCTTGTCCTCAATTGTCATCAACTCACAGCCATACCGTGCACACGGTATTCATTCCTTCACCATCACAGACCCTGTCCGTGATTTTTCACGTATACCTTACGTGATCTTGTTTTAAGCTGCGCCTCTGGGCCCAGCTTGCAGAGCTCAGAACCTTTTACAATAGCGCGCCCCGACAATTTGTCTCACGCATGAGACAAATTGCTAAGCCTGAATACGATTATTTTATTTATATTAATTATTTAATAACAGGCACGAATTCATAAGAGTGAATCCAAAAAAACCTAGATTTTATAGTATTCAATACGTCAATAAACAACACGACAGGTTAATTCATGCTCTGAAAAACACTATTTTTGCAATAAAGGTGAAATTCTCTTTAGCAAGAGTTAGACTTGCGTACTAGTCTTACTTAGGCAAATGTAACTCTTTTTAATATCACTATTCTTTTGGTAGCCGCATGATCAGTTTAGAACAGAAAGTTATCTCATTTTTAGGGAAGAACAAGGAAATGAGCTTTAAAGATGAAGATTTCTCTTACGAGGCTATTTTCCTCTGTAACGTAAAGCCCGATCCGACAAATGCGCGTTACCTCCCCACGGTAATGATCAGTGATGAAGATGCAGCACTTTTCGTCAACAGGAAAATTTCTAAGCGAGCGTTGGCTAAGATGTATGATGCCGAGGGTCTCGTACTTGTCGGTCACAACTGTTTTATAAATTGTCTCCCCCACGGCTCATCTGATTGGAAAAAAGCAAACGAAACCATTCACTCTATCGTCGATTTAGCCAACAACTTGGCCATGTCAGAAATCATTCAGGTGCCAACTGTTTACCCAATTCACGATGGTCAATTTCAAATTTTAACAGGCCACCGCCGATATTTTGCTCTTTTGTATACCTATGGTATTAATTCTGTTTCCCAGTTTAAAGTTTATCAATGCGAACCTATCTTACTAAAAACCAAGCAGTTTCAAGAAAATGCCAGCCGCGAAGAGCTGCCTCAGTATGGCAAATTAGTCTCCTTTAATGCCGCACTACTCGAATTGCAAACCTTGTCAGACGCCAGACTCAGACTCGGACTTAAAAAACTGACCGTGCGAGATACAGTCAGCATACTGGGGATCTCCATGGGCTCTTTTGACAACTATAAAGTCCTTACTCGTTACCCCTGTGTACTCTCAGCATACGAAAATGGTATCGCCTTGCCATTTATGAAAGCCAAAAAAATTGTCTTGACTATAGAGGAGCAGTACAAAGAAAAGCACGACAAAAGCGTCCTCAACGTGACGGATAAGCAGCACATTAATGATGAAATTGATTGCGTGCTGAATGGCACAACACAGAAAGCCTCCCCCCCGCACTCAGCATTTAAATTCAAGAAAATTAACTCAGCCAATACAATTAAGACGTTATTTGAGTCCAATATCTTCCAATTAGATACGGGTATTGACTGGCAAGAGTTAGATTGGGGAAAAACTGCGGATGTGAACGCCGCACTGGCCAAAGTAATCGATTACCTCGAATCTCACAATCGCGATATCCTTTAATTGTCAGGCCATTTAAACCCCGTTTAGCAAAGAGATACCAGCAATACCGCTACTTTATCCGCGCCGAGATATACTGCGATGAATGTGCTAACTGACCCATATAGACTGCTGATATTTCGTTGAAATATGCGCCACGATATGGATATACTAGGCTGTAATATTGTGGCATTCACCATGGTATTAGACACCCGACGATGTATGTAGTATCAGTCAAAGACGTTGTCGCAAGAAACACTGAGTATATATTGTGAGTCATTCACCACGCGATAAATGTGTTGTCGCGCATGTCACCACTTGCGCGTACGATCATCATAAGATCACGTTTGTGGTTCGTATATACATGCAAATAGTAAAAAGACACAGGTAAAAAAATGGAATCTTTAGTTCAAGTTATATTAGTAGGGATAGGTGCAACCTTGATCATGGATCTTTGGGCCTTACTATTAAAAGTCAGTTTTGGCATCCCTTCATTAAACTACGGTATGGTTGGCAGGTGGTTTGTCTATCTCACCAAAGGCAAAGTATTTCATCAAGGCATCATGAAAACACCACCAGTCTCTGGCGAAAATACACTTGGTTGGATCGCACACTACGTGATTGGTGTTGCCTTCGCGTCACTGCTTTTTTTGGTGCTGGGCAGTGAGTGGATTGAATCACCGACCCTATTACCCGCCTTGGTAGCCGGGGTTGTCACCATTGTATTTCCTTTTTTCATTATGCAGCCATGTTTTGGCATGGGAGTCGCGGCCTCCAAGCTACCCAACCCCAACACACTGAGATTTAGAAGCCTGTTGGCGCATCTGTCGTTTGGCATTGGTCTCTATCTTTCCGCAAAGTTAATGATGACACTTGCTTAATATGCTGGATACCACACCCGATGTCGTGACTGACCGATAAATTCAGACGCGCTCAGTGCAGTGCCAAGCCACATCATAAACCATGGTGACTTGGCACGTTACAATATCAGTTGGCAACACTAGGGCTAATAAGGAATTTAAATAAAATGCATGATTCACCCCTCAATCAAGAATACTTGTTTCATCCTTTTGTGAAGCGCTTTGCTGGTGATCCCGAGCAGGTTCGTGACATTCACGACATCGAACAATTGGAAAAGCACCCAGCTTCTGAGCGCTTTCCCTGCCAATCGGTGACCGATGCCCTCTCCATCGCTGCACAGAAGTACCAACATGCCCGAGCAATGAGCTACTTACCCAATGGACGCGCGGACGATCCGGTGCAAAGCTGGAGTTATATAGAGTTTCAGGAGCAATGTATTGGTGCAGCCAATCTTTTCCACTCATTGGGGATAGATAGCGACAGTTCGGTGGCATTTTTGTTGCCCAATATGCCCGAAATGGTGTTTGGTTTGTGGGGGGCTCAGGCGGTCGCCATCAGCACACCTATCAATCCATTTCTGGAAGTAGAACATATTTGCGGCATTATGAAAGAAACCCAAGCACGCATTTTAGTGACACTTTCAAGTGATGCTAACCCAGCGCTTTTTGAAAAAGCGCTGGCAGTCAAGCACAACACCGTCCATCCAGTGACATTAGTGACCATAGGTGCGCCCTGCAAGGAGGCGATAGACTGGCACTCTGAGCTGAAAAAGCAGCCTACAGATCAGTATCTTTTTCATCGTCCATTGAGCGGTCACGAAACCTCTGCCTATTTTCATACCGGCGGCACCACAGGCACACCAAAAATAGCCAGGCACACCCACCGAGGTGCAATAGTGAATGCCTGTCAAATGCTGATTGTCGGTCCCAATGAAGCCCTACTCAACACCAAATCAAAAGTGTCATTGTGTGCACTGCCGCTATTTCACGTCAACGCCATTGTGGTGTCCTCGTTAACATCATTGCTCAATGGCTCTGAGCTGCTATTAGCAGGACAGCAGGGATTTAGAAACAAGGCACTCATGCAAGATTTCTGGGCTATTGTCGAACGCTTTAAAATCAACTTTTTTGCCGGTGTTCCCACCGTTTATGCCGCATTGCTAGAGCAGCCAATCGAACAACACGACATCGACAGCCTCTTTTATTGTGGCTGCGGTTCGTCCCCTATGCCACAAGTACTCATCAATGAATTTACCCAGCGCACAGGGGCCGATATTTGTGAAGGCTATGGCATGACAGAAACCACCGCCTGCGCGTCAACACACTACTATTATGGTGCGCGTAAAGTTGGCTCCGTTGGCATGAGAGTCCCCTATCAAGCCATTCGTGTCGTGCAACTGGACGACGATGGGCAGATCATAAAAGAATGTGCACACGGTGAAGTCGGGGTACTGCTGATCAAAGGTCCCAATGTGATCCCTGAATATAAACAAGCCTTTGCCAATGCAAATGCGTGGCCTGAGCCGGGGTGGTTGAATACCGGAGATCTGGGTAAGTTCGATGCTGAAGGCTATTTGTGGCTGACCGGTCGACAGAAAGATTTGATCATTCGAGGTGGACACAATATCGATCCACTGATCATTGAAAATACCTTAGTGGGGCACTCGGATGTCATTATGGCTGCTGCCGTCGGAAAGCCCGATGCGTACGCCGGTGAGTTGCCTGTCGCCTATGTGACGCTCCACGCTGGCTCATCACTCACTGCGGACACATTAAAGCAATATTGTAAAGATAACATACCGGAACCTGCGGCATCACCAGTGGAAGTAATGATTGTACCTGAATTACCTGTGACCCCCGTTGGCAAAATTTTCAAATTGCCATTGCGCCAAGAGGTGCTGATAAACTGCGTCAGCAGTGTCATACATGCATTGCATGATACGCTAGAGTTCACAGTTGAGGTCATCAACAATGTGTCGACAGGCAGTATTGTCAGGATCCACTTTGCCCAGCAACGCGAAGACATAGATGAGGTTGCCGAGCAATTGCAACACCAGCTCGACAAGTTCCACTTTCAATGGGAATTCAAATTTGCACCAGTGTCAGCACCTCAAACCGCACTGGAAATATAACAAAGAAAAACATGGCCCATTCAATCTAGGCCAGCTGTGCAAAGCCCCAAATTTTGGGCTCTTGCTTTTCAATAAAAAGGAAATTGTTGTGACAACGACGAATTTGCAGGAACAGGCGATGACCAAGCCCCCCATCGCAAAAAATATCACAGATGGCAAAAAGCCAATCACCTGGTTAGACAACCCACTTACATACTTGCGTCAGTGCTATGACCAATACGGTGATATATTTAGAATCGGCTCTGAGAAAAGTTCAGTCACCGTATTGGCTGGACTTAAAGCCAACCAACTTATGAGTACTGAGAGTAAGGACTTTTTGAGTTCAAATGCGTTTTGGTCAGATACACTGGATGAAATGAATTGTCCGCACTCATTTATTGGCGTAGATGGCGATGTACACCGCTATCAACGCCGTTTGATGGCCCCGATGTTTTGTAAAGCATCTTTAAAAGACAGTGTCGGCGAGTTTGGGAAAACTTTTCGAGATATTTTAAGTACGCAGTATAGCGAGCCGTCAACACGGCTTTGTCCGTTTCTGCGCCACACTTTGTCGACGCAAATAGGGTATGCATTGCAAGGTTATGCCCCCACTCCTGAAGAAGTGGAAGCATTGATCGATTATCAAGCAACGGTCATGAACGCCTGCTCCTTTAAGCGTATTTCAAAAAGGGTTTTGACCTCGCCTGAATATCTACAAGCGAAGAAAACCGTGCATGACCTTGCCGATCGGATCATTCACAATGAACAAGCCGAGCATGCAAAAGAGCGCTATATTGATGTGTTGATCTCACAAGGGCTTAAGAATAAACCGCAGTGGTTCACACCCGGAGATATACGTAATCACGCCATTATTCCTTTTCTTGCGGGAATTGATACGGTTACCTCTGCCTTAAGTTTTGCCCTACGAGAGCTCTTACTCAACCCTGATATTCGCCAAGAATTACAGCAAGAAGTCGCGCAATTAAACCTCGATGAGCCCGACCTATCGGTGATCAACGACATGACCAAAATCAATTTGTTCACCAAAGAAATCATGCGCTTATACCCGCCTGCATTTGCCATCTACCGTGTTGCAACCAATGACTTTGAGTTCAATGGCTATCAAATAAAGCAGGGGGAGACCTTGATCTTTTTCTTGTCAGCCTGCCACACCGATGCTCGCTATTTTAGCGATCCCTATACGTTTAAATTACATCGATTTGCTGATCCGGATGTTGAATCAGAAGCCTATGCGCCCTTTGGAAAAGGCCCACATACCTGTATTGGTGCAGGTTTATCCAACATTATTTTACCGCTCAACCTCGCCACTATCTTGAAATTTGCAGATTTTAAGTACGAGGGCAATATTGCTGATCTGGCACTGGACTACACTAAGCCTTCTCTGTCTCTTGACCCAGATTTTTCCTTGAGCATTACTCCGCTTGCGCACAACCCAACTGCATAGGACACAGTTATGTATCCACATCTTTGTCAATTGGCGCTCACCACTAAACATCCCCATTTATGCAGCAGCTTTTATAAAAAGCTGCTGGGTTATCAAGACAGCGGGGAGCGCACGGTACGCGGTATTGCCGCCGCACGCATTTTCAGTTGCAAAAAAGTGCGAGCACAATGTTATTGGCTCACTGGCGACGACCCATTTTTTCAATTGGAGATCTTTCACTTTGAACAGCCCCACTCGACAGATAACACAGAAAATATGCTCACACGCGGCTACAATATGCTGTTTATTGAGGCTCCATCCCTAGATGAGATCTGTCAAGACCCCCAGCTTGCCCCCCATATGCGTCAAATATGCCGATATCACGATCAGGGCACTGAGCATTTGTTGGTCCGAGACATCGATAACAATGTATTGGATATTTTTTCCAACGCGACCTCGCATACCCTGACTAAACCCACACTTCGCGGAGTCGGGGCCACCGTGAATGATTTGGATAGAGAGGTTTCCCACTTCACCCAGGGCTTTGGGTTATCTGAATCCACGGTACCATCGCATTTTGATCCACAATTTAAACGCTTGTCTGAGCAACCTCAATACAGTGGGGTTACGCAACGAAGTAAAACTCTGGTATGCGGCGGGTATCACTTGCAGCTCACCCAATATAACGATACCGGTGCCCATCACACTAAAGCCCAGACAGATCAAGGGGTGCTCAATATCGCCCTCGGCATTCGAGCATACGATGATTTTGCACCGCTGTACCAAAGTCTGTTGGATGCAGGTTATCAACCGCTATGTCTACCTATGGGGGATGCGATATCCAATAGTGCATATGTACACAGTGCTTCACTCTCCGTCGAGCTAGTACAGCTACCCACGCACATTCAAGCCATGTGGGGGTTTCCAGCACTAGAACCAGAGCCAGAACCAGAACCAACCTAGATTAAACCGCAGACTTGATACCCGGCTGAGCAACTGCGCGTATCGCGGTCACCGAGTCTATGATGGTCTGCGTCAAATCAATGCGATATGGATCACAGAAATCCCGCTTTAGCTTACTGTCATCAAAGCGGTGCTCAATACCCAAGAACTTGTCGAGATAAGCCGTGGTTAAGCCCGTATTGTGCGCCGCTAAGGCGTACACCATCGCATCCTTTAATTCACGGTTCGGCATTTTATATTCCGGAAAATGCTGCGCGACAACTGCGGCAATACCTAACAGCGAAATTGATTTACCCGGTAGTAAGTAACGCCCTTCAACAGCAGGGTTGTGCAAAGCTTCCACATATATTCTCGCGACATCGCGCACATCGGCAATGCTGTAATACAAGCGAGGGCAGCCACTTGCTCGGGCATCAAGTAAATTCCGCAATATAGAAATACTGGAATCTTGATGCGCTTTGGCATTAAACGGCCCCATCAACACCGACGGGTTAAATCGCACCAGTGTGGGTAATGCATCTGATGTATCCGCATCATACTGGGTCTTTAACAGCTGTTCAGCCTGTGTTTTTGAATAAAAATAGGGTTCACTACTGGTTTTGATATCGTTGTTCCAATCGCTTTCGTCATATAGATGATCGTCGGCAACATCCGAACGAAATACCGCGGCCATTGAAGAGCTATAAATGACTTTTTTCAATCCAGTGCTGCGCTTTATACTTTGCAACATATTGTCGGTACCAATGATGTTCGCATCCTGATGGGTTTGTGGCACATCGACATCACTGGTAAACCCCAGTGCCGTCGTTGCCGCACAAGCAATCAAAAAGTCACTGTCTGCCAGGACTGTATCTAAACTCTTTGGCACAGTAAAATCAGCGCACATCACCTTGAGCGTATCTGCACCATGTACTTGAGCTAGCTGCTGCAGATGCTGCGCCCCTTCGCTTGCTATATCCCTCACCGAGGCTCTCACCCGGTAACCTTGTGAGAGTAACTCAGCGACAACATGGGTCCCTAAATAGCCGCTGGCCCCCGTCACACATACTGTTTCACGCACAATTAGACTCCCTCTTGTGTTGTTATTTTTGACATCTTGACTGCGCCAGCCTGACGAGTCAGGCCTCTTATCTTACTCTCATACCAAGCGATGCTCATATGCTCTCCCTGTGGATCTCTCGGTAAGGTCAGGCCGCTTTGCGTATCACAGAGCGCCTGTGTGGCAAACTTAGGATCAATCACCAAAGCCCGCGCGACCCCCACAAAATCCGCAGCGCCGCTCTGTAGGCATGCTCTCATCCCTGTGGCGCTTCGGAACCCGCCCGTAACAACCAATGCGGTGTTAACCTGAGTGCGAATTTGCTTGGCATATTCTAAAAAATAGGACTCCCGCGCTCGCGTGCTCTCTTTCATATTCCCCATCATGACCGGGTTTTCATAAGTTCCGCCAGAGATCTCTATTTGGTCAACCCCCATTTCATCCAACGTTTTGGCAACCAGCATTGACTCCGCTTCACTAAATCCGCCCCGCTGAAAGTCTGCCGAGTTGAGTTTTATGGCCACCGGATAATTCGGGCCGACCGCTAGGCGAATTGACTCATAGGTGGCCACTAAGAAGCGCATCCGGTTTTGCAAGCTCCCGCCCCATCTATCTGTGCGTATATTGTGCAGCGGTGAGAGAAACTGACTGATCAGATAGCCGTGGGCTGCGTGGATCTGCACACCGCCAAAGCCCACTTCTTTGCACCGCGCTGCGCAGCTGGCAAACTTGTCTATCAGGGCCAAAATTTCCTCGTCTGTCAGTGCCCGTGGCACATTAAAGTGGCGCGCAAGGCCATTGCCCAGCGGTACCACTGAGGGGGCCACTGGTTGAGCACATAACTGACTGATAATTTGCTTCCCAGGGTGATTGATTTGGGCCCAAAAATGGGTGTTATTTTCACTGCCCGCAGCCGTCCAGCGACGAAAGCTGTCCAGATCGCTGTGTTGATCTAATACCACATCCCTAGCCCCAGATAGGGCCGTCCTATCAATCATAATATTGCCAGACACTGAAATGCCAATATCACCCTCTGCCCACAGACGATATAAGGTCACTAACTTATCAGTTGGATTATGATTTTTATCACCTAGCTGTTCACTCATCGCCGATTTAAAAATGCGGTTTTTAACCACCACGGAATCGGAAAAAGCATACCGCGCAGCGAGCATATCCTGTGCACTGTCTTTCATATACGCCTCCACGGGCAGCTGCTCACCTACCCGGTAATTTTTAAATATTCCTTGTATATAGACAGGTATCTCTACCTGATGGGGATGTTTAGTCTCGACATGCCTGCAACAGCACCTGCGCCCTTAACCCCGAAGCGCTGGAATGCAGCGCAAAGTACTCGCCATGCGCCGCCGTTGAGCTGGCCATATAATCGACCAGATTAATAATTGAGTCGGCAGAAAAACAATGTCCAAATCGAGCGATATTATCCAAATAGAGCTGTGATTTGCTGACGCCAATACTGCCCTCTTTGAGGGTGATCACCGGCATGTAGAGATTGTTGCTAAAGACTTTACTCAGATCGCGAATTGTGAGGTGATTACGATCCATTAATTGCTGTGCGGTTGCAGTAAAGAGCGGCGTATCGTCAATGTCTTCCCCAGCCACTTTTAACTGTAGATGTGCATTGATTTGAGAGTCCACAATATTCAGCCCGTCCTCAGGCACCTGGCTCAACACCTGCTTGTTAGACACCATAAAGCTTGCTGCGCCATCACTAAACAGCGCATAATCTTGAAAACGATGCCGCTCATCACGAATTTTATTACTGGTTACCAGCAAAATATGTTGATATTTACCACTGTCAATAAATTGCTTAGCCATATCTAATACTGACAATAGATTGGCACAATCTGATACGGTAACTCCCATCGGAAACGCGCGCTCCATACCCAAAGACAGCAGTAACTGGCTATACGAAAGGGTTTCGTCCACTGGGCTGAAATCGGAACTACAAATGATGACCAGATCAACCTCTTGTGCTTCGATTGGCGCGGCAGCAAGGGTCTGCTGCATAGACTCAAACGCCATTTCAAATATCGTTTTGGCCGACGTGCGATACCCGCCCCAAGCAAACAGTTTGGGCATATTTGGCAGTCCATGTTCTGCTAACACACTGTGAAAAACTTCAACATCATCATATTGGTGCTCAACTTCTCCCAAGAAGTATTTTGCAGAATGTAAACAGGATAGCCTCATCATATTTAAACCTCTAATACTTAAAATATCGTAACTTGCCCCTCGTGGCTGCGTCTGGCAACCACGAGGGGCACTGTGTTCATGTCATGTTTTTATATCGAGTCTGCAAACTGCACATTTAAATAATCCGCAAACTCTCGAATAGTCGGGTTTTCGAGCAGCCAAACCGGTTCAATCTGGATACCCAAGTTTTTACTTAAACGCGAAGAGATCTGCATAGCCGACACGGAATCCATGCCATAATATTGTAGTGATTCATCGACCGAGATCTCCTCAACTAATAACGCGTGTTTTACGGTGTCCAGCACGATTTTTTGGATGTCGCGCGGCTCCTTCTGTGACAGCTCAGCCGCCGACACAGCTGCCACTTTGAGAACGGCGTCTTCAGTAAGAGCTTGGCTCTGGCCAAACAAGATGCCATACACTTTTTCTACTTGAGCATCGCTGAAGTGATTGACATCAAACTGAGCTAACATGCCAATCATTGCATCCTTAATAGTCCCTTTGTCGCCGTCACTCAAGTGAGACTGGTGTGTCGACCATTCGGTCAAGAGCTGCTCCAGTTGTTCCGACTCGGTTAACACCGTGTCTTGCCTATCGACGTCAAAGAAACGTTTCGCTTTGTCTTTATCGGAGATCCCGACAAACCCGACCACAGGCTCAGATAAATTCAAGCTCTCACAAAACATCGGCATCGCAACCTCCATATCGATGGGGACCATACCATGTTTTTGCATTACATCCATTCGCGCAGCTGGCATATACCGGTCTACACTCCACCCTGCCCAACATTGTGATATCGCTCGACCAGAACGTAACCCTTTAGCTGTGAGGCCATTTCGATAACGTGCAAAACTATTTTGGAAGGCCGCTGAATAGCCGTAATCTGTTCCGCCTCGCAAGCCAAAAGCTGCGATCGACGAAAACATCACAAAAAAGTCCAAAGGCGCTTCAGCAAGGCACCTATCCAGATTAACCGTACCTGTGACTTTTGCCTTTATCGTGTCACTAAATTCCTGCCAACTTTTTGCTACCAATAAGTTATCGTGCACCAACCTTGCCATATGCACCACCCCATGGATCGGCCCCACTTGTTGAGCAACTTGATCAAGGGTTTGCTGCAGTGCCTGTTGGTCACAAATATCCACTGCATGGTAATGGATACGTCCTTTGTATTGGTTGAGCTGCGTGCACAGCGCACGCTGTTCATCATCGAGCACAGAGCGAGACAGTACCACAAAATTGGCCTGCCAGGTTTTCACCAGTCGTTCACATAACAAACGGCCAACGGGACCAAATCCACCCGTTATGAGGTAGGTTTTTCCATCCTCAAATGCAATCTGCTCGGGGGCACTCTGCACCTCATCTTGGTGGTATTCAGCATGTAGCTCTATTTGGCGCTCACCTTGATGATACTGCACTTTTTTAACCGCTTTGTCGACGCCATCGCTTTGCAACACTTCTTGTAGCAACATTTGTTGTAATGTTTGCTGTTGCGATCCATGCTGGATCAAAGTAAAGCGATAAGCGTCATTTTCGCGCGTCACAGATTCATAGAACCCGGACATAGCATCAAGATACGCTTGACTGGCTGCTCTGTCTTCATAGATATAATACACTTCGACAGCCTGCTGCCAATTATTTTTCATGGTGGCTTTGAGTAACCCAAACAGTCCCTGTAGGCCTGTTTGTGCTTCTCGTGCACTGTCGTCTAAGCTGTCCATGCACAAAATATAGTCAGGCAATGACGCTAATGAGTCCATCTTTGCGGCCTGCTGATATGACAAGCAGGTAAGCGCTGGGAATTCGGCCAGTTTGGCTTTATCACATACTTGATAGAGCAATTTAGCCAACGCAGCTGTTTGAGGTTCATCTCCCAATAGATACAAGGTTTTACCTGCTAACTGTGCTACGGCTTTATCCCAGGAGTCGACAGCGTCGAAAGGAGATGCCGCATAATGAGGCTTTGTTAACAGCCAAGAGAAAGGCTGCGCATTGGACTCCGGTGCCAACGCTGTGCCACTATCAACCTCCTCAGATGAAGGCACCCAATATTTTTTCTGTGTAAAGGGGTAAGTAGGCAGCGGTACTCTGCGACGCTCAGAGGCTAAAAATAGATGGCTCAATTCAATGCGATACCCTTGTACAAACAGATCGGCGATGATACGCAATGCGTCGTACTGCTCCTGCGCGCTTTGGCTGCTGCTGAAGCGCTCCACACATTCATTGCTATATGCTTGCAGTGACATTTGTTTTTTAAACGCTTTTCTATCAAAGTGCGCATAACTGTAGGCGGGATCCTCTCTGCCTTCGATATAGGTCGTTAAAACTTGTGCCAATTCTTGCTGATCACGAGCAACCCACGCCAAGCGGTGTGCACAGTGCTTCCGACCATTAAGCAGGGTAAAGCTCGTTGCTGCCAGATCAAGTTCTTGACTTTGACTGTGTGCCAGGAGCTGTTTGGCCATGATCAGCAACTGAGGTTGTGACTGTGACGACAACACAAACAAATACTGTGCTCGTGGCGGTTGGAGATGTGCGCTAACTGGCGCTTCTTCGAGCACTAGGTGTGCATTAGTGCCACTGAATCCAAATGAGCTGATCGCGGCTGTTCTTGGTTTACCCACTGGCTGCGCCCACGGAGTGAGCTCAGTATTGACGTAAAATGGCGTATCGGCAAAATTGATCTGCTCATTGAGCTTTTCGTAGTGAATAGTCGGAGGCAGCTGGCGATGTTTTAACGCCATTAAAACTTTGACCGCACTGGCAACGCCGGCAGCCGTGATAGCATGCCCCATGTTGGACTTGATTGACCCTACAGCACATGCATTGGCAGACTGAGCGGCCTCTGTCTGAAAACTCGCCTTTAGACCCTCACTTTCAATTGGATCCCCTAAACTGGTGCCTGTACCGTGGGCTTCGATCAGTTGAATATCCTCCGGAGCAATGTTGAAACGACGGTGAACCTCTTTTATCAGCTTTTGTTGCGACTTTGCGCTCGGCGCTGTGATGCCATTGCTGGCACCATCTTGATTGGTACCACTGCCTTTTATGACGCCGTGGATGTGATCGCCATCCGCCAAGGCATCCGCGAGTCGTTTCAGTATTAACACACCGACTCCTTCAGCGGGTACAAAGCCATCCGCTGCGGCATCAAACGTCTGACAGCGACCCTGTTTAGACAGCATATTGGCACGGTCCGCTTGCAGATAGAATTCAGGGGTTGATTGCACAAATACCCCGCCAGCAAGCGCCACATCCAGCTCGCCGGACCACAGTCCCTGACACGCTAAATGAATCGCAACCAAAGAGCTTGAACAGGCCGTATCTACTGCCACGGCAGGCCCCATCAAGTTTAAGTAATAAGATAACCGCGCCGGGGTGATAGAGCCAGCATTCCCCCAAAATGCTTGAGCAGGGGCGTCTTGCGACAACATGTTCTTGTAGTCACCGCTATTACAGCCAACATACACTCCCGCTTTTTCACCAAAGTTGGGATCACCGGCATAACCTGCATCTTCAAGCGCTTTCCAAGACTCTTGTAAGAACAATCGCTGCTGTGGATCCATATAGGTTGCTTCGGTCCCTGAGATATTAAAAAAGCCTGGGTCAAATTGCTCTATGTCACGAAGAAAGCCCCCTTGAGCACAAAAATCAGTGGATAGCCCAGCGTATTTTGACATATCCCAACGTGTTATTGGCGTCACGAGATCAACGCGATTAGCAATGTTTTGCCATAGTGCATCCACGCTCTCAGAACCAGGAAAACGACCACTCATCCCCACCACGGCGATCGCCTCATCTGGATATTCGCGTCGAGTTGGCAGCTGTTGCACATCCTGTTTCGGCGTTTGCTGAATGTCATTGCTCGAAGACGTAGGATCATTGCCCAAAGCGGTGTGAAGCACTTGCGCATCGTCAGAGCTATTGATATTTGGGGCGATATTGAGCTCTGAGTAGTTCGTCAAAATATGCTCTGCTAACTGCTGTACTGACACATAATCAAACAACACTGTGGTACTGAGCTCAATGCCTAATTGTTGGGAAATACGTTGTGCCACACCGACCCCGGAGATAGAGTCCAAACCATAGTCCGCAAACCCTTCGTGGGGATCAATATCAGCCACAGGAACTTTCAATGCATCACACAGAGCTTGTGTGATCACCTCATAAATTGCAGCTTGCTGCGCATCATCAACGGCTTTTGACTGACTGCTGTGTGTCGCCGCCAACTCGGGGAGCGCTGACACCGATACTGTTGTCTCGGCGATATCAGGGTGGTGTGCCAATATATGCTGACAGAGCTGCTCGACATTGACATGGTCGAATAACACCGTGGTGTTGAGGTCAATGTTAAGTTCATTGGAGATGGTTTGCGCGACATTCACACCTGTGATGGAGTCTAGCCCATAGTCTGAAAAAGCTTCTGTTGGTTCAATCACCTCTGGCGGCACTTTTAATGCGTGAGACAGTGCGCGCGTGACGATTGACAGCACTTCAGCCTGAGCGGTTTGCGACGATTGCACAGGTGCAGCGCTACTAACTGATGGCTCAAGGTGTGGGCTCTCATTTTCAGCTTTGTCTGATAACAAAGACACCACATACTGTGCCAGTTGCTCCACATTAACATAGTCAAATAGTGCTGTGGTATTGAGATCTACGTCCAACTCAGTGGAAATGGTTTGCGCCACATTGACGCCAGTGATCGAGTCTAAGCCATAATCCGAGAACGCTTCTGTGGGGTCAATTGACGCTGTAGGCACTTTTAATGCCGCCGAAAATGCCTGCATGATCACTGCGTTCACCTGAGTCAGCTGCTGCGCAACTTGCCCAGAGCTACGGGTGGCTGCGGACACGCTCTGGGTCTTCTGCGCTGCCGGCTTACCGACATCTAGGGGAAGATCCGTGCTGTCCACCTGCTTGGGTATCATATAATTGCCATCACTGATCGCAATGACAATTTGCTGACCCATGCCATGAGATTGTGGCGCGGGGAAGTAGCTTTGGCTAAAACCCTGTGCAGCCAAACAAAGTTGCCAGCCTGATGAGGATAACCCCGGCGAATACGGCATTCGCAAAGCAGCATCTTGATACAGCCACCAACCATCTAAC
This sequence comes from Pseudoalteromonas obscura, assembly GCF_030135505.1. Taxonomy (NCBI): domain Bacteria; kingdom Pseudomonadati; phylum Pseudomonadota; class Gammaproteobacteria; order Alteromonadales; family Pseudoalteromonadaceae; genus Pseudoalteromonas; species Pseudoalteromonas obscura. Next base: position 84,828 of record NZ_JASJUT010000017.1, read on the forward strand.
AAGCCAAAAGTCAGATGGCTATATACAGAGCGCTCGCTCAGTTCATTGAGGATCAATACCCCATTGCGTTTAAGCAGCGCTTTGGTGTGTGCCAAAGTGGTGCTGATACTCTTCGTGGCATGTAATACTTGTGCTGCTATGACGATATCGTAACTGCCTGTACTCACCCCTTGCGTCAAGAGGGGTTGTTCGATATTAAGCAACTGCGTTTTGATAAATGGAAAGTCTGCCACATAGTGGGTTTGTGCATGATTGAGAAACGCCTGAGAGACATCGGTGTAACAATATTCGGCAATCTGTGGCGCAAACGGTCGCAGCTTTTCTAACAGTCCAGCTGTGGTGCCACCCGTGCCTGCACCTATCTCCAGAATTCTTAATTTACGGCCATGTCCCTGTTGCTGCCAGGCTCGAATGGCTGAACAAACGGCCAGTGCGACGTCATGGTTAAAGTAATCCGACACCTCATTATTTTTATACACACCTTCTACCAAAGCCATGGACGACTGAGGAAACATAATATCGGTGGCTTTTATCTTACCTGTGATGATATCAGGTAGAGCCGTGACCATGGCATCCAATAGCGTCGCTTTTGCCGCGATCAGGTTGTTATCTTGATTGTGTTGGCAATATTGTTTCCAACGCTGCCAGCAGGTGTCCGCATCCAGTGTCTGCGCTGGTTGCAATGAGAGTAACTGCTGCCCCCCTTGTTTGATCCACCCAGCTTGCTGCAAGAGCTCCACACTGTACGTCAACCACTGGCTAAACATCGTCGTATGATACGCACTCAGCCCCACCCCTTGTATACTGCCAACCAGATCGGACATGCTCACTTCTGAACCTGTGTGCCCAGCAAAAACTCCCGCAGCACGTAATTGTACAGCTAACAAAGGCAGCAAAGCTTCCGCCAAGGTTTGATTGGCTTGCAGATCTAATTGTCCAAGGTGTCTGAGGGCTTGTTGACGTGCAGCTCCCTCTTGATAGGCCAAATCAAATTCAGCCTGAATATCCGGTAATACATATTGTAGCGCTTGAGCACGAGTGATCTGAGCATGCTCGTTCACGCCGCCGATCTGTGCCCTGCTGTCCACACGAATAAATCCAAGTTGTGGCTCATCACTGCTCAGTAAGTGATGGATGGCTGCCATGGCAGGCTCAGGCTGGATAGATAAGATGCCAGCTTTCTCCATTCTCTGACGATAAGACGCGTCGCTCACTGCACCGACATCACCCCAATAACCCCAGTTGATCACGCTCACTTTGCATGACCAATGGCGGTTTATTTGCGTTGCGAAAACATCTTCAAACACCGAGCCAGTGGCATAGTTTGCTTGCCCTGGATTACGTGTAAACGCAATTAAGGATGAGAAAAACAAAGCAAAGTCCAACGATTCAGCTTTAAATGTTTGTGCCAAACACAGGGATATATCCACTTTAGCGCTTAAACAACCGAGGAACTCATCCTGTGACATTCTGGCCAAACTGCGATCTTGCAGCACCAATGCTGAGTGCACCACGCCATGAATGTGCGAGTGGCGTAATTTAATTGAATCCAATGCGTCACGCATCGCAACTGGATCACTGGCATCTGCGCACAGATACCAAGGCTTGGGGCCATATTGTGCAAGACGCTCCATAGCGTCGCTGATCTCAGCATCTTGTTCACGACGGCCAATCCAGACCACATGGGCTTGATGGGTTTTAATCATCATTTCACTCCACACCTGACCTAAACCGCCAGCGCCGCCAACAACCACATAAACCCCGCCATCGCGGTAGGGCTCACTCGACACACTCGGTGGCGTATATGGGTAAAGTTGTTGAACAAACCATTGCCCTTGTCGGTAAGCTATCGATACACCATCGGTAGCTTGTTCAACACGACTCAGCGCGTGTATTGGCAAGCCACTGATAAAATCGCTATCCACAGCAGTGACATGCCAGTTTTTATACTCTTTGGCCAGACAGCCAAATAGGCCATGTAGACTTGCATAAGCGGGATCGGCTCCTTCATCCGGCAAAACGGAAAAGGCATGGATCGTAACCAGTTTGATATCCAGTGCCCGATTTGCATAACCACACTGTAGTAGTGCCTTGATAAAGTTAAAGCAAAGCAATGCGCTCCCTTTTTGTGTACTGCTGAGCTTAGTGTATGCAAGGTCTAAATCATTGCCTGATGCACTGCCATAGTTCAGTTCAACGTTGGCAGCTAAACACACGATTTCATCAAATTCGCCAGCATGAGTGATCTTGTTGACAATGTCCTCGACGGAGTAGCTCTCTTTGAGGGCAATGCTTGTGCCTTTGTTATATTGCAATACGCTGAGCGCTTTTGAGTAGTCTCCCAGCTCAACCACTAACGTATTGCGTTGTGTATCGAGACGTTCATGCTCAGCGGCAACGGCTACAGTTGTCCAGCGCGGTATCAAATATTGATCCCACGCGTCGTTCGCACTTGCTAGCGATGAGCTCGCGCTCTGGCTTGAGCTGGTTTTGGTCACCTTGAACTGCTCATCTGAAGGCGTTTGATGTACGCTGCCCGGCCCATGATATGGCATCACTGCTAACTGTTTAAATTGCACGCTTAGTTCACCTTTGTTATTGAATACCTCAATATTGAATTGATGTTTTGCCCCCTTCTCGTCTCGACTGCACAGCACCCACATAGTGGCACTTAGCGCTGCGTGGATACGCACTTGCTGACATGAAAACGGCACCATCAAACGTGGATCCGCATCTTGTATGTAAAATGCTTTGATTGCTTGCAAAGCCGCATCCATCAGGCCCGGATGTAAAGCGAATGTACGCAGCTGGCTTTCCTGTGTCGGCGCAAGCGCGATATTGGCAAGCGCCTGGGTGGGAGTGACGTACAGCGCGTGGACCAAACGGTGTGTCTCACCATATTCAATGCCGTGCTGCGCAAAAGCCGCATAGAAATCCGCTGGTGCTATGGCGCGGGCACTGTCCATTAATTGTTGTAACTCCGGCTGTTTATTACCACCAAAGCGGCCGTGTTGTGGATCCCGCTCCTCGATGTTGATCTGCGCACTCATACACAGCGCGTCATTATGTTGCACCGTAAAATCAATGCTGCTACTGCCTTTCGGGGTCAGAGCCATCTCAACACGGCCACCTTGTTCAGCCACGACCACAGCGCGGCGCCACACCATATTTGACAGCGAGAGACCATGGCTATCCGTGAGTTTATGTACGTCTTTGGCAGCTTGCACCGCCATTTCTAGATAGGCCACACCCGGCAGTACTTTTTCGCCACTCACTTGATGATCGCGCAAGAACCACTCCTGCCCGTTAAAATTGTTTTCATAACGCACGCCCGAAAAATTGGATGTATTACGCTGTAACAACGGATGCTGATGTGGCGTCACAGGCGCAAGTTGTGGCGCATCATCACAAATTGATGTGTACCAATATGAGTCCTGCTTGAATGGATAGGTCGGCAGAGATACGCGACGAACTTGTTGGTCTGTAAACCACAGTGCCTGCGCATCGACCTTTTGCCCTAAGCACCAATCGAGTAACCACGGATATGCGGTAAAATCCGTAGCGGCTTGGATTTGTTGTTCGTTCGCCACTTTGATATTTGCACTGAATACACCTGTCGCGGCTTGCCCACCCTGATAAGATGTCAGCTTCCCAACCAACTCAGTGCGAGAACTGGCGATGATCACCAAACGCTCTTTGAGCGCTTTGCGTCCAACTTGCAGCGTATACGCGATATCAGCAAGAGCAACTGAGTCAAAATGCCCCGCAGCAAACCACGCTAAGAAATCACTGACCAATGTACTCAACTGCTGAGGTGTTGCAGCAGAGAACATATAGGGCAACGCCACATCACTGTCATCGGCTGAACTACGCGCAGCCACTGGATACTCTTCAAGCACAATATGTGCATTCGCCCCGCCCGCGCCAAACGAAGAAATACCGGCGCGATAAGGTAGGATGGTGTCCTCTCGCTGCTGGTGTGGCCAATCTTCATAGTGAGTTTGTAGTTGCAGCAAAGAATGCTCAAAATCAATATTTGGATTCAGTGTTTGAGCGTGAATTGAAGGCACTAATTTTTGATGCTTCATTTGCAACAGCACTTTGCTCACACCCGCAACCCCTGCTGCCCCCTCACAGTGTCCAATATTCGACTTTACTGAACCGATGCGGCAGCTAAACGGTGCACTGCTCATGCCTTTAAAGGCTTTTTCTAAACCTGCAATTTCAATCGGATCGCCCAGTGACGTGCCTGTCCCATGGGCCTCGATATAGCCAAGCGTGGTCACATCAACATCTGCACTGGACAGCGCGCTACTGATCACCTCGGCCTGTGCATTGGGGCTCGGCACAGTGTAGCCATTGGTTTTACCTGCGTGGTTTATAGACGAAGCTTTTATCAGGCCATAGATTTGGTCATTATCCCGAAGTGCCTGTGAAAGTGGTTTCAGGATAAGCGCACCACACCCTTCACTGGGCACATAGCCATTGCCATCCGCGGCGAAGCTCTTACAACGCCCTTCTGATGAAGCAAAGTTGCCCTGCGCCAAGTTTAAATATTTATTCGGGTGCAGATTTAGGTTAACCCCGCCAGCAATCGCAGCATGACAATGGCCATTGAGAATGCTTTCACACGCTAAATTAATTGACGTCAATGACGCTGAACACATGCTATCGACAGCCAAACTAGGCCCCGTAAAGTTGAGACTAAACGACACCCGATTAGCAATTGAGGCAGCACTTCCACCGAGTGAAATCGGGGTGCCATGCACACCTTGCTGCGCGCCATAAAGTTGATATTCTGAATACATGACGCCGACAAATACCCCCACTTTTTCGCCCAGTAGGTTGGCACCAGGCTGAGCGCAATAAGTATCGGCATAACCAGCATCTTCTAACGCGTGATAGGCACACTGCAAGAATATACGCTCTTGCGGATCCATAAATTCCGCATCATGGGGAGAGATATTAAAAAATAAGGGATCAAATTCATCTACGCCATCAATAAAACCGCCCCACTTACTGTATGTTTTTCCAAGTACCCCTTTGCGCTCATCAAAGTAACGACTGTGATCCCAACGCGAGGCCGGTATCTCAGTAATGGTATCCACACCTTGAACGAGATTTTGCCAAAACTCATGTAGCGAACTCGCTTTGGGATAGCGACCTGCAATCCCAACGATGGCAATGTGCTGTGGTTGCGCTGGCAAGGCAGCCGTCAGTGTCGGCTCAGTATGAGGTGCTGATAATACCGTGTTTTCCTGATGCGATGCTCCCCCGTGTGGTGCGCCGCTGTGCTGAGCGAGTTCACCTTCAATGGCGGTTTCATTGGGCTCAGCGACACTCGAGTCAGGCGCAGTGTTGGGCGCAAAGTGCGCTTGCAATTTGTCAGGGAAATGCTCTGAAATATATTGGCTGATCTGCGCAATGGTATTGTATTCAAAAAACAGCGTTTTTGGTAAACGTCCGCATATTTTCTCAAGCGCACTGGTCATACTCACCACCATCAGAGAGTCAATACCATAACGCTCAAAATGCGCATCGCTGGTAATATCTTCCAGTGCGATATCAGTATGTTGGTGCACAAGTTCACGCAATAGCTGCGCAACATTATCAGTGATCTGTTGCGCAGCCACTGGCGCGTGCTGCGCCGCGCTAATTTGCTCACTTGAGTTGAGTATTTCTGCGCGCTGTTGGCGCTCAGGTGCTTGATTAAGATAGGTATTTAACTCGTCAAGCGAGCCTGCTTGATACAGAATATGTTTGTCGATACTTTCACCTAACTTTGCACTGAGCCTATCGATCAGCACGCTCCGTTGTGTCATATCAAAGCCGTATTCATCAAATGCTAGATGGATGTCCAATTCATGGGCTGCCACACCCGTCAATTCGCAGCTTTGTGCTATCAAAAAAGCCATTGTCTGATCAGGTGATTGGGACTGAGTTGGTGCGTTAAACAGCGCCCGGATCCGCGCGCTGACACCATGCATGATAAACACATTGTCGTGTCGACTCTGTAACACTTGATAAAGCGTTTGCAAGCCTTGTTGCGGAGCCAGAGTGCTCATCCCCCACTCTTGGTGCATGCGCGCAAGAGTCGGCGCATCAATTACCATTCCCTCGGTACCCCAAATAGGCCAGTTGATGGACACAGTGCGACCTCTGCGTTCACCACGTTGAACTAACTGATTGCGGTACGTCGCATACCGGTCCATAAACTTATTGGCAGTGGCGTAATTGCCCTGACCCACATTCCCCAATACGGCGCTAACAGAGGAAAACAGCACCAGATTTTCAACATCTAAATGTTTGGTGGCGGTATCTAGGTTCACCACGCCAGCAATTTTTGGTTGGTATGTCTGGTGCAAACGCTCTGGAGCCATATAAGCCACCAAACTGTCACGGGTCACGCCAGCACAGTGCAATATCGTGATACATTTCAGCGCATTTTGGTGAGCAGCAATAAAGTGGTTGAGTGCCGCCGCTTGAGTCACATCGACACTGTGGTAAGAAGCGTGACCACCAAGCGAGTTGAGTTGTGCGATCTGCTGCTCGGTGTGCAGATCGGCTTGACGCGACCCCAGTAAGAAAATACGTGCGGTACGGGTGTGCTGAACAATATCTTGTGCAATCGCGTAGCCAATCCCGCCCAAACCGCCAGTGATCAGATATACCGCATCGTCACGCCACGGACTAAAGGCCGCTACATCAGGGTTGATCTCGGTCCAAGCTTCTCGGTATAGCGTATTGTTTTTATATAGTAAATACGCTTCATCCATATGATTAGCTGCAACGCAGCACAGTTCATTTATGTGTGCTTGGCTGAGCGGTGCTGACCCTTCTGGTGATGCAATGTCGATAAATTGGCAATGAAATCTCGGATCTTCAAGTGCTGTGGTTTTTAATAACGCGGATAAGCTCGACGTAACCGATGTCAGGATATTTGCCTCACCTTCAGACATATGTGTGGCGGCCACCACTTGTAAGCGGATCTCTGTCAATTGTTTTTGCTGCATCAACAACTGTAACATCGTCAGCAAACAACTCGAATGGCGCTCAAAAGTTTCGTTTAATTTCTGATGTTCTACGCCATTAAATTGCTCACACACCTGCTGCAATTGTGCCTGATACGGCGCAAAGTCGGTTCCAGCTTGGATCTGTATATGTGTCTCACCCAATACAACAATCAACTGCGCTGTATCCAGTGTAACCCCATCACGCAGTGCTAAATGCACCGCGCGTTCTGTCGCTTGTATCGCGTGGCTAAACTGTAACGTTTGCATGTCCTGCACAGCTGGCACACTCACCTTGTCCGGTGAGGGGGAGGTCGCTAACATGGCTCTAAAACTCAACCCGGTCATGCTCGCAATCAAATTGCCTTCTTCGCTAAACACTTCAATATTCACTTTGTGCACACTGGTGTTCGCATTGAGATCGGAGGTCATAGTTATATGTGTGCGCACAGTGTCATTGAGTGCGCCATAAATTCGCAATTGTTCTAACGCGATTGGCACCAGTGCCTCATCAATATCACAGCTGCGAGCGATCAAAACCGCAGCGGATTGCAGCACCCCATCAAAAATCCCAGGTTCAATCTCCATCTCTTGTTGCGCAAAGTTTTGCGCTGGGTGTACCACAATATCTGCAACCCCTTGCGTGCCTGAGATGGTCAATTGCGACACTCGTCTAAACTGCTCACCATACACTATGTGGCACTGCTCAAAGTACGCGTAGATAGACTCAGCAGATAGCACAAGTGATCCGCTTGTAGGGAGCTCAGGCACAGCGCGATCCAAAGGCGCAAAGGGCGCTTCCAATTGCGCTTCTCCGCTACAATGCGTCACAGGCTCAACTTGCGAAGAGCTCGCTGTACTGTTGATTTCAAATCGCGTGCCAGCCCCGTCACGATGCAGGTCAATGTGCAGCGTTTTTGCAGCTTCATCAAGCACCCAAGGTGTCAACCAGCCAATATTGTTCATCACCAGAGTGTGTCGCTCAACCGGCTTAGTACCTTGCGTGGATATTGACAGCGCCGCGCGCACCATCTCAACCATACTGACACCTGGCAGTATCTTTTTGCCATGGATCACATGTTGTTGTAAAAAGTAATCTTGGCTGTCAAAGTGACTGACAAAACGTTGCTGCAAAAAGGTCGACGCGTTGTTATGCACTAATGGATGAAGTTTGTTGGCCTGCTGCACAGAAGCGCTGCGCGGATTTTCAACCTGGTTATCTACCCAAATGGTCTTTTGCTCAAAAGGGTAGTCAGGCAGCGTGATCACCCGAACTGCACTGTGCTGAAATAGCACTGAAAAATCACATGCCTCGCCCTCGCTATAGAGCTGTCCAAGCATATCTAGTGCTTGCTGATAAAGTACGTGATTTTGCTCCGTTATCGCTTTGTTTAGTGAGTCCATTGCAAACTGTGCATAGCCTGGGCGCACCGCGCTGGTAGATACTGACTGAATATTGTCATAAACCTGTGTTGCCGGCTCGCCAGCTATCCACTGCTTTAAGGCCTGTTCAGCGTGCGCCAGATTTTCAACCACACACGCAAAGCGGTATTCAAAATGCGTACGCCTTTGCAACAGCGAGTAACTCAGATCCGCACAGTTAGTAACGAGGCCGCTTTGCAGATGTGCCAAGAGATCTTCAACGCGGCGGCTGAGTTGCTGCGCCGTCTTTGCCGACAAGCAGAGTAAATAGTGGCTCTGAGTCTCTGTTGTGGACTGTAATTCAGGCGCTTCTTCAATTACTAAATGGGCGTTGGTGCCGCTAAACCCAAACGAGCTGATCGCGGCTGCTCTGGGGCGCTGTCCACTTGACTGCCAGTTCGAGAGCGCGGTATTGACGTAGAAGGGGGAGTCATCAAACTGAATAGCTGGGTTACCTGTGTTGTAATTCAGTGATGCGGGGATTTTTTTATGTTGTAGCGACAACAGTATTTTGCACAGACCAGCCATGCCCGCAGCCGTGGCGGCGTGCCCTAAATTGGTTTTTATCGACCCCAATGCACTCCATGCGGTGTTACTGGAGTAGTGGCGGTACGCGCGGCTTAAAGCTTCATATTCAATGGGGTCGCCTAAACGAGTTCCCGTCCCGTGAGCCTCAACCATTTGAATGTTTTCTGGATCAATATTGAATTTGTCATAGGTGTCTTTGATCAGACGCTCTTGAGACACTGAGCTTGGCGCTGTGATCCCATTACTGGTGCCATCTTGGTTTATACCGCTGGCTTTGATCACGCCATAAATTCTATCTTTGTCGGCAATGGCATCGCGCAAACGTTTGAGCACGACAACCCCAACCCCTTCGCCTGGCACAAATCCATCGGCGCGCTCATCAAAGGTATAACACTTGCCTGACTTAGACAGCATATTGGCGCGATTAGACTTCAGATAAAAGTCTGGGGTTGATTGCACAAATACCCCTCCGGCAATGGAAATATCGACATCGCCATGTCGCAAGCTATCACAGGCGTTATGGATCGCAACCAGAGAGCTTGAACAGGCTGTATCAATGGCGATGGCCGCCCCTTTTAGATTCAAGTGATAAGAGATTCTGGCAGGAATAATTGACGGCGCATTGCCCCAAAAGGCCTGCGCTAGCGGCGCGTCGTCAAACAAGTGGTCGTAATCACCCTGCTCACACCCCACATAGATGCTGACAGCTTCACCATCCATACTTTGCTCGCTGATCCCAGCATCTTCCAAAGCATGCCAACAGGTTTCCATAAACAGACGCTGTTGTGGGTCCATGTAAGTGGCTTCTTTGGGTGATAGGTTGAAAAAGCCGGGATCAAATTGGTCAATACGCGTCAGTAAAGCCCCGGCATCACAATACTCACTCGGGTCAATACCCGGATAATACTGCGATAAATTCCAGCGGCGCACAGGTTCAACCAAATCTTCGCCCCTTTCCAATGCAGCCCATAGCGCGGATAAATTGTCAGCCTTACCAAAGCGACCGCTCATGCCCACAATGGCGATATCGTCATCTGATGAGGTCGATGGCATGGTTGCTGCCGCACAGCTCTGCGGCGCAGACAGGCTTTGATCCGCATGCTCACCCGCGGTGGTTGCATCCTCTACCATATGGTTTTCAGGTTGTTCGGGCAACTGCGTTGCAATGTAGTCAGCCAGCCGTGTGATATTGGTATAGTCAAATAAGCAAGTGCTGTGTAAAGTCAGTGTCAGTGCCTCATTCAAAGCCTGAACGACGTTGACGCCAGTAATAGAGTCGACCCCATAATCCGCAAACGACTCATCAACTTGAATGTCATTCACGCTGTATTTTAAAGCATCCGCTATGACTTGCTTAATGGTGTTTTTCAGCGCTGACGTGCTGTGTGCCTGAGGGGCCGCACGCCGTTTGACTAAAGCCTCATCCACGGTATTTACTTCACCCGTGTCACTATTAACCATAGCAGGTGGCGACTGGATGTCAGCAGATACCTGTGATTGTGCAAACCGCACGCCATTGCTTTTAGCAACAATAATTTGTTGGCCTAGCACATGTGCACTCAGCTGTGGGAAGGCCACCTCCTGATACCCTTCTTGTTCTAACGCTTGTTTCCAGCCAAGTGATGTCAGTCCTGGACACTCGGGGATCCTGATCGCGGAATCCTCGTGTAACCACCACCCTTCGAGCAGGCCAAAGGTCATGTGGCAAAAGATGGAGTCTTCGGATAATTCATTTAAGATCAAAACACCGCCAGGCTTGAGCAGTGCCTTGGCATTTTTCAATGTGTTGCGAATGTTGCGCGTCGCATGCAGCACATTCGTTGCAATCACCATATCATAGCTGCCACGTTCCACCGCTTGCTCGTCTACTGGCTGCTCTACGTTAAAAATCGCCGTTTTCAAAAATGGGTTGTGCGCTTGATAATGCGTGTGTGCATGCATTAAAAAAGCCCGTGAAATATCGGTGTAGCAGTATTCTTCTACCTGATGTTGCATCGGTTTTAAGGTCTCAAAGACCAGCGCACTGGTGCCCCCTGTGCCCGCTCCAATCTCTAATATTCGCGCTTTTTTGCCGTGCTTAAAACCGTGCTGGGTAATATGTGCAGCCACATCTGCCACCAAACGGTTAAAGTAATCCGAGACCGGATTATGTTTGTAAATGCCTTCCAGTAAGCGCATTGAAGACTCGGGAAACATGATCTCAGTTGCCCGTTTCTCTGCGCTGAGAATTGCCGGTAGCGCCGATAACGTCGCGTCGAGTAAGTGGGCCTGTGCCGCAGTTGCCGGATCCGCAGTCCAGTTCGCACACGCCTCGGTCCACTGTGTGAGAATCCGCTCATCCGTCGCCAATTGTCGACCTTGTTCGGTGAGAGAAAAGACGCACTGTGCATCAACTTCAGCTGTCTGATAAGCAAGAATGCCGCGTTCACACAGTAAATTGATGGCTTTGTGTAGCCAGCGCTGAAGGTAAGAAACGCTTTGCTCTGCGCGCAGCTGCTGCAAACGCTGTTGGAGTGTTTGCACTGTCAAACTCGTACCGTCAAACAAGCCACAGCGGTAAAGTTGGTACCACATATATTGAATGGTTAGCTCATCTGCTGCGCGAAACGTCAAACCACCGGCCAGATCCGCCGCTGCTGGCAACAAAAAGCGATTCAAATCACTGAGATCTAGTGCATCATTCCTCGCCTCTGCGTCGACGTAACAGCGCTGTTTTAGATCTGTATTTGGCAGGTTAGCCGATGCCGTTAAGGCGTTAATATACGCCACTTGATGAAGCTCTGAACGCATCACGATTTCAAGGGTAGCCATCGCATCGGTGATGGTTAAATCCCCCACCCCAGATTTGGCACGCCAGTATTGGAACATGTCAGAGTTGGCCAGTGCGCCCTCAGCCGTCCAATACCCCCAATTGATGGTTTTCACTTGAAACGATACCGCCCGTTGCAATGCGTTTGATAAGGTGTCTTGGAACAGACTCCCCGCCGCATAATGGCTTTGCTCCGCGGCGGTGATAAAACTATTGATCGATGAGAAGTTCACCAGATAATCGAGCGATTCATATTTTAGCAGCCGAGCCAGATTCACACTGCTTTGCACTTTGGCATCATAGACGGCGGAAAAATCATCAAAGCTCATATTTTTAAAGGCACACGCCTTAAAAACCATCGCGGCATTGAGCACCCCATTTACCCGACCAAACTGCTGTACAATGTTATGGTAGGCCGTTTGTAAAGCGGCGTATTCAGTGACATCAGCTTGCACATACTGCAATGTCCCCCCTTCTTTGCGCAATTGCGCGATAGATGCTTGAATTTGCGGATCCAGTGCTCTGCGGCCCAGCCAAATCACGTGTACACCTTGATGCTTGAGCATATATTCGGTGACAGCGCGGCCTATTCCCCCGGCCCCGCCCACTAAGACATACACGCCGCCAGGTCGACACAATACAGATGCTTGCGCTGTTGTTGGTAAGGTATTCGCCCATTCAATCGGCACAAACTGTCGCACAAGCCACTGCCCATTACGATACAAATGAACCCCATCAAAACGCCGCTGTATGTCGCCAAGGATCTGCAGCGGCCACTCAGTGTCAGTCCCCACATCAAACAAACGCACATTTAGCGCCGGATATTCCTTGCTAATACTGCCAAGCATCCCCACCAGAGGTGCGTGCTCAAAAGCAATATCTTCTGGCAAGTCACTATCCTGCTGCATGAGCAATGTCACACAGGTGGGCGCAACAGACAGCTCGTGTAGGACAAACTGGAGCCATTGAAAACAAGCTTGCACACAACTGTTATGCTCGCCGCCGAGGATGTCATCACTCGCCGTCGGTGGGATCCAAATGACATGACTAATGTGCTGTGAGGCTATGTCAGCCAATGCCTTATCCGGCGCTTGCTGTGCATCAAAAAAATACATTCTGTTATGCAGTCTAGACAATGTCGCCTGTTGCGAAACACTCGCCCCCACCACACACACAGCGCCCTCGTGATACACAGTGCTCGCTGCATCATTTTGAGGCTGCAATTCAACTGGTGCCCAGCGCGGTACAAGCGCACACTTTCCGACTCCCCCTTCCATATTCTCTCCTTGCGTTGCATGCTGCACGGTAATTTCTGATGTCGCCGCTTTTGGCTCATGCCGTACTAGATCGTCAGCCTCAGGTAACGACTCAAACCAGCACTCTGAT
>NZ_JASJUT010000018.1:0-91921 GCF_030135505.1 Pseudoalteromonas obscura
TAGGCGAGATGTGGAAGTGCTGTGAGGCATTGAGCTAACTCGTACTAATTACCCGTGAGGCTTAACCATACAACGCCAAAGTGGTTTGACTTGTTAGAAGTTAAGAATAGAAAGTAGACGATAAGAATTTAATTACGCTTCCAGATTTTAGTGAGGTGTTGATAAACATCTTGCACACAGAATTTCCTGGTGAACATAGCATTTTGGAACCACCTGAACCCATGCCGAACTCAGTAGTGAAACGAAATAGCGCCGATGATAGTGTGGGGTTTCCCATGTGAAAGTAGGACATCGCCAGGGCCCAATTTAAAAATAAATAATAAAAACTAAAAGCAAAGAATTTGCTTGGTGAACATAGCATTTTGGAACCACCTGAACCCATGCCGAACTCAGTAGTGAAACGAAATAGCGCCGATGATAGTGTGGGGTTTCCCATGTGAAAGTAGGACATTGCCAAGCGCCAAATAAAAGAAAGCCCGATTCGAAAGAGTCGGGCTTTTTTCGTGCTGAATCATCTCGAATATTGCAGAGGTCACGCACATTGATAAAGAGACGAATTAGCGCAAGGTGAGGGGAGCAACCTTCACAGCTTTCACCCTTTACTCCTCTTAAATATAGTCCCTCATCAGCGGTCAAAACGGCTCATTTCATCTTGCTCGTTATTCATCTTGCGCAACGTAAACGTATTCACTGCGTTCATCGCCGTTAGTGCTTTGCACTATGGACCCTGAAACCAGTTCAGGGTGACGAGGAGGGGGAATTCAGCTGAGTTGTTCAATACCGTCATCCTGAACTCGCTTAAGGATCCATGTTTTTGATGTTGGTTAGGGGTTTTCGATACAAGCTAAGATGTAGAGCTGCTTGCCTTAACAATTGTCAAAATAGCTCATTTCACCTTGCATAAAGTAAACGTATTCACTTCGTTCACTGTCGCTAAACCTTTACACCTAACTTGCGCAAATTGAAGGCGCTTGCTTCGCTCGCTACCGTTACATTTTGTACGTTATAAAAGAACGGTACTCAATACGTCCGCTGTAGGTAGCCTTTTACACTTTAGACCCTGAAACCAGTTCAGGGTGACGAGGAGGGGGAATACAACTGAGTTGTTTAATGCCGTCATCCTGAACTCGCTTCAGGATCCATGTTTTTGGCTACTAACCTCAACAAGTTTGACGCTTAACTCTTGATGGAAATAGAAGTGCATCTAAGCTAGGAAGCCATGTCTTTTGTCGTTCAAATCAGTCTGCATACAGCTCAGACTCCAAAAATTTAACGGCTAGACACACAGCTGCTGAACTAGGTGTCATGTCATCATGAATACGGTTATACCCAGTTCAACACTGATATCATCAGTAAAGTACACCAATGTATCTTGAATATTGCGACTCTTTTTAGATCCAAATTTTTATTTTTGCTCTCAATTCGTTCATATGAAAATAGAATCTTGCCTGTTAGGGCATTCCTTGAAGTTAAAGGCTGGTGAGGAGCATTTATCTGTTCGATATTAGTACTTTTGATACCATACACCCATTCTTAATCATACAGCAGCTTTTTACTGCAAACTTGTATGTGCAAGTGCACGCTATGGTCCTTCCAGTCATTACATTGACAACTCAATCATGACTAACTTAATAAAATACGTGTGGCCTTTACATCAAGTTCCCTCCAATTTCTGGAATAAAACCTGCTTATACAAAGCTATATAAAAGTTAAAAACACATTATTGGCCAAAGGTTTTGAGCTAAAAGTTTAACTCTAACTTGCTGATGTAAAGAGATTAAATGTTGTGTTTTAATTTAAATTAAAGTTGGTCCTACTTTTGCATTAATCTGTATATAGTCAAATTTTTGGAGTTGGTTATGGCAATTAGTTTTGATAAAGCGCTTGGGGTGCATCAGCATACAATGTTGATCCGTTCTCAACGAGCCGAGATTTTGGCAAGTAATATTGCGAACGCTGATACTCCCGGTTACAAAGCAAAAGACATCGATTTTGGTCGAGCACTCAGTGCGGCAAAGACGGCACAACAAAGCGGCAATCAAATGACCCGAACCAACGAAAGACACATTAGTGGCGGGACAAGATTGACTAACAGTGATGAACTATTTCGTAATCCAAATCAAACAGATACAGGTGATGGCAACTCAGTAGATATACAAGTGGAACGAAACTTGTATGTACAGAATGCATTAGAGTACCAAGCTAGTTTGAACTTTTTGGGTGGTAAATTTAAAAGCTTGAAAAAAGCGCTTGGTGGTGGTCAAGGAGCCTAATTATGAGTTTATATAACGTTTTTGATATCGCAGGCTCTGGCATGAGTGCACAAAATGTTCGCTTGAACACCACTGCCAGTAATATATCCAATGCAAACAGCATCAGTTCTAGTCAGGACAAAGTGTATCGGGCAAGGCACCCTGTTTTTGCCGCTGAGTTAAACAAGGCGGCCGCAGCGCACCCAAATACAATGAGTTCTTCGGTAGGCGTTAAGGTTTTAGGAATTGTAGAGAGCGATAAGCCATTACAGGTTGAATACAATCCAAACCACCCTAGTGCTGATAAAGATGGTTATATCTATAAACCGAATGTGAATGTTGTGGAAGAGATGACAAATATGATCTCCGCCTCACGTTCGTACCAAACGAATGTTCAAGTAGCAGACGCAGCAAAACAGATGTTAAGTAAAACTCTGTTGCTTGGTCAGCGCTAATTGGGAGTATAGCTGATGAGTAATGATGTCAATTCCGCAACTTCGTCCTTTGTAGACTCGTTGCGTTGGCCGGATAAAAAAGTGCCAACTGAGAAAAATGATGAGTTAAAGCAGGAAGACTTCTTTGCGTTACTCACTCAGCAGTTGTCTTATCAAGACCCGAGTAAACCTGCTGACAATGATCAAATGATTTCTCAGATGACAAACTTTACCATGGCTGAGGGAATATCAAACTTGAATACCAAGTTTGAATCACTAGCCGCATCGATGACGTCAAACTCAGCGCTTCAAGCTTCGGCGTTAATTGGTAAAAAGGCACTGCTTGAGTCTGACACTGTTGAGCATGGCCCTGGCATGCAGTCACGGGGATCCATCATTGTTGCAGAGCCCGTTGAAAAGCTCACTTTGAGTATTGTTAACGACAAAAATGAGCTCGTTAGGAAAATAGAGCTAGGGGAACAGAGTGTTGGCGCCACACGTTTTGAGTGGGATGGTTTAAATCAAAGCGGCGATCCAGTTCCTCCTGGTGAATATACGATTAAAGCTGAAGGGCAAACAAACGGTAAGTTTGAATCTTTGCCTACAGCGACTTTTAGAAATATTGATAGTGTTAACGTCAATGGCTCTCAGGGCATTGTAATTAACACCAAAGCTGGTGCAGTTAGATTAACTGACGTTGCAGAAATAGCGTAATCAAAAGATTTTAACCTTAATTGTAGAGGTATTAGAGTATGAGTTTTAATATTGCTTTAACAGGACTAGCTGCTGCCCAAAAAGACTTGGATACCACAGCTAACAACATTGCAAACGTAAATACGACAGGCTTTAAAGAGTCGCGTGCAGAGTTCGCTTCAGTTTACGCATCGTCAGTATTTAGTGCAGGTAAAACTAAAAATGGTGATGGTGTTTCAACGACAATGGTTGCCCAACAGTTTCACCAAGGTTCTTTAAACTTTACCCAAAACTCACTTGACCTCGCAATTACAGGTGAAGGTTATTTTGCGACAAGTGAGGAATTAGGCGGCCAAGACTATACGTTTACACGAGCCGGTGCATTTAAGCTCAATAAAGATAACTTTATTGTTGATGCCAATGGTAACTTCTTACAAGGCTTCCCTGTAGACCCAAGTACTGGTGATACGACTTCGGTGAGTTTGAGTACCTCTTCTGCGTTGCAAATTCCGGATGCATCAGGTTCACCTCGTGCTACCACAAATGTTTATTCTTCGTTTAACCTAGATTCACGTGCAACGGCACCGTCTGTACCGTTTGATCCTACAGTGAGCGCGTCATATAACAGCTCGACGTCGACGACTATTTACGACTCATTGGGTGAACCTCATACATTGCAATTCTTTTTCCGTAAGGAAGACCCGACAACCAATGCAAATGAGTGGCAAGTATATGCAACGCTTGGAGGACAACAGTTTGATGCCACTGGTACACTTATCGCAACGCCTCCTGGTACCCCTATCACTGAATTTGGTTTTAACGCACAAGGTTTTCCAGAAGATACAGGTAACCCAGCAGTGCCAAATACGGGTACTACGTTCAACCCATTAACACTTACCGGTACGAACTTATCTGGCTTGTTGACTAATGGCGCGACATTCCCGTCAGATATTCAGATGAACTGGCGTGATGAAACCAATACCAGCTCAAAACTCCCAACTCAGTTTGCGAGCCGATTCGAAGTTAAGGCGCTTGATCAAGATGGTGCGACGACTGGTCGATTAGCGGGTATTGATATCGGCGCGGATGGTAAGATCGTTGCTTCATACAGTAATGGTGACTCTACCTTCCTAGGCCAAGTAGCAATGGTACGTTTTTCTAACTCGCAAGGTCTAACTGAAGCTGGTAATACAGGGTGGAAGAAAAGTTTGACATCAGGTGAGCCCATCGCAGGTGAACCGGGTTCAGGTACGTTAGGGTCCATCAACTCTTCAGCCTTAGAACAGTCGAATGTAAACTTGACCAACGAGCTGGTTGATTTGATAAGTGCGCAGCGGAACTTCCAAGCAAACTCAAGGGCACTGGAAGTAAACTCGACACTACAACAAAATATATTGCAAATCCGATAACATCAACCACACTTCAAAAGCCGCATTCGCGGCTTTTTTATTTTTTGACACTCACCTTGGCACTAATATTGCTTTTATCACTATATATTGAACAGTTTTAGGTCGTTCTCATGGATAAAATGCTATATGTCGCCATGTCTGGAGCTAAACAAAGCTTACGCGGTGTAGCGCTAAAAGCGAACAACTTAGCAAATGCTAATACCACGGGTTTTAAAGCAGACTTTGCTCAAGCTCGCTCTATGCAAGCGTTTGGTGAAGGCTTGCCGACACGTGTATTCGCCATGCAAGAGCGTCCAGGAACAAACATGCTAAGTGGTGCTGTCGCAGAAACTGGGCGAGATTTGGATATTGCGGTTGATGACAAATCTTGGATAAGTGTTATGGATGCGAGTGGTGAAGAAGCCTATACAAAAGTGGGCACGTTAAACATTACAAGTGATGGTTCTTTGGTTACTAGTCATGGTCGTCAATTAATTGGCGAAGGCGGACCAATCATCTTACCCCTTCCAATAGATAAAGTGGTATTTAGTGATGATGGCTCAATTCAGGTGCGCCCTCAGGGGGCGCCTGCCAATTTTTTGGAAACCGTGGATAGACTCAAAATTATTACCGCAGACAACACAAAGCTGGAGAAAGGTAATGATGGTCTATTTAGACCAAAAGAAGACCAGCTTGAAGATGGCCATTGTGGTTTTTGTGAAATATCACCCACAGCAAAAGTAATGAGCGGCTATTTAGAAATGTCCAACGTCAACCCAGTTCATGAGATGGTGGATTTGATTAACCACCAGAGGCAGTTTGAAATGCAAATGAAATTAATGAAGTCAGCAGAAGAAATCGACGAGCGACACACTTCGCTCCTGCGCATAGTATAAGAGAGTGAGGTATAGATTATGAATCCTGCATTGTGGATAAGTAAAACAGGGCTCGACGCCCAGCAAACTGACATTTCAGTTATTTCGAATAACTTAGCCAACGCCAGTACCGTTGGTTATAAAAAGAGCCGAGCAATATTTGAAGATTTACTCTATCAAAATATTAACCAGCCGGGTGGACGTTCATCGCAAGATACCGAACTCCCTTCGGGTTTAATGCTCGGTGCTGGCTCAAAGGTAGTTGCCAACCAAAAGAATTTTTCTCAAGGTAATATGATAAGTACCGAAAACTCTCTTGATTGGATGATACAAGGCCCTGGCTTTTTTGAAATTCAAATGCCTGACGGCACAATTGCTTATTCGCGCAATGGTCAGTTTACAACAGACGAAACAGGTCGTGTTGTAACTTCCGGTGCTGGTTTCCCTGTGCAACCAGAAATGACGGTACCAGATAACGCAAATTCGATAACGATTTCTCAAGATGGTGAAGTTTCTGTCAGTATTAATGGACAAGCAGAAAATACAGTTATCGGTCAGCTTGTGATCAGTGACTTCATTAACCCATCAGGTTTGGAACCAATAGGTCAAAACTTATATACCGAAACTGCGGTAAGTGGTGCACCTGTTCAAGGTAACCCGGGAGTTGAAGGTCTTGGCACAATGGTGCAAGGGGCACTTGAAACTTCTAATGTAAACGTCACCGAAGAGCTGGTGAATCTAATCGAAACCCAGCGCGTTTATGAAATGAACTCAAAAGTGATTAAGTCTGTTGACGAAATGCTGAGTTACATCAATCAACAACTTTAATAAGGTAGGGCAGATCATGCGTAAATGTATATTGGTAGTTGCGCTAGGCTTAGGCCTAAGTGGTTGCATGTCAACAGAAAATAGTGATGTAGTAAGAGATGATCCTTACTACGCGCCTATGTATCCTGACATGGAGGCCGAGCCTGTAGTTTCAACAGGATCGCTGTTCAATTCATATTCGAATGATCTGTACTCGGATAAAAAAGCGGTGAGAGTGGGCGACATCATTACAGTGGTGCTCAGGGAGTCGACACAAGCTTCAAAAGCAGCAAACTCAAAGTTAGACAAAGATAGTGAGGTCAATGTCGATCCATTTCTTGGTCTTGGCAATCTTCCAGTTAATATTGGTGGTGACGCTATTCAACTAGATATGGGGGCTAACTCTTCCTATCAGGGCGATGCTCAAGCAAATCAATCAAACAGCTTATTTGGCAATATCTCAGTGAATGTAATGAGAGTCTTACCGAATGGTAATTTGGTGATCCGAGGTGAAAAATGGTTAACACTCAATACTGGAGAGGAGTTTATTCGCCTTGAAGGTTTAGTCAGACCGCAGGATGTTTCTGCTGAAAATGAAGTGGAATCCAACCGCATTGCAAATGCACGGATCCAATATTCGGGTAAAGGGCAAACACAAGAAGTTCAAAGTGCTGGTTGGTTGACCAAGTTCTTCATGAGCACCTTGATGCCATTTTAAGGAAGTCAATTATGCGTAATCTGCAAACTCTAGTAATACTCTTCACACTCTTCTTATCGGTTGAGGTAGCTGCTGAACGCATTAAAGATGTTAGTGTGGTCGAAGGGGTAAGAAGCAACCAGCTTATTGGCTACGGGTTAGTTGTGGGCCTGCCAGGAACAGGGGAGCAAAGCCGCTTTACCGAACAAAGCTTTAAAGCAATGTTGAATAGCTTTGGTATTACCTTACCTGGAAACTTAAAACCAAAGATCAAAAATGTAGCAGCGGTAGCGGTTCACGCAGACTTACCACCTTTTGTAAAGCCAGGTCAGAGCATTGACGTAACAGTATCTTCAATTGGCAGTGCAGGTAGTCTAAGAGGTGGTACGTTATTACAGACCTTCTTAAAAGGTGTTGATGGCAATGTATATGCGATTGCGCAGGGTAGCATGATTGTTGGTGGGTTAGGCGCTGAGGGGCTGGATGGGAGCCGAGTGGTGATCAATACACCCACAGTTGGTCGAATTCCAAATGGTGGTATGGTAGAACGTGCCGTCAAAAGCCCGTTCACTCAAGGGGACCACATCACATTCAATTTGAATCGTCCTGACTTTACAACGGCTAAGCGTTTAGCTGATACGATAAATGAACTAGTTGGACCAAACAGCGCCAGTGCGTTAGATGCAGCTTCAGTCAGAGTGATTGCGCCTCGAGATCCATCGCAACGTGTGGCTTACCTTTCTACTCTTGAAAACTTGGAATTTAAACCAGCAGATACATCAGCAAAAATCATTGTTAACTCAAGAACTGGCACAATTGTAATTGGTAAAGATGTGAAGTTACAGCCCGCTGCAATTACTCATGGTGGTTTAACGGTAACAATTGCAGAGCAGACCAATGTTTCGCAACCACAGCCTCTCACTGATGCAGATGCTGTTGTCACGCGTCAAAGCATTGTTGACGTAGACCAAGATGATTCAAGAGCATTTGTTTTTGACCCCGGCAGCAGCTTGGATGACTTAGTTCGTGCGATTAACGCTGTAGGTGCAGCTCCAGGTGATTTAATGGCGATACTTGAAGCGCTAAAAGAAGCTGGTGCAATACATGGTCAACTTGTTGTCATATGATGATTAATTAACAATCAATAAGTTAGCCTCATTTTAATGAGGCTTTTTTTTGGCTCAAAATTTGCATTGTTAGTAATATTCTTTTTTAGCGACGTGTTTTTGAACTATGAATACTGATCCAACACATAATCAAAGCTTTTTTGATTTAAACAACCTGAACTCATTGAGACAGGATGCGTTAAAAAGCGCGGGTGATGGTGATGCATCAAAACAAGCGCTAAAAAAAGCTGCACAGCAGTTTGAATCAATTTTTACTCAAATGCTGTTAACCAGTATGCGTAAAGCCAATGAGGCTTTCGAAGACAAAGATAGCCCTTTCAACTCTAGCAGTGTCAAATTCTATCGTGATATGCACGACCAACAAATGGCATTGGAATTATCGAATAAAGGTAGTTTAGGTCTCGCTGACTTGATTGTGCAGCAGCTGTCACCAGAAAAAAATGGCTATATGCCTTCATCGGTTGTGCGCACTGGCGCCGAGCTACAAAGTGATCGCATTGCTAACGGTCAGGCTCCGGTTAATCAGCCCGATAAAGATGTGGCAGAAGAAAAAAGCACAGTTAAAGGTGTGGCAGACACCCCAGCTGATCCTCAGGCTTTTGAAAGCCCAGAAGAGTTTGTCAAAACTCTATGGGGTTATGCTAAGTCTGCAGCAGAAAAAATAGGCTTAAACCCTGCTGTGATGGTGGCACAAGCGGCGCTGGAAACTGGTTGGGGGAAACATGTTATCTCCAAACAAGATGGAAATAGTAGTTTTAACTTATTCAATATTAAGGCGGATAGCCGCTGGACAGGAGACAGTGCCAGTAAAATGACACTCGAATTTGAACAGGGCTTACCTGTTAAAAAACAAGCAAACTTTCGCGCTTATGATTCGTTAAAAGAGAGTTTTAGCGACTACGTTGACTTTCTACAATCCAATCCTCGCTATGAAGAGGCGCTACAAAAAGCATCTAAACCCGGCGAGTACCTAGATGCACTGCAACAGGCTGGGTATGCGACTGATCCTAATTATGCGAATAAAATAAAAAATGTATTGGGTGGGTCACATTTTCAATCAGTAGTGTCCTCATTTGCACGTCAGGGAGTAAACTAAGATGTCTTTTAACTTAATGAATATTGGCACATCTGGCGTAAGAGCAAGTAGTGAACTACTGCAAACGACCAGTAAAAACATCGCCAATTTAAACACAGTTGGGTACATTCGAGAGCGTACTGAACATGCTACGTTAATTGGTAATCAAGTGGGTCGTGGTGAAACCGTCCGCTTACTAAATGAATTTGCGCAAAAGCAGTTGTACCGAGATGTATCTAGTCAGTCCTATTATGATCAGTTTGTGACTGAGTCTACGCGTGTTGATACACTATTTGGCGAAGACTCAAATAATTTAAACAGCAGCATTAACTCTCTGTTTAATAATTTACAAGAAGCGATGAACCTGCCGTCGTCTACGGTGACGCGTTCATTGTTTCTCACCGATGCACAAAATCTCATTGATCAAATGGACCGACTGTCTGGTATTGTTTTCGACCAAAATAATATCGTAAATGAGCAGCTGTCAATTTACTCACAAGAGGCCAATAACTTAATTCAAAAAATAAGTGATTTGAATGGTCAGGTAGGTGCGCTTAATGCGAACCCTGATAGTGATAATGCAAACTCAGTGCTCAATGAGCGTGATCAGGCAATTAAAGATTTGGCAGAGTTAGTTGATATTGAAACCCTTGACGGTTCAAATGGCGAGAAGCTGGTTTTCTTAGGATCAGGTCAGTCGGTAGTGATGGAAAATGGCAGTTTTAACTTGTTTTCATTAGATGGCGACCCCGATCCAAGCAAGAAAGAATTAAAACTTGATGTCACTGATGGGACGGCAGTTGCGCTGGATGTAGATCAAACCAAATTACAAGGCAAGATTGGCGGGTTACTGGCATTTCGTGACGAAATATTGATCCCTGCACAAAACCAGTTGGGTCAAATAGCGTTATCTTTAGCAGATGCTTTTAACCAACAAAATAAACTCGGTATGGATTTAGATGGTAACTTAGGCGGAGATATATTTTCAATTCCGACCACAGCTGGTTACCCTCACAGAAGCAATACAGGTACAACCCAGCTCGTTGCGACATTGGAACCAGGAAAAGGTAACGAGATCCCGGCAACGGATTTTAGAGTCTCTTATGATGCCGGTTCAAGCCAAATTACTGTTGCAGCGATTGATGCGCAAGGCAATACCATTGGCACTGCGACGACAGTTCCTTATGTAAACCCTTTAAATTCTCAATCTGCGCCCGCAGGCACAGATTTATTTGGCTTGCAAATAAGCTTTACCGATGTGAACGGTGCAGCTACTACGCCAAATGATGGAGATATGTTTGACATAAAATTGAACTCAGCGGCGGCTGGCACCATGACACTGGCAACTGATAGACCAGAGAGTCTAGCGCTTGCGTCTCCAATTCGAACTGAGTCTTCAGCCAATAATGTGAGTAACGCAACTATTTCTGTCGGTACAGTGACAAGTACAGATCCAGCAAGTAGTAATTTTGCTGCTACGAGTCCTCCAACTTTGACAAATGGCACGATCACGTTGGTGAAAACGGGTAACCCAGATGAATACCAGATCACCGATGCAAGCGGTACAACGACATTTACAGCACCTGCGCCGAGAGAGAATATCTTGGCGTCGGCTGGTGGTGTGTTTGCGGGGTATGGTTTTGACTTCAATATCGATGGTGAGCCATCAACAGGTGATACTTATACCATTGAATTCAACCAAGGCGGTTTCGATGATAACCGTAATGGATTGGTATTAAGTCAATTACAATCTGGACAATTAGTAAGGCAAAATGTGGTTACTACCGCCGTTGCGGACAATTTAAAAACATTTAATGAAGCTTACGCCGGGCTAGTTACCGATATTGGGGTAGTCGCCAACCAAGCTAAAACAAATGGCGCAGCGTATGATGCGCTTGCTGCTCAGTCTGAGGCGTGGTTTGAATCGGTAGCTGGTGTGAACCTAGACGAAGAGGCGGCAAATCTATTGCGTTTCCAACAATCTTATTCTGCGTCAGCACAAATTTTAAGTGCTGCCAGAACAGTGTTTGATACACTGCTTAGTGCTGCGAGGTAATTATGCGTTTATCTCATAACATGATTTTCAAAAGTAACTTGAATTCTATCTTGAACAGTCAGCAAGAAGTGAATAATTCGATGAAGCAAGTTAATACACAAAAACGTGTATTAACTGCATCGGATGATCCTTCTGCAATGGCGAGATCATTACTTTACTCCGACAAGATCCAGACTAATGAACAGTACACAAAGAACTTAACGATGTTAAAAAGCCGTCTTGACACGCAAGAAGGTGTGCTTGATAACATTAAAGATTCTTTGACTCGCTCGATTGAGCTTACCGTTAACGCTGGTAATGGTTCATTGACCGCGCCTGATAAGGCGGCACTCTCTGAAGAGCTGGAGTCAATTCAAACTGCTGTTCTAGAGTTAATGAACTCCAAAACGGAAGATGGTCGTTATATCTTTTCGGGTTATCAAGATAACACTCGAACTTATGAATTTGACAGCAACAATAATCGATATGCTTATCGAGGCGATCAGGGGCAGCATAAAATTAAAGTGGCCGAAGGTGTTGAGATTAAGTCTAGTGATAACGGGTATGATGTTTTTGAAAGTGTAGAGCAGCGCCTGAATGTCACAACCAACACGGCTACACCTTCTGGTGGTATTGTCAGTGCAGATGTATACGTTACACAACAAGGCCCTTTCGATCTGTTCCACAAAGCCAATTACAATCCAGACCCAACGGCGCCAGCGACGAGAAACGAATTTCAATTAGAGCTCAATGGCACAACCGCTCCCCCAAGCTACCGACTAATGCAAGGTGCAACGGTATTTGAGACCGGTACTTATACTGAGAACAATATTAAAGTTGCGGGTATGGAGTTTAGTTTTACCGGGACTGCTGGGGCTGCCGATACGATCACCTTTGAACTGGGCACGCCCGAGAAAGACAATGTATTAAATACATTGGAAAGCCTCATAACCGCAGTGCAAGACCCCAACCTTTCCGACAAAGATTATCGCCAAGTATTGGCGGACTCAATGATAGGGTTGGAAAATGCAAAAAATCGAGTTTCTCAGATCCAATCGGGGTTAGGTGGCAGAATGAATACCGCCACACGGATCACCGATGCAAACACGGATTTGGATATTAACAATAAAATTGCGCGTGCAGATTTGATTGAGTTAGATATGGCTGAGGCCATTACTGAATTAACTAAACACGAAACGCAACTTCAGGCTTCCCAGGCGACTTACGGCAGATTATCCAATTTGTCCTTGCTCGATTACATTCGATAAACTATTTAGCCGTCATCGATTTGACGGCTTTTTATTATTAAACCCGCCAAATATTAAAGTTTACTTGTTAACCCCCTGACCCACATATAAAAACATTGCCTTATCTCGGTTATTTGTCAAAGCGGAAAGTCCTTTCCTTCTATTATTAGAAGGCTGTAAATTACATTTTTAGTCTTTTAAATACAGTGGTTTATAAAAAAAATTAAAAAAATTCTAAAGGAAACTTTTTGCCGTCCGATAACTTAATTAACCAAGCCGGACAGTTTAAATAACTCGAAGGCCAAGAGAGTTATAAGTTTGAGAGTAAGTACTCAGTTTACAGTGGGAGAATTACCATGGCACTTTATGTAAATACTAACGTAAGTTCATTGAATGCTCAAAGACAGTTAAGCAATTCAGGCAATTCCTTAGACGTTTCATTCAAACGTTTATCATCAGGCTTCCGTATCAACAGTGCAGCAGATGATGCGGCAGGTCTACAAATTTCAGACCGTCTAACTTCACAAATTAACGGTTTAAACCAAGGTAACCGTAACGCGAATGACGGTATCTCTTTAGCGCAGACAGCTGAAGGGGCAATGGATGAAGTAACCTCAATGTTCCAACGTATTCGTACATTGGCACAACAAGCTTCAAACGGCTCAAACACAGATGAAGACCGTTTAGCAATACAAGAGGAAATCCGTTCTCTATCTTCAGAAGTTAACCGGGTTGCGGCAGATACGACCTTCGGTGGTCAAAACCTGCTAGATGGTACATATGAAGCAAGCTTCCAAGTGGGTGCAGATGCAGTACAAACCATCGGCTTTAGTATGAAAAATGTTGCCGGTACGGCAAACGATATCTCAGCAAATGGTGGTTTCACATTATCTGGTATCGCTGGTATTGCAAGTTCAATAGGGAGTAGTAACTTATCAGGCCTGTCAAGCGGCGTAAGTGCTATCTCAAATGCATCGAACAGTTACACGTTCAGTGATACGTTCCAAGCAGGTTCGATCAGTGTATCGTCACAGGCAAATGCACAGGCTGTACTGGCTGGTATGGATTCATTGATTGCCGTAGTTGATAAAAAACGTGCGGAACTTGGTGCGGTTCAAAACCGTTTCCAATCTACAATCCGTAACCAATCGAATATTGCTGAAAACCTATCAGCTGCGAAATCTCGTATTAAAGATACTGATTTTGCTACAGAAACAGCATCACTAACTAAGATGCAGATTCTACAACAGGCGAGCCAAACGATTCTTAGTCAAGCAAACCAACGTCCGCAAGCTGCATTAAGTCTTCTAGGTTAATAAAGTAGAGGCTAAGTAAAGCGGAGGATGAAAATGGTGTCTGTGCTTGATGGGGTATTAACACAGACACCGGAATTGGATGGTAAAGCGGAGGAGCTTATAATCCAAATCAGTTCATGTATTCAATGAACACATTAATGTTAGCACTTTCCGTGCCAATATTTAGAATAAAATATTGACACTCACTCTCAAACTTTTAAAAAAGGAGGCATTAGCCTCCTTTTTTTACGAAGAAAATAAATAAAGCAAATAAAAATCAAGCCTTTAAGTCTGTTTTTTCAATATTGTCAAAAATTATTTTTGTTAGTTGGCATGCAGCTTGCTTTTACTTATTCAAACTTTGAATAGTTGTACAAGTGGCAGTTTATTGCCCCATCGTTAAAAACTTTATCGATTCGGATTGCCTTCTTGTACTCATATATTGCTCTTGAATAAGAGCATTGAATAGAGAGAGTGAACCATGGCTTTATTTGTAAATACTAACGTCAGCTCGCTGAATGCACAAAGACAGTTGCAGCAGTCGGGCGTAGAACTAGATACATCTTTTAAGAGATTATCTTCAGGTCTTCGTATCAATAGTGCTGCAGACGATGCAGCAGGTCTGCAAATCTCAGACCGTTTGCAATCGCAAATACTGGGTCTAAACCAAGGTAACCGAAATGCAAACGACGGGATTTCACTGGCCCAAACAGCTGAAGGTGCGATGGACGAAATTACCAGTATGTTTCAACGTATTCGTACTTTGTCACAGCAAGCGGCTAACGGCTCGAATACTGATGAAGACCGTTTGGCAGTTCAAGAGGAAATTAGACAACTAGCGGCAGAAGTAAACCGTGTTGCCACGGATACGACGTTTGGTGGTCAAAACTTACTCGATGGCTCCTACTCTGCTAATTTCCAAGTCGGTGCTGATGCGGTACAGACAATTGGCTTTAGTATGCAGTATGTTGGTGCCACAGCAAACTCAATGGCAGCCAATGGCGGGTTTACTATGTCTGGTATTGCTGGTATTGCGAGTGCGGTAGGTAACAGCAACCTTTCTGGTCTATCAGGTGGTGTCAGTGCTATTTCTGGCGCTTCTAACTCATTTACTTTTAGTAATGTATATCAAGCGGACTCTATCAGCGTTTCTTCGCAAGCGAATGCACAGGCTGTTATGGCTGGTATGGATGCTATGATCGCAGTTGTGGACAAAAAGCGTTCAGAGTTAGGTGCGGTTCAAAACCGATTCCAATCGACTATCCGTAACCAATCGAATATCTCTGAAAACCTAGCAGCTGCAAAATCGCGTATTAGAGATGCTGACTTTGCCCATGAAACAGCTATGCTTACTAAAAATCAGATTTTACAACAAGCTAGCCAAACAATCTTGGGTCAGGCGAATCAGAGACCACAAGCTGCATTGAGCTTATTACAAGGGTAATTAAATTATTTTTAAAATTATTTGCAAATAAAGCTAAAGCTTTCGCTTTATCAGTCGATAGCGGAGTTAGAGAACTATAACTTTAGGACTCTGACAATCGCTAAAACAGGGTAGGGGTATCCCGTTTTAGCGACCAAAATTGATAAAGCGGAGGCTATTATGGCTTTATACGTAAACACCAATGTGAGTTCTTTGAATGCCCAAAGGCAATTAAACAACTCGTCAAATTCTTTGGATGTTTCATTCCAAAGGTTGTCATCAGGTACTCGTATTAACAGTGCGAAAGATGACGCGGCAGGTTTGCAGATTTCAAACCGATTAACAGGCCAGATAAACGGTCTTAATCAAGGTATTCGAAATGCAAACGATGGTATTTCATTGGCGCAAACTGCTGAAGGTGCGTTAGATGAAACGACGCAAATGTTCCAACGTATTAGAACACTTGCACAACAAGCTTCAAACGGTTCAAATACTGATGAAGATAGATTGGCGATCCAAGAGGAAATCCGCTCTCTATCAGCTGAGGTTAACCGGGTTGCGGCAGATACTACTTTTGGTGGGCAAAATCTGTTAGACGGTACTTATGACGCTAACTTTCAGGTTGGTGCCGATGCAGTTCAGACCATCACATTTAGTATGAAAAACGTATCAAGTACTGCAAATGACGTATCTGTAAACGGTGGTTTCACCTTGTCAGGTATTGCAGGCATTGCAAGTGCTGTAGGCAGTAGTAACTTATCAGGATTGGCGTCTGGTGTGAGCTCGATTTCTGGAGCGTCAAATAGTTACACATTTAGTGATACGTTCCAAGCAGGCTCTATCAGTGTATCTTCTCAAGCAAATGCACAAGCAGTACTTGCGGGTATGGACTCTCTTATCGCTGTAGTAGATAAAAAGCGTGCGGAGTTAGGTGCGGTTCAAAACCGATTCCAATCTACCATTCGTAACCAGTCTAATGTATCTGAAAACTTATCAGCTGCACGTTCACGTATCAAAGACACAGACTTTGCTACCGAAACTGCTAGCTTAACTAAAATGCAGATACTGCAGCAGGCAAGTAGTTCAATTCTAAGTCAGGCTAACCAAAGACCTCAGGTCGCACTCTCTCTACTTGGTTAATTTTGGCGCTATGGTTGCGTCAAGTTTGGGACTCAATACAAACTTGACGTATACTATATATTAGGCTTGTTACTTGGAGGTGTATTATGAAAGACGTTCAATCTGCTACTGGAGTTGGAGCGAACGGCATGGTGCCAACTCCTGATATTGCGAAGCCCGAAGAAGGACAAGAAACATTACGAGCTGTTGAAGGTAATAACAAGCTTGAACTATCTCGAGAAAAAAAGGAAGAAGAGGGTAAAGTACAACCTGAATTGTTTGAGGAGGTGAAAGCCAATCTCGATCGGCTAAGTAATGTTTTGCCTGTGACTTCGACGAATTTGTCGTTTGAGTTTGATGAAAATGGGGATCCCCCTTTCATTAGAGTGATCGACAGAGATAGCGATGAGGTGATCAGAGAAATTCCTTCTGAAGAGTTTCGAGAAGTAGCTAAGGCTTTGGATGAATTTGCCGATAAGGTATCAGGTAAAGGTGTGCTGTTTGATAGAACAGCTTGATTGTTAGTTGGAGGTAGCAAAATGCCACTTATTACATCTGCTGGTGTAGGCTCAGGGTTAGATCTTGAAAGCATTATTAAAGCGTCTGTTGATGCTGAAAATAGGCCCAAGATGCAACAGTTCGCAATAAAGGACGAAGCGCTCAAAGTCGAGTTATCGGCGGTTGGCGAAGTGAAGTCTGCTATCTCCAAACTTAACGATACTGTCGAAAAATTGGCAGATATCACAAACTTCAACAAAAGGGTTGCAAATATTACGCAGCCTACAAGCGGTGATATCATCAGTGTTACACCAACGTCAGATATTTCAGTTGGTAACTTTGACATTGCAGTAACACAACTTGCTCAAGGTAGTCGCGCTGTAACCGCGGACAACGCGTTTGCGTCCAGTGACACCGTAGTCAGTGCATCAGGCGGCACCTTGTCGTTTGCAGCGGGCACCAATTCCTTTGACCTAACTGTCACAGCAGGCATGACACTCAATCAGTTACGAGATGCCATCAATGCCGACACCAATAACTTTGGCCTCACTGCGAACATAGTCAACACCGGTGATCCGACGGTTGGCAGTAAATTGGTGTTAACGTCTAGCATAACTGGGGATGGTAATGACTTGGTAATTACCAGTGATACGTCCGAAATGGATGCGCTAGAAACCCATGATGCAACAAATAACCCAGCTGGTGGGATGACCATTGCTGATGGTGATAAAGCACAAAACGCAAAAATTACCGTAGATGGCTTGGAAGTAACGAGCTCTACTAATACCTTTAAAGATGCTGTGCAAGATATGACCATCACAGCAAAGGCAAAAAGCGTTCAAGATGCAACCACATCCGTGTACGAAACGGCTAAACTAAGTGTTGAATATGACAGAGAGTCGGTCAATACATTAATTGATGAGCTCATTACCAACTATAATGCAGTTATTGGCCAGATTGGCTTTCAGACGAGAATAGGTAGGCCATTAAATGGTGATTCATCTATGCGTAGTTTAGATGATCAATTAGTATCAGCACTCTCTAAACCGTTAACCGATGCCGGTCCCTTCGGATCGATATTTGATATTGGTTTGGGCGTAGATAAAGAGGGCTACCTTGAAAAGTCATCGCTAGTACGCAGTTTGAATGACGCAATGGATTCTAATTTTGACGATATTGGCACAGCGTTTGCAGGACCTAATGGGGTTGCCAAAGAACTCGAATCGTTACTTGGCAACTACGTAGATTCAGGTGGTTTGCTAAAACAAAGGGAAGACAGCCTTAATGGTCAGATTAAAGACCTTGAAGACGATGTCGTAAACCATGAGTATAGAATGCAATCTCTGGAAGATAGGTTAAGGAAACAATATGCTGGCCTAGACGTTTTGATAGCGCAAATGCAACAAACTCAAAACTACTTAGGTGCGCAGCTTGCAAACCTACCAGGATTTACTAGCAAGAAATAACACTGTAAGGAGCCGTTATGTATAACGCAAGAGTCAAAAATTATCAGCGTGAGGCACTTAAAACGCGTGTTGCTGGTGCTGATAGATATGAAGTGATCCAAATGCTCATGGCGGGCGCGATTGAAAAAATGGTCCTCGCAAAAGTGGCAATTGAGAAAAAACATTTAGAAGCCAAGTCTGAACATATTTCTAAATCATCTGCCATTATTGGTGCATTGAGAGATTGTCTGGATTTTGAAGTTGGTGGCGAAGTAACTGAAAACTTATATGCTCTGTATACTTACATGTTAGAGCGTTTGTTAGATGCGAGTATGCAAAACGACCCGGCAATCATAGATGAAGTTTCTAATTTGTTGAAGGAAATCAAGTCTGCTTGGGATGCTATTCCTTATGATGTACGAGAAAAGACGCTAAACCAAAATGGTGCTGATGCAAATGTCGGCTGAGCTAGCTAAGCTTGAAGACCATATAGAAGAACTGGAAGCTCACTGTCAGGCTGGTGAGCTAGAAAGCGCGGAAAAAGTACTAACTAATTTAGACTTGTCTTTGAAGAAGATATTTACAAGTGATGATATCAACTTGACCCAAGAACAAGTCGTGCACCTACAAAATTGCTATGCGAATATATCAGCTATAAATGACAGGCTGCGACAACAAAAAGGTGATGTCACTACGCAGCTATCTCGACATTTAGGCAATAAAAAGAAAATAAACGCATATAAAAGCATCTAACCAACAATCAAATTTAATATGAGTCAAAAATCCCTCGAAGAACAAATTCAAATTATTGACGAGCAGTTAGCAAATTCAATTGAACATCAGGCTCGGGAAGCAAAATTTGCAACAGAAGCAAATGAAAGGTTTGCTCGCAATGTCACGTGCTTTGAAGAGTATTATCCGGATATCGCCAACGCAATCAAAGAATTCAACGTACGTGAAGATTTTTGTCTTCATGTCACATCAACCGGGCACGGCAACTTCGTTCCTGCAAACCTTTCAGCGCCGATATATAGTGATGACCCGATAGGTCAGGTAACACAACAAGTTGAGTACAGTATACAGCACCCCATGTTCAGCGCGACAGATTATACGTCATATCAATCTGATCCGAATGATACACGCATTCATGTGCGTTATATGGGTGCTATGACAGATGCATTACGTAAAGTACAGGCAGAGAAAAAGGCGCACTTTGCTCAATTACCTGAAAACTTTCCGTCAGCTATGATTTTTGGCATTGGCCTAGGCTACCATATAGAGCTACTGCTTGAAAAAACCACATTTGATTATTGCTTTCTTATTGAACCTGATTTTGAAGTATTCTTTGCTAGCTTATTTTGTACTAATTGGTATGACATTATAAAAAAGGTAGATGAACAAGGTGGTTCTTTGTTTTTCCAGCTTGGTGCGAATAAAGATAACTTTATCAAAGATTTGGAAGTATTGGCCGACAATGTTGGTGCCTTCTCTGTGGTTAGGTCATTTTGCTATCAACACACGCCACTACCAGAAATTATCGAACTGATCCAACAGTGGTCTCAGCAATACTTCAAGTTTCAATTCGGGCATGGGTTCTTTAACGATGCGATAACGGGTCTGTCTCATACTGTGCATCTGTTAGAAAAGAATATTCCGATGTTGGTTCAGCCCAAAGACAAACGTTTGGATTTATCTACTCCTGTTTTTATTTTAGGTAATGGTCCCTCGCTAGATGAAGCTGAAGCTTTTATAAAAGAAAACTGTGATCGTGCTATTTTGATGGCTGCCGGTACTTCAATTGCGTCTTTATATAAAAAGGGTATTCCAGTTGACTTCCACGTACTGGTCGAGCGCCCTTACTCTAACTACAAAATATTTGGTGATATATTTCCTGCCGAGGAATATAAAAAGACAAATTTGATCGGCCTTAATACGCTTTATCCCGATAACACCGATAGATACAAATGGTCGGGAATTGCTGGCAAAGGCAATGAGGCAGGTACTTTCTTACTGGAAATATTGAGTCAGACTCAAAGAAATGTCGGTATTCCTTTGATGCCATATTGTAACCCAGTGGTTGCGAATGCAGCGCTTTCCTTTGCCATGTTTACTGGTTTCAAGAATATTTATTTATTTGGTATTGATAATGGCAACTTACTGACGGGTGAGCACCATAGTAAAGATAGTATCTATCGCATCAACCAAGATGATGAAAGCGAAGAAGGGATCGCTTGTTTGAGGATGGATGGTAAATATTTACCAGCCAATTTTGGTGGGCAGGTCGAAAGTAATGATTTGTTTATGATGGCTCACAGCCAGCTAGAGAAGCTGATTGCTCATTACCCAACTGGAAGGAATGTTTACAATATTGGTAATGGCGCAAAGTTAGCAGGTGCACATGAAGTACGTGCGGAAGAATTATTACCTTTGCCAACTGCAAGGGACAAATTCGAGCAGATTGAGTTTCTCAAGCAAGATTACTTTATGCAATTTGACGTAGAGCAATATGATGACAAATTACTTGGTGTTGATGTATTTGAAGATATCTGTGAGCACTTACTTAGCTTGGCAAATGAACCAGTAACGACTCGAAAACAAGCGTCAAATATCTTACTTAGGCAAGCAAGGTATATCTACTCGTTTAGAAATACGCCATTGCATCACCTTCATCATATGATTAAAGGTGCATTACTGTATTATCACTGTCCTATGTTGTCTCTGTTGTACACCTACGAAGATGATCAGTTTACGCTAGAGAGTTACAGCGAATTAAATGAATTATGGAAAGGTTATATCACTGAAATGAAAGATTTTTACAGAGATAACTATCGTGCTAAGTGTGATTTGGGCAAGGAGTAAATAGTGAGTTATCAAGAAACGGCGGAGTTTTATAGCGATCTGTACGACGAGTTGTTCCCTATTTTACGTTCTATTACAGGACCGGGCTTGCGTCAAAGCTACGACATATTTGGCCGCTATATGCCGTTAGAAATTTGTTCATTTAAATCAGGCTCACGTGTTTTTGACTGGAAAATTCCGCAAGAGTGGCACTGTGAAGATGCTTATTTACTTGACCCTGAAGGCAATAAAGTCGCTGATATGAAGCGCTTGAACATAGAGGTTTTAAATTATTCTGAGCCAGTAGATAGAGATATTGAACTGGATGAATTGCAGAACCACTTATATAGTTTGCCAGATCTTCCGGCTGCGGTCCCGTATGTAACTAGCTACTATAAAAAACGCTGGGGCTTTTGTCTTTCTCAGGAATCAAGAGATAAGCTGCGCCCAGGCACATATAAAGCGGTGGTAAAAAGCGAATTTGTAGACGGCACTTTGGATATCGCTCAAACAGTATTAGAAGGCCAGTCCAAAAAAGAAGTAATGCTTAGCTCATATCTTTGTCATCCATCTATGGCCAACAATGAATTAAGCGGTCCACTGGTTTTATTGGGTTTATACAATCGGATAAAGCAGTGGCCAAACCGTCGTTATACCTATCGATTTATTTTAAACCCTGAAACAATTGGTAGCTTGTCGGTATTGCATATGCTTGGAGAGCATTTTAAAGAGAATATGGTATCCGGGTTAGTGATCAATTGTATGGGAGGAGAACCAGACGAGCTTGTTTTTAAACAAAGCCGTAATGAGCAAGGTATTCTTGATAAATTGCTGCCGCATTTGAATCGCTTTGGCTATAAGCACAGTAATATTCCTTTTAGTCCGTTGAAGGGGTCTGATGAGCGGCAATACAATTCCCCTGGCTTTCAACTACCTGTATGTTGTGTAAGTAGGGCATTCCACACTGGGTTTGATGAATATCACACATCGCTCGACAACAAAGAAGCTATGGGTATTGACCCTCTGCTAGATAGCATTGATAAACTTGAGCAGATATTTTTAGCACATGAACAGTGCGCAACATTTGAAAATACTTGTCCTTATGGCGAGCCAAACCTTGGCAGTAGAGGTTTGTATCCGACTGTGAGCATGGTGACAAAAGAACGTGAGCGTCAAGCTTCAGAGCTCAATGACATGCGCATGTTACTCAACTATGGTGACTGTGAGCACGATACAATTGATATTGCCAACCTACAAAATAAGTGTGTAACTGATATGCAAAGTGCAATTGGCAAATTAGAGCAACAATCACTTTTAGAGATGGTGTAATGGCGAGTTGGGAATCAATTTATCAAGCGGGTAAACAGTTAAACCGTTATCCGTTTAGTGACATTGTTTCCCTGATTTTTCAAATGAAACGTGATAACCCCGCTCTTAAAGTACTAGAGCTTGGCTGTGGTGCTGGTAATAACGTGGTTTTCATGGCGTCTGAAAGTGTCACATGCGCAGCAATAGACTGCTCTAAAAGTGCAATAGACTTCGCCCAAGCACGCCTGTCGGAGCGCAACCTTAATGCCGACCTTAAAGTGGGTTGCTTTACAGATTTACCTTGGCCTGATGAATGTTTTGATCTGGTGATTGATAGGAGCGCACTTAATTGCGTACCTAAGCCTCAGATAGAGGTTGCTTTACAGCAAGTACTTCGCGTTCTCAGACCAAAAGGTCGCCTATTTTCTCAAATGTATGCCGATAGCCATCCTGCACATAACAGTGCATTGAACGCAACGAGTGAGTTTACAACAGGGTTTAGATATGAAGGTTATCAGGATATTGATGGCCTTTATTTTGCATCTGAAAAGGATGTAACACTGTTATTTGATGGTTTTGAAAAAGTGAATATTGCCTTGAGTACGTCTCAAACATTGTCAGGGAATATCCTTAGTGCTCAGTGGTCTATTAGCGCTTTTAAACCTGATACAGATCAGGTTGGTTGAACTGTCGAAAGGGCAGTATTGAGATATCTAGTTTCCAAGTTCAAGAGGCAATTATGCAAAATAAAGCAGTGGTAGTGGGTGGTGGCATCTGTGGCTTAATGGCTGCGCTACTACTAAAACGCAATTTTAAAGAAGTCACGCTTATTGAACAAAGTGATGAAGTCGGCGGTCTGTTTCGCTCTGTCAAAGATGATCTAGGGGCTTACTATGATATGGGTTCTCATATCCCCAATGCGACAGGGATCGAAGAGCTCGATACCCTTTTATTTGGCGCCCCACATGAGCAAGGCAATCATTGGAATGTGATTAAAAAACTCAAGTCGGGTAATTATTTTGGTGGCTCATGGGACCTTAACTCACCATTTGCAGATAGTAAGAAGCTTGATGTAGCGACATATCAACAAGGGTGTTCAGAATTAATTCAAAGTACTACCCCTTCAAGCCAAAATCACATCATGCCTTATTGCCAAGAAGTGTTAGGTGAGACGTTTACACAGCATATTATTAAGCCAATTCTAGAAAAGTTATATGGACGTCACACTGATCTTTCGAAGTTGACGATGGGCGCGGGTTTATTCGGCTTTACGCGCATTTTGGCTTTTGATGCTGAGGTCGCAAATGCACTAAAGGATCTGCCGGTATTTGACGCTAAACTGGGTTATCAAACTGAGGCTCATTTTATTGCAAGGCAGCAAAAAGATGCCTCTTCGACACCTGATTATTATTACCCTACCTCACATTGTGGTATTCAAGCTTGGGTCGACTACTTAAAAACTAAAGTGGAGCAGGCGGGTGTTGATATTCGGTGCAATTGCAAAATTTCATCTTTGGAAACACGAGCACGCAAAGTTGAGAAAGTATTTATCGAAGGGGAGCCACAGGCGCTGGAGTGTGATTTGCTGTTTTGGAGTGCTCCGCCATTTATTGCGCTCAACGCGCTTGGGTTGCCAGTTGTCGCGAATAGACCTGAGTTAAGAACAGCCATTGTTTTCCATTTAAATCTCAGCAAGCCTTTAGTCGACAAACAGTCGCATTACCTGTGGGTTTGGGATAAATATAGCGATATATTTCGACTTACACTGTATCCTAATTTAAACCCTCAAAGTGAATTTAACACCTTGTCCGCAGAAATACTGTGTCGCCCAGAGGAGGTGGAAAATTATCAGCTGGATGCAATTATGCATGAGTTAAAAGAGATGCAAGTTGTCGACCCCAACGCAACATGTTTAAGTCATGTTAAGCAAGTCATACACAATACGTTTCCTGTTCCCACAGAAGCATTTGAACAAAATAATGAAAAAAATTACAGTA
Organism: Pseudoalteromonas obscura; assembly: GCF_030135505.1. Classification (NCBI taxonomy): domain Bacteria; kingdom Pseudomonadati; phylum Pseudomonadota; class Gammaproteobacteria; order Alteromonadales; family Pseudoalteromonadaceae; genus Pseudoalteromonas; species Pseudoalteromonas obscura. The sequence continues at coordinate 24,554 of NZ_JASJUT010000018.1, forward strand.
CCTTGGCAAGTAGTGTCGACAATATCATTATTTCTGGTCGTTCAGGTGGTAAGCAGTGGCGGCAAGCAGATGTACTGGTTGCCGCATTCAATGAAATAAATCAATATTTAGGGGCTGGGTAACTAACTTCTTTGCCGTCTTCAAAGCGATAGAGCGATTGTGGGCGGCAGTTTAACAGCGCGTATTGATCTTTTTGTGTTAGTTGCTTAATAAACTCATACAGGGCTTTCATGCGAATGCCATAGATAAATGAACGACCCAATGTTTGTTTCTTCATAATGTTGTTTACCAGCAACGATTGCTCAAGTTGAGAGTAATCTTCACGATACGCGTTATTTATCGGAAAACAAAAGTGGTAAAAGTTGTCTTTTACCATCTGACCATTGGCGAGTGTGACTTCACCCATAAAGGGTTTGTTAAAGCGATATTTTAAATTGAGCATTGCCTCAATTTGAACAACGACGGTTGCAACACGCATACCTATTCCTTGAAGAATTAGCACACTATCGGAATTAATCAGCCGCTCAAAAGTCGAGTTTTCACCAAATGCAAAAAATTCTGGTTGCTCTGATCTGCAAATCTGCTGTGCATCTGGACCGCGGCCACATATTGAGAACATGGGATGCCCTGAGCGAGAAACTTGGTCTTGATTTCGAAACCACTCCGGCCAATAGCCTAAAACGGTCTCTTGAGAGCGGAGATCTTCACTACGCGTTCTAGGGTAGTCATAATTAAAACAAGGCATAAATATATTGCCTTGTTTTCCTACTGCATGTTCGAAGCAATTTAGTAGGGCGGCGGGTATATCTCTCGGTGTAACATCGCTCACTCTTCCTAATGTAAACAGAGATGAGTGTATAAAGACATTGTCACTTTTGTTTATACCGACCTCGGCCAATGTATTTTTTATATCTTGTGTTGAGCTGGCCTTCATAAGAAATCTTTCCCTCCAAATGCTGCTTTGACTTCGTCATAGATATCATCAATACGTTGTGCAAAGGCTTTGTCTTTCCATGGTTTTCCTGAGAGGATCATCCACTCATACTTACTGATAAATTTCTTGAGTTGCTTTTCATCTAAGGTATTAATATAGCCGTTCATTTTAAGTTTTAGCCTATCTACGAGCTCTTTTAAGCAGCGGAATACAAATACAACTTCAGGGTCTTGTAACAAAGGCCGTAAACTTATCGTGAGCTCCCGTTTTATACGCTCCGATTGCTCTCTTACGAGCGTACATTTATGTTCAGCATCAGGGTCTCGGTAGAATAAATCCATCAGTGCAGCGTATTCAAAGTCATAAATAGTTCCTGTGGCGTCAACCACAGGAAAGTATGGATAAATTCTGCATATCAAGGGTCTATGGCCGTGAGGCTCGCAAACGCCCCCACAGTTACAGGAGAGTAAATATATACTAAAAGACTTACCGTTGGATAAGTTAAAGGTACGCTTTTTGGGCGGCTCTGTAATATTGCTAATACCACCAATAGATTGGTAGTACTCATATTCTTTTTCTAACAAGGGTAATGAAACCCCGTTTTTATCAAGAATATTGAAGTGTTCACCGTAGAAGTTTTTACAGCAATAGCCACCACATGTTTTCCAGCACTCGGGTGCTTTCACATATTCTGTGCTGTAAATTTGCTGCCAGTTCGCTTTATTAGGCATTTTGTTGTTCACTAAGCAGTTTTACTAGGCCGTTAATAGCAGTAAAGGCGACAGGATCAGCGTCTTCAAAATCAATATCAAGATCGAAGGTATTTTCTATGTTCATCAACATAGTAATGAAATCCATTGAGTCTAACAGGCCTGTGGTGATAAGGCTTTCATCCTTATTGATGGTATTGATAACGTCATCACTGTGCTTTTCAGCCAGTGTTTGATAAATTGTTTCTTCGATGTTTTTTGCTAAGCTCATTCTTTCTCCAACATAGCATACAAGGCTAGTTTGTCTATTTTACCATTTGAATTCAATGGCATATCATTTAGCCATAGAACCTTTTTTGGGATCATGTAGCTGGGTAATTTGGACTTTAAACTAGTCATTAATTGCTGTTCAATATTTTTATCGGCCTGACCACAAATAAATAAAGCAATGAATTGTGGTGCACCTTTAGGGTAAGCAATGCTCTGTACCAGCGGGTTGCTGATTAATGCTTTACTTAGCGTGTCTATCTCTGACAGTTCTATTCTATATCCCTGTATTTTAACCTGATCGTCAAGACGTGAAACATACTCTAATTCGTTTAGATGATTGTATTTGGCGATGTCACCCGTGCGGTAAAACCTCCGTCCGTCGATAACATCAAATGAATCACGGGTTTTTGTTGGGTTATTTAAATAACCTGAAAACACTTGCTTACCAGAAATTAGTAATTCACTTTGAGCATTTAGTGCCATTTGCATATGCGAGAAGCAAGTGCCTATTGGGATATAGCAGTGGCTATATTCCCGCTCAAGCTCAAAAATATGGTGGGTACAGGCGATAGTGGCTTCTGTTGGTCCATATAAGTTGATTACCTGGCTATTTGGCGCGGCAAGCTGAAACTTTCTAGCTAATTCTACTGGAAGTGGCTCTCCACAAAACAGGCTATATCTGAGTAGAGGGTAGGCTTGGGGTTTGAGCATGCCTATTTTCGCCATAATGGCGGCTGTAGAGGGCACACTAAACCACACTGTAATTTCATGCTTTTTGGCAAACTTGCCGGGGGCAAACATTGCAGCTTCCGGTAAAACGTATAGACATGCGCCACTTAACCATGTAACAAACATATCGTGAATACTTAAATCGAATGTGGGGTCAAATATTTGACTGACTCTATCTTGGTGTGTCAATTTTAGATAGTCAGTCATATAGTCTAAGTAGCTTTGCAAGTTTTCGAGACTAATGGGTACGCCTTTCGGTATTCCTGTGGACCCCGATGTGAAGAGAATATACGCGATATTGTTGTTCTCACAGGGCTCCAAACTTTCAGGCGGAGTTGCGTAGTGTTCCGATTCAGTATTATCGATATAAATAAATGTGACGTCAGGCAGGTGCAGAGACAGTTTCTCAGCTAGGTCTGCATACTGCTGAGCAACAACAATAGTGTTAAGTGCACTTTGTTGTACGATAGACACTAAGCGCTCAATTGGGAACTTCACACCGAGCGGGACAAAGGTTCTATTACTCGTTGCACAGCCATACACTGAAGCAAAATATGTGATATCTCTGTAACTTAAAATACCAATACTGCGCGTCTTTTGACTCAAACGACCCATGATGTTATTTGCGATGTTCAGCAGCTGCTGATACGAATAGCCGCGATCATTAACATGCAGGGCATCGCGACTTTCATTGTTTGCTTTTAGTAACTGCTCGGCTAATCTCATTATTTGCTACTTTAATTTAGACTGCAAATTCTTGTATGCAGTAGGTGTACCAATATCGACATATAGACCCGAAGTTTTATATGTATACAGTTTATTAATCAAAAGGGGTACGAAGTCGACACTGATCTCATAAAAGTGACCTTTTGAAAAATGTGATAAATGTTTGTCAAACACGTGTTCAGAAAAAATAAACAGTGCTCCGCTGGCTAGATTGCCCGGCGGATTGGCAACTTTTTCATGAAACGCAGCAATAACGCCATTATCTGACAGTTCAACAATACCACATTGCTGCGGTTGTGGCGTTTCAAACAGCAGCAAGGTTGCATCACAGTGAGTTGGTCGTTGGTTGTGCGCTTGTAGCATCGCACTGAGTGTATCTTCACAGTAGTTGTCAGCGTGAATAACTAAGGTTGTATCATCTTTCCAAAAATCTTGGTTTGCAATAAGCGTTCCCCCAGTACCCAACAGATTTTCTTCTTTTACTAAAGTAATTCGAGAACGATAAGGGGACTGAGCGACATATTGTTCAACTTGCTCTGCGAAGTAGTGGACATTGATGAGAATTTCATCCACATTCAGTGCGATAAGTTTTTTTATCCACAAACCCAGTAACGGCTCTCCATTGATGGGCACCAAACACTTAGGGATGGTATTTGTGAGGGGACGCAAGCGAGTACCTAATCCCGCAGCTAATAGTATTGCTTTCATATTACTTAAATGATTCAGAAATAGCTTGTTCAAGTACGTTGAGTGATAAAGGTGTGTTTCCCAAAGAGCCGACTTGGCATGCCGCCGCGAGACTACCAAGGTAGAATGCTTCCCAAGGAGACGCATTTACAGACAGTGCTAAGGCACTTGCCGCTAAAAAGCAATCGCCAGCACCGGCTGGATCGATGGCGCTGCGGTTTAAGGCTGGTAATCTATCATTTTCCCAACTGTTATGTTTATGGTCTGGTACGTGAATAAAAATCCCTTCATCACCTAATGTAATAACAAGGTTTTTAGGGCTTGCTCTATTTGTCAGCTTGTTGGCGAGGATCACTAAGCCATCATCCGGGTTATTTAGTGCAACACGTGTTTCTCTTTCTGTTGGGGTGATAAGGTCCATATTATGATAGCGAGAAATATCGCCCACTTGTGAAGATGTTTGGCTGTCTGCCACCACGTTTATGCCATGCTCGTGACACAAGGCGGCAATGGATTCCACCAAGGGCTGCGGTAAAACACCGTAATTAAAATCTGAAAACACCAGTAAATCAATTGAGGTGATCACATCGGTTATTTTTTCGAGAATGTCTCTTTGTAGCTCTTTGGCAATTTTGTGCTGCCGCACTTGGTTGACTCTCAGGAGCGTTTTGTTTGATGCACGATAGCGGGTTTTAAGTGGTGTCGGTCGAGTTGAATCCACAAACAGTTGTGCGTCTACTTGATACTTTAAAACCTTTTCTTTGGTGTATTCACCCGCGTCATCATTGCCAATGACAGAGAATAACGAGACCGACTTAGCGCCTAGTGCTTTAATGTGTCCGGCGGTGATTGCAGCACCGCCTAAAAACTTCTCAGTTTTATTCGGTGTCATCACAATTGTCGGGTCCTCTTGAGACATGCCGACAGCCGTACCCTGAATATATTCGTCGACAATCACTTCGCCAATGACTAGTACATTCAACTGTTTAACTTGGTTTAGTGTACTGGCAATGCTGGAGGGCAAGATACTATGACGTTTGGCATATTCTTGCACTTCCGAAAAGTCGAGGTTACTGGCGACGCGGTTATTTTTTTTGATGTACTGCTCAGCATTACTTTCAAACTCACCAGAACCAAAAATCAATTTACCGCCATAGACTTTGAGGGCATCAAGTTCTGGGTTTTCCCGGCATTCAAACTCTTTACCTTTTACCACGGCATAGGGTTGAAGTTGCTCTACAATTTTTTCGGCTGTATCGCCTGTTAAAAATGCATGGTCGACGCACTCCAGTGAATTAACCAACTCTAGACGATGTTGTTCACTGACTCGGCTTTTTACCGCCATTGCACTGTCAGTGTTCACCGCGACTACCAATTGGTCACCGCATGCTTTTGCAAAGCTCAAAAGCCGAATATGTCCCGGGTGCAGTACGTCAAAATTACCCTGTACTAATACACACTTTTTCGAAGTGGCTATTTGCACCATGAACTCAACCCTTTTTGAATACAAGTCTCAACATCTGTAAAGTCAAAGTCATCAAAGATTGAGGAGTTGATCATTGTTGTATTGAGAGGCCTTTTACCTGAGCTATCGAGCTCTGAAAACTTAATATCTGTGATAGTTGCTGGGTCAATATGCAACGATTTAGCAAGCATATTTGTTAAATCTAATCGGCTAAAAACTTGAGGGTTACAAAAGTTATAGGTGCCTTTGTATTGACCTTTAATTAGGTGCTCAATTGCAGAAACAATATCTTGGACTGCTGTGGGGTTAAATATCAGATCTGAAGCTGCTTTTACTTCGTTGCCCGATTGCAATTGGCCGACAATGTCATTCAATATGGTGCCATCTTTTCCAGCTTGGCCGATAATTTTCGCAAGCCTTACGATGCAGCAGTTGCTATCGGTGATTGCCGTTAACCTTGCTTCAAGAGCACGCTTTTGCACACCATACTCAGAAACAGGTGCTTCCATATTATCGTCTGTATAAGCGCCTGTACGGCCTGGGAAGACATTGTCTGATGAAATAAACACCACCGGAATTTGCCTATCCGTCAATGAATGAATAAGCCGCTCCGTCGCGCTGACATTTATTTCAAAGCTGGCTTGCGGGTTTGTGTTGATATAGCCAATATTTGTTAGTGAGGCACAGATAATTGCAACATAGCTGCGATCCTGTTGCAGATTTAAAGTCTCTATATTGCCATTGACCAAGTCAAACTCGACTAACCCCGTTTTGGGGTTTTGGCCAAAAGTACCAATTGTATTCGGATCTTGAGCATGAAAATGCTCGAATAGATGCCCGCCGAGTAGTCCGCTGGCACCAAAAATAACTGGTGTTAATTGCTGAGCTTTTTCCATATATCCTCTGCTAATTCAATATCAACCAATGCTTCTTTGGCACTGATCAAGCTATTGATATTTCCGTTTTGAACACTATCTATAAATGTAGCTGCTTGATTTTTAAATGCCCAAGACCACTCTACCTGAAATTGGGTGTGTTGAGATACTTCAGCATTTTGCTGTAGCTCAATAGTGGCAGGTACATTGCGTAATAAGGCTGGTGGCAATGTGACTATTAATTGACCCTGCTCGAATATAAATGTGCACCTTTCTTGCCAGTTCTTTTGCGCAACCTCTCCGGTTTCCAGCACAACTAGTTGCTCATTGGCCCGCATAACGCAGACATGTGCTAAAGGCGAAAGGGTATTGAAGTACTCGACGGAAGGCTTGGTGCCTAAAAAGTGACGAATGAAGTTCAATAAATGCGAATGGACATTGACATAACGCGCAAATAACGACTTATTGTTGTCGCTTAAAAAACTCGGCGCAAAATTTTCCTCACTGACCATATCTGGTCTGGCCTCATCACCATGGATATAGCCTGCCGCTTTGCAGTAACTATTCCCCATATAACATTGCGCGCTAACTTGTAAAAGTTTACCGAGTGTATTTTGAGCCATCAACTCATCAAATATGCTTTTGGCTTTTACAACCCCGGCATCACAGCGCTTCATGTAACCCACACAATAAACTAACCCGTGTTTTTCGGCGAGCTGAACTAGAGCGTTCGCTATCTCGCTGTTGCCAGCCATAGGCTTTTCACTGAAGACATGCTTGCCAGCCAACAAACAATCTCGCACAACGTCTGCCGTATGAGCGCGTGCAGTGACAACAACGACCGCATCAATTTGCTCATCTGCCAGAAGCTCTTTATGCGAGCCATAGCGGTTTTCTATGCCGAACTTGTCGGCAACTTGATTTAGGAGGTTAGGGCGCAGATCGGCGATTGCGTGCAGCTGGCAATTGTCCAATTGCGCATAATTTTCAAGATGCGCAATTTGCCCAATAAAGCCAGCCCCAATAAAGCCTAAACGAATTTTACGCGATGAAGTTGGCATAGTTATCTTTATTAATTAATTGAACGGTTGGCGTTAATGTTAAAAATTGGCCACCATTTTGAAGATAGTCTTCATGCTTACGGACAATCGCTTTGGCATGTATCCAAGCTAAAATAACGGTCAACTCGGGCTGAGTTTCATTTATGGTTTGAGTCGGCTTAACTTGGATCAGATCGCCAGGTGTGAAAAGCCCCACTTTTTGTTTGTGATCGTCGTAAACCTCACTAACATCCGAGCCGATTTCGTATTGTGTTAATAGCATTGGACCACTGCGCGCCGCACCATAACCTGCTACAACGCCGCCTTTGTCTAACGTATTTTGGACTGCTTCACGTACTTGTTGCTTCATAGCGTCAAAGCGAGATACAAATTGTTCCATAGTTGCCAATTCGTGCAACATAGCCTTGTCTTCAGCGTCTACCATAGCTGCTACCGACGGCTTTATTTCGCGTGGGCCATTTTTGTGCTGGGCAAAGCCAATGATTGATCCGCCCTGAATAGAGACATGTTCTACGTCAAATACTTCTAACCCTTGTGCGGCTAAGAATGCAATCATAGGTTTTAATGAGTGATTGCATAAATGCTCATGGAAGATAGTTCCGATAAGCATTTTATCGATGATATCTTTTAGATATGAAACTTCGAAAACGAAGAGGCCATCTTTATCTAAAACTTTCACAATACCTTTAAGCAAATCAATCATTTCATCTGCGTGCGCAAATACATTAAATGCAGTTACAAGATCTGCCTGACCGTACTCGGACTGGATCTGTTGACCGCGTGCTTCAGTCATTAGATCAGCAATTGTTTCAACGCCTTCACTGGTTGCCTTAGCTGCGATCTCGGTCGCTGGATCTATGCCGAGAACCTTAAACCCTTGTGATTTGAAGCATTTCAAAAAAGTACCGTCATTACTGCCAACATCGATCACAAACTTTTTATTAAACGGACCAAAATTGCTAAGTATCTGTTGGGAAACATCGTTAAAATGGTCGATAATTCCCTGAGTTTGACCTGAGTGATAGGTGTAATCAGCCCATAAATATTCAGGGTCAATTACATCTAAAATTTGCACGTGACCACAGTTATTACACATATATAGATGTACGGGGAATAATGGGGTTTTCACACCTTTGGGGTCAGATACATATTTTTCTGCAATTGGAGTTGGTGCAAATGGGATCGCCAACGGAATGTCCGTACTCAGGCACAAACGACAATTGTTTCGGTGCTGGTAATGGCGGTTGCTTTCTTGTTCTAAACACTGATTCATATTAATTCTCTTACATTTCTTTGCTAAGGTGATCCAGAAAGTAATTTTCGACTTTGATGATTGCGGCAAAAATAGCTTTGGCTGTATCAGTGGTATAATTTTCATTCAAATAAATGTTGAATGATCGATCTCTGGCAGACTGAGCATTTGGGGTATGATGAAACTGGGTTAAATACGGTTTTGCCCATGGCCATTGTGAGATCACAAACCTGTAATGTGGATTTAGCTCGACACCTTCGCCAAGCAGCGCATCGCAAAACTGCGCTTTACTGACGCCGAGATCTTCTAAATAAACAGTCAAGAAAAAGGGGGAAGTCCCCTCGATAAATGAAGGAACAGTGCAGAATTTTGACTGTTGCATCATATCAGTTAAGGCTTTGCAGAAGTTAGCGCGATCACGAATAGTGTCGTCTAGTCGCTGCAAAGAAGCGATGCCGATGGCGCAGGACAACTCATTGGTGTTCCAGTTGAGAGCCGGAAATAAATAGCCTTCAGCATTGCGCTCTTGATATTCTGGATTCTCAAAGTCTTTACCACGATCGCCGTAAGATAGGCATTTGTAATGCAGCTTTTGATCCAATGTAAATACCAACCCACCGCTGCCACCCGAAGCCAAGCTCTTACGGTACATGGTGGAAAGTGCACAAATATCACCAAAAGTACCTAATTTTTTGCCGTTGACCTCTGCACCTGGTGATTGTGAGCAGTCTTCGATGAGCTTAATGCCTCTTGCTTTGGCATTTTTGGCGATGGTTTCGATGTCAGCGTTAATGCCCGCACAATGCACGAGTAAAATAGCACTGGTTTCTGGTGTAAGCACCTTTTCAATTTGTGTCCAGTTGGTGTTTAAACTGTCCGTTGCTGTGTCGGCCAAGGATACTTTAAACCCTTGCAAAACAGCGGCATTGAATGAGCCTGGGTCAGTGATAGGGGACATCACAATGTGACTATTTTTTGGCAGTTCTAGGGCGGCAATCGCGACATATAAGGCCGCCGTTCCCGTCGCCACGGCAGTCGTATAGCCACCTCCCATATACTGGTTAAATTTTTCACAATATTCGTGTTCAAATTTACCAAAGTAACCTGGATCAACACTTTCACCAGAATAAAATTCAACAGCGTTATTAAGCGCGGTAATTTCATTTTGGCCAAATGCGACACGTTTTGGCATTGCAGATTGTATGGCTGGCTCTCCACCAAATATTGCAAGTTTACTCATTACTTTCCATTTCTTTAAATTGTGAAATTAACTGATTGTAGAGCGAGTTTATGGCCGCTTCTGATTGATAATGCCTTAGTGATTCAACGTCGTCTTCTTTGCTATATGGTCCGTGAAACACCTCGTGAAATACGACCCACTCACTAAGTGCAATAGGCAAATGCCATGTTCCGCCTTCAAGGCGAAATAAAAACTGCGCATTTGGTGCCAGCACATTAAGCTGTGTCACTTGTCCGCTATGGTCAAACACACTCATGCCAATTTTCCCTTCAACAATATGAATGGACTCAGATTTGTAGTTTGGGTGGCGGTGCGGTGCAAATCGACTGTCTCTGTGCATGACTAAAAGCATCTCTTGCACGCCAGCCTGATTGTCATGGTGCAGGCAAAATCGCGCACATTTTTGAGGGTGAGCCTGAGCTACCTCTTTGAGATGTGCAATACCAGCTTGGTCAAAAGCAATGGTATTTTGGTCATTGAAAAACACGTTAGTCATGTGCAAAATCTTTTTCAAAAGCATTGAAAGCAGCGGTTATATTCTCGTAATTCTCCTCACCCCAAAAAACACGTTGATTGTCATGGTGTCTAAATTCAGGCTGCTGTTCGAAAAAGAATCCGCCTTTCTCCACTGTGACTTTACTGGTCGAGAAATGCTCTTCATTAAACGTTCTAAATACAATAGATGGACAAGGCTTAATAAAGTAAAACATGTATGCAGGGCCAGTGGGGATCGAAAAGTTGAGAAATGCTCGCTGATACAGCGCGACTCTAACCGTTAGGTCCATTGATGCAAGTGGAAACTGCTCTATATGTGATAGTGACTCAGCGATTGGTGTCGTCGCTTGGTATGTATCTCTAATAATAATTGGATAGTATTTGTCAGTATCGAGCTCAGCCAAAAATTTTGACCAACCATCGGCTGAGCTATTACGTTGCTCATGCATGTTGTATTCGCGCATGGTGATCGTAATAATTTGTTTGTCAGCACAATGGTGTTGAATGTAGTTGTCGACCAATCTTTTTGCTGTCGCAGGCGCTTCTAAATGGGCTACATCAACCCCTTTTCGCGTTTGCGCGATGATTTCTGGATAGCCCATCTGTGGCTGAGTGTGTTGCAAAGAAAAGTTACTCGGAAATACGTGTGCGGATTCACCGAGTATCCCGCTTAATTCTTCCCTCGCGTTTAAATAGCTGATCCCGGTTGTTGACTTAATACATTGAAAGAGTGGGTTCAGGATGTGGTTTACTCGCCAATTTACGTCGTCTTCAGCGTGAACCGCATGCAACCGAATACTCTGTTGAAAGTTTCGTTTTGGTACAACTATAAAATGAATATGCTTTTTACCTAGCTCAATGCGCTTGGCCTCAGCTAATACGGCAAAGTTCGTTGCGTCAAATGTTGCGATGGAACTGCCTAAATCATAGATGGCATATAGGATATCTTCTTTTTGACAAGGGGAGATAAGAAAGTCGCAGGCACTTTCTATTTGGTTGTTCACCATATGGAAAAAGAAAATCTGCTCAATGTGAAAGCCAATTGACAGCAGGGATGCAACAATGTCATCAACAAAAATAGAACAAATAATGACATTGCGGTCTCTATGTTGTGTAAGCTGCTCCAGTGAAAGCACGGGCTGTTCTTCGAAAGCACCACTGCCGTCGGTTGTAGCAATAATATTATCGCCATCTAAGTTATTATTAAGGAGGTCAGTAACTCCGTTGATGCCATATAAAATGACATTATTCAAATGGGTATTCATAAACAAACGCGTTTCTTATATTCTTGAAAAACAGAGTCAAATTTTTGATTTTGTTCTTCGGGTATGCTTTTTCTACTCAGTGGTGAATTAATATCGACTTCATTGCAAGCTTGGTTGTTATCCAAATACTGTACAAAGTTTGCCAAAAGATCACACTCCATGTCATAGGCGCGAGCGCATAGATCATCATAGCTGTCGCTTGCTATCACAGGGACTTCCAATCTTTTAAGTACACGTCCGGCATCAATATGTCGGTTAATTACATGCAAGCTAATACCAACAGGCGCCTGATTCACAATAGACCACTTAAATGCATCAACACCTCTATTTTCAGGAAGAAGGCCTGGGTGGGCATTGATAATGGTATTGCCGTCAATAAAATGTTGAGGAATAATCTTGGCGATCACGGTAATAAAGTAATCGGGTTTTTGTGCGACGCTGTTTACCACTGAAGCGCCTGCTTCATCCCATCCCGGGACTTCAATGTAGTTCACACCAGCTTTTTGACAGAACGATTCGATATCTAGTGGAATAATTTGATATGGACGTTCTTCAAAGGCGCGTGCCTGGTGCGGCCTATGTTGAAACGGAAATGCAAAAAGTGAAACTTTATAAGATTTTGCCAAAAATTTTTGGATCATTTGATAGGTCTTCAAATGCCCTGTTTGGTAAGTAAAAATGCCAACATGCATTAGTTAATCCACCATTTTTATATTTATTTGTTGGGATTGTTGTTCCCTTTCATGCCGACAATTTTCACGCCAGTTGTTTAGCTTATGGATATCGTTATAGAAAGTATATTCAGTAGAGCGCCTGATCAAGACCTCTCCTACGACTTCTTCGGTGTAATCTGAAGAAGACCAGCGCTCGCATGATTTACAGAATGGGACTTTATCCCATTGACCCGTTTCATGGTAATGTCTGATTTCGTTAAGTTTATCACCATTCCAAACACCGGATACACCCTCTTCCAGTACATTGCCGACGACCTGATCTTTGAAACCATCAAGGCAGCAAAGTGACACATCGCCATCGGTATGAATTGGCATCGTCGAGTAAATTTCTGGACAGGGCTTACGTTGACTATGATCTACTGACACATTAGGAAAAGTACCTTCTTCAAAGATCTCACCAATGCGGACAAAATCAACAATGTTGACCCAATAATCAACAAATTCATCAACCTGATGTAGGTTACAATCTTGCTTGGTCAAAGAAACCCCGATCCGTGGTAATGAATGTTCGCCTCGTAGCTCTAGCAAAGTAAATAAATTGTTTTTGATTTTATCTAGGTTTTTAATGCCACGAACTTGTTCTAAGACATCCGGTGTCGTGGCATCAACACTCACAGTAATACTATCTACACCAATCTCAATGAGGGCTTTTGACATTTTCTTATTCATCAACAAGCCATTTGTGTTCATGGATATATTCATATTTCTCATTTTCATACTTTTGAGATGAATGAGTATATCTTTGCTCATCAATGGCTCGCTCCAAAGCGTAGGGCCAACAGCAGGAGCTGCTGGCATCGCTTCATCGAGAATTTTCTTGGCGTTTGCCAATGTCATACTCTTTTTCAGCATCCCCTTTAATTCTGGTGCATCTGGTTGTCCGTGAACAATGCACATTGGACACTTCAAATTACAATCAGTATACAGATCCATCAATAACCTAGGCGGTAAATGGGGCACCGGAATTTTTTTCTCACTCATAGAATTACCTTTGCGTGACTTTAATCAAAGCTCTGACGATTTTTTTATTGTCGAGATCGTCAATTGCCTCATTGATTTCGTCTAGCGTGTATTCCTTGCTGATCAGAGGCTCTAGGTTTAACCTTCCTTCAAAGTACATATCGGCAAAAAGCGGAATATCTTTATCAGGTTGAGCGCCACCCCCCCAACTTCCTCGGATCGACTTTCCGCGGTGGAATGCATGAGGCTCTAACTGTATTTTTAAGTCGTCACTTGGATGAGATGCAAATATACATTGACCACCGCCATCGCGAACGCTTTCAAAAGCTTGCTCAATCGTTTGTGTCGTACCGCCAGCTTCCAAGCTGTAGTCTACACCTTGTTGTTCAGTGAGGCGGTATATTTCGGTGACAGGATCAACTTCTAAAGAATTGATACAATGTGTCGCACCAAGCTGCTTTGCGAGCGCTAGTTTATCTGGGTTAACATCAATGGCAATTAGCTTGGTAGGCTGACTCAATTTAGCCGCTAGTAGCGCACTTAGACCTATTCCACCTAGGCCGAAAACAGCAATGGTCTTATTTGGAAGTGGTTTTAATTCATTAAATACCAATCCTAGACCTGTTGGCAGAGCACACCCTAGTAATACTGCGAGTTTTTCGGGAAAACCCTCAGGTAGTTTTACCAAGCGATTCTCTGCGACAATTGATTGTTCCGTCAGAGTGGTGGCACTGCCAGAGTTAATTAGGTAATCTTCATGTGGGTATTTCCCCCCGGGTGCATCGAGTCCTTGGCCTTTGATCCAACCAATAATGACTTTGTCACCGACAGCTACCTTTGTGACGCCTTCACCCACCTCGGTGACGTAACCTACGCCTTCATGACCAAGTAAGTGAGGTAAGTATTTGTCCTCGCCTCTGCCGCCCTTTACTTCCATTAATTGGGAGTGGCACAACCCACTGTAAAGGATCTCGACGCGTACTTGTCCGGCTGTGAGTGCGGGTACTTTAATATTTGAAATCAATTTTAAAGGTTTGCCGGTTTCAAAAAGCACGGCGGCTTTCATATGTTTTTTCATAGATTTTTATCTAAAATTTTAATCTTTTCAGGTATATGTGCAAAGTAGCGTATGCTTTTTTCAAGCTGACTCTGTTTTTTTTGACTGAGCACGTCATTATTTATGTCCAAGCAAGAATTGTTCCATGAAAATCGTCTTCGCTGTTCAATCACAGGAATAAACTCATTGAGCATGATCAAACACCACTTCATCAATGTTAGCTCGTAAATTGTGACAAATTCTTGCCTTCGTTGGCTTATTTCAGAAAATACAGCACTTTGCAAAAAGCGCGTGATATTTTCCAAAGGGACAGGTATTGCAGGCTGAGCAAAAAAATCGCTTAACAGTTTCCAAACAGTGTCACGGCCAGCATACTCAAAGTCGATAAAATATATATCAGAGGGTGTCTCAATTGCATTGTGAAATCCAAAATCCGAAGGTGAGAGGATCGTTTTCTGCAATGGCTCATACCAGCTAGGTTCAACAGTCTCGGCGATTTGCTGAGTACGAGATGCTATGGCTTGAAGCAACGACTGTAAGCGATGATTGTCATGTAAGCTCAGTTGAGCAAACCTCTCGAGCCGTTTGTCTATAATGTCAACAAACCCATATAAGGTCGCTGGGCTCTCGCTGGCCATTGGTAGAGTAGCATCAAATATTGCCGGAGCATTTATTGCTTCGATAAAGGCTAGGGCGGCGTCAATGTGATTGGTCGTTAAATTGGCAATTGCCTGCCCGTCAATAAATGAAAATAACGATACTTTCAATTCCTCACTGTACGCAATGGGTTTACCAATATTGGGTATTTCCGCTTTACTTAAGTGGTTAGCAAAGGCGTACTCATTACGTAATTTAGACAGTGAGCGGCTATTATGTGGCTCAAAACACTTTAGAAAAAATTGCTCCGTTCCTGAACTGACACGAAAACCCTGATTGTTTGCGCCCCCATCAATAGGAGTGAGCAAAACCTGTTCATTGTTGACTACTTCCTGTAGCCACTTGAGGATACTGGGCTCAATCATACAATGAGTGCTGGAATTTGTGTCCATGCTTGGGCTTGCAAATGAGATGATTGGCTCACTTTATCGGGTGAGAATAGGATGCCTTGACACGCAGTGGGAAAATGTTTGTGTAGCAATATACTTTCTAAGTCATCAATAAAGAAGTCACATGCTAGCGAATCAATCAACATAACCTTTTTATCTTTGGTTTCATTAAAAAAAACATGTTCAGGATCAAAAGGGGCATTGGGACAATTTACAAAACCATGTGCTTCAAGCCACCCTCTGGCTGCGTCGTGAAAATTGACTTTATCACCAATTATGGGGTACTTGGTTTTGTGTGATATTAATTTTAGCTGATGTCCTTGCGCCTTTAACGCTTTTAGATGCGTTAGGCTCTCTGGGTAAGGCTTGGCATTTGAAATTTCTTTTCCATAAACAATACCTTGTAGCTCAGTCCATTTTTTTTCATTGTCTTGTGAAATGAAATACTGTTTCACGTCCTGTTTGGACTTGCCAGTCTGTTTTGGGATCCACCCTAGATCGAGCGCAACTTGGTAAAATACGCCGGTATAATTTGCTATTGTATTGTCGAAATCAACGCCAATGATCATAAAACGCCTCGCTCGGTCAGGCTTTTTGAAATAGCGTCGAGCGTTAGCCCCGCTTTTTCTCTTGCATCGTCAGGGCTATGCACTTGGTCAATGAAATGATCAGGGATCCCGAATCGGTGCACCGCTATTTGGTGATTCTGGTCATTAAAATATTCAAGTACTGCACTGCCCATACCACCATTTACATTGTGCTCCTCAAGCGTGATCACATGTTTGAAGCGGCTCATACAGCCATTCAAATACTCTTTATCGAGCGGTTTTACAGTATGTAAGCTGACCAGCTCTGGTGAGAGTCCACACTCAGCCAATTTGCCATAAAGTGCCTGCGCTAATGGCATAATCGTACCTGTTGCTATGATAGCGATTTGCTCACCTTGATGCATGACATGTGCTTTACCAAATTTCAAATCTGGGCGACTTGGGTGAACCTGTGGCTCGTTCTTTTTACCTATCCTAAAATAGCAGGGTTTATTGAGTGCAATTAGCTGAGGCATTAATATTTCAAGTTCGTCCGCGTCAGCAGGGCAGACAATATTCATATTTGGAAGCGAACGCATTAAGGCAATATCTTCAAACGAATGATGGGTTGGACCCAAATTAGCGTATGACAAACCAGAGCCGGTGCCAACGATAATGACAGGCTGGTTTTGATAAGCGATATCAATTTTTATTTGTTCAAAGTTTCTGGCAGTGGTAAAGGGGGTAATTGTGTAAATAAAAGGCTTGTGTCCCATCATGGCACTGCCAGCAGCCATAGAAGCCATGTTAGCTTCGGCAATACCCGCATTTATAGTTCTATCGGCGGCAAATTCTTTTAATGGATTGAACAGACGGTTACCAATATCAGCGTAATACAATAAGAGTCGGCTGTCTTGTTTTGCAAGTTCCGTTAATACTTTGGCGAATGCATTTCTCATCAGACTGATAACTCCTGCTTTGCTTTCTCTACTTCTTCTGCTTTGGGGATCCGATAGTGCCAGTTATTGTCATTTTCCATAAATGAAATGCCTTTGCCTTTCACCGTATCGGCGATAATACAGGTCGGTTTATCGTGCTTGCCTGCATCTGCAAGGGCGCTGATCAGCGTCGCTATATCATGGCCATCAACTCGA
Organism: Pseudoalteromonas obscura; assembly: GCF_030135505.1. Classification (NCBI taxonomy): domain Bacteria; kingdom Pseudomonadati; phylum Pseudomonadota; class Gammaproteobacteria; order Alteromonadales; family Pseudoalteromonadaceae; genus Pseudoalteromonas; species Pseudoalteromonas obscura. The sequence goes on from NZ_JASJUT010000018.1 coordinate 41,741, forward strand.
ATAGTGTGCCACCCAAAAGCCGACCATTTGTCTTCTAGTGGCTCTAAGTGCATGATCTCACAACTTTCACCCGTACCTTGAAGTTTGTTAAAGTCGACAATGGCAACCAAGTTGCTTAATTTTTTGCCCCCAGCAAACATCGCGGCTTCCCAGATTGTTCCTTCGTTTAGTTCACCGTCACCAAGTAGAGTGAAAAAGCGATTTTCTTTACCACTTAGACGGGTGCTCAGAGCCATACCGGCAGCCAGAGAAAGTGCGTGGCCCAATGAACCTGATACGGTTTCGACACCGGCAGGAGCGTGAATGCCTGGGTGTTCTTCAAATTGACTATTGGTTTGACCGTGCTGATATAGAGAACCTATAGAAAAATAGCCTCGATAGGCGAGAGCGGTGTACAAGGCACTGGCTGCATGGCCTTTACCGAGTAAAAAATAATCTCTTTCAGGCATTGTCGGTGCCTTTGGATCTATATTCATGATCTCCCAATATAGAGCTACCAAGATATCAACACACGATAGGCAGCTCCCAAGGTGGGGCGTTTTTGTCTTGCTAGAAACATCACACAGCGTATATCTAATTTGTGATGCGATTTCGGTGTACTTCATTATATTATTACCTTCGCGCGTAACTTACCTTGCTCTTCAAGTTGGCGTTGTAGGTTGTCATCCAATACCAAGACAACTTGCTCTTCTATGTGGATATCAGTAGTTACACTCACCACTGGGATGCCCCAGAGCTTGTCATCTTGGTTGGTGGTAAGAATACGCGTTACATTTTTATTTAACAGCGCTGACGACTTGCACAGCGTATCTAAGTCTTGAGTATTGCCAATCACGCATATGCTTTCAGATTGTAAAGCGGCTATCTGTGTAATCTTGTCTTTCATCGGATCTGACAAATACGATTCCAGATTTTTCAATTTATGCGCTGCAATAGTCTCTGCGGTGATGCTAGGAAAAGCAATCATCATGCCTCTGAGAACATAGCCAGCAAGCTTGTCACACTGCACAGCATCAACATATTTTGAGATGGTTGGCAGCTTATCTTCAATGTATTTTTTTGCCTGTTCACTGCTCATTTTCTTAAGGCGCGACGGGTAGATATCAATCAGAATATCGAGTGTTGTTCTAAAGAAAGCTAATACTTCTCTAAGCTGCTCATCACAAAATGAGTTTAAAAACTTATTAATAACGAAGTTGGGCGTATTTGGCATATTGACGTGCATTAAATCTTTAACGTCATGGTTAAAGCCCTCATAATCTCTGAGCTCATCCATAACGATTTCAAAAGATGGGAAATAATGCATGTGCTCGACAGAATTACTTTCGATCATTGAGTCGATAGCAAGCCTTAGCTTAGCTTTATCAATATTGCTATTTAATAGCCAGTTAGTGGCTGCCGTTTTATCTAAATCTAAAATTTCATTAATGCCAGTAGACAAGTTGGCATTCATCAACCAACCGTACCTTTGTGGAGATACTGTGAGAATAACCTGACAAGATGCATTTAGCGTTTTCAATTGCTTTAAGCATGAAGTTAGGTCACTGAGTACTTCTTCATACGGACTTTTAATGACTTCATATAAATCGGTTGGTAAACCACCACCATGGCATAGCGTAAGGCCCGAAGTTTTTAGCTTTTGATAGGTAGCATTGCCCAAAGTGAGCACAATAAAGTCAGCCTTTTCAATACGCTGCTTCATTTGCTGATTTGATTTTTTTAGAAACGCACAAAATGATTCAAGGCTCTGACCGGGTTCTGATACATACCGTGTCGCCACAGATTTGAACTTGCCATCTTCCAGTGGGACGACATAATCTTCTAAATCTTTTGCTGAAGAAGAAAGCTGCTCAAAATATTGTTTAATCGAATTTGGCGAGTAGTGAAAGCTCTCTTCTTCAGAAAAATAAGTGTCAAACCCTAGCCGCCACAGCCCTCTACTCACTGAGGATGCAAAACAACTACCAAACGTGACAAAGCTTTTGTCTAAGTTGTCAATGAGGTTGTAATGAGGCAACGCTAAGTTAAGGCGCTCATGACTTGGGATATTTCCAAGGAGTAAGTTTTGCATGGTCATTCTCCTGCTAGGTATTTGTTGAGTGCGTATTTAAGGTATAAACCAGTAAAAGTCGCCAGTGTAGCCGTTGTCTAGGAAAAACTGTTTCCAGTCATCAACATGCATGATAGTTTTGGCGGTTAAAGCCCACTCAAGCATGCGCTCTTTTTCTTCATCATTGCGATAGGCATCTACTGTGATGAAGGATTTTCCACGGCTCACACGTTCAATTTCCTTTAATGCAAGCGCACATTCTTGTTCGTCTAAGTTGTGGATAGTGTTGATTGACATCACAACGTCAAAACTGTTGTCGTCAAACGGAAGGTTTTTTGCATTTCCTTGAGTCAGGATATCCTTCACTTCTTCTTTGGCATTTTCGAGTGCATACTCAGAAATGTCTATACCATGTAGTTTTATCCCAGGGATAAGTTGCTGTAAGTCATACAACATAAAGCCTTTGGCACAGCCAACATCCAGTAAACTGGTTTGCTCACTTAAGCCAAAGTGTGCTTTTAAGTCAGGTACAACCGGTTGCCAAAAGCGAGAAAAGTAACTAAAACCACCATAACCATATGTGCGGTCGCCATCAAAAAAGTCTTTGCCGTATTGCCTAGCAATTTCCCTGTCAGCTTCGGTGATCACATTCGCTCTGCCCTTAGTGTCTCGTTTTGACTTTGGGTAGTTTTTCAATAGGTCTATTTCTTGTCCTAGCATAGAGTTCTCACGGTTTATGAATATATGAATCTGGTAGTTGTTTTAAATCGCCAAGGTGTTTTTGAACCCACGCAATTGTGCGCTCAAGTCCATTTTCTAACGATACTTGATCTTGCCAATTTAACTCGCCACGTAGCTTTTGTGCATCAAGCAAGTATGCTGCATCTTTTCCGAGGCGGTCTTCAGTGACTTCGCAAACTTGCTCAAACGGCACCTGCAGCATGTCACAAAGAAGCTCAACCAGTGCTCTAATTGAGATAGTTCGCTCGGTAGATATGTGATAGATATCACCAAGTTGACCGTGTTGCGCAATGGCTTGGGTTGCACGAGAGACATCGTCAATATGTATGAAGGAGCGAGTCGAGTGTCCCCCACCATGGAGCGGAAGCACTTTACCTAACAAGGCAAATAAAATGGTGCGTGGAATGATGCGATAGAGCTGCTGACCTTCACCGTAGACGTTTGCTGCACGAGTATAAAGTACAGGAAACTGATGCACGTCAAAAAAGGTGTGTAAGCTCATATCAGCAGCAGCCCTTGAAACGGCATATGGGGTACTTGGATTGTAATTTCTATGTTCTGGTACTAGCCCTTCACAGCTGCCATATACTTCAGGAGTTGAGATATGAATGTATCTGTCTAAGTGGTCAATATGTCTTAGTTGGTTGTGAAATTGGATAGTAGAAACACAATTGGTCATGAACCAATGTTCAGGGTAATCCCAACTCTGTCCAACCATGCTTTGCGCAGCAAAGTTATATACGTGTTTGATCTTATGCTTTTTGACCAGTGCAATAATGTCATCTAGGTGATGGTTTAAATCAAGTTGATGAAAGTCGAGTGCGTCGCGGTTTTTTTGCCAGCTATAAGGTAATAAGGCATTATGTGGTTCTTCGGAGCGACTAGCCGCTATAACCTGATGCTCTTGAGAGAGCATATGAGCACAAAAAGAAGCGCCGGAGAAGGAGTTGCTTCCCAGTACTAATATAGGCGAGTTAGACATTTTTTAATTCCTGATAAAGCGCTTTCATCAATATATGGCCAATAATAACTTGTGTATCTTCAGATATTTGCATGTCTTGAACATCAAAATGAAATACTTGATCTAACATGGGTTTAGCTTTACCCCCTTTAAACCCAAGAATACCAACCGTAGTCATCCCAATTGCCTGAGCTTGTGAGATCGCATTAATGATGTTCTGAGAGTTGCCACTTCCAGATAAAACCAACAATAGGTCATTTGAATTCGCTTTGACTTTAAGTTGGTGACTGAATATGTTCTCGTAACCAATATCGTTACCAAGACATGTGAGCACCGAGCTATTGGCAGCAAGCGCTTCTACTTTAATGGCATTGCCTTGAGGGTTGATGCCAAAAGTGAAGTCGTTGGCAAGGTGAATAGCATTGGCTGCTGAGCCCCCATTGCCACAAATAAATAAGGTGCCGTTTTGCCTTTTCATTTCCAGTAGGCTATCCACAAGTCGCGCTATTTGCTTTGTATCGAGTTGCTGTAACACGCAGCTAAGTGTATCGGTGTACGCTTGCGCTATGGATTCTGCAGGGTGTTGGACTGGCAGCTCAGAAACTGCACCTTGTTTATTGCTCATAGTACTTCTCGTTGCATCCACTTTAGGTTGTAAAAACGATCTTGATCTTCCAACTCTCCATTTTCAAAAGCAGTGATCAATTCGCCGATGGCGGTGTTTACATCCTTTTTAGGTTTAAAACCAGTTGCCAATAGTTTGTCAGAGTTGATTCTGTAGCACCTAGGGTCATTAGAAGGTGTGACTTCTATTTCGCAATTCACTTTGCTTTGCACCATTTTGGCAATATCCATGATCGAGATATTTTCAAAACCAGCATTAAATATGCCAGAAGTTTTTTCTGGGTGCTCAAGCATGTAGATATACAGGTCGGTAATATCATCGATGTGAATATTAGGGCGAACTTGCGCACCACCAAACACTGTGATCTTCTTGTTTTTAAGCGCTTGCATTGTCAACATATTGACAGAGACATCAAGACGCATACGCGCTGAGAGGCCACATACGGTTGCAGGCCTAACAATTTGCACTGCCATATCATCTGCATAGCTCAGTAGCACGCGTTCAGCAACCATTTTGGTTTTGTTGTATTCTGAGATCGGTTCAAGAGATAGATCTTCAGTTACTTGCTCCTCCTCCTTAACACCGTATACGCTGCCTGAAGAGGCATATATAAACTGTTTTATGCCAGACTTTTTAGCTTTATCAGCGAGTTGCATCGTAGCCAATGCGCTGACTTCCCAAGTTAACTTAGGGTTTAAGTCGCCGCATGGGTCATTGGCGATAGACGCCAAATGAATAATGCTATCGATACCAGTTAAATCAATTGAATGAGTGTCTCTTACATCACCTTTTACTACAGTAAGATTAGGGTGTGTAGGTAGGAAATTGCCAAACCACTGTGTGTCTAAAGCGACGACACGATAGCCTTTATTTAAAAGCTTAGGTACTAAAACGGTGCCTTTGTAGCCTGTTGCACCAGTTACTAAAATCGTTTTCTCGTTCATGTTTTCTCTGCTCGGAATTACTGTATTACTCTGCGATTGCATAGAGCACGATCTCATTACAAAAATCGCCGTGTGCATGTAAGTAAAATTGATATTCGCTGTGGAGTTCTTCAATTAACTCAGCTATTTGCCATAAGTGTTCTGGGTGGTGATACACTGAGATTGCAAGGTTCGGCTTAAAATCGGTAATAATCTCAGATGCACCTTTCAAGGCTTCAATTTCTGCGCCTTCCACATCCATTTTTATATAGTTGGGTGCGAGCCCATAACAAACATCATCTATTTTTGCGACCTGCAAGCTATTGCTTTGTGTATTCGCATCTTCAGTTATCTTGCTTTGGTCTCCGCATGAGCTAAAGCTCAGGGTTGTATTTTTAGACCACACTCCGGCTTGTTGTGTAAAAACGCGAGGAAATACGCCGCTCTTCCCTCGGAGTCTAGTCATTAATTTGTGATAGTTTTTTGGGTCGGGCTCAAAACAAACGATACTGTCGAACTCGATATCATATTGCTGCGTAATGTTTGTGGCGAGCTGCAGCGTATCCCCGTTAAAGGCACCACAATCAACCATTTTAAATGGCGCTTGAACTAGGCCTTTTGACATCAGTTCTTTTGGAAAATACTGGGTTTCCCAATCATTTTCCAAATAGGTATCATGATTTGGGTTTTGTCTAAACTTTCGGATCCGCTCTAAACACTGCTTGCTTTGGGCATTGGCCAGTTTATTGTGAAGTTTATCTAATTGGTCAACAAACTGAATTTCACTTTGCTGTAACGCTTGCTTATGTGAATCGTCAAAAAAGGCATCAAATATATATTTAAACCCTGTCATCACTTCATTTAAGTTATAACAGTTTTTAAAGCCTTTGAGTTCAAGTTGCTTTTTGACCACTTGGCTTAGACACGAAAGTGACACTAGAACAGGCGTTTCACTCGGCTCTACGGCATCAGGTTTATAAATTGGGACGCCTTTGTAGCTATCTTCAGTTGAGTATAAGTCAATGAAAAATAATACATTGTCACCCTGTTTAGACATGGCGTCGAAAATGGCCTTACCATTGCCACCCGCACCATAAATAATATATTCCATTGTTTCCCCTAAACAGTTTTTTGACTTACGTGTTTATTTATATCGGTAAGTTCAGGCTTTTCCTTTAATTGTTTTTTTAGCTCGAGATAGGAAAAATCAAGGCTATCACCAAACTGAGCATAAATTGCTTTAATTGCGGTATAGTCATCTGGTTCATCAAGCGTGAGACGCCAGTGGTCCAAAGACTCTCCTTCGGCAAATGAGTACGTTGATATCGAGCAAAACTTTGCCATACCAAGTGTCACATGCTCTCTATCGGGCGCGCTGGTGGCCAGAAGATGGGTCTTTTTCAGTAATTGGTATGAAAACGCGGTGCAATCCAACCCTCTAGGGTATCCGCTGTGCGGTCCAAGGTTGACAATATCATATTGAGATTGACGGTGTTTCTCTATGACTTGCCTCGTCAATTGAGGATCAATGAGAGGGCAATCACTTGTCAGTCTCACTATGGTCGTATCGTCAGTTGCGCCGAATTGAGTGGCCGCTTCGTAATAACGCGATAACACGTCTTCGGTGCTGCCTTGATAATATTTTATTTTATTCTGTTTACAGAGTTCGACAATGGGGGCTTCCGTACCGTCATTCGTGGTCGCAATTACGATGTGATCTTTAAACTCATTGAGCCTTTGCAGCATAACCTGTAAGACGGTTGAATTACACAATGGTAAGAGTACTTTTCCCGCTAAACGGGTTGACGTCATTCGCGCTTGAATGATGATTTGAACGTTTTCCATCGAAGTCGTTGTTATCATTATAATTGCGTTCAATATAGCAAATCATTACACTCAAATACAGAATAAAAAAGTGATTGTGTGCGTTGTATTTATTGGTGTTGGGTGCTTTTTGTACCAATGTTAATTGTCGGCGCGATATTTGCTTACACAGTTAAAGTTATATGCCAAAAAAGAAGAGAGCATTGTGAATTTTAAATCTCAATTCCAAATTGCAGGCAGGGATGTTGGTCATGACTTTCCATGTTATATCATTGCCGAGATGTCAGCTAATCACGGTCAATCACTGACTAAAGCCAAAGAATTAGTATACGCCGCCAAAGAGGCTGGTGCCGATGCGATTAAATTGCAAACATACACCGCAGATACGCTTACGATGAATTGTAAGTTGCCACACTTTGAAGCAACAGGCCCCTGGCAAGGTCAATATTTATACGACCTTTATCAAGGCGCTTACATGCCTTGGGATTTTCATGCTGAGCTATTTGAACTGGCAAATAAATTGGAGCTGACTTGTTTTTCCTCTCCATTTGATAAATCAGCTGTTGATTTACTCGAACAATTTGATGCCCCAGCATATAAAATTGCTTCTCCAGAGCTTATCGATCATCAATTGATCCGAGATGTCGCGGCAACTAAAAAGCCCGTGATTATGTCAACGGGCGGGGCGACGCTTACTGAAATTGCAGAAGCCGTTAAAGTAGCTCATGATGCTGGGATTGAAGAGTTGGCTTTGATGAAGTGCACGAGCACCTATCCAGCGCCTGCTGAGTCAATAAATTTACGAACAATGCCGCATCTGCGCGATGCGTTTGGCTGTCCTGTTGGTTTGTCCGATCATACACTCGGCAATGATGTGCCTCTGGCGTCTGTGGCAGTGGGGGCGTGTATGATTGAAAAGCACTTCGTATTAGACAAAAAAGACAACACTGCTGATAGCTTTTTTTCGATGACCCCTGATGAGTTAAAAGCTTTGGTCCACGGTGTGCGACAAATAGAAAAAGCCATGGGGACGGTTCACTACCCGAGTGAGGCATCTACAGCCCGTCGCTGCGTTTATATTGTCAAAGATATTCAGGCCAACGAAGTTTTAACCGCTGAACATTTAAGACAAATGCGTCCCGGAGGTGGAGAAATTATGCCTAAAGAGTTGCCTAACTTGATAGGTCGCAGAGTAAATAAGCCGTTGATTTGCGGCACGCAGCTACGTTGGGAGGACATGCTGTAATGGCTACAAAAGAAGCATTACTAGAATACATTCAGCAATTTATGGAAGAGCGTGGCGTTTTGTTAAGCTCTTCAGAGCTGGAAAGTTACAACTTTATTTCGGAAGGTGCTCTAGATTCATTTGAGATCCTCTCTTTAACAATGGGGCTTGAGGCACATTTCTCGATTGAGGTATCGCCTTCATTACTGTTAGATGAAAGTAATGCCATTGTCGGTAATCTAGTGACTGCAGTGCTGGAACAGGCATGATAGCTTTTCGGGTTGATACACAGTGTGGTTTGGGCCACTTTATGCGTATGAAGTGGCTCGCTGTAGCGCTTGAAGGTAGAGGCGCTAAGACAGTGTTTTTTGTCGATGAAAACACAACTGTTGGTGAGTTTATAGCGCCGCTACAAGCGAAAATTGTCTGGGTGCCTAAGTTTCAAAGCTGTCGAGAGGATGCTGAGTTTTGCTTATCCTATTTAGACGCTCAAGCCATGAATATTCAATGGTTCGTATTGGATGGTTATGGCTTTGATGTGACGTGGGAGGACAAGGCCCAGCAGCAAGGTATTCAGCTCATGAGTATGGATGATTTGGGTCGCGAACATCACGCAGATCTGGTTGTTGATATGAAATGGGCTGGTAAGGATACTCACTCAAGATATGAGAGTTTGGTGGCACCGGGTACAGACTGTTTGCTAGGACCTGAATTTGCCATTCTTGCTCCTGAATATCAGGTAAATGAAAGCTTAGAGCAAAGGGCGGATACTATTACTTTTTCATTGGGCGGCGGCGGAGATTGGACTCAACTTACAGAGGTTATTGAACAACTTTGCCATTGTAGTGAGCAAACGTGCAATATATTGGCTGTGATAGGGCCAAAAGCGCTGAATACCGAAAAGTTACGCCAAATAGAGAGTCAATTCGACAATTTAGTACTAGTCGATGCGCCTAAGAGTTTGGCATCTATTTACAGAAAAACGGGGTTATTTGTCGGTGCACTTGGTACATCTTTGTACGAATTAGCTGTGACGAAAACACCTGCGCTGACTTTCTCGCTTGCTGTAAACCAACATAACGAGATTGAAAATTTGCAAGATCTTGGACACTATTACCACGTTCCGGATCTGCTAGATTACCCAGTCAGTACTGTGTCTAAGCTTATTTTTACGTTATTTGAACATCGCAGTACCATTGCAGCGCAGCGCAGGCACCCTAGTGTTCATGTAGATGGCTTGGGCCGAGAACGCATCGCAGATATCTTGCTAGGGACACCAGTGAAGCAACGCAAACAGCTACAATCTGAGCCTAGCAATGGCGTTGAGGTTGTTTCAGAGCTGTCTGATTCGCTTCACGTACGCAAAGTCACAAACAATGATGTAAATGGTTATTTGCAAGCACGCAATCGCGCTGAAAATATGTGGCGCATGACGATAACAGATACCATAAAGGAAATTGATCACTATGTATGGTGGTTTAATAACAATCGTCATTCGTATGTGTTAGAAAAAGACAGCAAGCCGCTCATTTATGTGTGGCATCAGGTGTATCGAGAGGACCAGCAAGATTACCTCTTTGGTGGATGGTTTGCCGCCAGCAATGACGTTAACTTTGTACACGCACAACTTATTCTAAAGTGGCAGCTAGAATACTGCGCAGCGCAACACTCAGAGGCAGTGTGGTTGGCTGTGATCAACAAAGACAATAAATTTGTAAATTTGTTGAACCAAAAGGAAGGCTTTGTAACTTTGACACCAGAGTCTCAAGAATTTTCCGTCACGCAAAGGTTATTTCCTCAAGCATCAGAAGATGAGTTTAATTATGTCGCAAAGTTCCCAGCGAGTAGAGCCTAATATGGACGGGATATATCCAATTTTTAAACGCCGCGCTTTAGCGGCGCCAGACAAAACGGCTGTTATTTTTAAGCACACATATTTAACGTATAGAGACTTGGACCAAAAAGTTTGCCAGTTAACGGCATACTTTGAGCGTATTGGACTAAAATCAGGCCATCGAATAGCGCTGTTTGCGCCCAACGGGATTGAGTACCCAATCGTCCTATTAGCTGCCGCAAAAATCGGCTTGGCGGTTGTGCCCTTACCTATCAGCCTCAAAGGGACGGCCCTTGAAGTCGCACTTAAAAAAACGCCGGTTGCAGCTGTCTTGTCTTGGCCCAGTATCAGCAAAATATTGCTAGAAAAAGATCTCATAGAAAGAGACAAGCTGATTAGTTTTGAGAAAAGCGTCGCAGGAGAGGTTACTTGGCAACAAGTTTTTGAGCAACAAACAGCATTAAGTCCGTCTACGCAGCAGATACCACAACAAGTGGATGTGAACGCGCCATTTATATTAACAATGACTTCAGGTTCGACCGGAACACCGAAGCCCATCGTGCTTAGCCAGTATTGTAAAATCATGCGCGCTATTGAAGCGACGCAGAATTACTATGGCTTGGATGAAAATGACAAAGTATTGGTTGCGACACCGCTGTATCACTCTTTGGCTCAAAGAGGCGTGCTTATGCCTTTAATGCTCGGCGCAACAACGGTAATTATGGCTAAATTTGCTTTGCAGGGTTGGCTGGATGCGATTGAAACGCATCGTATTAGTTTCTTGTTTGCGGTTTCTGCACAGTTAGAGAGTTTTCTCGCCTATCAAGGGCCTGTTTTTAACTTGAGCTCGTTGCGCTGTCTTGTCTCTTCGTCCGCAGTGCTTAATGCTGAATCAAAACGCGCATTGCTAAGCAAATTACAATGTACATTTCATGAGTGTTATGGCGCTTCTGAAGTGGGGGTTGTGACCGATTTTTGCGTGTCGGATTCTCCAGAAAAAAATGGTAGTGTTGGGCGTCCTTTGCCATTTGTTAATGTTAAAATATGTTCGGAAATTGGCCAGCCAGTTCAGCAAGGTGTGGTGGGGGAGATTGCCTGTAAAACGCTTACAGGTTTTAGTGGTTATCATAAAATGCCGGAAGCCACAGAAGCTGCTTATGATAAAGAAGGGTACTTTTATACTGGTGATTTAGACTATCTCGATGAGTCGGGGTACTTGTACTATGTCGGGCGGAAAAAAGAGGTAATTTCCAGTGGCGGTATCAATATATTCCCCCAAGATATTGAAGCTGTGATCAAGCGCCATCCTGATGTTATCGATTGTGTCGCATTTGGTGTAGATGAGCCACAGCTAGGTGAAATCATTAAAGTAGTCTATGAGCAGCAAGGTGAAGAGTCGATAGATAGAGCATTGCGGTTAATGTGCTTACAGGAGCTGACAGATTATCAGCAGCCGAGAACGTTTGTACGTCTAAGTGAACTTCCTAGGAATCAAATGGGTAAAGTGCTCAGAAATGATGTTAAACTGCAAAATCAATAACGAAGTGAAGGGCTAGCCCTTCACTTAGGCAACCAATTTATTTGACGGCTTCCCAACTTCCAGACTGATTTGAGCGAGTTGCAGCCTCAAATAATGCCAATCCGTCGCGTGCTTGATCAAAGCCAAAGACATACTCGTTGGCGTTTTCTTCTGAATTTAAATAGCTGCACAGCGCTTGATGAATATCCGTGTATAAATTAGCAAAGGCCTCAACAAATCCGGTTGGGTGCCCAGGTTTCATTCGATTGTATCTAAACTGGTGGGCGTATTGACATTGTCCTGCTCGGTCTAATATTTCTCGGCGGCCATCGTTAAAGTACAGCTCCAATTCATCCGGGTTAAGTTGATACCAGGTCGCGCTCCCCTCTGTGCCATACACTCTTACCTTAAGGCCATTTCTGTGGCCTATGGCCGTCTTTGACATCCACATACTGCCAGTAATGTTGTTTGGGTATTTTAGCAACATCTGTACATCATCAACCAAATTTGGGTATTGGGAGTGTGTTGCATACAACGCACTGGTCTGTGTTGGTTCCAAATCTAGCAGATAACTTGAGAGGTGATGCAGGTGTACACCCAAATCAAGACATATCGTCGGTACGGCATAATCCTGCAAACGCCAAGATTGGGGAGGGGATGCCTTACCCGCAATTTCAGGCGGACGTTTAAACCCTTCTTGTGGCATCTCAAGGTGGATCTTTTGAATATCTCCAAGCTTATTTAACTTAATTAAGTTTTTGAGCTCTCTGATCATGGCATAGCCAGAATAGTTAAAAGTGACCGCCAAAAAGTGCTTTTTTGGGTTATAGCATTTAGCCAATTGTTGCATTTCATCACTTCCACACACCAAAGACTTTTCGCAAATGGTTGGGATATTAAGTTTAAAAAGTGTTTCAAGCACTTCTAAGTGGTGAGGTGTGGGCGTTAGTACAACCACCGCATCAATATTTTGCCGTTCTTTTTCCAGCATGGTTTGCCAGTTGCTATAGGTATGTTTGGCTTCGATACCCCACTGTTGTGCTGTGAGTAAATTGTGCTCACTGTCTCGACTAAATGCCCCCGCAACCACTTTGAATCTGTTGTCCAATTGTGCAGCAGAAAAATGCACGTAGCCCACAGCTGAATTGGCACCACCACCAATAAATGCGAGTTTTAAACAGTGTTTTGACATCTGTGTTTCCTATTGAGTTGGGATTTCTAAGGCCGCGACTGATTCAGTCAATGTCTCGACAATATACTCTTGTTCTTGTTGTGTTAACGCTGGAAATAAAGGCAAGGTAATAGCGCTGTGATAATAAGCTTCAGCGTTTACACAGTAACCGGCTTTGAAGCCTTTTTCTTGGTAGTAAGGTTGTAAGTAGATAGGGATATAATGCACGTGGCAAAATATATTTTTACTTCTTAGTTGTGTAACCAATTGCCTGTGAATATCAGGAGTCGCAGATATCACTCTAACAACATACAGGTGATATGCACTGTAGACGTTTTCACTTTGTTTCAGAGGCTTGATATGAGGGTGGCTAATTAAATGCTCGTCGTAATAGCTGGCTAGTTGATTACGTTTGGCGACGAACTGGTCCAACTGCAAAAATTGAGAAATGCCCAAAGCCGCATGCAGGTCAGTCATGCGGTAATTAAAACCTAGTGCTTGTTGTTCGTAATACCAAGGGCCGTCAGTTTCGTTTTGTAATTGTAATTTATCAGCTGTAATTCCGTGACTGCGAAAGAGTTTGAGTTTTTTATCGAGCTCAGGTTGATTGGTAAGCGCCATACCACCTTCTGCTGTCGTCACTATTTTCACAGGGTGAAAACTAAAGATACAGATATCGGAAAACTGACAATTGCCAACAGGGAGATCTTGATATTTGCTACCTACAGCATGCGAAGCATCTTCAATGACACTAAAACCGTATTGTTCTGAAAGTTGCGCAATGGCTTGCATATCGCATGATTGACCGGCGAAATGAACAGGTATGAGCACCTTAGGTAATATGTTGTTGCTGTATGCGTGCTCTAGTTTGCTAGTTAGAGCATCAATACACATATTTCCGGTATCAGGGTCTATATCCACAAAATCAACTTTTGCACCACAATACAGGGCACAGTTTGACGACGCGACGAAAGAGTTAGGGGAGGTCCAAACAATATCGTTGTGCCCGACTTCTAGAGCGAGACACGCAATATGCAGTGCAGAGGTAGCACTATTGGTGGCAGTACCATATTGGGCGTGGCTATATGCACAGACAGTTTTTTCAAACTCGGGAACCTTCGGCCCTTGTGTGAGCCAATCTGACTTCAACACATCTACAACAGCATCAATATCATGTTGTGATATCGCTTGCTTTCCGTAGGGGATCATAATAGGGCCTGTTTGTTAAATTCTACAATTTCTTCCACAGATAAATATTCCGGGTTAGAAAGTGAATTATATTCGAACCCAGGCTGCACAGGCTTTCCTTTTTCATTTTGTGCATTGGTGTCGAAATTATTTGTACGACTACTGAATTTGATGCCAGGCGCGATGACAAAGTGATCGTCAAATTCATAGGTATCAAATGATAAGTCTTCAGGGCACATAACTTCATGGAGCTTTTCGCCAGGTCGGATCCCGACAATTTTTTGTTTCAAATTGGGCGCCATAGCGGTTGCTAAATCGGTTATTTTGATAGATGGAATTTTAGGAACGAAGATTTCACCACCTAGCATACGCTCAAAATTCTTAAGAACAAAATCAACACCTTGCTGCAAACTTATCCAAAATCGAGTCATATCCGGGTGGGTGATTGGGATGTGGTCTCTGTTTTCGTCAATAAAATTTTGAAAAACGGGCACTACTGAGCCTCTCGAGCACACGACATTACCATAGCGAACCACCGAAAACATCGTCTTGTGTCCACCTGCAATATTATTTGCTGCGACAAATAATTTGTCTGAAGCCAGTTTTGTAGCACCGTATAAATTGATTGGATTTGCAGCTTTATCGGTAGAGAGTGCAATAACCTTATCGACATTGCAATCAAGGGCGGCCTCAATCACGTTTTCTGCGCCATTTATGTTTGTTTTAATGCATTCCATAGGGTTGTATTCGGCCGCAGGTACTTGTTTTAATGCCGCTGCATGAATAACATAATCTACGCCTTGCATGGCTCTACGTAGTCTTTCTCTATCTCGAACATCACCGATAAAGTACCGCATACACGAGGCATTATAAGTTTGCTGCATTTCGAATTGTTTCAGTTCATCGCGAGAAAAAACTATAATCTTTTTAGGGCGATACCTTTCAAGCAGAGTTTTGACGTATTTCTTACCGAACGAGCCAGTTCCGCCAGTAATCAAGATTGTTTTATTATCAAACATATTTTACCCATCTAAAGGTGCAATCATTTCTTTACACTATGGAAAAAAGTATTAGGTAAAGATTTTGCCCCTGCATCCTAAAAAAAGTGATTACTCAATACTTTATATCACTTTTTTATTTTTTGCAGTATTTAACAGGGACTGAGTAGTGAATTTTAAGCTATAGGTGACTTTTTGCACTAATAGGCGTAGACTGGAACAATGGGTATTGCGGAGGAAGGTGTCATGCAAGTCAATTCACCGAGTAACTCTTTCTTTAACCGGATTGAGCAAACGAATAATAAATTAAACCAGCAACTAGCGACGGGTAAAAAGGTAAACTCAGCGGCTGATGATGCAGCAGCGCTGCAGATTATTAATCGTTTAACCTCACAACAAGAGGGATATAACCAATCTATCCGAAATGCGTATGACGGCATATCATATTCTCAAACTGCCGACTCTGCATTGTCTGGTGTGAATGATGCTGTCAGCCGGATCAGGGAGTTATCTCTGCAAGCTGGTAGTGGTGCTTTAACCGACAGTGATAGACAAGCTCTGCAGGATGAAGTGTCGCAGCTGCAAACACAAATTACAGAGACCTTTGAAAATACAACATTTGGTGGCGATCCACTATTTGATGGACAACAAGCTAGTTTTCAGGTTGGTCCGGATGCAAATACAACGCAAAGTTTTACGCCAACTGATGGAACTGTCGCCGCAGGTATCTTAAGTGTTGATATTTCTACTCAAGCGGGTGCTCAAGCAGCCATTACCGCCGCAGATCAAGTTGCAAAAGACGTTAATACACAACGCTCACAATTGGGAGCCTTTGAAAATACGTTGGACAGCACGATTCGAGGTTTAGGTAACCAAAGTGACAGAATTGCTGAAAGTCAAAGTCGCATAGCTGACACGGATTTTGCACAAGCTGCTGCTGAAAGAACTGCAAACGATATTTTGTCTCAGGCATCTATTGCACTTCGAGGCCAAGCTAACCAGTCTGCGTCGTCAGTACTTGGCCTACTCCAGTAAAAATTAATACTATTGTATTGATTTGAAACATACCCCGTGGCATTTATTTGGCGTTTACGTCAATAAAATGCCACTTAGGTATTGCATCCCTTTTATACTCCCTTACAATCATACCCATAGACTTATAAAAACTCTCGGATCCAGTCCAAATGATACTGATCATCGATAACAACAATAATCGCGCCTCTGGACTAGCAGCTGCACTATCATTTTGTGGACAACCTGCTCGAGTCGTGGTTGAATCAGAGTTCTCCCCCGAGTTGGTTAAAAAATATCAAGAATGTAAAGTTGTATTAGGTGCACTCGAAGGATTGGATCATGAGCGCCATATAAAAAGTTTGCCTGCTCAACCTTTTATCCTAGTAGGTGAAACTCTCAGGCCTTTATTGTCTCTTGCAAATGTGATTGGTTTAATCAGTGAACCGTTTAGTCATGATGTGACAATGCAGTTACTTCACGACTGTCAGCAATATTTGAGTTTGCTACCAGGCCAAACAAACCAAGGCAGAGATGCAAAGTCTTTTGATGGCCTAGTTGGTGATACCGAAGCGGTTAAGGATGTGCGCTTTTTAATTTCACAAGTTGCCAAAACCGATGCTAACGTTTTGATTTTAGGTGAGTCTGGTACAGGTAAAGAAGTGGTGGCACGCAATGTTCATTTGCTTTCAAATCGCTCTTCAGGCCCATTTGTACCGGTCAACTGTGGTGCCATTCCCGGTGAATTACTAGAAAGTGAATTGTTTGGTCACGAGAAAGGCGCATTTACAGGTGCGATTTCTGCTCGAAAAGGTCGCTTTGAGCTAGCCCAAAATGGTACGCTTTTCCTTGATGAAATTGGTGATATGCCACTGCAAATGCAGGTTAAGTTACTGCGCGTGCTTCAAGAGCGAAGCTATGAGCGCGTCGGTGGTACTAAACCTATTCAAGCAAATGTGCGAGTTATCGCTGCTACACATAGAAATCTTGAACATATGATTGAAGAAGGGAAATTTCGTGAGGATCTCTTCTATCGTTTAAATGTTTTCCCAATTGAAAACCCATCTTTGAGCCAACGAGTAGACGACATCCCCTTGTTGCTTAAAGAGCTTTTGCGAAGAGTGACAGAGCAAGGCAATAAAGCTGTTAAGTTTACAGATCGAGCGGTAGAAAGCCTTAAATCCCATGCGTGGCCGGGCAATATTCGCGAATTGGCTAACTTGGTAGAACGTATGGCCATTATGTTTCCAGATAAGCTGGTGGATGTCACTGACTTACCCTCAAAATACCGTTATATTGAAGTAGAAGCATTTGAACCTGAATACCCAGAAGAGCTGATGGAGAAAGATGCATTCAATGAGCTTTTCAGCGAGGGCTTTAGCGACTTTGAAGAAGAAGATGTGGATGTGGCACCTGAACAACCCATGCTCGGTCTTTTGCCTGACGAGGGAATTGAACTGAAAGACTACTTGGCTGAATTGGAAGTAAGTCTGATCACACAAGCGCTCGAGCGATATGACTATGTCGTGGCACGTGCTGCTGAAATTTTGGGTGTGAGGCGTACGACTTTGGTCGAAAAAATGAAAAAGTACAACCTTAATAGGGACTAAAGCTGTACTTTAGGCGCTAGTTTAGCTTACTGGCTAAGTCTAGCGTCGCCAACTTATCAACTAACGGTTGTTTTCTATGGCAGTCGTTGTCGTGATCATTGACCATGCCACATGCCTGCATATGTGCATATACAGTAGTAGGACCTAAAAACTTAAACCCCTTCTTTTTTAAATCCTTTGCAAATCGAATACTTATTTCACTGGTAGCTGGATAATCTGCTTTGCTTTTGATGTCATTCACTATGGGAGTGAAATCGACAAACTCCCATTGATATTTGGCAAAGCTTCCGTAGGCTTGTTGTACTTCAATGAAGCGCTTCGCATTGTTTATGGTGGCCACTATTTTTGCTCTATTTCGAACAATACCTGGGTTTTGCATCAAGCGCTCAACATCCCCCTCGTTCATATCTGCCACCAATTGAACATTGAAATTATGAAATGCGTCTCTATAGTGCGCACGCTTCTTTAAAATCGTATACCAGCTTAACCCAGCTTGAGCAGACTCAAGGGTGATAAACTCAAATAATTTATTGTCATCCCATATGGGGTCGCCCCACTCATCATCATGATAGGCCACATAGTCAGGTTTGCTCTCATCGAGCCATAGGCATCTTTTACACATATTTCGTCCGGGGAAACGTTATACATTCTCTATCAATATTTTAACTGATGCTTTCACAATTCATAGAGTATCTAGGTAAATACATTGTTTCTCATTTGTTTTTTTTTTAAATTTGGTGTTGCTGTAACTAATTTGGGTATATAATTTCAGTGTTTAAGAATTGTTTATTTCACAAAGGTTATAAAATGAAGAACTATTTAATAGTCCTGCTTGCAGCGGCACTGGCTGCATGTGGTGGGGGCGGCGGTAGCGATAGTCCAAGTACACCAAGTACCGCAAACCAAGGAACAGATAATAAAGCTGATCCGGTTGAAGTTACTGCGCAGTTAGATAGCAGCTATGTTGAATTACAAACATATAAAGTGACTTATAGCGTATTGGGTGATGAAAAAGGGATGAGCGAGCTCACTGCCTCAGTTTCGATACCTGAGATTGCATATTTCGAGCAGGTGTCAGTTGACACTGCGGGCAAAGTGTTATCCTTTTCAATCCCTGAGTTAGTGCATGATTCTGATGCAAGTTTATCGGTGTCATGGGTCACAGGAGAATCTGGCAGCAAAGTCCAACGTTCGCTAGACCTACCCTTTATAGCCAAAGACAATGGCTTGAAGCTCTCTGAGATGTTTAAAATTAAGGATACTGCTTTAGCTTCTTGCGTTGATAATTATTTATATTCGTCAGATGTAATCGAATTACATTGTTCTAATGTTACATCATTGGAAGGTATTGAGAATGTGGTTGAGCTAACCTCTCTTTATCTTGGAAATAGCGAATTAACGGGTGGTATTAAATTATTAGGGCCTGAAAAACTCAAACACTTTGAGGTTTCGAATGATACGGCTATACCCGTTGGTACATTGGATTTATCTATGGTCCCCAAATTAGATACCGTTAAACTCTCAAATATTGACCTTTCTGAATTAATCCTCGCTGACAATACTTTATTGATGGACATCAAAATATCTGGCGGAAAGTTGAAGAGTGTAGACCTTAGCAAAGCAAGTCACATACAGGTAGTTGTGTTAAAGTTGAGTTCACTGACAGAGCTAATACTACCAGACTCATCACCTTTAAAATATTTGGGGGTGCCAGGTTGTATATTAACTCAAGGGTGTGAAGGATGGTTAACCGCTTTAGATTTAAAGAATAACAATGAATTACAAGCAATACATCTTCCCGAGCAAAAATTGAAAACGATTGATTTAAGCAAGCAAGGTAAGTTAAAAACTATAGATTTAAAAAACGCGCCACTTGAGCATATAGATTTCAGTAGCAATAAAAAGATAGAGTCGATTAACATAGGTGCTTTATACGACCGCCCGGTAGAAGTCAGTGGGTTAACGAATAAACCTAACCTTGTTTATTTAGATGCGTCACATTCACAGCTAACATCCATTGACCTAACTGGGACTCACAATATTGAAATTATTCATTTAAATAATAACTTTTTGACTGAACTTTCATTGTCACACTTAGTTAAGCTTGAAAAACTCAAAGTTGATGATAATAAAATATCTGAGATTGATCTATCAAAGAATACTGAATTAACCGTTTTATGGGCATCAAATAATAAAATATCTGAGATTGATCTATCAAAGAATACTGAATTAACCACTTTAGGGGCATCAAATAATAAAATAAGTCAACTTGATTTGTCCGCACAAGTTGATTCATTATATCGAATTTCTTTAAATTCAAACCCGCTTGTTGCGTTAAGGGTGAATGAAAATAATAAGATTGCAAATCTTGATTTATCCGAAACTAGTCTAACTGAATTTCAAGGAAGTAATTTTAAGGCGCTCGTGAGTTTGAGCATCTCTGGAGGCCGTATAGAGAGTTTAGATTTTTCTCAAGCGCCAGACCTACGCGATATTAGGGCGAATGATATTGGCTTAAAAACTATTAATTTATCCAATAACAAAAACTTGGAAGCTGTTTATCTACAACTCAATGAATTGGTAGAGTTAGATTTATCAGGAGCTGATAGATTGGAGATTGTGGATGTTTTGTTTAATCAAATTGCGTCGTTAAAGTTTGGTAATGTGAGTTCAATCATCGAAATCAATGCTGTGCTAAACCAACTATCCACAATTGATTTAAACGGTGCTGATAACCTTGAAAAACTTTCCTTAGGTAATAATAATTTACAATCTTGGAATACACAATTACCTGATATTACATATCTAGATTTATCATACAATTCAATAACAAGTTATTCGACTGGTATTAGCGAGTTTCTCGAGCATGTCAATTTATCAGGAAATGATATTTCTTCACTAGAGATAACTGGTGCTCATTATTTAAAGGAGTTGTATATTGATAAAAACCCGCTATTGGAGTTAAACATTGACACCCAATCACAGCAAGCTTTGGAAGTGCTTAATCTTTCAAATAGTAAGTTAACAAGCCTTGCTCAATTTAATGCTCCAAGGTTGGTGAGACTAGGTGCAAAAAACAGCAATGTACGCAGTGTAAATTTGCATAACTTCCCCAGTGTTGAATCAATTGAATTGTCAAATACACAGTTAAGCAGTATTGAAATACCAGCAAGTAATCAAATTAAGTCAATTGATATTGATGGTACATTTGTGACTCAGGTTGACTTTAAGAACTTATCCAATCTAGATTATTTTTATGGCCGCTCCTCTTTTATGAATGATGTAACAAATATCGATGGGGTCAATAATAAAGAAGCGTATATTTTTTTATATGATAGTCCTTTATCCCTTGACACTAGAGCCTACTTGACGGAAATGGTAGCCCAAGGATACACCAATATTAGTTATTAAATTGACCCAAAAAAGGGCTGACAGAGTTCAGCCCTTTTATTGTTTTCTCCCCCCCCATCTCTTCTAGAGCCCTCTTTAATATCACTCATCAAATGTGGCACATGAATTGACTAAATAAAGCTGTGTCAAAGTTTTGTCTGCCCACAGGCTTGGTTTAAGTTGTTGTAATAGTTAGGAAATAAAGTTGGCACATCATTTGCTTTGGTCTTGTTAGGAAGATTCATGAGAGTAGTGTCATGGCGTTAGCGAAAGTGATAAATCCACAATTTGTGCCAGAAAACCAATTTAACCCTTGCTTACTGCAAGAGGCGTATATTGGTGAGCTGAGCGATTTGCGGCAGCAGGCAAGTTGGTTGAGCCATTTGGTTGACACTATGCCCGCTGGCATAGTTGTATTAGATGGGCAAGGCATGATTGCCAAAGCAAACCAGATAGCCAAAGATATGCTTGGTGAACCGCTTGAGGGCGAAAAATGGTTCAACATCATTCAGCGTTCTTTTAGTCCGCAACAAGATGATGGTCATGAGGTATCACTGCGTGACGGCCGTTTGATCAAACTTGAGATCACAGCCCTAACGCCAGAGCCAGGCCAACTGATTTTAATGACAGACTTGACTGAAACGCGACGTTTGCAGGCGCGTGTTGCCCATATGCAACGCTTAAGTGCATTGGGCAAGATGGTTGCATCACTTGCGCATCAAGTCCGTACACCGCTTTCAGCCGCTATGCTTTACGGCGCGAACCTAGGCAGTGAAAACTTGCCTGCTAAATCCCGCGAAAAGTTTCATAACAAATTAATGTCGCGTCTGAAAGACCTCGAAAATCAAGTTAACGACATGCTGTTATTTGCCAAAAGTGGTGAGCAACAAGTGATTGAGCAGGTCTCTATGCAACAGTTACTCAATGAAGTAAAAGCGGGATCTGATGCCATGTTATCGCTCAATAATGCAGAGCTAGAGGTTATTTTACCTGATCCAGATATAGAAATTATCGGCAATAAAACCGCACTTGCTAGCGCTATTCAGAATCTTATTCACAACAGTGTGCAGGTTATTGGTTCCGGTGCTCAAATTACCTTGAGTGCGGTGAGAGACGAAGCAGACCTTGTGCGGATCTCTGTGTGTGACAACGGCCCGGGTGTGGATATGACGGTTGCCGATAAACTATTTGAACCATTTTTTACTACCAAATCACAGGGTACTGGGTTGGGGTTAGCAGTTGTTAGCTCAGTAGCCAATTCGCATAAAGGGCGCGTTGAAGTGAACAACGCGCAAGACGGAGGAGCATGCTTCAGTATGCTATTACCCATTTCTCAACATACTCAACTTCAGGAGGTTGTATGAGCAATAAAATTCTAGTCGTTGAAGATGACGCAGGTTTACGTGAAGCACTTTTGGATACTCTAGAGCTCGCTGGTATTGATTGTGTTGAGGCTGATAGCGCTGAGCAAGCAATGATATTGCTAAAACAGCAGAGCTTCTCACTGGTTGTCAGTGATGTTCAAATGGGTCAGATGAGCGGTATTGACCTGCTCAAAAGTATTAAACTGAACTTTCCAAATTTACCAGTATTGATGATGACGGCATATGCAACCATTGATGATGCTGTTGAAGCAATGCGCTTGGGTGCCATTGATTACATGGCTAAGCCATTTGCGCCAGAGGTGCTACTCAATATGGTTAGCCGTTATATGCCGGAGAAAGAGAAAGAAACGGATGGGCCAATTGTTGCAGATGAAAAAAGTTTGCAGCTTTTGAATCTCGCCAAAAAAGTGGCGTTGTCAGATGCCAGTGTCATGGTGTTGGGTCCAAGTGGCTCAGGTAAAGAAGTTTTGGCACGTTATATCCATGACAACTCTGAGCGAAAGAGCGAACCTTTTGTTGCAATTAACTGTGCTGCAATACCTGAAAACATGCTTGAGGCAACATTATTCGGGTATGAAAAAGGTGCCTTTACCGGCGCGATTCAAGCATGTCCAGGTAAATTTGAGCAAGCGCAAAAGGGGACTATTTTACTTGACGAAATCACTGAAATGGATCTTGGTCTGCAAGCTAAGCTGCTCCGTGTATTACAAGAGCGTGAAGTTGAAAGGCTAGGTGGTAGGAAAACCATTGAATTGGATGTCAGAGTTTTGGCAACCAGTAACCGAGATTTAAAAGATGCGGTTGCAGAAGGCAAATTCCGTGAAGATTTATACTATCGCCTGAATGTATTTCCGTTAACATGGCTACCATTGAAAGACAGAGCCGCAGATATTGTGCCTTTGGCGATGCATTTAATGGATAGACATTGTCAGAAGTCCAACCAGCCGACACCTCAGCTTACTGTGGCTGCTCAGCAAAAATTATTGCAACATGCATGGCCGGGTAATGTTAGGGAACTCGATAACGTAGTTCAGCGTGCCCTTATTCTACAACAAGGCAATGAAGTATCTGATGCGGATGTTTTTATTGAAAATTTGATTCCCATTGAAGCTTCAGGAGAAACTATCCTCAACCCCAATCCAGTGGAATTGGATGCATCTCCTTTTAAAGTAGAGCCTGTTGAAGAGCAAAACCATACAACACCAGTAGATAGCCTGAGCTACAAAGAAGAGCTCCAAGACAAGGAGCATCAAATTATTCTGGATACATTAACGCGTTGTAACGGTAAGCGTAAGGACGTAGCGGAAATACTCGGGATAAGCCCCAGAACGCTGAGATATAAGCTAGCTAAAATGCGAGATTTAGGATTACCAGTTCCAGCCTAATTTATATAAAGCAACCAGTTATCAACTGGTTGCTTTATAACCTGTCAAAATATTGCCCCTCCAAATTAACTTGTAACCTTTTGAAATTAAAGGGTTAAAAGTTGGCATGATTAGTGCTTTATCCAGTGTAAGAGTATTTACAGGGTGAGCGACATGAAAATTCAAAACACCAGTCTATATCAAGAAATGCAATCTATGGCAGCGCAAGCGGGCCGAGTTCAACCACAGGCGAAGCCGCCTATTCAAGAAAGTGCTGCTACGTCAACGGCGCAGTTTGGTGACGTGCTGCAAAATGCATTGAATACAGTGGCCGGTTTGCAAAGAGATGCAAAAGAAAAAGTGACTGCGGTTGAGATGGGAGATCGCAGTGTCTCTTTGGCAGAGGCGATGATTGCAAAAAATAAATCATCGGTCGCTTTTGAAGCAACTGTACAAGTTCGTAATAAACTTGTAGAAGCTTACAAAGATATCATGAGCATGCCGGTATAATTGAAGAGATGATTGGAGAGTAACTGTGGCTACGAATCAAACGACAGATTTAGCACTTTCAGACAACCAAGCAGGTGCTGTAGCTGAAGGCGCAGACACCCAGCAAGAGCAAAAGTCTGGCTATTTTAGCGCTTTGAGCGGCGTTGATATGCTACGTCAAGTTACGCTCGTCATCGCACTGGCAATTTGCTTGGCAATCGCTGTTTTCATCATCATTTGGGCGCGTCAGCCAGATATGCGTCCGCTGGGTCAATATCCCACTGATGAATTGGTGCAAACCCTAGACTTTTTAGACGCGCAAAAAATTGAGTATGACCTTGAAGGCAATACCATCATGGTTGCCGAGTCAGATTACCAAAACATCAAATTAAAAATGGCGCGAGATGGATTTTCACAATCACCTTCGTCAGGCGCAGATATCTTAATGCAGGATATGGGCTTTGGTGTGAGTCAGCGTCTTGAAAGAGAGCGACTAAAGCATAGCCGAGAGCAGCAGCTAGCTCGCACAATTGAAGAGTTGCAAGACATCAATCGTGCAAAAGTATTGTTGGCAATACCAAAAGAGAATGTATTTGCTCGCAGAGAGAAAAAGCCTTCAGCGACTGTGGTATTAACAATGAAACGCGGCCGCACGCTAGATGGTGAAGAGGTTGACTCAATTGTAGATATCGTCGCGTCCGCAGTACAAGGCTTGGAGCCATCACGTGTCACCGTGACAGACCAAAATGGTCGACTACTCAACTCAGGTTCTCAAGATTCATTGGCTGCACGCTCACGCAAAGAGTATGAAATTGAACGCAAACGTGAATCTGAATATTTATCTAAAATAGACAGCATTATGATCCCGGTTGTTGGGCTGGGCAATTTCACAGCGCAAGTTGACTTGACTATGGACTTCAGTGCGGTTGAAGAAACGCAAAAACGCTTTAACCCTGACTTACCCGCAGTGCGCAGTGAAACCACTTTTGAAGAGAGTAACATTGGTGGGATCACCGCAGGTATCCCAGGTGCGTTGAGTAATCAGCCACCGATGGACTCGAATATTCCTGAAGTAGCAGGTGCTGGTGGCAGCGGCAAAGGTACTACACCGAGTCGTTCGCAAAAAGAGGCGACGCGCAACTACGAGCTGGATACAACGATTTCTCATAAGCGTCAACAAACTGGCGTGATCCGTCGGATCAGCGTCTCCGTTGCAGTTGATTATGTTGCAAAAGCGGATGCAGAAGGCAATGTTTCCATGGTGCCCCGCGCTCAAGAAGAATTAAATAACATTCGTCGTTTACTGCAAGGTGGTGTTGGTTTCGATATGCAGCGTGGTGATGCACTAGAGGTTGTTACTGTCCCATTTGTACGTGAAGATATTCTAGAGGCATCAGAGCAACCACTGTGGGAACAAGAGTGGTTTATGAAGGTTGCCCGTTTAGCGGCAGGTGCTTTGGTTATCATTGTATTGATAATGGCAGTAGTTCGCCCTATGCTGAAAAGACTTATTTACCCAGATGATACACTTGAGGACTACGATGAGGATGCACTTACTGCTGGTGTAGACTTAGGAGATAGTACTTTAGATATGTTAAGTAATGACTTTGATGAATCAGCTGTTGGCTTCTCCTCGGATGGTACATTACAATTGCCAGACTTACATGGAGATGAAGATCTATTGAAAGCGGTTCGTGCATTGGTAGCAAATGAACCAGAGCTTTCTTCACAAGTGGTCAAAGCGTGGTTAACTGAAGATGAGTGATGAAGAACAAAAACAACTGCCCCCAACATTCGATGTTGAGAAGTTAGATGGTGTCGACAAGGCAGCCATCTTGCTTCTGAGCCTAACAGAGGAGGATGCGGCGCAAATCTTAAAGCACTTAGAGCCTAAGCAAGTGCAAAAAGTCGGTATGGCTATGGCCGCGATAGATGACCTGTCGCAATCTAAAATTAGTGCGGTACATAATCTGTTCATCGAACAAATTCAAAGCTTTAGTACCATAGGTTTCCAATCAGAAGACTTCATTAAAAAGGCATTAACAGCCGCACTGGGTGAAGATAAGGCTGCGAGCTTAATTGACCAAATTGTCATGGGCTCAGGCGCGAAGGGTTTAGATTCATTGAAATGGATGGACTCTAAGCAGGTTGCGAATATCATTCGAAATGAGCACCCTCAGATCCAAACTATCGTCTTGTCGTATTTAGAGCCGGAGCAATCTGCGGAAATTTTGTCGCAGTTTACTGAGAAAGTACGACTTGATTTAACAATGCGTATTGCAAACTTAGAAGAAGTTCAACCAGCTGCATTGCAAGAGTTAAACGAAATTATGGAGAAACAGTTTGCGGGGCAAGCAGGTGCACAGGCTGCGAAGATGGGTGGCTTGAAAGCGGCTGCTGACATCATGAACTACCTTGATACGAATGTGGAAGGTCAGTTAATGGATTCTATCCGTGAGCATGATGAAGAAATGTCGCAGCAGATCCAAGACCTTATGTTCGTGTTTGAAAACTTAATGGATGTTGAAGATAGAGGTATTCAGGCAATATTACGCGAAGTACAGCAGGATGTGTTAATGAAGGCCATTAAAGGCGCTGATGACTCCTTGAAAGACAAGATCCTTAGCAATATGTCGAAGCGTGCTGCAGAAATGATGGCTGATGACCTTGAAGCAATGCCACCTGTACGTATTAGTGAAGTAGAAGCGGCACAAAAAGAAATATTGGCAACAGCAAGACGTTTGGCTGACTCTGGAGAGATCATGCTTGGCGGCGGTGGCGGTGAGGAGTTCTTATAAACCATGTCTGAACCAAAGTTACAACGCGGCAGACCAGTGCAAGGTGATGCAGTCGATGCACTATTGGAGCACTTAGAAGATTGGCCCATTCCTGATGTGAAAGAGGACCTGAGTGGCTTATCGGGCCGATCAACAGCGATGGGCACACCCCTAGAAGAGCTATATACCAAAACCGAGCGCAATGTTGAACCAGAAGCAGTCGAGCCAGAAATCCCCACTCTGACGCTCGAAGAACTAGAGCAGATCCGCCAAGATGCCTACGATGAGGGCCTCAAACAGGGTCATGAACAAGGATATATAGAGGGCTTTGAAAAAGGCGCCAAAGAAGGAAACGAAGCAGGCCAGAAAGAAGGGCTTGAGATCGGTAAACAACAAGGCCTCGAAGATGCTAAGCCTTTGGTGGAAGAAAGGCTACACACGTTATCATTACTGATCGAAAAGATGCATGATCCACTTAAGCAAGTTGATGAGGCGTGTGAAAAGCAATTGATAGAACTTGTCAGTTTATTGACACAACAAATTACTTTTCATGAAGTTAAAGCCAATCCAAATTTAATTCTTCAAGCTTTGAAAAAAGGCTTGGATGCACTGCCAATTGCTGAGGTGCAGTTAAAAGTACATCTTCATCCAGAAGACTTGGCGCTAGTTGAAGAGGCGTACGGCGCAGAAATGATACAAAAGCAGCAATGGCAACTGATCCCTGAGCCAACATTTGACCGTGGAGGGTGTGAAATAAAATCACCTATCTCTTCTATTGATTTAACAATAAAAACACGCCTGACTGAAATATTGGAAAAGTTTTTGCATGATAGCGGTATCTAAGAATAACCGCATCATGTGTCATGTCAGATCTTGAATCACAAAGTCAATCGTTTGCGCAACGTTTAAATAAGTATCAAAAACATATCCATCCTTTCGGTGTTGCCGTTGCGGGGAGCCTAACACGTGTTGTTGGGCTGACGCTCGAAGCGAAAGGCTTAAATGCAGCAGTAGGCAGTCAGTGCAAAATTGAAACGATCAATGGCTTTGTTGATGCTGAAGTCATCGGTTTTAATAATGATGTTTTGTATCTTATGCCAAATGATCGTATATCAGGCGTCTTACCTGGCGCACGAGTTATTCCTCAAGTTAAAGAAGCTGGCTTGCCTGTTGGCATGGGGCTATTGGGCCGTGTTGTGGATGGCTTAGGCAGACCTTTAGATGGGTTAGGCGCTATTCAAGCTGACACACGACTGAAATTTGCACAGGCCCCCATAAACCCTCTTGCCAGAAGACCAATTAAAGAGCCAATGGACGTGGGTGTTAGAGCGATAAATTCCATCATCACAGTTGGACAGGGGCAGCGGATGGGGCTGTTTGCTGGTAGTGGTGTGGGTAAATCGGTATTACTTGGCATGATGACACGAGGCAGTGAAGCAGATGTCATCGTGGTAGGCCTCGTCGGAGAGCGTGGACGAGAAGTCAAAGAGTTTATAGATGACATATTGGGCGCTGAAGGTCGCCGTCGTTCTGTCGTTGTCGCCGCACCAGCAGATGCATCTCCTTTGATGAGGTTAAAAGGCTGTGAAAGTGCAGTCACCATTGCTGAGTATTTTAGAGATCAAGGACTAAACGTTTTATTACTTTTAGATTCGGTAACACGCTATGCAATGGCACAGCGTGAAATAGCATTGGCTGTTGGTGAGCCGCCTGCAACAAAGGGCTATCCACCTTCTGTATTTGCCAAGTTACCGGCTCTGGTTGAGCGAGCGGGCAACGGTGGTGAAGGACAGGGGTCAATTACAGCATTTTTTACTGTGCTCAGTGAGGGGGATGATATGCAAGATCCAATTGCAGACTCCGCACGGGCAATTCTTGACGGTCACATAGTGCTATCTAGAGAGCTGGCCGATAGTGGACACTATCCCGCGATTGACATTGAAAAGTCCATTAGTCGTGTTATGCCTCAAGTTGTTTCAGATACGCATATGCAGCAAGCAAGAGTACTAAAACAGGTCTATTCAATGTACCAACAGAACAAAGACATGATCACCCTAGGGGCATACCAAAAAGGGAGTGATCCCATGTTAGATCAAGCGATAGCGATGATGCCGACTGTAAATGGGTTCCTGCAACAAGGTATGAAAGATGTACTTAACTATGATGAGTGCTTACAAGGCTTATCACAAATACTAGGACAAGGTTAATGGCTGCAGATAAATTATCTTTGTTACATAAGCTTGAAACAGATAAAGAAGACTCACTGAGAATTAATTTTGTACAAGCCGAAAATAGCCTCAATGAGAATCAGCAGAAGCTCAAAGGGTTAAATGATTTTCGCTTGGAATATACACAACAACTGCATACAAAGGCACAGCAGGGGCTAAGTAGTAGCGGGTTTACTCAATATCATAGCTTCATAAATAAAATTGAAGAAGCGATCAAACAACAAGCAAATACGGTTGCAACTGCAAAGCGAGTTGTCGAGCAGCGAAGAAAGCTGTGGTTAACTCAACAGGCAAAAGTAAAGGCGATTGCTAAGTTGATTGAGAAAAAACAAGATGAAAAACAAAGATTAGAAGCAAAGGCAGAGCAAAAAATGCTCGACGAATTTGCGACCAACATATTTATGCGCAACAAACTGCTCAATTAGTGGCTTGAAAATTGCATTTTTTGGAAATAATAGTATTTGAAGTAGGCAAGCGGTTTTAAATTGCCACATGAAAAGGTGAGAGTATGGCTAATGTTTCACTAGATGTAGGTTTGAACAAAACAGTTTCACCTCAACATCGACAGACTGAAGAAAGTCAAGATGATCAGAAGTTTATGGCCATTATGGCGCAGGCGAATGAGCAGGAGCAGGGGCAGGGGCAAGAAAAAAAGACCAGTACTGACAATGAAGGAAGCAAAGAGGTTTTACGCGGGTTTTTCACGACAAAAAACGAAGAAAGTAGTGAAGAGCAGCAGGTCAATAGTGTCGATAATCCCAACCACATCGGTCCAGATGAACGCCTTAAACTAGATGATTCACACTTGCCAAAACCAAAAAATGGCCCTGATGTCATATTGCAAGTTGAAAAGTCAGTGGGAGAGCAAAACCAATCAAAGTCGACTAGCCCTGATAGTTTGTTATCTCAAATTACTGCATCAAATAACCAAAAAACAGATGTTGAACACCACCTTGGTGCACTGCCAAAATCTATGCAGGAACATGCCGGAAAGGTTGAAATTATTGCACCTGACATAATAGCGAAAGAGACTAAAAAAGGTCCAATTGATTTAATTGGCCCGATAGTTAAGCAAGGAGAAGAGCCGCAAGTTGAAACGGATAGTGTCAAGGTGAGCGATAAAAGTGGCTTAGAAGAGAATCAGACTGCAAAAACGAAACATACTCAAGTAGAAGCCTTCAAAGCAACAGATCCAGGTCCAAGATATTCTGAAGGCCCAATTATTGATTCAAAGGCGCCATCCGACGCTATTGTAAGCCAAACGAATAACGACCAGCTTGAACGCAGCAGAAACTTTAATTCCAAAGTAGAAGCATTTGACGGTGAAATTAAGCCGAGAGAATGGTTTTTACATAATAAAAATGCTGCAAGCCAAGAAGTGACAGCCCAGCAGCAAGCTGATGTAAAAGCGACCCAAGTGCCCCAAAGTGAAGAGAAGCCAATTGTAGCTCCGAGCGTTAAAAGCGAGTCTACAGAGCATCTAACACAGCCAGTTAAGCAACCTAAAGTTGGCCCTCAAGCTGAAACAACTCAGTTGGCAGCCGATATTAAAAAAGCCTTGTTACAAGCCCGCGAACCAATATCTACATCGAATTCTACACAACAGGCAGATGAGCTACCTGTTGCTGTGAATACTGATAAGAGCACAGAGGCTAGCGTTACGCAGCGCATCCCCACTGACATGAGTAACAAGTCCATGTCTGATTTAAAAGCCATGGTCGAACAACTGACCCCCCAAGAGAAAAAACATTTAGAAGTGACGCTCAAAGAAAGTATTAATAGCGATAAAGCAGCTGATCCCCAAGTTAAGCGAATTGAAAGTACGCTGTATGAAATGGTAACCGGCAAACCCGCAAGAGAAGCTAGCAAGGGAGAAGTTGGGGCAGCACAGACTCAAAACGTTGCAGTTGTAGAGCAAAAGCCAGACAAGGTGGCTGAAAATCCTTCTAAGTTGGATAGCTTGGTTAGCGATGCCAAAACACCTCAAACTGCTAAACCAGAAGTAACGTATAACTCAACAAAAGTTGTGTCAGCCAAAGAAACAACTACCGCAGAGGCACCTAAACAAAACGTTGAGGTCGCTCCAAGTGATGAGTCTCAGGAGATGACTTCTGATACAGATAGTGAACAGTCGCAAAATTCGGGTAGCAACCAGCGCCAAACAGCGAGCGCCAATGTGGAAAATATCTTTAAAGCTATCCGCACTCTAGGTACAGAGCAAATACAGAGCAAAGAAGAGTTTGAGCAAGTGATCCATCAGGTTGAGCAGTCCCGTCAGAGTCAGCAAACTGTTCAGCAACAAGCGACGGCTCAAGCCAAACTGCAGGCTGATCCGGCTGTAACACAAGCGTTGAATCTTGCTAGAAATGATGCCGCAAAAATGTTGCAAGACAAAGTTAACATGATGATTAACTTGAACAATAAAGAGGCTGAAATACGTCTTGACCCGGCTGAACTGGGCAGTATGCAAATCCGTATCCGCTCAGATGCAGAACAGGCACAAATAAATTTTGTGGTACAAAACCAACAAGCAAAAGAGTTGTTGGAAGAATCCATGCCTAAACTGAGAGAAATGTTAGAAGAACAAGGGATTGAGTTAGGAGAAAGTAATATTCAGCAGCAGTCTGAAGGCAACGGTGACAACGAAGGGAATGAGCAAAATGGTCATGGAAAACTTGCTAATGAAGGCAGTGAAGCGCAAAATAATAAAGAACAATCAGTGACTAGCAGAAAACAAAGTGATTCGGCGATAGATTACTATGCTTAACAACTGCTATTATTAAAAAAGATTATTGAGTTATAGAAGCGCGCATATGGCAGAAGAAACCGATTTAGAAATAGAAGAAACGGGTGGGTCGAAGAAGAAACTTATCATCATCATTGCTGCTGCGGTAGTTATTTTAGGTGGTGTAGCAGCCTTTTTCTTGTTGTCTGGTGGTGACGAAGAAGAAGCTTCGTTAGAAGAAGAAGCAACCGCTGTACAGGAAGACTTAAGCGAGCAAAACTCAGCTGAAATGGGTAGCGCACTATATGTTGCAATGCCAAGACCTTTCGTATTCAACGTGCCAGGAGCGAGCAGAGACAGAATTGTGCAAATTAAAGTGCAACTCTTGGTACGCGGAGACGTCAATGAAGAGGTAGCCAAGAAGCATATCCCGCTTATCGAGGGCACTTTATTGAGTGTATTTTCGACGACTACCGCAGATGAACTAAGTACAAGTGCAGGCAAAGAGACGTTGCGCTTGACAGCATTGGACAAGGTGCAAGCTGCAATGGAAGGCGTTGAGGGCAGCAAAGTGATAGAGCGAGTGCTGTTTACTGGTTTTGTAATGCAGTAGGACTAAATTGTGAGTGACTTATTATCGCAAGACGAAATCGATGCGCTACTTCATGGCGTTGATGAAGTTGAAGAAGATGAAGTATCCACAGGTGAAGAGGGCGAGGATGCAAATGCCTTGCAATACGACTTCTCATCGCAAGACCGCATTGTTCGTGGTCGGATGCCGACGCTTGAAATTGTGAATGAACGTTTTGCGAGACACATGCGGATCAGTTTGTTCAATATGATGAGACGCACCGCTGAAGTGTCAATCAATGGCGTCCAAATGCTTAAGTTTGGTGAGTATATTCATACTCTATTTGTACCTACTAGTTTGAATATGGTGCGGTTTCGTCCACTCAAAGGAACCGGTCTTATCACTATGGAAGCGCGACTGGTTTTCATATTGGTGGACAACTTCTTTGGAGGTGACGGACGTTACCATGCCAAAATTGAAGGACGAGAGTTTACGCCGACAGAGCGCCGTATTGTTCAAATGCTGCTCAAGATCATCTTTGAAGATTATAAAGAAGCTTGGGCACCTGTCATGGATGTGTCATTTGAATATTTGGATTCAGAGGTTAACCCCGCGATGGCGAATATCGTTTCGCCTACCGAAGTAGTCGTTATTAGCTCATTTCATATAGAACTAGATGGAGGGGGTGGAGACTTTCATATTTCTCTTCCTTACTCGATGCTAGAACCAATAAGGGAATTACTGGACGCAGGTGTACAGTCGGATACAGAAGACACAGACCTTCGTTGGAGTAAGGCGCTTCGCGATGAAATAATGGACGTTGAAGTCGAAATGTCAACACAGTTGTTAGAAGTCGACTTGTCACTGCAACAAATTATGGATTTAAAAGCAGGAGACATTATTCCTGTGGAGATGCCAGAACATATTACTGTTTTTGTCGAAGAACTGCCTACATTTAGAGCAAAAATGGGGCGTTCCAGAGACAATGTTGCTTTACAAATAAGTGAAAAAATCAAACGTCCAGAGTCTGTTAAATCAGAGCTTCACGTATTTACCAAAGGTGGTAAAAAGCTCGATTCGGATGCGGAATTGGCGGAATTAGAAGAAGATCTGCACCTGTCTGAAGGTGTAGACCTTGACTGGTGATCAAGTTTTTAAGGTAGTTAGTGCATGAGTGATGATCAAGATACAATGGACGAATGGGCGGCAGCACTTGCTGAAGCAGAAGATGCTGATCAAGGGGATGCTGAAGTAGCCGAGCTTGAAGAGCTTGAAGAAAGCAACGCCAACCTAAGTGTTGATGAAAAAAGAAAGTTAGACACGATTTTAGATATTCCTGTTACCATTTCGATGGAGGTAGGTCGTTCTAAAATAAACATACGTAACCTGTTACAATTAAACCAAGGCTCGGTAGTTGAGTTGGATAGGGTTGCAGGTGAGCCGTTAGATGTACTCGTCAATGGTACTTTGATAGCTCACGGTGAAGTAGTGGTAGTAAACGATAAGTTTGGTATTCGTCTAACTGATGTCATTAGCCAAGTAGAGCGTATTAAAAAGCTCAGGTAATATATTAAAAAATGACTTGGATAATGTTTACAAATGCGGCTGCCGTATCGCAGCCACAAGGGACAAGCTTGGAAATAGTGACAGTGATGTTTTCGCTGGCTGTTATTGTTGTGCTAATCGTTGGCTTAGCTTGGTTGGTGAAGCGGATAAACCCTAATGTGGGTAACAATCAAGATTTTAAAGTGATCCGAAGCATGCCTTTAGGGACTCGTGAAAGGCTGCTTGTAATAGAAATTGATGACAAACAACATTTACTCGGTGTAACTCCCCAAAATATCAACTACTTATATCAATTGGAAACTCCTTTAAGTGAAAATCAAACGGCCCCTTTTGTCAAAGAGCTTAGTCGTTTTATGAATCAACCCATAAAAAAAACAAAGTGAATATCATGCTTCGATTGCTAATTTTACTTGTATTAACTGTATTTATTCCACAAGTAAGCGCTAATGATGGTATCGAAGCGCTGAGTGTGACGACCAACCCTGACGGGTCTCAAGAGTATTCTGTAACACTTCAAGTGTTAGCCATCATGACGGCGTTTAGTTTTATACCTGCCGCATTGATAATGATGACATCATTTACCCGGATCATCGTGGTGCTGGCGATATTACGTCAGGCAATAGGCTTACAGCAGTCACCGTCAAATCAAATTTTGGTTGGTATGTCATTGTTTTTGACATTTTTCATTATGGCGCCCATTTTCAGCCAAATATATGATGAAGCAGTGCAGCCATACATCAATGAAGAAATGACGTCGGTACAAGCTTTGCATGCAGCAAAAGAGCCAATGAAGGAATTTATGCTTTCGCAAACGCGGATAAAAGATCTGGAGACTTTTGCCAAAATAGCGGGTTATGAGAAGTTGGACAGCCCAGAAGATACGCCATTTATCGTCATTATACCGGCCTTTGTAACTAGCGAACTGCAAACCGCTTTTATAATTGGGTTTATGTTTTTCATTCCATTCCTAATTGTTGACTTGGTTGTCGCCAGTGTTTTGATGGCAATGGGTATGATGATGTTATCGCCCATGATTGTCTCTTTACCATTTAAGATTATGCTTTTTGTCTTAGTTGACGGCTGGTCCTTGGTTATGGGGACATTGGCACGAAGTTTCGGCTTAGGAGTGTAAGATGGAACCGGAAATATTTGTAGATATTTTAAGTGACTCACTGTTTGTCGTTATCAAATTAGTTTCCGCGATTGTGCTTCCCGGCTTGATGGTTGGTCTTGTGGTGTCTGTGTTTCAAGCCGCCACATCAATCAATGAGCAAACCCTAAGCTTTTTACCAAAACTCATCATTACTCTGGTTGCCTTAATCGCAGGGGGGCACTGGATGACTCAAGAGCTGATGGATTTCTTTAAATTAATGGTGATGCGTATCCCTGAAATAGCAGGCTAGGATGGAGTTTTTATTCTCAGACATAATGCAGGGGTTAAGTGATTACTTGATCCCGTTCATTCGCATTAGTTCAATGATCATGGTCATGGCAGGTTTAGGTGCACAGAGTGTTTCAAAGCGCATAAAAATTTGTTTATCTATGGTGGTGACCTTAGCTGTTGCTCCTGCGATACCGCAATCTCAGTTTACCGATTTATTTTCGTTTCAGATGATACTGGTGGTTATCCAAGAGATGATTGTTGGGGTAGCGATTGGTTTTGCTTCGCTACTGTTATTAAACACCTTTATTCTTGCCGGTCAAGTTCTGGCGATGCAAACTGGTCTGGGTTTCGCATCCGTTGTTGACCCATCAAATGGTTTAAGTGTGCCAGCCGTAGGCCAGTTTTATTTGATCCTAGCAACACTGTTATTTTTTGTATTCAACGGTCATTTGATGATGATCCAAATGATTGTGTTTAGCTTTCAGTCGTGGCCCATCGGAGGAGACTGGTGGCATGTTGATAATTATTATGACATTGCTAACTGGGGCTCTTGGCTGTTCGCAACGGCTTTATCTCTTTCGTTGGCACCTTTAACGGCGATGTTAGTGATAAATTTGGCCTTTGGCATTATGACGCGTGCAGCACCACAAATGAATATTTTCTCTGTTGGCTTTGCGTTTACCCTAGTCGCTGGACTAATGATTATTTGGGCGACATTGGGCAACTTTACTATGCAGTACGAGTTTCAGTGGCTTAAAATGACTGAGCTGATGTGTAATTTAATTGGCTGTACGGTGTAGGAGAGTAAGATGGCTGAAGATTCAGGTCAAGAACGTACCGAAGAACCCACGGCGAAAAAGATCAGTGATGCTAGAAAAAAGGGTCAAGTCGCTCGTTCTAAGGAGTTGGGGACGACGTTTGTACTTATTTTCTCTGCGGTCGCACTTATTTTATATGGGGCCGATATCGCTAAAGGCCTTTATAACATCATGGGCCGCATGCTCACTCTCAATCGCAACGAAACATATGATACAACCAAGATGTTTGCTGTTTGGGGTGATGCATTCTCCGAACTTTTCTTCCCTATGTCGATGTTTGTCTTGATTATTCTTGTCGCCGGTGTAATTGGTAATACATTGCTTGGCGGCTTTAACTTTAGCTGGGAAGCTGCCTCTCCAAAGCCAAGTAAAATGTCACCGATGAAAGGGATCAAACGTATGTTTGGTCCGCAAGCCGCCGTGGAGCTGTTTAAATCTATTTTAAAGTTTGTACTGGTTGCTGGGTTTGCTATCTTATTCATCAAGTGGATGTTTTACGACATCTTGCATCTGAGCATTGAATCAGTCCCTGGAAGTGTTATTCATTCACTGGAAATTTTGTCTTGGTTGTTCCTCGCCCTCAGTTGCACCATGATCATAATTTCTGCCATTGATGCACCTTATCAAAGTTATAACCACAACAAGCAATTGAAGATGACATTGCAAGAAGTGAAAGATGAGTATAAAAATTCAGAAGGTGATCCTCAAATTAAAGCGCGTATTCGGAGAACACAACGAGAAATGTCACAGCGACGCATGATGCAAGATGTACCTGATGCAGATGTTGTTGTTACAAACCCCACACACTACTCAGTAGCACTGAAATATGACACGGAAAAAGCTGGTGCACCTATGGTTATAGCCAAAGGGGTCGATGAGCTAGCAATGCAGATCCGAAAGGTTGCTAAAGGTAATGAGGTGCCGATTGTCGAATCTCCTGTGTTGACGCGCTCTTTATACCACACCACAGAGGTGGGTGACCAAATACCTGATCAGTTATTTACAGCGGTGGCACAAGTGCTCGCTTATGTATTCCAGCTGAAAAAATTCAATAAAGGTCGTGGTCGCAGGCCTAACGAACTGAGTAAAGACTTACCTATTCCTGATAGCTTGAAACACTAATAGTTGGAACGAACTTTGCTTTAACTTATCTGCGTCAATAAATTGAAGTTGATAAGTTATGGATTTTAAAGCGGTTCTACAACAAATTAATCGAGACAAAAAAGAATATGCGAAGGGGATAGGTACACCGTTACTGGTTCTTGCTGCGTTAGGTATGGTGATATTACCCATGCCTCCGTTTTTGTTAGATATCTTATTTTCATTCAATATTGCATTGGCACTGGTCGTATTATTAGTAACGGTATATACGCTAAAACCCCTTGAGTTTGGTATGTTCCCGGCAGTGCTTCTTATTGCGACAATTATGAGACTGGCACTGAATGTTGCCAGTACCCGAGTAGTGCTTCTCGAAGGTCACAACGGTGGTGATGCAGCTGGTAAAGTGATTGAAGCATTTGGCTCTGTTGTAATTGGCGGTAACTATGCCGTTGGTTTAGTCGTCTTCCTAATTCTGATCATAATTAACTTTGTAGTAATCACCAAAGGTGCGGGACGTATTTCAGAAGTATCAGCGCGTTTCACACTAGACGCAATGCCAGGTAAACAGATGGCAATAGACGCCGACCTGAACGCCGGTTTCATTTCTGCTGAAGACGCACGTACTCGCCGTGATGAAGTGACAAGAGAAGCGGACTTTTATGGTTCGATGGACGGTGCCAGCAAATTTGTAAAAGGTGATGCAATCGCAGGCATTGTGATACTTGCGATCAATATTATTGGTGGCCTATTTGTCGGCATGGTACAGCATGACCTTACTTTTGGCAGAGCGATGGAGGTGTATACGTTACTGACGATTGGTGATGGCCTTGTTGCACAATTACCATCACTGCTGTTGTCAATTGGCACTGCAATCGTTGTGACACGTCAAAATGAATCTCACAACATGGGTGAGCAGGTAACACAGCAATTAGGCAATGAAAAGTCTCTATATATTGCCTCTGGTATCCTCATTGTAATGGGCTTAGTACCGGGCATGCCACATGTTGCATTCTTAGGTTTGGGGAGCTTAATCGGTGGTTTAGCATATTACTCAAAGCAGCACAAAGCAAAGGCAGCTGCAGAACAAGCAGAGCAAGAAGCTAAAGGCACACAAGTTGCCAATAAGCAGCAAGATCAAAAAGAGCTTGGATGGGACGATGTTCAACCAGTTGACGTGATTGGCTTAGAAGTGGGTTATAGACTTATACCACTTGTCGATCAGGCCCAAGGTGGTGAATTACTCAGCCGCATAAAAGGTGTGCGTAAAAAGTTATCACAAGAGCTAGGCTTTCTCGTCCCTCCTGTTCACATTCGTGACAATTTAGAACTAGACCCGAACGCTTATAAGATCACGCTAATGGGCGTTGGGTCTGGCGATGGTGAACTAAAACATGGTGATGAACTCGCGATTAACCCAGGTCAGGTATTTGGACCAATTCAAGGTGTCGCAACAAAAGATCCAGCTTTTGGGTTGGATGCAGTTTGGATTAAACCCGACCAAAAAGATGAAGCTCATTCTTTAGGTTATACGGTTGTTGATGCAGCTACTGTGGTTGCAACACACATTAGTCAGTTATTGACCAATAATGCTTCTTTATTGTTAGGTCATGAAGAAGTTCAAAACTTATTAGATATGTTGGCGAAAAGCCACCCTAGATTAGTTGAAGGGTTAGTTCCTGATGTACTACCACTGACAACGATTGTAAAAGTACTGCAAAATTTACTCAATGAAGGGGTCGCAATTCGAGATATGAGATCAATTGTGCAGACCTTAGTTGAATATGGTCCTCGAAGCCAAGACCCTGATGTACTAACGGCTGCAGTGCGAATCTCACTACGCAGACTCATAGTTCAAGATGCTGTTGGCAATGCTGATGAGATACCTGTCATAACATTGGCGCCCGAGTTGGAACAGATGTTGCATCAGTCACTTCAGAACGCAGGTGATGAGGGGGCAGGCATAGAGCCAGGACTTGCAGAGCGACTTCAAGGTTCATTGAGAGAAGCGCATCAAACGCAAGAAATGCTAGGCGAGCCGTCCATCTTATTAACCTCAGGTATGTTAAGAAGTGTTTTATCTCGATTTGTCAAACATACGATCCCTGGATTAAGAGTGATGTCTTACCAGGAAGTACCAGACGAGAGACAAATCAAGATTATTAGCTCTGTAGGGCAATAATAGAGGAACGAGGTGCTGAGTTATGAAGATTAAAAGATTTTTTGCAAAAGATATGCGTACTGCTTTGAAAGAAGTAAAAGATGAATTAGGTGCAGACGCGGTGATCATGTCAAACAAAAAGCTTGCTGATGGCGTAGAAATCGTCGCTGCAATTGACAACGACCGCGTAGCGCCGCAGTCACAGGCTGCTCCTGTGGAGACTCGTCCTGAGCCTGCGCCAGCAGCCGTACAAAAGCCAACGTATAGTCAGCCAGCAAGAGTGGTTAAGCCTCAAACTCGTCGTCCTCAAGCTCAGCCTCAGGCTCAAGTGGCTGATAGCCTAGAAGCGCTCCTAGAGCGTCAAGCTCCAAAACCTCGTTCACCTGAGCTTGCTTCTATGTTTTCGCATTCAGGGATAGACACAGATGACTTGTTTCAACCTCAACAAGCACAGAGACCTGAATTCAATCAAACTCAGCAAGCGCAGCCCATCAGTGCTCGTCAACGTCCTGTAAAAGAAGCCGACCCTATTTCTTCAGACTGGGGTTTTGACGATGATTTAGATTCAGAGCTGGATCCGCTACAAACAGCAACAGCAGCCGCTCCGCAAGATGAAATGAGCTCGATGCGTGATGAAATGAATGCGATACGTCAATTACTTGAATATCAGCTTTCTGGTTTAATGAAACAAGAAATGGAACGACGTGATCCGACTAGAGCTTGTTTAGTAGACCGCCTTCAAGGTATGGGAATTAGTTCTGATGTCGCTGAGCAAATGGCCTGTTTTATCCCTGACGATGTATCGAGAAAAGAAGCGTGGAATGCACTTTTAAATATGGTTGTAAATCAAATGCACACAACCAACAACGATATTCTTCGTCAAGGTGGTGTGTATGCGATGGTTGGACCAACTGGAGTTGGTAAGACGACGACGGTTGCAAAGCTTGCAGCGCTAGGCGCTCAAAAATATGGTGCTGATAAAGTTGCTTTAATTACTACTGATACATATCGAATTGGTGCTTACGAGCAGTTGGCAACTTATGGTAGAATCATTGGCTGTCCGGTAAAGCAAGTTAAAGATGCTAATGAATTAGCAGAAGTTCTTTATCATTTACGAAATAAACGACTAGTATTAATAGATACTGCGGGCATGAGTCAAAGAGACTTGCGTTTAACTGAACAACTTAATACATTGATGCGTAGTTCAAGAGTTGATATTCGTAGCTACTTAGTATTAAGTGCAACATCGCAAATGCATGTTTTGCAAGAAACTGTCAATCACTTTAAAAAAGTAAATTTAAGCGGTTGCATTTTTACAAAACTTGATGAATGTCTAAGTTTAGGTGAGATTATTAGTATTGCGATTCAAAATCGTTTGCCAATAGGGTATCTTACCAACGGACAGCGAGTGCCAGAAGACATTCGTGTAGCAAATGCTCAAAAATTAGTTAAAAAGGCTGAGCAATTGTATTTAAAAAGAACAAAAGCACAACATTCACGACGTGAAGCAGTGGCGTCCCAGACAGTAGGAATGTATGATTAATACAGTTTTAGATCAAGCAAGTGGCCTGCGTAAAATGAATCAAAAAAGTAACCACGGAGTAAAAGTAATAGCAGTAACTGGTGGTAAAGGAGGAGTCGGTAAGACCAATGTTTCATTGAATACTGCGATTGCGTTAGGACAACAAGGCCATAGAGTATTAGTTTTAGATGCTGACCTTGGATTAGCAAATTGTGACGTAATGCTAGGGTTACGTGTTGAGCGCAACCTGTCTCATGTGCTATCCGGCGAATGTGAATTAGATGAGATTTTAGTAGAAGGGCCTGCTGGTATAAGAATTGTACCTGCTACTTCAGGTTCTCAAAATATGGTTGAATTAAGCCCAGCAGAACATGCCGGTCTTATTCGAGCATTCAGTGAATTAAGTAACGATTTTGATGTTCTGATTGTCGATACGGCTGCTGGTATTTCAGATATGGTACTCAGTTTTTCAAGAGCAGCTCAAGACGTCATGGTTGTAGTTTGTGATGAGCCAACGTCAATCACAGATGCTTATGCACTGATAAAAGTATTAAGCCGAGAGCACGGAGTTTACAAATTTAAAATCGTCGCGAATATGGTGAGAAGCCTTCGTGAAGGTCAGGAACTCTTTGCAAAGCTCTCGAAAGTAACGGATAGGTTTTTAGATGTAGCGCTTGAACTCGTTGCAACAATACCTTTCGACGAAAATATGCGAAAGTCTTCGCGTCGTCAAAAAACGATCGTGGAACTCTACCCTAATTCCCCAGCTGCAGTTGCATTTAGGGGATTGGCAAGTAAAGCAGTGAAATGGCCTGTACCTCACCAGCCTTCAGGTCACTTAGAGTTTTTCATTGAGCAACTAGTTAACGGGTAATTATGGCTACACCGGTCAATCGAATGGCGGGATATCAAACAGCAGATCATCTGAATAAGGTGGTTGAGCGTCATACACCTTTAGTCAAAAAAGTTGCTTGTCATTTGCTCGCGAGACTACCCGCGAGCGTTCAACTCGATGACCTAATTCAATCTGGCATGATTGGTTTAATTGAAGCGACAAAGAATTTTGATGCAAGTAAAGGGGCTAGCTTCGAAACCTTTGCAGGGATTCGCATTCGCGGCGCAATGTTAGATGAAATACGCCGTGGAGACTGGGCACCACGCTCAGTTCATAAAAATAGCCGTATGGTGGCAGAGGCTATTTCTGAGCTGGAAACAGCCTTAGGCCGAGAGCCTAAAGATACTGAAATCGCTGAAAAACTTGATATTCCCTTAGATGAGTACCATCATATTTTACATGACGTAAATGCAAGTAAAATTATTGGCATTGAAGACTTGGGTGTCGATCAAGATGTAATTTCACCTGCAGGCAGTGATTTAGCGCTAGACAAACCATTCAATAACGTTAAGAATGAGCGCTTTAATGAATCGTTAGTAGAAGCAATTAAAACATTACCTGAGCGAGATGCGATGGTTTTGTCTTTGTACTATAACGATGAAATGAATTTAAAAGAGATTGGCCAGATCCTTGATGTGAGCGAGTCTCGAGTGAGTCAGATTCATGGTCAGGCAATGATTAAACTCAGAGCCAAGATAAATGACTGGATCAATTAGAGTACATTTTATTATTTATTTAGGTTCAAACCTCACCGGAGGAAGTTTTGGATAAGAACATGAAAATTCTCGTGGTTGATGATTTCTCTACAATGAGAAGAATAATCAAAAACCTTTTGAGAGACTTAGGCTTTACAAATGTTCAAGAGGCAGATGATGGCAGCACTGCGCTTCCAATGTTGCAAAATCAAGAATTTGACTTTGTTGTTACCGATTGGAACATGCCAGGCATGCAAGGTATCGATCTGCTAAGAGCGATAAGAGCCGATGATAGCCTTAAGCACATTCCAGTGCTGATGGTAACTGCAGAAGCTAAAAAAGAACAAATTGTTGCAGCAGCTCAAGCTGGTGTAAATGGTTATATCGTCAAGCCGTTTACAGCTGGAACATTGAAAACTAAGTTAGAAAAAGTCTTTGAACGCTTAGGCTAGTTACTAGTAAGGATAGGCTTATGTCAGAATCCTCTGCGCCACAAATAACATTAGAGCAAGCAAAGCAACTTGTTGAGTTTCTTGAAAATGGTGAACAAGAAAAAGCTGATCAAATTTTAATTGAAGCGACTAATAAAGAACAATCTGAATTATTTGCTGAAGTCGGAAAATTGACACGCCAATTACACGAATCGTTGAAAAACTTCGAGTTAGATACGCGTTTATCAGACTTAACAACTGAAGCCTTACCAGATGCAAAACAACGTTTAAATTATGTCATGGAAATGACAGAAAACGCGGCTAATAAAACAATGGACGCGGTGGAAGCGAGTTTGCCGCTTGCTCAACAGTTGGCAGATGAGCTTTCTGAAATAAAGCCTACCTGGGATAGGTTAATGAGTCGTGATATACAATTAGGGGAGTTTAAATCCCTGTGTCACGACTTAAATGACTTTATGCAATCTTCACAAGGCCGTACCGATGAGCTACAAACCTTGATGACAAATGTCTTGATGGCGCAAGATTATCAAGATTTGACTGGTCAAGTTATTCGCCGAGTCATTGAACTTGTCAGAGAGGTTGAAGACAGTTTAATTCATTTATTAACTGTATTTGGCACGTCAGAAGTGGGTCAACTTAGCACGGCTCAACAACCACAAGAAGTAGTTGAAACCACCACTGATGAACTATCAGGTCCAGAAGGACCTATCATTGACGCTGAAGAACGAGACGATGTCGTGTCTGGTCAGGATGAAGTTGATGATTTGTTATCTAGTTTGGGTTTCTAATAGGAGAGTATAATAATGAGCTTTGAAGTCGATGAAGATATCTTACAAGACTTTCTTGTTGAAGCTGGAGAAATACTCGAACTGTTATCTGAGCAACTCGTTGAATTAGAAAACAACCCAGATGACAAAGATTTACTAAATGCAATTTTTAGAGGGTTCCACACAGTTAAAGGTGGTGCTGGCTTTCTAGGCATGAATGAGCTGGTTGATGCTTGTCATGGTGCTGAGAATGTTTTCGATGTACTGAGACAAGGTCAACGTTCAGTCAACCCAGAATTAATGGATGTGATCTTGCAGTCACTGGATACAATTAACGATATGTTTGCTTGTATTCAAAACCGCGAGCAACCAGAGCCAGCTGACCAGACGTTACTTGACGTCTTGCACAAGCTTAGCCAACCAGAATCTGCTGACGAAGAACCAGTTGCACTGACTCCAGAACCAGAGGCTGTTGTTGCACCGACGCCAGAAGCCCCTCCTGAACCTGAAGCTGACGTATTTTTCGATTTAGATGGCAGTAGTGAAGAAAGTAGCGAGCCAGCTAAGTCTGACAACATTGATGAAATAACAGAAGAAGAATTTGAAAGCCTGTTAGATGAGCTACATGGCTCTGGGAACGGCCCGTCGGCAGAAGAGCAAGCACCGGCCGCATCAGCGCCAGCTGCACCGCCAGCAAATGCAAATGATGGTGATATTACCGACGATGAATTCGATAGCTTATTAGATGAATTGCACGGTGTTGGCCAGTTTGGCTCTACGCCCAGTGAACCTGAGAAGCCAGCAGCTCCTGTTGCACCAGCAACGCCAGCTGCACCTGCGTCAGAATCGGCAGGTACGGATGAA
Organism: Pseudoalteromonas obscura; assembly: GCF_030135505.1. Lineage (NCBI taxonomy): Bacteria > Pseudomonadati > Pseudomonadota > Gammaproteobacteria > Alteromonadales > Pseudoalteromonadaceae > Pseudoalteromonas > Pseudoalteromonas obscura. Next base: position 86,572 of record NZ_JASJUT010000018.1, read on the forward strand.
GAAATAAACGATGATGAATTTGAAGCCTTATTAGACGAGCTACATGGCAAAGGTCAGGCGCCTAAAAATAAGGAAGATTCTTCAGCAAAATCGGATCCTGCACCGGCACCAAAAGTTGAACCTGCCCCGGCTCCAAAGCCTAAACCCCAGCCAGCTGCAAAAGTGGAAGCGCCAAAATCGGCTGCGAAACCAGCAGCAAAATCGGCACCAGCGCCTGCCAAAGCAGAGCCAAAAGGTGGAGCTGCGAAGAAGCCCGCAGCTCAGGCTGAGACGACAGTCCGTGTTGATACAAAGCGCTTAGACCAAATAATGAATATGGTCGGTGAGTTAGTATTGGTGCGCAACCGTTTAGTAAGCCTTGCTAATAACAGCAACAGCGAAGCAATGGGTAAAGCCATCTCAAATTTAGATGTGGTTACCGCAGATTTGCAAGGTGCTGTTATGAAAACGCGAATGCAGCCAATTAAGAAAGTATTTGGTCGCTTCCCCCGCGTTGTTAGGGACTTGGCGCGCAGCCTTAAAAAAGATATTAATCTGATCCTTGAGGGTGAAGATACAGATTTAGATAAAAACCTCGTAGAGGCACTAGCAGATCCATTGGTCCACCTAGTTAGAAACTCGGTTGACCACGGGATAGAAATGCCAGATGTCCGTGAAGCTGCTGGAAAAGTGCGTACAGGTACTGTGACCTTGTCAGCTTCACAAGAAGGTGATCATATCCTATTGACCATCAGAGATGATGGTGCAGGTATGGACCCTGAAAAACTGAAGAAAATAGCAATTAGTAAAGGCGTAATTGACTCTGATCAGGCAAGCAGATTGTCGGATACTGAGGCATATAACCTGATCTTTGCTCCTGGATTTTCGACTAAAGAACAAATATCTGACATCTCAGGCCGAGGTGTTGGAATGGATGTTGTAAAAACTAAAATTACCCAGCTTAATGGCCAAGTGAACATTCAGTCAGAGCTGGGAGTGGGCACTATATTAGAAATTAAAGTACCACTCACGCTTGCTATTTTACCGACATTAATGGTGATGGTTGGAGAGCAGACATTTGCCTTGCCATTGGCTGGGGTAAGTGAAATCTTCCACCTCGATTTAACTAAAACCAATGTAGTTGATGGGCAATTGACTATTATCGTGAGAGAAAAAGCGATACCACTCTTTTATCTTGAACATTGGTTAGTCAAAGGTACTGACATCAGTCAGAAGAAAGCTGAAGGCCACGTGGTGATAGTGCAAATCGGTACTAAGCAAGTTGGTTTTGTAGTTGATTCATTAATAGGTCAAGAGGAAGTGGTCATTAAACCACTTGATTCTCTACTACAAGGTACTCCAGGCATGGCAGGTGCGACCATCACATCAGATGGCGGAATTGCATTGATCTTGGATGTACCAAGTATGTTGAAGCATTACGCGGGCAAATAGCGTTTGACGCTTTTTGCTGTCACCGAATTAGTGGTGCCAAGGGCACCACTTTTCGGATCTGTAACATAAAAAAGAGCGATGCCAATGGCAGTAAAAGTATTAGTTGTTGATGACTCAAGTTTTTTTCGTCGTCGTGTAAGTGAAATACTGGAAAAAGATGCTGGTATTGAAGTCATTGATTTTGCAGTAAATGGTCAAGAAGCCGTTGAAAAAGCCAGTAAATTACGTCCTGACGTAATTACAATGGATGTTGAAATGCCTGTATTAGACGGTATCAGCGCCGTTAAAAAAATAATGCAAAGTAATCCGACGCCAATTTTAATGTTTTCGTCTTTAACGAGAGAAGGGGCCAGTGCCACTTTAGACGCGCTAGATGCTGGTGCGGTTGACTTTTTACCCAAAAAGTTTGAAGACATTGCTCGAAATAGTGAAGACGCTACACGTGCGTTACAGAGCAAAGTAAAAGAAATTGGTAGGAAGCGAGTAAGTCGATTTACTCGACCAATGACCTCGTCCAAACCAGCGACACCTGCTGCGAAGCCTGCGCCATCAAGTTTACGCTCTACATCGACAGTCGCTCAACCGGATAGAAGTTTTCAAAGAGCTACGCCAGAAGCAACACCACAAAGAAGTTTCAAGGCGTCGGGCAAGTCATATAAGGTCGTCGCTATTGGTACATCCACAGGTGGTCCGGTAGCTTTGCAAACAATATTAACTCAATTACCCGCTAACTTCCCCCATCCGATATTACTTATTCAGCATATGCCTGCGGCGTTTACACCAGCGTTTGCACAGCGATTAAATAGCTTGTGTAAGATTAAAGTGAAAGAAGCTGAGCAAGGTGACAAATTGATGCCGGGTGTTGCTTATCTCGCACCAGGTGGCAAACAAATGATGGTTGAATCAAGAGGCGGTAGTAAATCATTAAAAGTGTTTGAAGATGACAGCCCGAGAATTACCTATAAACCTTGTGTGGATGTGACTTTTGCGAGTACTGCAAAAGCATATTCTGGAGATGTATTGGCAATTGTTTTAACTGGTATGGGCGCAGATGGCAGAGATGGTTCTCGTATGCTCAAGCAAGTAGGTGCAACTATTTGGGCCCAAGATGAAAAGACATGTGTTGTTTATGGTATGCCACAAGCAGTTACCGCTGCTGGCTTATCGTCTGAAAGCTTGGCGTTGCAGGATGTAGCTTTACGTATCAATAAAGAGCTGGGGATCGCTTAGGGCATATTGAATTGTTAAAAACAGCTTTGCCATGAGTCACAAAGGAATAAAATAATAAAGTGAAAATTTGGACGGTAGCTAATCAAAAAGGTGGTGTGGGTAAAACAACCACAGCTGTGAGCTTGGGCGGTATTTTGGCCGCTGAAGGTAAGAGAGTATTATTGATTGATACGGATCCACATGCATCACTAACCTATTATTTTGGAATAGACTCTGAAGATCTAGAGGTGAGCGTATATGATATTTTTATACGCGGCTCTAATATGCAAAGCGAAGAAATTTTGCAAGCGCTGTGTCCTTCAACTGTTGAAAACCTAGATATTTTGCCGGCAACTATGGCCATTGCAACACTAGATAGAAGTATGGGAAACCGCTCAGGTATGGGGCTGATACTAAAAAAAGCCTTAGCGAAAATCAGTGAGTATTACGACTATGCTATTTTAGATTGCCCTCCAGTACTTGGTGTACTGATGGTTAATGCGTTGGCTGCAAGTGAGCGAATATTAATCCCAGTACAAACCGAGTTTTTAGCACTTAAAGGTCTCGATAGAATGATGCGAACAATGACATTAATGCAAAGTTCGCATTCTAAGCAATATCAATATACTATAGTTCCTACAATGTATGATAAGCGTACTAAAGCGTCGCTAGAAGCATACAAATCTTTGGTTGAGTCATATCGGGATAAAGTCTGGCCAGGTGTTATCCCAGTTGATACTAAATTCAGAGATGCTAGCTTGGCGCAAAAGGTTCCGGTACAATTCTGCCCAAAATCAAGGGGAGTATATGCGTATCGAGCTTTGCTTGAGCATATTGGTGAATTAGAAAGAGGTAAGAATGAGTAAGCACCTGTTTGCAAACGAACAAGTGATGAAACAATATCTTGGTGCTCTACTGCAAGAAGAGGAAGATCAGGATGTTGCACTTGCACCCGTTGCAAAGTTGCTTGAATCTGTCCCAGATGCTCAAAAGCAAGAGCAGCTACTCAAACAAGCCGAGGCAATAGAAGAACCGAAAGCAAAAGTTGAGCTGAAAGTTCAAACTCAGGAGGTTCCTGTAGAGGAAGTTCTACAAGAAACTCCTGTGAAGCCAACTCAAGAGCTTGAGATAACTGAAAATACAACTATTATCAAAGAACAAGCTCCCGCGCAAAGTGCTGCAAAGGAAGCTTTTATAGAAGGTGAATTTCAGGCTTTATTCTTTGAAGTGGCAGGGTTAACGTTAGCGGTTCCTTTACAGGCACTTGGTGGAATTCATCAGCTGACAGAGGTTAACCAGCTATTTGGTAAACCGAAGTGGTTTAAAGGCGTGATGTTAAACCGCGAAGAAAAGTTAAATGTTGTTGATACGGCGCGTTGGGTTATGCCTGAAAAGTATACCCCTGAGTTAGAATCTCAGCTTAACTATCAATATTTAATCATGCTAGGAGACAGCCCTTGGGGGTTATTAGCGGAAAAGCTAGTGAATAATATTACGCTCTCAGCAGATGATGTTAAGTGGCGAACAGCATGTGGCAAGCGTCCATGGCTTGCTGGTGTTATCAAAGAAAAAATGTGTGCGCTTATTGACGTAGAGAATTTAAATAGGTTGCTAGAACAAGGCCTCGATAGCCGAGAGCAGTAACTAGCATCAATCTGGAGTTTAATCATGAGCCAAGAAAGAATACTTTCTGCAGATAAAAATGCCGATAGTAATGATGAAGTCCTGCAGTGGGTGACATACAAACTAGAGGAAGAAACGTACGGTATCAATGTAATGCAAGTGCAAGAAGTGCTTCGTTACACTGAAATAGCCCCTGTTCCAGGCGCACCAAGTTATGTGTTAGGTATTATCAACTTACGTGGTAATGTTGTAACTGTTATAGATACGCGTGCCCGCTTTGGACTGATGAGCGCTGAAGTAACCGACAATTCTCGCATCGTTATTATTGAAGCTGAAAAGCAAGTAATTGGCATTTTAGTAGACAGTGTTGCTGAGGTTGTTTATTTACGCAGTTCAGAAATCGACAGCGCACCAAATATTGGCACTGAAGAAAGTGCTAAATTTATTCAAGGTGTTTCTAACCGTGAAGGTGAGCTACTGATTTTAGTCGATCTTAACAAACTACTCAGCGATGATGAGTGGGATGAGTTGAGTCATCTGTAGATTGTGGCGGCAGTAACATTAGATGACGTACTTATTGTACTTGTAATAGCGGCGAGCGTGATTAGCTTGCTGTGCTTGGGTTTGCTTTTTGTATTTAGTAAGCGTATATATCAAGCCCAGCAAAGTAATGCTAGATTGCTTAAACAAACACAAAATGATGCAGAACAAATTAGCATTTTAAGAAGTGAAATTGCTGAAGTTAGAGCAAGTGTACTAAGTATCGGAAAGCGTCTTGTCGCTAGTGAGAGTTTTGCCAAAGATTTGGCGCAGCAGCAAGCAGCGCAAAAATATGATGACCCAGACGCGAAAATATATTCTCGGGCCGTTAAAATGGTGGAACTTGGCGCAGATCTTGAGGAGATCATGAGGGAATGTGAGCTGCCAAGGGCTGAAGCTGAACTACTTATGTCTTTACATAATAAGTCTGACCCATCCTAGTATGGGTTGACACTTTTTATGTCAAAACGCTCGATGAATTTCATCGGGCGTTTTGTACTTTAAGGCTGTGTGTGGCCTTTTCTGATTATAGGTTTCAACAGACTGC
>NZ_JASJUT010000019.1:0-73428 GCF_030135505.1 Pseudoalteromonas obscura
TCATTTCACCTTGCGCAAAAAGAGCGCTCTCACTTCGTTCGCTGTCGCTAACCTTTTGCACGATAAGCGCAAGGTGAGGGGAGCAACCTTCACAGTGTTAATTCTTTACTCCTTTTAAATATAGTCCCTCATCAGCGGTCAAAACGGCTCGTTTCACCTTGCGCGAAAAGAATGCCAGCGCTTCGCGCTGTGTCATAAACCTTTCGCACGATATTCACCTTGCGCAAAAGAACCGTACTCACTTCGTTCGCTGTCGCTAACCTTTTGCACAATAGACCCTGAAGCAAGTTCAGGGTGACGAGAAGGGGGCTTGCAGAAATAGCGGCCTTAGCAACTGTAAAATTAGTTCATTTCACCTTGCACAAATTACTTACCCAATCCACACCGGTTTATCTTCTTATTGTGTTTTATGCAATGTATAGAGCGGAAACTTTAAAATGCTTTGATATTAAGGAAAATTCAACAGCTGTTGAAAAGCGCTGTCCACTTGTTTTTGATGATGGTTTATATGAATAAAATCATATTTATAGAGGGTAAAAAGCACAATCTGTATGATTGTAAATGGATGTAACATTGAGCGGCAGATTGTTCTTTTTTTGATAGAATGTTTGTTGGTTTTGATGTATTATCCCCGCCTTGTGAACAGTGGGGCTGTTCAGATATGAAGTATTTAAGTGGAGCGTCAGATGCAGTTTGAATTAGCAATCGACGATTATTTTTTTCTTACTCCTGCGACGATAGGGACTATCGAGCTCAAGCAATTGCTTGGTGATCTTAAGCCTATGCAAAAAAGGCGTTTAAGTCATTATGCCAAATTAGCCATGGGAAGTTTGTTACAATTAGAAGAAACTTCCTTTGACTGCAATGAAGGTCAAGGTACTCCTGTGTGTGAGTTGGTATTTGCGAGTAGGCATGGTGATTTTCATAAAACCAGTGAATTGCTCGATACATTAGCTTCTAAACAAGAGATATCTCCAACAGCTTTTAGTCTGTCAGTACACAATGCGGTATCTGGTCTTTACTCAATTTTTAAAAATAAAAAAATTCCAATAACGGCTATTTCTGCTGGCAGAGACACTTTTTTATCTGCACTAATAGAAGCATATATACGGATCCATACTAAACGTTTGGATAAGGTTATTCTTATTTACGTGGACCAACCGCTTCCGGATCACTATCAGTGTTTTGCTGATGAAAATCAGCAAGGACATGCAGCTGCACTGGTGCTATCTGCAAATTCAAATAGGGCTGAAGGCAAGGTAAGGTTGTCATTCGACAATACAACAGATGCAGAAACAAGTGCTGAACAAAATACTAATCATTGCCTTATGTTTTGTGAGTGGTTTACATCTGCTGAATCACATCTTGTGCTGTCAAACCAAAGAGCAAACTGGGTTGTTAAAAAGTTATGATTAAACGTATGAGTTACCTACGTCGATTAATTTTGACTGGTGCATCATTTACTCTTTTTGGGGTTGGTGGTATTTTTCTGTCGTTTGTGGTTTTCCCTATTCAGGCATTACTTTATCGCAATGCAGAAAAACGCAAGCAAGTTGCCAGATATAGCGTACACCTCGGTTTTAAATTTTTCCTAAAAGTGATGATGGCATTCGGGTTGTGTAAAGTTGAAGCCGACATCGGAAAGAAACTACAAAATTTAGAGGGAAGTATCATCTTGGCCAATCATCCTTCATTGATTGACGTTGTTGTACTTATCTCTATGGTTCCAAATGCAGATTGTGTAGTGAAAGCACATTTACTAAAAAACCCATTTATGCGCAGAGTTATATTGGGTACTGGCTATATCAGTAACAGTGAGCCAGAGCTGTTGATCACAGACTGCCAGAGCTCTCTTAAACAGGGCAACAATCTAATCATCTTCCCTGAAGGTACGAGAACAAATAAAGATAGCAAACTCGATAGTTTCCAGCGAGGTGCTGCAAATATCGCCCTACGTTGTAATGCTTCACTGACCTTATTAAAAATTCAGGTAACGCCCACGACATTAACTAAAAAAGAAAAGTGGTACCAGATCCCAGAACAGAAAGTTAAATTCTCTCTAACGGAGCTAAATAGAGAGTTATGTATCAAAAAGTACAATCATACTTCCCTGAGCGTAGCTTCTAGAGCAATGACTAAAGATCTGTGGAATATGTATGAACAGGAGTTAAATATAAATGGCTGATGAAAACTTAAAGGCTGTGGTAAAGAAGCTAATAATCGATAGTCTCGATTTAGAAGATATCACACCTGAAGAAATTGTTGATGATGAACCTCTATTCATAGACGGTTTAGGGCTAGATAGTATAGATGCGCTTGAACTTGGACTAGCCGTTAAAAAGCAGTTCGGCGTTAAGATAGATGCAAACAGTGAAGATACAAAGCAGCACTTTGCGTCTGTTAATAGTTTATGTGATTTTATTTCGAGTAATACCGAAGGTTAAAAATGAGTTCTAGAGAAGATTTATTTAAGAAGCTAAGCGAAATTTTGGTTGAAGAATTTGAAATTGAAGAGGACTCAATCAAGCCCGATGCTAATCTTTACGATGAATTGGATTTAGACAGCATCGATGCTGTCGATTTAGTCGTGAAATTACGTGAAATGACGGGTAAGAAAATTGACCCTGAAGCATTCAAGCAAGTTAGAACAGTGAATGACGTAATTGACGAAATGGAAAAGCTATTAAGTAAGTAAGTCACTTGAAAGTTTTTGTTGGAATCATTCTCGCGATTGTAACCCTTGGTTATCCGATAATTGTTTATCAGGGGTTGAAGCACTTTGATTTTCAAGCGTTGGCGCTGTTTCTGGCAAGTGTTCTTACAGTAAAGTTAGTTCTGCAACGTAGAGCGACCTCGAAAGTATTCAATTATATTTTGGGGGTCGGGATTAGCTTCTTAGTTCTGTCATCTGTATTGAATTTACAGGTTGGAATGCTGCTTTACCCAGTCGTGATTAATGCTTGCATGTTGTTTGTATTTGGTGCGTCATTGAAATGGAAACCTTGCATCATTGAACGCTTGGCGAGGATCCGCGAACCTGATTTACCCCCTAAGGGTGTTCAATACACAGAAAAAGTAACCAAGGTATGGTGTGCTTTTTTTGTGATTAATATGCTAGTTTCTTTGTATACTGCCCTATTAGCCCCCATAGAAGTATGGACTTTATACAATGGCTTAATTGCGTACATTGCTATGGGCTTGCTGTTTTTAGGCGAGTGGTTGGTTAGAATTAAAGTCAGAAAACACCATGAATGATCTTTCCCATCTTAAACTCGCTAAGTTTTCCTTTGTGCTGGACACTGGGGAAGTTAAAACAGCTGAGTCTTTTTGGCATGACAGTTATCTTTATAGTAAAAAGCTGGGCGCAGCAATAAATAAATTAGGTATAAGAGCAACACCTAAGGCCGTTTTATTCGATAGTGATCCATATACCTTTGGCTATAAGTTATTTGCATTGCTTGCACGCGGATGTGAAATTGCACTGCCGAATAATCAACAACCCAGTACACTGGAAGATGCTGTTTCAGTTGCGGATGTTGTATGTGGAAGTGCATTTTTAGGTGTTAAGGAAACCTCGACTTGGATAGACGGCATGTCCGAAGTTGAGCTGGGTGAGCAACAAGACGAAGTTTATTGGCCAACAACCGGCACGATCGTCTTTTTTACGTCAGGTTCTACTGGCAAAAGTAAGCAAATTAGAAAAGCCTGGCAGTCTTTGCAACTGGAATTAGATATACTAGCATCGACATTTGAGTTGTCACCAGTGAGGGAGTTTGTTTCCACTGTACCTCATTATCATATTTACGGCTTGCTGTTTAGGTTGCTATTACCTATGAAATTGGGCGTGAAAATTCACCCCACAAAGGAATACCCTGAGCATGTACTACCCCTGCTAAAAACGGCTGAAAAAAATCAATTTGCGATGATTTCGAGTCCGGCATTTTTAAAACGCTTATGCAATGACAATGTACTTGCATCTAACGCTCATGCCTTCAATTGTATATTTTCTTCTGGTGGTGAGTTAAAAAGCGAAATTGCAACTAAGCTGTATTCGCAGATGCAGCTTCCCATAAGAGAGATATATGGAAGTACTGAATCTGGCGGAATTGCGCATCGACAACAAACTCAGGTGTCCGATTCTGTTTGGACGCTGTTTGAAGGGATGTCGATATCCGTAAATCCTGATAGTCAACAGTTAGTACTCTCTTCTCCATATTTAAACTTTGAGCCTCTACTAATGGGCGACAAAGTAAAGGTTTGTTCAAACGGTCAATTTAAGTTACTAGGGCGTATCGATCGAACGGTAAAGATAGAAGAAAAACGCGTGAATTTAAGTGCTTTGGAACGCACTCTAGAGGAACATGCGTGGATACAGTCTAGCAAAGTGATTTTACTTGAAGGTAAGCGAAGTACATTAGCAGCCGTCGTGGTTTTGAACATTGGAAATGCAACCTTTGAATCGAAGCACCAGCTAAACCAGACTTTACGCCAACATCTTGCTAACAAGTTTGAATTGATATGTATACCCAAAAAATGGCGGTATGTGGAAGAGTTTCCTATAAACAACCAAGGAAAAACTACGGCAGCAGCATTGGAGAAGCTTTTTGAATAATCTAACTACCCATCCTGAGATGCTTAACGTCACAAAAGACGAGGACACGGTAACTTTATTACTGAATGTAACCGAAAATATCAGCTATTTTCAGGGACATTTTCCCGACGCGCCAATTTTGGCTGGCGTGGTACAACTCGATTGGGCCGTAAATTATGCTCGAGAGCATTTTGTACTGACTTCTGCTGAAGTGGAAGAGGTTCAGGTCTTAAAGTTTCAAAATGTCATTGTACCTAATAGCCTTATTACTCTGCGGTTGATACAAAAATCACCAACAAAAGTTGTTTTTGAGTATGAATCTGATAAGGGCAGTCACGCTTCAGGGCGCATTGTTTTTGAGGGGGCTTAGGTGAGTTATTGTTTCATTATACCTAACTACAATCATATTCATGGTTTTGTTGACCTTATCAGTCAGTTAAGTGAATACTCTCTGCCTATTATCATTGTGAATGACGCCAGTACAGAATCAATTAAATCTCAACTCGTAACAATCTCACAGCAATATCCGAAGGTGGTCTTATGTCATCATCGCTTTAATCAAGGAAAAGGTGGTGCTGTGCAAACAGGGTTAAATAAGGCAATTGAGTTAGGGTTTTCGCATGCACTTCAAGTTGATGCCGATGGTCAGCACAATTTGCAGGATATAGATACATTTTTATCTCTATCCAAAGCAAACCCTGAAGCGCTTATTTCAGGGTGTCCTGTATATGATGAATCAGTGCCTAAGCACCGCTATTATGCTCGTTATATCACTCATTTTTGGGTGTGTGTCGAAACCCTTTCTAAGGAGTTAAAAGATACCATGTGTGGTTATCGAGTATACCCTCTGACGGCGTACGACCAATTGGCGAGTGGCTCATCACTAGGTAAGAGAATGGATTTTGATATTGAAGTTATGGTCAAACTCTACTGGCAAAAAACACCATTTAAATTTGTGCCTACGAAAGTTCACTACCCAGAAAACGGCATTTCTCATTTCAAAGCGTTAGATGACAATATTAGAATATCTTGGATGCACACTCGTTTGTGTTTTGGCATGTTATGGAGAAGCCCAGAACTAGTGGCTCGTTTTTTTAGAAGAAGTTTTAACTAATTATGAGTGAAAAGCACTGGTCTCAAATTGGCGAGAGAGGTTCCCTTTTAGGGTTGCGCTTTTTACTAGGTGTTTATCAAATCCTAGGTAAGTATCCCCTTTGGTTATTCCTATTCCCCGTGGTTTTTTATTTCTATTTGACAGATAAAAATGGCAGGAATGCGTCCAAACAGTTTTTGTCGAAAGTAGCTGCGGATCAAGAGCAGGGTAAGATTTCTGACAGCCAGCTCTCTGTATTAAAACACTATTGCACATTTGCAGATGCCGCTTTTGATAAGTTAGATGCTTGGCTTGGCAATATTAGCAACAAGCAAATTATTTATAGCTGCCCAGAGGCGATGGAGAATATTGCAAGAAGCGGTAAAGGTGCCATTTTTATCGGCTCACACTTAGGCAATTTAGAAGTGTGTAGAGCGATGAACCAAGATCGCTACGGAACAAAAATAAATGTACTGGTATTCACTCAGCATGCAATTAAGTTTAATCAGTTGCTCAAAGATGTTGCCGATGATGTGGACCTTAATATGATCCAAGTATCAGATGTCGGTCCCGATACTGCTATGCTCCTAAAAGATAAAGTTGAACAGGGAGAAATAGTAGTCATTGTTGGGGATAGGACCAGTCAGTCGGTTGCGGGAAGAGTGATTTATTCGCCATTTCTAGGGCAGGATGCTCCTTTTTCTCAAGGGCCATTTATTTTGGCTGCGTTGCTAGAATGTCCAATATATTGGCTGTTTTGTTTCAAAGAGGGGCGTAATTTCAAAGTTTGTATCGAGCATGTTACTGACAAATTGAAATTACCCCGCAAGCAACGCCAAGAAGTGCTTTCTGAGCTAATTGCTTGTTATGCAAAAAGGCTTGAGCACTACGCTATAAAGTACCCATACCAATGGTTTAATTTTTACGATTTCTGGCAGCGGGATAATAATGCTCAACGTGTCAGCTCTAAAGAGGATAAATAAGTGAGTACAAGTACCATCACTTTTGGTAACAACAAACTTACCATACAAAACATAGTTGATATTGCCAAAGGCAGATCGGCAGTCGCATTGAGCGGCAATGAGCAATTTGCTGAGAAGATTGACTCTGCAGTTGCCTTTTTAGAGAGCTTGCTAGATGAGGAAGGTGTAATCTATGGTGTTACAACTGGGTATGGTGATTCGGTTACGGTTGATATTCCGTTAGATTTAGTGAATGAGCTACCATTACACTTAACTCGATTTCATGGCTGTGGGCTGGGAGATTATTTTGATGAACAGCAAGGTAAAGCGATTCTAGCAGCACGTTTGGCTTCTCTTTCTCAAGGCTTTTCTGGTGTCGATTGGCCTATGTTGAAGTTGCTTTGCGAATTTATTAATCAAGATGTGACTCCTCGCATTCCTCAGGAAGGTTCTGTTGGTGCAAGTGGTGATTTGACTCCGCTTTCATACATCGCTGGGGCTTTGGTTGGAGAGCGGGATGTCCTTTATAAAGGTGAAGTAAAAAATAGTAAAGTTGTGATGCAAGAGCTTGGCTTGAAGCCTATCTCGCTTAGGCCTAAAGAAGGTTTGGCCATAATGAATGGTACTGCAGTAATGACGGCCCTTGCTTGCCTTGCTCATGACCGAGCTAGGTATTTGAGCGAGCTTGCGACAAGAGTAACATCGTTGGCAAGCATTGCTTTGCAGGGGAATTCACATCATTTCGACGAAATTCTGTTTAGTGTGAAGCCTCATCAAGGGCAACAAAAGGTTGCCGCGCGGATTCGCTCAGACCTGCGTCATGTTGAGCATCCTAGAAATTCACCACGACTTCAGGACAGGTACTCTATTCGCTGTGCCCCTCATGTAATTGGCGTGTTAGAAGATAGCCTGCCATTTTTTGAAACTACCATAGAAAATGAACTTAATTCGGCAAACGACAATCCAATCATTGATGGCAGAGGCCAACACGTCTTGCATGGCGGTCATTTCTATGGTGGCCACATCGCAATGGTGATGGACTCATTAAAAACTGCCGTGGCTAATTTAGCTGATCTAGCAGATAGACAGCTAGCTTCTTTGGTTGATACTCGATATAACAATGGGTTGCCTTCCAATTTATCAGCCAGTAGTGAGGAGCGAAAGTATATCAATCATGGATTTAAGGCTGTACAAATTGGTGCATCAGCATATACAGCTGAAGCACTGAAGCTAACTATGCCTGCGAGTGTATTTTCCCGTTCAACAGAGTGCCACAACCAAGATAAAGTGAGTATGGGGACTATCTCAGCACGAGATGCTCTGAGAGTCTTGCAACTTACAGAACAAGTAATCGCCAGTACTTTACTTGCATCAGTTCAAGGGGTAAGGCTAAGGATTGCTCAGGGGCAGTTGAGTCGTGAAGATTTAGAGGACAATGTAGGAAAGATGTTCGATGACATTGATGCGTCATTCCCTTTATTGGTCGAAGACAGGCCATTAGAGCAAACGCTTAGAGAAACAATTGCATCGATCCAAGGACAAAAATGGGAGCTCTATGAGAAATAAAAAGGTATTGCTAGAAGCACGTGTCGAAATTGAAATTCCTTTTCACGACTGTGATCCGATGAATGTCGTTTGGCATGGCAACTATGCGCGTTATTTTGAAATAGCGCGTTGCAAGTTGTTAGACAAATTCAATTTTGGATATAACAACATGGAAAAGCTAGGTTATGTGTGGCCCATTATAGACATGCAAACTAAGTTTGTTGGCGCATGTGTTTTTGGTCAAAAAATCAGTGTGGTTGCTCAGCTGATTGAATATGAGACTCGGCTCAAAATCAATTATTTAATTACGGATGTTGAGACTGGTAGCAAATTGACCAAAGGGTCAACAACACAAGTGGCTGTGGATAAGGCGACAAATGAAATGCAGTTTGGTACGCCACAGAAATTAGTAGATAAATTAAAGGCTGCGATAGATACGTGATTAAAGCAATACTCACAATTTTAATGATGCTGCTTAGCTTGAACGCTTTTGGTCAGGCTTTGACAGCGCAACAAGCCACAGATAAGTTGAACCTGGTTGCCCCAAGTTTGCCTTTTTCGGGCACTTTTGAGCAGCTGAAGTACTTCAAGGTGTTGAAGCACCCTCTAAAGTCTCACGGAACGTTTGATGTAAATAAACAGCGTTTGTTATGGCAGACACTGGCACCAGTAAAAAGTGCAGTGCTCTACGAAAATGATATGCTTTACACCATAAATAGCCGCGGAGATAAAAAGCCAACACCTCAAGGAAGCGACATGTCTACATTGATATTTGCGCTTTTACAGGGAAAGTTTAAAGAATTGGAAAAGGTCTTTAATTTATCCACTGATAAACGTCGTAATTGTATTTCAATGACGCCCACCAGTGAGCCGTTGAGTATGGCTTTGAATAATGTTGTTTTATGTGGTCAGGGTGGAATAGATAAAATCGAACTCTTTGATAGCAAGAATAACAAGACAATTATTCACTTACAGTTTGCTTCTCAAAAATGACGAAATGAGTTTGTCGTAATCTATGTTATATCTGCCAAAAAAACAGTATTTGCCACTCGGCCTTACGCAGTTAATTGTTGCATTGTCACTACTGATTTATTTATTGCTTCAAGGGAAAGTAAACCTTGAAGCAGATATTCTCTCGCTATTGCCAAATGAGGATATTGAGTTTGTAAGTGAAGCAGAAAATGCATTTTTTCAACGTTACAAAAATAATGCAATAATCGCCTTTAGTGGGGAAGATGCCCTTACAGCTCACGATAAGGTGCAAAAATACTATGCGGATAAGGGGTGGTTGCATAGAAGTGTCGGTTTTCCAGAGCTAGATGCAGTCGCAGGACTGTACGGCTCCTATCATGGTTATTTATTAGATCAGGAAGCTCGTCAAGCCCTCAAAGGGGGAAGTTCGCTGGGTGAAGCTGCACTGGCTAAATTAAACAATGCATTTGATCCCTTGACGCCATTATTTTTCCCCTTAGATCCGACGCTGACAACCGCTGCGTTTGTACAAGCGGCTTTGATGCAACAAGCGAATAGCTTGGCCATTGAAGATGGCCGTTTAGTCGTTAATGACGACGCTAAGCATTATGTGTTAATGCTGTCTCTGCCGTTAGATGAATTAAACAGCATGGATGCAGTCACACAGCTAGTGCATGCGGTTAAAGACACACTTACGAATACTCAGTTTGTATATCCAAATCTTACCATTAGCTATTCTGGGATCCCATTTCACAGTGCAGAAAATATGCATCAGGCAAACAAAGAAATGCGTTGGTTGGGCGGGTTGAGTGCCTTTTTAATTGTATTAATCGTGTTGTGGTCTTTTAAGAGTATTCGCGCTTTGCTAGCTGTGTTGGTAACTCAATTGAATGCTGTGTGTTTTGGTTTATTGGCGTTGTCACTTTTGTATGACAGTACGCATGTCATCACTTTGGTTTTTTCAATTACGTTAATTGGCATTGCAATAGACTATAGCTTTCATGTGATGTCGACAGATCAAAAAGATGCAATGGCTTACAGCAAGGTGCGTAGTGCTGTTAAGTTAGGGTGTATTTCTACTGTAAGTGGTTATTGTGCATTTATGCTATTGCCTATGGAAGCACTAGAACAAGTGGGTATATTTATTGCGTTTGGATTGGTTGGTGCACTATGTAGTGCGTTATTTATCATCCCCTATTTGTTTTCTCAGTGTACTAGTCAATCTCGTTTGAACCAGCTTGGAGAGAGAGTTAGCGTTTTTTTAGATTCGGTAAGGCGTCCTACAACAGTAATAATTTCTTTGCTTGGTTTACTGTCCACCTTGTTTATCTTGACCAATAAACAAGTATTTAATGATGATATTGCGCTGCTTAACGCAAGTAGTGAAGCACTGAGAAAAAATGAAGCAATGCATCAGCAGTGGTTTTTTGGCACCCAAAGCCAGCGATTAATATTATGGGATTCAAATTTAGAGTTGTTATTAGAAAAAGAGGAAAAATTGATTGCTGCACTTAAGTCGCAATCGCCACACATCTCAGTTCAAGCATTGAGCAATTGGCTTCCTTCTAAATCTAGACAGCAGGAAAACCTTGTACTGTTGACTGAAGCATTAAGCCGTGGTGATTTTGACATTCTAGCTGGGCTGTTAGGCCAACCGATTGAAGTCGGCGCAACTTCAAATTTAACACTAGACGTTTTATTAAAGTCTGAACTAAGTGAATTATATTCCAGCCAATACCTCGAATTAAACGGTCAACACGCCAGTTTGATTTATGTCAATGGTGCTGAAACACAGTATATCGATACTGTGTTAAAAAACTTTGCAAAGGTTGCTCGAGTGGATAAAGCTGAACAACTTTCTCGAGTGCTATTTGAAATGCGGCATAGTTTACTGATTTGGTTTGCTATTGCGTTAAGTGTGTTCTTATTGGTGTTATGCGTGCGCTTTGATCTCGTATCTGCTGTCAAGAGTGGTATTTGGCTACTCTTATCATGTCTAATTGGATTAGCTGGCGCGCTACTGCTTCAGGGGAGCTTGAATTTATTTAATTTCTTAGCCTTGGTTTTATTAGTTGCGTTGGCCATAGATTATTTTATTTTTTACCTTAAATGTGGTCAGGAACGCAGTACAGCGCTGGCAATATCTCTGTCAGCCCTTTCATCAGTATTCGTATTTGGAATGCTGTCATTTAGTCAAACACCAGCCATTTATAGTTTTGGCTATACCATCATGATAGGTATTGTAAGTATTTATTTTGTAGCGCCTTTAGTTGTAAAGAGGAAAGCATGAATCGAGAAGTATCAGACGTAATAATTATTGGCGCAGGACCTGCTGGCGCTGCGGCCGGAGCGATGTTGGCGCGTAATGGCTATCAAGTCACAATCATAGAAAAACAACATTTCCCGCGATTTTCAATCGGCGAAAGCCTTTTGCCTCAATGTATGTCGTTTCTTAAAGAAGCTGGCCTTGAGCCTCTGATCCATGATGCAGCTGAGCAACTTGGCTTTCAGTATAAAGATGGCGCAACCTTCCAAAAGTTAGATAGTTATACCAGCTTTGATTTTGAAAAAAAATTCAGTGCAGGGCCGTTCGAAACATATCAAGTAAAACGCGCTGACTTTGACCATTTACTGGCAAAAGGAGCTGCACAATTTGGCGCTGATATTCGTTTCGGCCACACAGTAGAAAAGGTTGATGTGGAATCTGAAATGCCAATATTGGACGTACGCAATGAGCAAGGTGAATTGTATCAATTACAAGGCAAGTTTTTGTTAGATGCAAGTGGCTTTGCTAGAGTGTTGCCGCGTTTGCTCGATTTAGAAAGGCCTTCTTGTTTTCCCTCAAGAAAGTCGTTTTTCACACACATCAAAGACAACATTCAATGTGAACAATTTGATCGCAACAAAATTCTAATCACCGTTCATCCAGATTCACCAGATATTTGGTTGTGGTTAATTCCCTTTTCAGATGGCACGGCAAGTATAGGTGTAGTGGGCAAAGAAGCGCAATTTTGTGAAAACTTGTCCGAACGAGAGACGCTTAAAAAGTTTGTATACTCAGCACCCAATTTAGCGTATTTGCTGAAAAATGCTGAATGGCTTAATGATGTGAATAGCATTAAGGGCTACAGCGCTGATGTAACCCATTTATCCGGTAAAAATTATGCGTTGCTTGGTAACGCTGGGGAGTTTTTGGATCCGGTATTTTCTTCTGGCGTTACAATCGCATTAAAGTCGGCGAGTCTTATTTCACCTCTTGTTGTAAAGCACTTAGAGGGTGAGCATGTGGATTTTGAAAACGAATTCGAAGTGCCGCTGCGAAAAGGCGTAGATTGCTTTAAGACATTTGTTACCGCGTGGTACAGTGCTGAGTTTCAAGATATCATTTTTTATGATGAACAAGACCCATCTGTGAAAAGTATGATTTGTTCGATTTTGGCGGGCTATGCTTGGGATGAAAAGAATCCTTATGTAGCACAGAGTGAGCGCCGTTTGAAAGTGCTGGTGGATTTATGTCGCATGTAAGCTTATTGGTTAAGAGTTTTAGCTTAGTGCTCATGATCTCAATTGTGAGTGCATGTGCTTTAATTAAGGTTCATGAGCAAGGTACTGTTCACTTAACGGGGCATGTAACCATGTCTTTAGGATCTGTAGCTAAAGAGCTTCAAGGAAAGCATTTTGCCCAGTTACTGCAGTTTAAAGTCAACGATCAGGTTAATGAATTGATTGTGCAACTAGAGTTTAAACAGCGGGAAATGTCGATGGTTGCAATGACAACAACAGGTTTGCCTATTTTTGAACAGACTTTTCGCGATGATGGCACACATCACCTACATAGTTATATTGAGCTTCCAGAGGTGAAACCAGAATATGTCATTGCTGACATTCAATTGGTGCATTGGCCTATTGAGCTGCTTCAACAAAACCTACACGGTGCTAGAATTACCGAAGAATATGTGGGCAGCGAACTAAAGCGAGTTGTCTTGGTAGATGAGCGACCAATCATTGAAATCAGCAAGTCTCCTGAAAAAACCATCTATGTCAATTTAGAACGCAATTATAAAATAGAGCTTAGCGGCTTAGACTAATGAGTTGAGATTATGACTTCATTTATAAATGATTTGGGTATTGTTTGCTCATTGGGTTGTGGCCAGAGTGAAATTAAACAAGCGTTGAAAAATCCTGAGCAAGAATATTTGAGCTTAGACTCTGAATTACACACCTCAGGAAGGCCGGTTTATGTTGGTAAAGTGCGAGGCAAGTTGCCGTCATTGGAGCCATTTCCTAGCCACTATCAGACTAGAAACAACGCCTTGGCCAAGCTGGCTTATTCTCAAATTGAAAGTGCTTTTCTGACGTTAAGTCAGGGGGTAGAAAAAAAGCGCATCGCTGTTGTGATAGGTACTAGTACATCAGGCGTTGCGACTGGTGAAGAAGCCGCTTTGCATTTTAAAGAGCAAGGTGGCTTCCCTAAAGAATATGATTACCAGTGCCAAGAGCTTGTAGCGCCAGCACAGTTTATTGCAGACCTTGCAGGTGCTTTAGGCCCTGTATATGCGATATCAACAGCATGTAGCTCTAGTGCAAAAGCAATGATGACCGCTCATATGTTACTAGACAGCGACTTAGCCGATATTGTGATATGTGGTGGTGTAGATTCTTTGTGTCGACTCACCGTGAATGGATTTGACGCTTTAGAATCGGTATCAGCTTCTTTATGTGAACCGTTTGCACAGGAGCGTGACGGGATTAATATTGGAGAAGCGGCAGCGTTATTTATCATGTCCAACCAAGTGAGCAAAATTGCATTGTTTGGTGTTGGTGAAAGCTCCGATGCCTATCATATATCAGCGCCCGATCCCTGCGGGGCTGGAGCTATATCTGCGATGCAGCAAGCTTTAGAGATGGCTGGGTGCGATGTATCTGACATAGATTATGTAAACTTGCATGGCACGGGTACTGTGAAAAATGATGAGATGGAATCAAAAGCGGTGTTTGATGTGTTTGCTGATAACGTTAATGCGAGTTCAACTAAGCGTTTTACCGGTCATACACTTGGAGCTGCGGGCGCTTTGGAAGCTGGGCTTTGCTGGCTACTTCTCGATGATCACCAAACACCTTTGCCAATGCATAAAATGACAAAACCAAGAGATATGAGTTTACCCCAAATTTCATTGGTAAATGCCACAAATTATACTAAGCCTAAGCTATGTTTGAGTAATTCTTTTGCATTTGGTGGAAACAATATCAGCCTTATTCTAGGAACTAGAAATGAAGAAGAATAGCTATGGCATTGAGCAGCTAATCGCACATCGCGATCCGATGATACTTATCACTGAGTTGACTGCATACGATGACAACCACGCCCAAGGAACAGTGTGTGTTACGGCGGAATCCCCGTTTATGTCTGAAAAAGGTGTACCGAGTTACGTCGGGATTGAGTACATGGCACAGATGGTCGCGGCTTATGCTGGTGCTAAGGCATTGGATAATGGTGGCACTATTGATATTGGCTTTTTATTAGGCTCGAGAAAATATAAGACGCACACCCCTTACTTCAAAGCCGCTCAAAACCTCGTTGTAAGTGTAGAGGAATTGCACAAAGAAGAAAGTGGTCTTGGTGTATTTGATTGTAAAATTAAGTACAATGACGAATTGTTGGCTGAAGCTAAAGTAAATGTCTTTCAGCCTGACGATCCACAAGGTTTTATCAAGGGGCAATAATGCAAAAAAGAATTTTAGTTACGGGCTCTAGCCGAGGTATTGGCAAGGCTATCGCATTTGAATTAGCACAGCAAGGGTATGATATTGCACTACATTGTCGTAGCAACGTGGCCATGGCTGAGGCGTTCAAAAGTGAGCTAGAAGCGTTGGGGCGCCATGTAACTGTATTGCAATTTGATGTGTGCGATCGTCAAGCCGCCAAAGAAGCGTTGTTAAACGATATCGAAGAGTTTGGTGCTTACTATGGTGTTGTTTGTAATGCAGGCATAACTCGCGATGGTGCTTTTCCTGCATTGACTGATGATGATTGGGACAGCGTGATCCGTACGGGGCTAGACGGTTTCTATAATGTCGTTCATCCCGTCTTGATGCCAATGATCCAAATGCGAAAAGGTGGTCGAATTATCACCGTAACCTCTGTTTCGGGTATTGCTGGCAATCGAGGACAGGTTAACTATAGTGCTGCAAAAGGCGGTGTTATTAGTGCAACAAAGGCGCTGTCTTTAGAGCTTGCAAAAAGAAAGATAACCGTCAATAGCGTTGCTCCAGGGTTGATTGAAACAGATATGACGGAAGGGGCGGAGATCGATGAAATTAAAAAGCTGATCCCTATGCGTAGAGCGGGGCAACCCAAAGAAGTCGCAGCGACAGTGGCCTTTTTGATGTCTGATGGAGCTGGTTACATTACTCGTCAAGTTATTTCTGTAAATGGTGGGTTGGTATAATGAAGCGTGTTGTTGTTACAGGCATGTCTGCGATCACTGCTCTAGGTCAAGATTGGGAAAGTTTTAAAGCCAATCTGCAAAATGGCCAAAGTGCGATTAAGCAGATGCCTGAATGGGCAGATGTTGCTGAATTAAACACTCAAGTTGCAGCTCCTGTTGAAGACTTTGAAAAGCCAAAACACTATAAACGTAAAATGATCCGTTCTATGGGCCGTGTTGCATTGATGTCAACGGTTGCCACAGAAAAGGCGCTGGCACAAGCTGGGTTGTTGCAACACGAAAGCTTGACCAATGGCGACACAGGTGTTTCTTATGGTTCATCTTCTGGCTCGACTGCTCCGACCGTTGAATTTGGCAAGTTATTGAGTAACAAAGACATGTCAGGTATTACCGCGACAAGCTATATTCAAATGATGGCACATACAACAGCGGTTAACATCGGAGTATTCTTTGGTGCTAAAGGCCGAGTTGTGACAACAAGTTCGGCATGTACATCCGGTTCACAGGGAATTGGTTATGCTTACGAAGCAATACAGTCTGGACGTCAAAAGGTTATGATTGCTGGTGGTGCAGAGGAGTTATGTGTCTCTGGTGCCGCTGTATTTGACACTTTATATGCAACTTCAACAAAACTTGCGCCAGAAAATACACCTCGACCATTTGACAAAGCCAGAGACGGTTTAGTGATAGGTGAAGGGGCAGGTACGCTTATTCTTGAAGAGCTAGAGTTTGCCAAAGCAAGGGGGGCCACTATACTCGCTGAAGTAGTTGGTTTTGGTACTAATTCAGATGGTCAGCATATTACTCAACCGACGTCGGTGACAATGGAAGAGGCGATGCGTTTAGCTTTGCGGGATGCACAATTACAACCAGAACAGATCAGCTATGTGAATGCCCATGGTACAGCAACAGATCGCGGAGATATTGCAGAGTCACATGCGACATTTTCAGTATTTGGTGAAAAGCCAATTAGCTCGTTAAAGAGCTACCTAGGGCATACTCTAGGAGCGTGTGGAGCGATAGAAGCGTGGGCATGTATTAATATGCTTAATTCAAATTGGTGTGCACCCACACTGAACCTCACCGAAGTAGATCCAGAGTGTGCGCCACTGCACTATGTAACCGGTCAAGGTGAGCAAAGAAATATGGATTATGTTATGTCGAATAATTTTGCTTTTGGTGGAATTAATACTTCTTTGATCTTTAAAAAATACAACGCCTAGTTAGTCAGCACCTCTCAGGTATAGCCCGTGCAATCGCATTTATACACGGGCTCTTCAATGTAGAACCACAATTGTTATGTCAGCGCTTTTACAGCTTGAGCAATACCTTCCAATGTCAGTGGGTACATCCTTCTCTCCATGAGCCCATCAATTTGCTCAATAGACTGATAATAATTCCAATAGTTTTTTGGCTGCGGGTTTAGCCAAGCGACTTTGTCAAAGTGGTCGGTAAGGCGTTGCAACCAAACACGGCCAGGCTCTTGATTCCAATGCTCGACACTTCCACCTGGGTAGGTGATTTCATACGGGCCCATCGTTGCATCACCAACAAATATTAAGCGGTAATCTTTGCCGAATTTATTAATGAGCTGGTAGGTGTCAAGCAGTGAGTCGTTTAATCGTTCATTATCTTTCCAAACATGCTCATATACACAGTTGTGAAAATAGAAAAACTCTAAGTGTTTAAACTCGCTGTGAGCAGCACTAAAAAGCTGTTCGCAAATTTGGATATGATCGTCCATCGAACCGCCAATATCAAACAACATGAGAACGCTGATGGCATTGTGTCTTTGCGGTGCCATCTTAACATCTAAGAGTCCGCCTTGTTTTGCTGTCGCTTCAATCGTATTGTTTAAATCAAGCTCCTCCCCCTCATGACTGCGAGCAAACTTTCTCAGTTGTTTAATTGCTAGCTTCATATTTCGGGTACTGAGATCTGCATCTTTATCGAGGTTTTTGTATTGTCGTTTGTCCCACACTTTCACCGCTTTTCGGTGGCGGCTCTCATGTTGACCAATACGAACTCCTTCGGGGTTATATCCGTATGCCCCAAATGGAGACGTGCCACCAGTACCAACCCATTTGTTGCCACCAGCGTGTCTTTTTTGCTGCTTTTCAAGGCGGTTCTTAAGTGCTTCCATAAGCTTATCTAAACCACCTAAGGCTTTGAGCTTGGCTTTTTCTTCATCGCTAAGGTGTTTCTCGAACTCTTTTCTCAACCAGTCTGCGGGCAAGGCTTGTTGTTGAAGTGCATTGGCAATATTTACTTGTTCTACACCTTGGAAGTAGTCAGCAAACGCGCGATCGAACTTATCAAATAAGGTTTCGTCCTTTACGAAGATGACCTTACTAAGTGTATAAAAGTCATCGAGACTGCCAAAACATAGCCCTTTCTCAAGCGCGGCTAAGCAATCTAACAACTCTCTTAGACTTGCTTTAATACCGTGCCGTCTCAGAGTAAACAGGAACTCGATGAGCATTATCTTTTACTCATAAATGCGAGTTTTTCAATTAAGGTGACATCTTGCTCATTTTTCAACAAAGCACCAAATAAAGGCATCAGGCCACCTTGATGTGTCTTATCATGCAGTGTTGCTGCGTCAATATCTTCAGCAAGGAGTAACTTTAGCCAGTCTAATAGCTCACTGGTGCTGGGCTTTTTCTTTAGGCCTCTAATGTCTCGTAAATTGAAGAATACTTCCAATGCTTGATTTAACAACGTTGTTTTTAAATTTGGAAAATGGACATCCACAATGGCTTTCATTTCTTCAAGTGATGGAAAATCGATGTAATGGAAGAAGCATCTGCGCAAAAACGCGTCGGGCAGCTCTTTTTCGTTATTTGACGTAATGATGACGATAGGTCGAATATCTGCTTTTACCTGCTGCTGTGTTTCATAGACATGAAACTCCATTTTATCGAGTTCGAGCAGGAGGTCATTTGGAAACTCGATGTCGGCTTTGTCTATTTCATCGATGAGAAGAACTGGGCGTTTTTTTGCCGAAAATGCCTGCCACAATTTCCCCTTTATGATGTAGTTATTGACATCATGAACACGTTCATCGCCCAATTGGCTATCGCGCAGACGCGAGACCGCGTCGTATTCATAGAGGCCCTGCTGAGCTTTGGTTGTAGACTTGATGTGCCATTGAATCAATTCGGTGTCTAAACTTTGTGCTAGCTCTTCTGCTAACAGAGTTTTACCTGTACCAGGTTCACCTTTGATAAGCAGTGGTTTCTCCAAAAGAATGGCGGCATTAACCGCCTGCTGTAGTGCCGCTGTCGCGATATATGTACTTGTGCCTTTGAACATTATTTATTGTGGTCTGAGGAGATCATGGTATCAGTTTGCCACACTTCTATTTTCACTATCAAATTTCATTCTTCACGTACAAATTGAAATCTAGGCTGTGTTTCGCCATCGACAATGACATTTTCAATAAACATGCTAAGTGGCCTTGCCCAGTGGTCATAGTTTCCATATAGAGTTTGATAGATCACAAGGGGTTCTTCGCTTTCACTGTGGGTTGCAACAAACAACACTTGGTATTCTTTACCCTTGTAATGTCGGTATATCCCTTTTTTAACTTGGTTAGGCATTGTTGAGTCCTCATATGACTGGGTATAATTGGCTTATTCAATAGCGAGAGAGTATGCTCGTTTATCTATGAAATAAGGTTTTAATACATGAATTATATTGCGCTTGGCGATTTCAAGAAAGCATGGGTTTTTAGACATAAGGACCTCCCGATTGACGAGTTGGATTTGGCCCAAATAAAACCTATGACGGCACAGCGCGCTGCTGTTCTTTGGAGCACAATGGTTAGCCGGGAGCAAGATCATCCTGACTTTTTTACCCCCACTGATTGGGCTGGTAAAGAAGATAATTGGGAGGAGGTTGTCGATTGGGAGGGCAAGTGGGAGGAAGGTGAGCCACTATTACCTTCTGAGATCACAGAATATTTGCAGTGGGAAGACAATACAACCGTTTATTTTTGCTTGTCGAGAGATCATGTTATTGAGACACAGTTTGGAGTGTTCAAACGCTGCTGGCAAAACTTTATGTTTTTAGTCGATGGCAGTTTGTTACTCGGTAAAAAACGTGATGCGGCTGTACAGTTTTTAGAGTCAGGTGAAGCAAAGCTTGGGCAGCGACCTAAAGGAAATTAAATCATCGCCTTGTTATTTTGCTGGATTGGCTGTATTTAGAAGTGATGCCATGATATAAAATCCTCATATAGGAGGGGCTTTGGAAGAGTGTAACACTAGCAAGCAGCAAACAACGATCTGGCAAGATGAGGCTTCACGGC
This sequence comes from Pseudoalteromonas obscura, assembly GCF_030135505.1. Lineage (NCBI taxonomy): Bacteria > Pseudomonadati > Pseudomonadota > Gammaproteobacteria > Alteromonadales > Pseudoalteromonadaceae > Pseudoalteromonas > Pseudoalteromonas obscura. The sequence goes on from NZ_JASJUT010000019.1 coordinate 19,925, forward strand.
TTGTCTTTGCAGAGCTTGTTAATGTGTTTTATACAAGAGAAATCAACACTCTGTCCAATGAGTCTGATCCGGGAAGGCTAAAAAGATTGCTTGCAAGCTTACCCTACTATGTAGAGCGGGCTGCAACGCACATTGTATTGGGTGAAGTTCCATTGCAATTAGACAGCCACAATGGTTGCTGGGTTGCGTCCCAGAAAAAAATACCATCACAAGAGCAAACCGTGGTGCAACGGTACTATGAGCAGCATGCAGAAGTTGGGCTGGTTGTACCTGTGATGTTGACGGTAGAACATGAGACGCGACTCTGCATTGACATGATTGATCAAATAAAGCCTTCGCAAATTCACTGCAATCAGTATGGATGGTTTGAGCTTTCAGGGAGTGGTGAAGAGGATAAAAACGCCTCTTTATTGAAGCCAAGTAAAGCTTTAATGACGGCAGCCTGTTGTGGTCACCGTTGGCAATATCATAAAATAGCAACTCCGAGATTACTTGGCCTAAGAGAGATGCTACTGGCTAGCAGCATTAATTGGCGCAATGTAACGAAAAAGAAAATAGTATCTAGTTAACACTCTCGCAATTGGCGACATGACTACAGCGTTTATATATTAGGGTATGTTTTATGCGTTTATTTCAATTAGCGCTGTTTTGCCTATGTGCTTACATTCAATATAAGCTATGGTTTGGTCATCATGGCTTGCAAGACTATAGAAGAATAACTGAGACAGTAAGTACTCACCAACAGATGAACGCTGAACTACTCAAAAGAAATAAATTACTGAAAGCGGATATTGAGGATCTCAAGTTGGGTTTGGAGGGTGTGGAAGAGCGCGCGCGCCATGAGTTGGGTATGATCAAACCTGATGAAACTTTTATCCGTGTATTACCAAAGAAGCACTATGAATAAAGCAATATCATTAGCGGCAGTTGTCCCTGCGGCCGGTGTAGGCTCCAGAATGGGGCTAAACCATCCAAAACAGTATTTGAAAATCGGTGACAAGACCATCTTAGAGCATACATTGAGCAAGTTGTCGCAAGTCGACACTATTAATCAAATAATTGTTGCTGTTAGTGATGAAGATGGTTATTTCGAGAATTTAAACTTGGATAATTTGAATGTTACTCGAGTATCTGGGGGAAAAGAGCGTGCTGATTCTGTGCTCAATGCTCTCAAATCGTTGCGAAGTAACCCACCAGAGTGGGTGTTGGTGCATGATGCAGCCAGACCACTAGTTGATATTGCCGATATCGACAACTTGATTTCTAGCTGCATTAATGCGGGAGAAGGTGGCATATTAGCCTGTCGGGTTAAGGACACAATTAAAAAAGGTAACACACACAGTGAACACACAGTACCAAGAGATCAGCTGTGGCAGGCCTTGACACCCCAGTTATTTCCTTATCAGGTACTGTTACAGTCATTGGAAAGTGCCCTAGAAGACGGTGCGTTGATAACTGATGAAGCGTCTGCAATGGAAAGAGCAAATCAGCCTGTCCAGTTAGTCTGCGGGCGCTCCGACAATATAAAAATTACCACTCCAGAAGATCATGCGCTGGCATGTTTCTTAATGGAACAACAGCAAAAGAGTATTTAGTATGTTTAGAATCGGTCATGGCTTTGATGTACACAAATTTGGCGGTCAGGGGCCTCTGGTAATTTGTGGAGAAAAAATAGAGTTTGAACAAGGCTTTATTGCACACTCTGATGGTGATGTAGCAGTACACGCCCTGTGTGATGCATTGTTGGGGGCACTTGCCCTTGGTGATATCGGCAAGCATTTTCCTGATACTGACGATGAGTTTGAAAATATTGATAGTCGTATTCTTTTACGAAGAGTGATTGAGCAAGTGGCGACTAAAGGTTATAAAGTGGGAAATTTGGATGTAACCATTGTTGCTCAAGCCCCTAAAATGCGACCCCATATTGACGCCATGAGAGCCAATTTGGCTTCAGACTGTCAAATTGAATTAGAACAAGTCAATGTTAAGGCAACCACAACTGAAAAGCTCGGTTTTGAGGGGCGCAAAGAAGGTATTTCAAGCCACGCCGTTGTGTTACTTTTTAAGGTGTAGATAAGTGGTTGATGTTATTGCTTCTTTAAACTACCTCTACGGTAAGCCGCAATCTCAAGGCGACTTCAAACAAAATCCAGAGGATTTTGTCGTAGAAGAAGTACTTGATATTGAATTTACAGGTGAGGGCGAGCACGTATGCTTGCAAATCATCAAACGTGGTGAAAATACAGCTTATCTAGCTAAGCAAATTGCTAAGTTTGCAAGCGTTGCACCTCGGGACGTCAGTTATGCAGGGTTAAAAGATCGTCACGGAGTATGCACACAGTGGTTTAGTGTGCCTGTACCAATTAAAAAGCATATAGACTTTTCGCAGCTAAACTCTGACTCCATGGTGGTCATCAATCAAATACGACACAATCGGAAATTGAAAACAGGCTGCCACAAAGGCAACCGGTTCGTGATCACCTTGCGAAACGTCACCAATCATTTAGACGTATTATCTCGCATTAATGCCGTTAGACAAGGCGTGCCAAATTATTTTGCCGAGCAACGTTTTGGGCATGATGGTCATAATTTGACTATGGCTGAGCGTCTTTTTTCAGGCGAGCAGATTAGAGATAAAAAACTGCGTGGTATTGTGATTTCAGCTGCTAGATCATACATTTTTAATCAGATTGTCTCTAATAGAGTTAAAGAGCATGGCCTCGCTAAAACTTGGCAAAGAGAAGTTTTCTTACTCTCTGGGAGTAATGCTTTTTTTGAGGACGATCTAAATGACGAAATTGTAGAACGATTGAGCCAAGGCGATATTTTATTGTCTGCTCCCCTAGTTGGTAAAGGTGAAAAAGGGCTGACAGAGGTTGAGCGAATTTGGCTTGAAAAATTTGCAGATTGGCACCAAGGTCTTGCGTCACTAGGTTTGAAAAATGAACGCCGAAGCTTGAGAGTCGTACCTAAAGATTTGCAAGTCAAAACAATCGACCCTAAAACACTGCAATTGAACTTTGAGCTGCCAAAAGGGTGTTACGCTACATCGGTACTCAGGGAGCTTATCGAACACAAAGATGTAAGTTTGATTGAAAAGCCACAGAATGGAGAACTAGAAACGTGAAAATACTGCTGAGCAATGATGACGGCGTAAGTGCTAAAGGTATTGAAGTGCTTTTCAGAGCATTAAGTGAACTTGCGGACGTAACTGTAGTAGCACCAGATCGAAATTGTAGTGGTGCAAGTAACTCGCTGACTCTTTTGAATCCGTTACGTACAACGACATTAGACAATGGTTTTATTTCTGTGAATGGAACACCAACAGATTGTGTTCATTTGGGTGTCAATCAGTTACTTACAGATCCCCCTGATCTTGTCGTAGCTGGCATTAACAATGGTGCAAACTTGGGAGATGACACCTTGTACTCTGGAACTGTTGCCGCTGCCGCCGAAGGGCGACATTTAGGTTTACCAGCGATTGCTGTATCCCTTTGCTCAAAACAGGAGGCTCACTACGAAACAGCAGCTGCTGTGACCTTGAAAATCATTAAAGCTTTGGGCAGCCATCCCTTACCCAAGGATCAAATTATTAATATCAATGTACCAGATATTCCATTGTCTGAACTGAAAGGCTTTAAGGTGACGCGTTTAGGCTCGCGACACAAAGCGGATACCATGACCAAACAAAGAGATCCATGGAACCGAGATATTTATTGGTATGGAACACTTGGAACTGAAAGTGATGCAGGGGAGGGGACTGATTTTTATGCTGTTAAACAAGGTTATGCGGCGATAACGCCTTTGACGGTTGATATGACGGCACATGAGAGTCTTGAACGCCTAGCAACTTGGCTGTCTTCTCAGGAGTAACGGTTTTGCTGAACAACTACCAACGCAGTGCCAGTAAGCTCATTGAAAGCTTGAGATCGCAAGGTATACAAGATGATGCGGTTTTAAACATCATGGCTAATACTCCTAGGCATATATTTATCGACGATGTGCTAAAGCATAAATCGTACGAAAATACCGCACTACCGATAGGGCAAGGGCAGACTATTTCTCAACCCTATATAGTGGCCAAAATGACGGAAGTATTACGTCAACTCGGAATCCACGATAAAATTCTCGAAGTGGGCACGGGATCTGGATATCAAACGGCGATTCTTGCACAGTTGTTCGACACCGTGTGCAGTATAGAGAGAATTAAAGCGTTACAGTGGCAGGCGAAAAGACGCCTACATCAACTTGATTTGTACAATGTTTCTATGAAACATGGGGACGGCTGGCAGGGGTGGGAATCTAAGGCGCCTTTCAGCGGTATTATTGTCACTGCGGCTGCTGCAGTTGTTCCTGAGTCCTTGTTAGCCCAACTTGCAGAGGGAGGTGCAATGGTAATTCCGTTGGGAGTTGAAGAGCAAGTGTTAACCTTATTTACAAAGCAAAAAGGTCAAATAAAGCATCAGGCAATCGCCCCTGTTAGGTTTGTACCGCTTGTGGCTGGACCGATTACGTAAATAAATGAGGAAAATTATTGGTAACCCTGATAAATTGATTTTTATTAGTGCTTTTAAGTACACATGCATGTAAGTAATGGAATTTAATGGAATGTGGGTGAGACGTTCGAACTTTTTAATAGTAGGTCTACTTTGTAGTTCACTCGTAGCTTGTTCATCTGTTCATACGCCAGCGCCTGTGGTCAACCTGAGTAAAGGTAAGACCACATCGTCAAAAAAAATTCACATTAAAAATAACCGCTACAAGGTGAAAAAAGGTGATACATTATTTTCCATTGCATTTAGTGCAAATAAAGATATAAGAACAGTTGCCAAAATCAACAAAATTAAGCCTCCCTACACCATTTATCCCGGTCAAACTATTTTACTAACCTATCCTAAAAAATCTAACAAAACGGCTAAAAAAACGCCGCTTAAAACCAAAAAATATACAACTAATAAACCTTTAAATAACAAACCCTCAAAAAAAGAGCTTGATCCCCCTAAGCAACGAGAGTATGTTCAAAGTCAAGCCAGTAAAAAAACCAATGACACCAGTACTTTGTTGAATAAAAAGGTACGGTGGAATTGGCCCGCAGTAGGTAAAGTGACAAGACGCTTTTCTATTAAAGAAAATGGCTACAAGGGAATACAGATCACAAACAAAACAGGGACATCGATAAAAGCTGCGGCAAGTGGCATTGTTGTTTATGCAGGGAGTGCATTACGAGGCTATGGCAATTTAATTATCTTAAAACACACAGATGATTATCTTAGTGCCTATGCCCACAATTCCAAATTGCTAGTAAGAGAGCAGCAGCAGGTTAAAGTGGGGCAGAAGATTGCCGAAATGGGGAGTTCGGATGCAAGCTCGGTAGCTTTGAGGTTTGAAGTAAGGTACAGAGGAAAATCCGTAGACCCAATAAGGTATCTGCCTAAAAAATAGCGTATCGACGTATTGATGGAACACTATCACTTATTCGCTTGGGAGGATGCTTATGGCTCAAACAGCAAAACAGAAAAGTAAAGTGAACCCGGAATTAGACGATAAGTTTGACGGGGATAATGAAGATGGTCCAAATGAAGAGCTTTTGGAAGATATCGATAGTGAAGAAGAGATATTTGCCAAAGATGATTCAGTTAAGAACTTAGATGCAACTCAGCTATATCTCGGAGAGATTGGTTTTTCACCGCTGCTTAGTGCTGAAGAAGAAGTATATTTTGCGAGAAAGGCTCTTAAGGGCTGTGAAGCTTCTCGTAAGAGAATGATTGAAAGTAATTTAAGGTTGGTTGTGAAGATTGCTCGCCGTTACAACAACCGTGGTCTTGCATTGCTTGATTTAATTGAAGAAGGCAATTTAGGCCTGATAAGAGCCGTAGAAAAGTTTGATCCTGAAAGGGGTTTTAGATTTTCTACATACGCGACTTGGTGGATTAGACAAACCATTGAACGCGCTATCATGAACCAAACCCGCACTATTCGCCTACCAATTCATGTTGTCAAAGAATTGAACGTATATTTGAGAACAGCAAGAGAGCTTACTCAAAAGCTTGATCATGAACCAACAGCTGAAGAGATAGCTGAGTGCCTTGACAGACCTGTTGAGGATGTCAGTAAAATGCTGCGCTTGAATGAAAAGATCACATCCGTAGACACGCCAATTGGCGGTGATAACGATAAGGCACTGTTAGATATCATTGCGGATGAAAGGGGTTATGAACCTGAAAGTGAAGTGCAGAATAAAGACATTAATCGACATATTGTTGATTGGCTTGGGGAGCTTAATCCAAAGCAGCGCGAAGTGCTTGCTCGTCGTTTTGGTTTATTGGGCTACGAACCGTCGACACTTGAAGATGTTGGCCGGGAAATTGGCTTAACTCGTGAGCGGGTCAGACAGATCCAAGTGGAGGCACTGCGTCGGTTGAAAGATATTTTGCAACATGAAGGGCTGAGTACGGATAGCCTATTTGAGCAATTGTAATATTAGATACCATTATTAATAATTTGATTTTAAAAATACACAACAACGTAAAGATCACGTCTCTGTGTGCTTAATACAAGGTATTAATTGCAATTATCAAAACTTACTTTTGAAGTAGAATAATAAAAAACCACGCTAGATAGCGTGGTTTTTTATTGAGCCATAAGTAAAGATTAAAGAGTTTCTATCTTTGTCTTTTGCTCTAGTAGTTTTGCTTTCGCATCACTAAACTCAGCGAGTTTTGCTTTCTCTTTTTCAAGCACTGCGGCAGGAGCATTATTAACAAACTTCTCGTTCGCTAGCTTTTTCTCTACTTGTGATAAGCCTTTCTCCGCTTTTTCAAGCTGTTTAGCAATACGAGCCAATTCAGCTTCCACGTCAATCAGGCCAGCCATTGGGATCATAATTTCTAGATCACCAATAAACGCTGTTGCTGATGCTGGTGCATCATCTTTGCTTGCTAGTACCGTAAACGCTTCTAACTTGGCCAGCGAACTCAAGAAGGCTTGGTTTTCATCTAGGCGACGCTGATCTTGTTCGCTTACATTTGCCAATAGTACACTCAGAGGTTTATTTGGACTGATGTCCATTTCACCACGGATATTACGGATAGCAAGGATAAACTGTTTAACCCATTCAAGGTCGGCCATAGCCTGCTCATCAACGATATCGGCATTAAACTCTGGGAATGCTTGAAGCATAATTGTATTGGCTTCAATACCAGCCAGTGGAGCAACACGTTTCCAAATCGTTTCTGTAATGTATGGCATTAATGGGTGCATTAAACGCAGTAAGCCTTCCAATACGGTGATCAAAGTGTGACGAGTGCCGCGCTGTTGTTCTTCATTGCCTTTGAATAGTACAGGCTTCGTTAGTTCTAGATACCAGTCACAGAACTGGTTCCAAGTGAACTCATAGATAGTAGTAGAAGCCAAATCAAAACGGTAGTTGTCCAGGTGTTCAGTAAATGTTTGAACAGTATTTTGGAATTGGCCGAGGATCCAACGATCTGCTAGTGAGTATTGCTTTGGTGCATCATTAAAACCGCAATCTTGCTCTTCGGTATTCATCAGGACATAGCGGCTTGCATTCCATAATTTATTACAGAAGTTACGGTAGCCTTCTAATCGGTTCATATCCCAGTTGATATCTCGACCAGTAGACGCCATCGCAGCAAGCGTAAAGCGCAGCGCATCTGTACCATGTGCTTCTATACCATCAGCAAAGGTTTTACGTGTATTTTTCTCAATCTTTTTCGCTAATTGAGGTTGCATCATGTTACCTGTACGTTTGGTAACTAAGCTTTCTAGATCAATACCGTCAATCATATCAAGAGGGTCAAGTACGTTACCTTTTGACTTTGACATTTTATCGCCGTTCTCATCACGGATAAGACCGGTAACGTACACTGTTTTGAATGGCACTTGTGGCGTACCGTCGTCATTCTTCACGAAGTGCATAGTCATCATTATCATACGGGCAACCCAGAAGAAAATGATGTCAAAACCAGTCACTAGTACGTCAGATGGATGGAAGACTTTAAGGTCTTCGGTATTTTCTGGCCAGCCCTGCGTTGAGAATGTCCAAAGAGCAGAAGAGAACCAAGTATCCAATACATCGTCGTCCTGAGATAAAACAACGTCATCAGCGAGGTTATTTTCTTTGCGCACTTCGGCTTCATCACGGCCTACGTATACATTACCCTCTGCATCATACCAAGCTGGGATCCTATGACCCCACCAAAGTTGGCGAGAGATACACCAATCTTGAATGTCACGCATCCAAGAGAAGTACATGTTTTCATACTGTTTAGGTACAAACTGAATATCACCGTCTTCAACGGCTTTAATTGCAGGCTCTGCAAGTGGCGCAACACGAACATACCACTGGTCAGTTAATAGCGGCTCAATAACGACACCTGAGCGGTCGCCATAAGGCACTGTTAAACTGTGATCGTCAATTTTTTCTAATAGACCTGCTTGCTCAAATTCTTCGATGATCAGCTTTCGTGCATCGAAACGGTCAAGGCCGTGGAAACGATCCGGAATTGGCGCATCTAGAGAAAGCTCTTTGCCATCAAAAGTATAGCTTTCGCCCTCTGCAAGGACTGCTGCGTCTTTATTGAAGACGTTGATCATTGGAAGCTGATGGCGCTTGCCAACTTCGTTGTCGTTAAAGTCGTGTGCTGGCGTGATCTTTACACAACCAGTGCCTTTTTCCATATCTGCATGCTCATCAGCAACAATTGGAATGCGGCGATTAACGATAGGCAACAAAATCTCTTTGCCAATTAAGTCTTGATAGCGTTCATCTTCAGGGTTAACTGCAACACCTGTGTCGCCTAGCATGGTTTCTGGTCGTGTGGTTGCTACGATAATGTAGTCTTTGCCATCTTTCGTTTTTATACCATCAGCTAGCGGGTAGCGAAGATTCCACATGTGACCTTGTTTGTCTTTATTTTCAACTTCAAGGTCAGAAATCGCAGTATGTAGTTTTGGATCCCAGTTAACAAGGCGCTTTCCGCGGTAAATTAGGTCTTCTTTGTATAATCGAACAAAGACTTCTTTAACTGCTTCAGACAAGCCTTCATCCATGGTGAAACGCTCACGTTCCCAATCCACAGAAGCACCTAAACGACGCAACTGTTTAGTGATGGTGCCGCCAGACTCATTTTTCCATTTCCAGATGCGATCTATAAATTCTTCACGGCCAAGGTCATGCCTCGTTTTACCTTCTTCAGCTGCCAGTTTACGCTCAACAACCATTTGCGTTGCAATACCTGCGTGATCGGTACCCACTTGCCATAAAGTATTTTTCCCCTTCATACGCTGATAACGCGTTAAGGTGTCCATTATGGTATCTTGGAACGCATGGCCCATGTGTAGGCTACCCGTGACGTTTGGCGGCGGGATCATGATTGAGTATGCGTCGCCTTCCCCTGAAGGCTTAAAGTAGCCGTTTTCTTCCCAGTCTTGGTATAAAGACTGTTCAATATCTTGTGGGTTATAGGTTTTATCCATTACACAGAACCTTTAAAAATACTTTAGTTATCAATTTCTTTTGTTGAAATATTTGCGCCAATGGTGCGCAGCTGTTTGAACCTTTCCCGGGCAGCCTGTTTGGCCATCGGCTCGACAGGGACAAAGTCGTATACTTGCTCAAATCGTCGGATAAAATCCGGGATATGTGTGGCAAGGTTAATGAGTATCGCACGTCGCCCTACAGGGGGCATCTGGCCAATTTCTACAGGAGCGCCACCTTTAGGGCCTTCTCCTTGTAGGTTGTGTGGTACGAAACTATCAGCGTCGAACTGCCACAAATGTTCGTCAATTGCATGGGCGTCTTCTACCGTATCTACGTAAATGAAAACACGTTGCCCTGCACGGTACAGTTTTGCAGCACTTCGCGCTGCAAGATCAAAATGAGCCGGGATTTGCGTACTAGGCTCTTGATCATGCTTTAACACCAAAAAGTGTGCGTTGATTGACATGGCATGTGACTTATCTTCAGTACTGATTGAGATACACAGAGTAAAAATACTTGGTGTCTGATCAGCGTTCAAAATAAAGCCGCATTCTGACACAGAATACGGCTCTCATCAATCTACAGTAGACTTTGAAGTGAGTTATTTAACACCGCTTCAAAAATCTGTACATATTTGCATAGGGTGTTTAATCTTGCAGGCCTTCGGTTATATTTGCACGATTAAGTAAATACTGCATGAGCATTGGTACTGGTCGTCCTGTTGCACCTTTATTGGCACCACTTCGCCAAGCCGTGCCGGCTACATCAATATGTGCCCAATTGTACTTTTTGGTGAACTTCGATAGGAAGCAAGCTGCCGTGATAGTACCAGCTGGACGTCCACCTAAATTGGTGAAGTCTGCAAATGGGCTTTTCAGTTGTTCTTGATAATCATCCCAAAGAGGTAGTTGCCATGCTCTATCACCGCTTTGCTCGGATGCTTTTAATAAATCATGTGCAAGCGGGTTATGATTCGATAGCAACCCTGATGCATGATGACCCAATGCGATAATGCAAGCTCCAGTCAGTGTGGCAACATCAACGACTGTATCTGGCTCGAACGCCTCAACGTATGTTAATGCGTCACATAATACCAAGCGGCCCTCAGCATCGGTATTTAGTACTTCTACCGTTTGTCCAGACATAGTGGTGAGAATATCACCAGGTCGGTATGCTCGGCTACTAGGCATATTTTCACAGCCAGCTAATACACCGATCACGTTAAGAGGTAGCTGCATTTCAACGACTGCGCGCATTAAACCTAACACGCCCGCTGCGCCGCCCATATCGTACTTCATCTCATCCATGCCTTCGCCTGGCTTGATTGAAATACCACCTGAGTCGAAAGTCAGACCCTTACCAACAAAGACAATTGGTGCTTGTTTATCTGAAGCGCCGTTATAGTGAATAACTGACATGACAGACTCGTTGTCACTGCCTCGTCCTACAGCTAAGTATGAATGCATACCGAGCTCTTCCATTTCTTTTTCGCCAACTAAATTGACCTTAACATTGTCAAACTCTTTGGCTAGTAACTCCGCTTGCTCACCTAAATAGCGAGGATTACAAATATTGGGCGGCATGTTGGCAACGTCTTTACACAGTTTAGCACCAGCGGCAATTGCTAGGCCGTGTTCAATGGCGTTTTCGCCAATTGTTAACTCTCTGCGAGTAGGGACATTGAAGACGATTTTACGCAGTGGTCGTCTAGCTTCGCTCTTTTTACTTTTTAGCTGATTAAAGGTGTATAAGCAGTCTTGTGTGGTTTCAACTGCTTGTCTTACCTTCCAATATGTATCTCGACCTTTAACATGTTGCTCAGTTAAAAAGCACACAGCTTCCATCGAGCCTGTCTCATTTAAGGTATTGATGGTTTTTGAAATAATTTGTTTGTACTGCTTGTCGTCAAGCTCTCGCTCTTTACCACAACCAACTAATAAAACGCGTTCACTCAATACATTTGGTACATGGTGTAACAACAGTACTTGCCCTGGTTTACCTTCTAGGTCACCACGGCGCAATAAATTGGAAATATAGCCTTCGCTGATTTTATCCAGCTGCTCACCAACCGGCGATAAACGTCGTGGCTCATACACCCCAACAACAATACAAGCACTGCGTTGCTTTTCTGGACTACCACTTTTAACGCTGAATTCCATTGCGACTCCTAAGTCTAAGTTATGCCATTTCAAACTTTAAATGCCACATTACATCAAGTTAACTAAGTTACTTTAGTGCTGCTGCACTAGTAGGATATTTGATTTTGATGGCATATAATAAAGTGACTAAAATAACCAGTTTACTCAAAATTTCCTACTATTCCAGTGAAATGAGACGTTTTATAGGGGCGAACATTGCTAATTTTTCGATATTTGACTGCTGAAGTTTTAAAATCGCAGGTCGCCGTTTTCCTTACTCTAATGACGATTTTTCTCTCGCAAAAATTTGTCAAAATTTTAGCCGAAGCTTCAGGCGGAGGAATACCAGGAAAACTCGTGTTGTCATTTTTAGCGCTTAATTTACCTAAATTAGCTGTGTATATACTGCCACTCAGTGTATTTTTGGGCATTATTTTGGCGTACAGCCGTATTTATGCTGACAGTGAAATGACCGTGCTAAAAGCCTGTGGTGTTAGTGAGTGGTATGTTGTTCGTGTAACACTCATTTCCAGTTTCTTTGTCGCATTAATTGCAGGGGCGGTAAGCTTACATATAGCGCCTTGGGCTGGAGAAAAGCAGAATCAACTCAGAGAGCAAGCTAATGCTGAGTCAGGGTTAACTCAATTGCGGGCAGGGCGATTCCAACAAACTGGCAATGAAAAAGCGGTTGTGTTTATTCATAATACCAGCGAACAAGGCTCTGTATTAAATAAGGTGTTTGTTGCGCAATTGCCAGAAAAAGAATCGAATAATGCAGCAAGGATCGTTTATGCACAACAGGGTGAAGTTGCAGAAGGTGAGTCCGGAGAGCAGCAGCTGATTTTGAAAGATGGTAAGCGCTATGAAACCGACGGGTTTAGTCAAGCGTTGAACAAAACTGAATTCGGCAGTTATCAAGTTCAGATCCAAGAACAAGAAATTGAACGTAGAAGGCGAGAACTAGAGGATTTACCTTCAAGTAGATTGTTGGAACTAAATACCCCCGAGGCTGCTGCACAGTTTCAATTGCGGATCGCAACACCTATTTCAATCATTTTATTAACGCTACTTGCAGTACCTTTGAGTGTGGTTAACCCAAGACAGGGGAAGTTTGCAAAGTTGGTTCCAGCAATAGGTATATATTTGGGGTATTTTATTTTACTCAATGCCGGTAAATACCTCGTGGCAGAAGGTAAAATACCGCCCTCTATTGGATTGTGGTGGATCCACTTATCTGTGTTATTTATTGGGGCTTATCTGATAGTGAAAGGGAGACCTTTTGGCGTGTGGCTGAGATCTATCCTTAAAAGTAAGGAGGCAGCGGCATGATGAAAATGCTTGATTGGTATTTGGGCCGTAGTATTTTACAAACTACCAGCTTTGCTTTGTTGGTGTTTGTGGGTATCAATACCTTAATCAAATTTATTGAACAGCTGCGCTCTGTGGGACGAGGTACTTATGAAGTATCGGATGCATTGCTGTTCACGTTATACAGCGTGCCAAGCGATATAGTGGTGTTTTTTCCGATGGCAGCCTTGATCGGCGGGTTAACGGGATTGGGGGCTTTGGCCTCCAGTAGTGAGCTAGTGGTTATGCAAGCCGCAGGTATGTCGAGATTGCAAATCATAGGCTCAGTAATGAAAACCGCTATTATTTTGGCGATATGCATGATGGCACTTGGCGAGTGGGGGGCTCCTGAGGCTGAGCGCACAGCCAAACAGCTACGAAATCAAGCGATATACGGCGGGGATGTCTACGATGCACAAAAAGGGTTGTGGGCCAAAGATGGCAATAACTTTATCAATATTGCCAATGTTGAGAAGTCAGGCGAACTGACAGACATCAATATATATCATTTTGAGGATGATCTAACCTTAGGCCAAATTACAAGAGCGCAATCAGCGATGACTACTGAGCAAGGTTGGGAGCTCAAAGCTGTAGAAGAAATTCATATCACTGAGCAGCAAGTGAGCACCTATTATGCACAATCAAAGGTCTATGACTCGCAGCTCACCATAGACCGATTAGGGGTATCTTCGTTTGAGCCTGAGTCTTTATCATTCAGCGGGCTAGTATCTTATCTAAATTATCTGGAACAAAACGAGCAAGATACCAGTAACTATGAGCTGGCTTTATGGCGCAAAGTGATGCAGCCGGTGACGATAGCTGTCATGTTGTTAGTGGCGCTGTCTTTTATTTTTGGTCCTCTACGTTCGGTAAGTATGGGCGCGAGGATTATTATGGGTGTTGTCACGGGCTTAACTTTCCACCTTAGCAACGAAGTGTTTGGTCCCATTGTGATGGTATATCAGATCCCTCCTTTAGTTGGTGCAGTAATGCCGAGTATTATTTTTACTTTGCTAGCGATGTACTTTTTACAAAGAAGGCAATAAAAAAGGCGCCTTTGGCGCCTTTTTTAGCGACAACTAATCTAAGCTGTCGTACACTTTTTTATTCTCTTCTTTACTTAGCAATAATACTTCACTGCCACTCAACATATCTTGCAAAGCACGTTTTTGCTTCCTGTCTACTAATACGAGTAAGTTTCCTAACCCCAATAACGCAGCGAAACTGCGAGCAATGGCTTGTGGCCAAGTTAGTAATTCACCTTTTGTGCTCTGAACTTTTAACCGCCATGCTCGCATGCCAATGGTCTGCCCACTTTTAGTCCAAAAGTAAGCAAAAAAGGCAACAGAGACCAAAACCAACAACACAGTACGGCTGTAATAGAGTGCCGGTGTTGCTTGAATGAGAGCGGAGACATCTTCATGGTTTTGGAGTGTGTACCAACCCATTGAAAGCATGCCTTGTACTAAGCCCAAAAAAACAATTGTCGTGAGCATCGCAAAGGCTATGACGACTAACGCGTCGTATATTAATGATGCAACCCTTCTAATAAAACCTGCGCGAGGAAATGATGACATGTAAAAACCCATATAAAACGATATGACAATATTCTACACACAATATAGGCGCTTATTTATCAAACCTCGATATTTTATGATTTTGGTCAAATACTCAGCACTTGAACACATTAATTAAAAAAACTGCTTGCGGGGCTGTCACATATTTGTATAATGCAGGGCATAGAGACGAGGGCAAATAAAAAAAGCCTAAGCTCAAAGTGGTTTTTCTTTATCTTCTCGAAGTTAGAAGATTAAAGAAAAATGATGCCAGTGTGATGGAATTGGTAGACATGACGGATTCAAAATCCGTTGCCTTCGGGCGTGGCGGTTCAAGTCCGCCCACTGGTACCACTTTTTATAGCCCCAGAATGCTTTCTGGGGCTTTTTTATTTCTGCCTTTATCCTTCTTGCGACTTCTGTGTGAACCGCACCCAGTGTTTATTTCCAGACAAACGAATTCTAATCTGCAGTATATTTAGAGGTTTTGGCTTTACTTGTGAAGCTTTACAGGGGCTTTATACACGTTAAGCAGGTAGCTTTTCTCTTTTGGTGAGAGCTTTAATCCTTCCAATATTTCCATATCTATATTGACCGGTTCGTCATGTTTTATCATATAAATAATTGAATCAGCTAGGCGCACTTTATTGCGAGTCGACATTTGAATATAGATAATGTAAATCGCAGCTAGCACAATTGGTATTAATAATACGAATATTGTAATGAAAATTTCCATTTTGACTCTCACAGATTGAATTCAATAGGGATGATGACAATAGTTGGCATAAAATAGTTCATAAAAAGTGCTTTATACCTTTATTGCTGGGGTTATGAATCTAAACTAACTATCCGCAGAGGGGATACCATAATACTTATCTTCGACTAGACTTTAGTTGGGGCGAAATACATTATTGGGTAACTTTGTGCAGTTAAAGCAGTCACTTTTACTTTTTAAAACAGCCGCAGTGGGTTCTGCGATTGTGATTATGGTTGCAAGTTGGTTCTTGTACGTTCAGCTACAGCAAACCCGAACTCTGAATGATCACCTTTTTCAACTTCAGACTCAGATTCAGCGTTTGCTGGATCAGGAAGAGCGCTTTTTAATAGAGCGTCAACGCGAGAGTCTAGCATCGATTGAAGATGATAGAGCTTCCTATCGCAAGAGTTATAGTCAATTGTTAAATATGCTGGTGGTTCAACAGAGGGATCTTACTTTACTCTTTAAACTAGACGAGGAAGTTAAGCGGTTTACTCTCAAGTACGAGCAGCTAGCATCTATGCAGGCGTTGTTGGGCTATAATAAAGAAGAGGGGGTCTATGGTAACTTTCGGCGTCAGGCTCATGCCCTACAGGATATTGCCAAACAAACCCAACACCCCCGCTTAGAGATTTTGCTGCTGGAGCTGCGACGCAGGGAGAAAGATTTTTTACTACGGCTCGAACCAAACTATTTGCTTATTCATCAAGATTTATTGAGCAGAACAGAGCAGTTGATCACAGTACAGTTCCCTGAAAAATCGCACGAGTTACTTTCCATCCTCAACCAGTACCAACACGGCTTTAAAACTTATATCAGCGTATTGCAAAAACAAGGGTTAGATCACAGCCAAGGTGTGAGATCAGAGTTACATCAGTTGAAGATTTCCATTAGAAGTCACTTTGAAGTGGTGTCAAAGCAGCTTTTTAATGAAGCATTGAATGAAAAACAAAGCTTAATTTTGACCTGCTTAGTGATCATCGTTTCGATCAGTTGTTTCAGTTTATTGTTACTGTTTGTGCTGAACACTCGTATCTCTGAGCATATTATATCAATTAGCCGAGTACTAAAAAATGTTGCGCAACACGAAGACTTCTCAATGCGGGTAAACATTGAAGGTGAAGATGAAATTGCACAGATAGCACACCATTTGGATAGTTTACTGGCGTTTATTGAGACCTTGCTTGAAAGGCTTACAGCAGCACAACAAAGGTTGATCGAAGAGGCCAAAATGGCCAGCTTAGGCAATATGGTGAGTGGGTTTGCACATGAATTAAATACACCTCTTGGTGTTGCAATTACCAGTCAATCGCACTTAAAAGAACAAGTTGAAGTACTTAAAAAAGACTTAGAATCTGGGCAGTTGCAAAAGCAAACTTTAACTAATCTGATTGCTGAAGCCGAGTCTGCACTCTCTTTGTTGGAGAATAACTTACTAAGAACTGCCTCTTTGATTGATGATTTTAAAAAGGTGTCAGTTCAGCAAGAGTATGATGAAGTTCAAGAGTTTAGTCTCAATGCATTGGTGAATGGGGTTTTAGATTGTTATCAACATGAATTAAAACAACCTGACTACCATATCGAAGTAGAAATACCTGAGCAATTAATGCTAAACAGCTACCCGAACGTCTTTGTACAAATTTTAACTTATAGCTTCAACAATTGTATTCAGCATGCAAAACAAGAAGGTAAGTTACTGAATATCGTCGTTTCGGCATTGATCGTGAATAATTATATTCATTTGTATATCAAAGATGATGGTAGAGGCATAGATAAGGAGCTATTACCTGTTATTTTTGAGCCTTTTATTACCACACAGAGAAATAAAGGCGGCATCGGGCTCGGTTTGAGTATTATCTATAACTTAGTGACTCAGAAGTTAGCTGGGGAAGTAAAAATACAAAGCCCCGCACATGGCGGGGCTTGTTTACATATCATTTTAGCGAATACGGTGTTTCGCTTAGACGCGGATTAGCTTTGTTTGCTTGCAACCCACTGATCAACGAACTGCTCTAATACATTTAAAGGAACAGGGCCGTTTTTAAGTACTACGTCGTGGAATTCACGAATATCGAACTTATCGCCAAGCTCTTTCTTAGCCGCTTCGCGAAGTTCAACAATTTTGATCATACCAATTTTGTATGCAGTCGCTTGGCTTGGCATCACAATATGGCGCTCTACCATTTTGACAGCATCCGATTTCGCGTTAGGCGTGTTATTTACGTAGTAATCGATACCTTCTTGGCGTGTCCATTTCATTGCGTGGATACCAGTATCAACCACTAAACGACATGCACGCCAGAGCTCCATTGCTAGACGGCCAAAGTCTGAATATGGGTCTTCATACAAACCCATTTCTTTAGGTACTAGCTCAGAGTATAAGCCCCAACCTTCGGTGTAAGCTGTGTAGCGACCAAACTTACGGAACTTAGGCATATTTTCAAGCTCTTGGGCAATGGCAATTTGCATATGGTGACCAGGTACACCTTCGTGATAGGCTAAAGCTTCCATTTGGTAGGTCGGCATCGCTTCCATATCATAAAGGTTTGCATAGTAAATGCCCGGGCGAGAACCGTCAGGCGTTGGCTGCTGATAGAATGCTTTACCAGCTGCTTTTTCACGGAAAGCCTCAACACGCTTAACTATCATGTCAGCCTTTGGCTTAACGATGAATAGTTCGTCTAAGCGAGACTTCATATTGTCAATCATCGCTGTCGCATCAGCTAGATATTTTGCTTTGCCTTCTTCTGTATTTGGTAGATAGAACTGCTTATCGGTTCTCATGAACTCCATAAATGCTTTTAAGTCACCTTTGAAACCAACTTTGTCCTTGATTTCACGCATTTCGTCATGAATACGAGCAACTTCTTGCAAGCCAATCTTATGAATCTCTGCTGCAGAAAGCTTGGTTGTTGTTGTACGCTCAAGTGCAACGTTGAAGAACTTTTCACCCTCAGGGAATTTCCAAACACCGTCGCGGTTGTCCGCACGCTTTTCCAACTTATTTAGATAGTTGATTAACTTGCTATAAGATGGTTTTACAGCAGATGTCAGGGCGTTGTTAGCCTCTGTGATAAGTGCGTCTTTTTCATTTTGTGCGATCTCTAACTTGGCAACTTTTCTCTTGAAGTCAGCCAAAAGTGTAGAGTCTTCACCTTTGGAGAAAGGTGCGCCTTGAATAATATTTTTGCTCGACTCAATAACATGAGGGAATACAAATTTAGGTGCAATAATGCCTGCTTCCGCACGTTTCTCTAGATCTTCGACTAATTGGTCGAACACGGTTGTTACGCCATTAAGGCGAGAGATATACGCTTTTGCATCTTTAACGTCGGCGATTTGGTGTTGGTTAATCAAAAATGCAGGGATCATTGAGTGCGTGCCAAACATTTGATTAACTGGGTAAGAATAACGACGCCATTTGAAATCTTCGATCTCTTCAACAAGACCCTGTTTAAACAAGTCGTAGCTTACCTGAGTTTGAGGGTCTAATTTACTGCGGTCAATGGCATTGATAGCAGCAAGATCTTGTTTAGTTAATTCAAGGTCTTCTAATTGACGTGCTTCTGAGCCGTCGTCCCACTTGTCATAGTCTTTTTTAATACCCAAATAAGTTTGGTAAATAGGACTACGCATGACACTGCGATTAAATGACTCTTCGAATAGAGCATTTGCTTTTTCTACTTCACTTTGAACAACTTGTTGCACAGGAGCTACAGGCTTTGGTTGTTCAGCTGTTTGCTGGCAGCCTGCCAATAACGTCGCTGAGATTGCAGCAGCGATAATGGTAAGTTTACGCATGTTTTACCCTTCTTATTTTATATATTCAGATATATGAGCCCACAAGAGATTACCTCTCTTAGTGTAGGATATTATATGGCACGCAACGACTAGCAACCAAATTCTTTGGTTGAAAGCAAAGTCGCAATAGATGTACCCCAATTTAGACAAACAATTCTAACAGGTCATTAAGGTATCTGTGCCCTTTATTTGTTACAAACCATGAATCACCGAGATCTTCCAACAAACCTAGTTTAATTGCTTGGTTTAGCTGTGTTTGTATATCTGTTTCCTGTAAACCTGTGTAGGCTTCAAAATGAGCCTTTGGAGTTGCTTCTAGCAGGCGAAACGTATTCATGAAAAACTCAAACGCTTGGTCTTCTAAGTTGACTTGCCAGCTGTCGTATATGTATGGTTTGGTCAAGTCCATATACCCTCTAGGGTGCTTCACTTTGACGGTACGCAAAATTTGTTGCTGTTCGGGTTGTGTGATCTTGCCATGAGCGCCACAGCCTATGCCAAGGTAGTCACCAAAGCGCCAATAATTGAGATTATGTTTGCATTTAAAACCTGATTTTGAATAACCGGATATCTCATATTGCTGATATCCGTGCTGCGCCAGCAGCGCTTGTCCTGCTTCTTGTATTGCCCACAAAGTTTCGTCTTCGGGCAATTTAGGGGGCTTTGATGCAAATTGGGTGTTTGGTTCAATGGTTAATTGATACCAAGAGATATGCGGAGGATTCAGTTCAATTACGCGTCTTAAATCGCTCAGAGCATCATCTAAAGACTGATTGGGTAGACCGTGCATCAAATCCATATTAAAGCTATTTAACCCTGCATCATGTGCTTCAGCGGCAGCATTGAGGGCTTCATGTTCACCGTGAATGCGACCCAGTGCCTTAAGTTTATCGCTTTGTAAACTTTGCACACCAATTGAGATTCGATTTATGCCAGCCTGTACATAATGTTTAAAGCGATCACTCTCAACAGTGCCAGGGTTGGCCTCTAAGGTAATTTCAATATCGTCTTCAAAGCCAATTAGAGCTTCTATTTGCTGTAAAAGGTCAACGTAAGCATCGCCAGAAAGCAAGCTCGGTGTGCCGCCGCCGACGAATATGCTATGCAGTTTTCTACCTTGTACAAGGTGTAGATCTGCTTTGAGGTCATCAATTAAATGACCAATGTATTCTTGCTCAGGGATGGTGCCTTTTTGACTATGGCTGTTGAAATCACAGTAAGGGCATTTTTGCACGCACCAAGGTACGTGCACATATAAACTTAAAGGAGGAAGGTTCACTGGATGCTCTTAAAATGTGTCATGAGTTGTTGGAGTGCCTGTCCTCTGTGACTAACGGTGTTTTTCTCTTCCTTACTCAATTCAGCGGCCATGCGCTGCAGACTATTAACCCAAAAAACTGGGTCGTAACCAAACCCGCCGTCACCGTGCTGCGTTGTAGCGATGGCGCCCTCCCAGCTTGCTTGGCAAATAACAGGTGTGGGGTCATTGGCATGTCGCATATAAACTAACACACACCAAAAGCGGGCCGTACGGTTTGTTACACCATCTAAATCAACCAGTAATTTATCGATGTTTTGCTGGTCACTTGCATCACTACCAGCAAAGCGCGCCGAGTACACACCTGGTGCCCCATCGAGTGCATCAACTTCTAAACCCGAATCATCAGCAATGGCTGGTAGGCCAGTCTCTTTTGCTGCGTGTCGAGCCTTAATAATGGCATTTTCTACAAAAGTAGTGCCAGTTTCTTCCACATCAGAGACTTCAAATTGGCTCTGTGGCAGCACTTCAATTTGCAAGCTTTCAAGCATACCGCCTAGCTCTCTGACTTTGCCTTGGTTTCCTGTGGCAAGCACGATTTGTTTTGTCATATCTTTAATCTACGTAGAACTTTTGTTGAAATTTTAATAATTGATGATTATTACCTTGCTGGATGTTTAACTCGAAACGGTAAACATCTTCATTGTAATAATCGAGTTGTGCGAGGTAATAAATGGCATCGCCTTCAATCACTTGTTTAAATGTAAGGGACTTTTTATTGCCCAGTAAGTTTTTTGCGAAACCAGATATTTGCACTTCTTGCGCGGTTTTTGATTGGTCTTTTGCCAGCACCGAAATATTGATCAAGGCTTTATTTTCGCTGCGAACTACACCATACACTTTGGCGACGCTGGGTTGAATAAAAGTTGATGGAAAGGCGATGTAGTGCACTTCCCAATTACCTAAATTTTTATACTGCCCACCTGACTCTGAATTATTCGCCTGAGTATGAAAAGCGGCCAATACCAGTAAAATTACGGAAAGATAGAATCGCATAGTACCTCACTTTCATATGCTTAGTGCATGAAGTCCATCACCAAATGTTGTAAGAACATCATGCCAATCAACACCACCATAATGGACAAATCGAGTCCACCAAGCGGTGGGATAATTTTTCTAATTGGGCGCAGTAGTGGTTCAGTTAACTGTTCAAAAACAGCTGCTGCTGGGTTGTAACCCTGTACCACCCAACTCAATAGAGCGCGGATCACTAAAATCCAAAAAACCAAGCTAAATGCTTCTCGTAGTACGGTTAACAGCCCACCAATAGCTGCTTTAGCGGCATCCCAATGACCGCTAAACACTAACATCAACACAGATACCTTGGTGCCTGCGACGATAAAAGCAAGCACCAGTGATGCTACGTCAATACCTGCAAAACCAGGAATAACTTTTCGTAAAGGGTTAACAGCAAAAGAGGTCGCTTTTACAACAGCCTGACTCACCGGGTTATAAAAATCAACACGCGCCCACTGCATCCAAAAGCGCAGCAGCACTACCATTAAGAATAGATTAAAAATGGTTTCAATTAAAAAATACATTGCATTCATTTTAGGTCCTTAAATTTGTTTTTCCATTTCCTCAGCGCGTGCAATACATGCATCCATTGCATTTGCGACGGTTAGGGGAAGTTGATTATCTTTCATTGACTCAATAGCGGCATGGGTGGTTCCACCCTTTGAAGTAACATTAGCGCGGAGCTGCTCAAGGCTGATATCTGGTTGAGAGATGGCCATTTGTGCTGCACCAAGGGCTGTTTGTTGCACCAGTTGCCGTGCTTGTTGCTCATTGAATCCAAGTGCTTTTGCTTTTTCTTCTATGGCTTGCATAAAGAGAAAAAAGTAGGCCGGGGAAGAGCCTGTCACTGCGATAATATCATTTATCTGGCTTTCTGAATGCAGCCAAACGGTCATGCCAGTGGCACTGAAAATTTGGTCAATAAACCTTTGTTCTTGTTCATTAATATCTTGGCTAAATAAACCGGATACACCAAGCCCAACTAGCGATGGTGTGTTTGGCATACAGCGCACAAGTTTGGCGTCACTTTGCAGCATTTCTTTCAAACGGGCAAGGGTAATACCCGCTGCGACGGAAATCACCACTTTGTCAGTCAAGTCGATATTTGCCAAGCGAAAGGTTTCACACAAGGCTTCCATCATTTGTGGTTTGACAGATAGCACAATGACATCAGCTCGTTTAATGGCGTCTATGTTGTCACTAGTTGTTTGAACAGTAAAATCTTGTGCAACTTTATCTAGCTTTTCTTGATTGCGATTGGTAGCAATAATATTGCGGGCGCTGAAACCGTTTTTAAGCATGCCGCCAATGATGGCATAGCTCATGTTTCCAGTGCCAATAAATGCGATTGTTTTATTAGACATATTATCTGTGTGGCCTTTATTGTCTTTTACCAAAAATATCGGTACCAATTCTTACCATAGTGGCACCAGCTGAAACGGCGGGTTCTAAATCGCCACTCATGCCCATTGAAAGGGTATCGATATGTGGATATTGGGTCTTTAGTTTATCAAAGCAATGTTTCATTTGCTGAAAATATTGCAGTTGCTGGTCAACATCATCTGTTTGTGCGGTTATCGTCATTAAACCTCTCAAAGTGAGCTGCTTTGTTTCACTGATAAATTGAGCAAGGTCTGACAGCTCCTCTAGGGGGCATCCTGATTTTTTTTCGTCTTGGCTAATGTTAACTTGAATAAGAACATTGAGCGGTTTTAGATTTGTTGGTCGCTGTTCACTTAAACGTCTCGCTATTTTGATTCGATCGACGCTTTGCACCCAGTTGAAGTGTTCAGCGATATGTCGCGACTTATTCGATTGAATAGGACCAATAAAGTGCCACTCAATGTCTTTGTACTGTTTGAAGTGCATGACTTTATCGACGGCTTCTTGTACATAAGATTCGCCAAATAGACGCTGGCCTGCGTCATATGCTTGCTGGATAAGTTCGATTGGTTTGGTTTTAGATACAGCCAAAAGTTGCACAGGGTCAGAAATATGACAATTTTGCTCTGCTTTTGTAATGCGATCGTAGGCGTTATTTAGCCGTTCTGCTATTGTAACCATATTATTGTTTGCTCGTTGTGGAGTCATAGATGGATATTACTGAATTATTAGCCTTTAGTGTGCAGCATAAAGCGTCGGATCTACACCTTTCTTCGGAAGTTTCTCCAATGATCCGTGTTGACGGTGACGTACGCCGCATAAATATTCCCGCTTTAGAAGCGAAGGATGTAAATAGTTTAATTTACGATATTATGAATGATAACCAGCGCAAGGACTATGAGCAAAACCTTGAGGTGGATTTTTCGTTTGAAGTACCTAATTTAGCACGTTTTCGTGTTAATGCGTTTAACACGAGTCGCGGGCCTGCCGCAGTATTTCGTACTATTCCAAGTACCGTATTGACCCTAGATGAATTAGGTGCGCCAGATATTTTTAAAAAAATAGCAGAAAACCAGCGCGGACTGGTGCTTGTAACTGGGCCCACAGGCTCGGGTAAGTCAACGACGCTTGCGGCCATGGTCGACTATATCAATAGCAGCAAGCATCACCATATTTTGACGATAGAAGACCCCATTGAATTTGTTCATCAAAATCAATTGAGTTTGATTAATCAACGTGAGGTGCACCGCGATACTCATAGCTTCAATGCTGCACTACGCAGTGCGCTGCGTGAAGACCCCGATGTTATTTTAGTGGGTGAGTTACGTGACTTGGAAACGATTCGTTTAGCCATGACAGCGGCAGAAACGGGTCACCTTGTATTTGGCACATTGCACACCACATCGGCACCTAAAACCATCGACCGTATTATTGATGTATTCCCTGGTGAAGAAAAAGATATGGTTCGCTCTATGTTATCAGAGTCGCTACAGGCGGTGATTTCACAAACACTGATTAAAAAAGTCGGTGGAGGACGCGTTGCGGCACATGAAATCATGTTAGGTGTGCCTGCAATACGTAATTTGATCCGTGAAGATAAGATAGCTCAAATGTACTCAGCTATTCAAACAGGCGCCCTGCATGGAATGCAGACCATGGACCAGTGTTTAATGAACTTGGTGAACCACGGTTTGATCACAACCCAAGATGCGCATACAAAAGCACATGATAAAAACCAATTTGGTGCCGCAGGATTTTAATACAAGGTTTTAAACAATGGCATTGATAGATTATTTACAATTGATGGTAGACAAAGAAGCATCTGACTTATTTGTCTCATCAGGCTTGGCGGTCAGCGCCAAAATTGATGGTGAGTTGCGAGCACTAGACGAAGAAGTATTGGATAGTGACAGTGCGTTGAATATGGTTGAGTCGGCAATGACGGATAGGCAAAAGCAACAGTTTCACGCTGAAAAGGAGTGTAACTTTGCTGTCGCTAATGATGTTGGTCGATTCCGGGTTTCTGCATTTTGGCAGCGAGATTGTGCAGGCATGGTGATCAGGAGAATTGTGACGGATATTCCTGATGTTACTCAACTTGGTTTACCTTCGGTACTGACCGATGTGATCATGTCAAAGCGTGGTCTAGTATTATTTGTTGGTGGTACAGGTACCGGTAAGTCGACGTCGTTGGCTGCATTATTGGGCTACCGTAATCGCAATCAGCGCGGTCATATCCTGACGATTGAAGATCCAATTGAGTTTGTGCACGAACATCGCAAGAGCATCATAACACAAAGAGAAGTTGGTCTAGATACCGAGAGCTTTGAAGCAGCGCTGAAAAGCTCATTGCGACAAGCCCCTGATGTTATTTTAATTGGTGAAATTCGCTCCCAAGAAACCATGGAGTATGCCCTGAGCTTTGCAGAGACGGGGCACTTATGTGTCGCGACATTGCACGCAAACAATGCTAACCAAGCGATTGACCGTATCATGCATTTGGTACCCAAAGAAAAGCATGACAAACTGAAATACGATTTGGCACTAAATCTCAGAGCAATAGTGGCACAGCAATTGGTGCCTACGTCAAAAGGTGAGGGGCGTGTTGCCGCGATTGAGATACTGCTTAATTCCCCGATGGTTTCTGAATTGATCAAGAAAGGAGACATAGGCTCTATAAAAGAGACAATGGCCAAATCGAAAGAGATGGGCATGCAAACTTTCGATCAAGCTTTATTTGAACTCTACAAAGCCCAGCGGGTGAATTACGCAGATGCTTTGCATCATGCTGACTCGCCTAATGATTTACGTCTGATGATTAAATTGCAAAACAACGAACAAAAAGGTGCAGGGTTTTTGCAAGGGGTCACCATTGATGGCTTGGACAGCAAGAAAAACTAACCTGTTTTGCTTGCTTATATGTTGTCGTCTGAGCCTGACAACACTTTGTTGGGCTCAGCCTAGTTATGTCGATATTTATATCAGAGATGACGTCTATTCAAACTACAAAGCTTTATTATCAGGCCGCTCCCCGCTGGAAGTAGATAACTTTGGTGGACAGTTTGTGCGGCGTGATGTTGTCGACATGGTGCTGCTACATCAAGCTTTAATTTTAGGCGGCTTTGACAAGCCGTTTAAATACCGACCTGGAAACGTAAACTTCAGAGACTCTAATTTACTAGATCAAGGTAAGCAGTTGCTAAGCTTCGATACATTTTGGTTTGAAGAAGCACAGCAAAAAGCAGATAAGTTGTATATTAGTGAACCTGTGATCCGAAAGGGAGAGTTTTTTGCAGGTTTATATTTTGCCAAAGAGAATAAACGGGTTGCGAATATTCAGTCCCTTGAAGATTTGAGCACGCTGAGTGCGGTGTCTTCAAGTCGCTGGTTAGTGGATTGGCAGACTTTAAGTCGTTTGCCTCTCAAACGCTTGGTAGATGAACAAACTTGGTCAGCGCAAGCGCAGATTGTGAACAAGCAATGGGTTGATTTTATGTTGATCCATTTAATGCCTGTGATGGGGAATGACTTTAAACTGGCAAACATAAATCTGGTTTCTCATCCCAAATGGGTGGTTTTATTGGACAGTAGCCGCCATTTTGTGGTGTCTAAACTACACCCTGAGGGTGAGCGCGCTTTTGCAGCATTGCAAAAAGGTCTGGAAAAGCTGAGGCGTCAGGGAAAAATCGAACAGGCTTACCGCCAAGCAGGACTGTTCCCTGATATGAGGGTTTACAAGCAGCTCAATGCTGCCACAGGTGGAGACAAATAGTAATTACTCAGTTTCCCACAGTTGCTCAAAGAAGCTCTCCAGAATAATCACAGCAGACATTCCATCAACATTGTCTTTTGCCAAAGAGCGATACCCACCTTGATCAAACAATCTGGCTTTGGCATCAGTTGTGGTCAAACGTTCATCTTGAGTTTCGACGGGCAGGCGGTAATTATTGTGTAGGCGATTGGCAAACTTTTTGGCAGCGAATGTAACCTGTTGATTAGTCCCATCCATATTCAGAGGCAGGCCGACCACAAGTAAATCTGGTTTCCATTCACTCACATGCTGTTCTATATCGGACCAGTTGGGAATGCCATCTCGCGCTTTAACAGCCCCTAAGCTGGTGGCTGTCCCTGTTACTTCCTGGCCAATGGCCATGCCAATACTACGTGTACCAAAATCAAACCCCATCACGGTACGTTGACCTTTAGGGGTCTTTGGTTTTTTATTGCTCATACTTCTATGCGTGTCCTGCTTGATTACTGAGTTGCGAGATGTCGATACCTAACATACTTACGGCCTTTTCCCAGCGTTTTTCTGGTGGTGTACTAAATATAATCTCTGGATCCGCCTGAATTATCAGCCAAGAGTTTTCCAAGATTTCTTGTTCGAGCTGGCCTTTTTCCCACCCTGAATAGCCAAGCGTTATGATAAATGCATCAGGACTATCGTGATAAGTAAGAGAGGCAAGTACATCTTTTGAAGTCGTTATCATGATGTCAGAACTGAGCTCTTTGCTCGAGGCATAACCAATCTTGGGTGTATGTAACACAAACCCTCTGTCCGTATGCACCGGCCCGCCAGCAAAAACAGTTTGATCCGCAGCACTGCTGTCTTTGTCGTTGTCGATTTCGATCTGATCGAGTAACTCGCCTACAGTGACATCAATGGGGTGATTGACTATCAACCCCATTGCGCCTTCTTCATTGTGCTCGCAGATGTAGGTGACGGAGCGTTTGAACATCGGGTCCTGCAAGTTCGGCATTGCGATAAGAAAGTGATTAGCTAATGATTGCATGCGAGACCCCTTCTATAATTTAACTTTCAGTATGGTTGAGTTTTGCTTCAATCGCATCAAAAAACTTGTCCATAATAGATATATCGTACGCTGCTTCAATTTCCTTAACGCAAGTTGGTGCAGTCACGTTTATTTCTGTCAGTTTGTCGCCAATGATATCTAAGCCAACAAACAGCAACCCTTTCTCTTTTAAAGTTGGTGCGACCGCTTCTGCAATCTTCCTGTCACTGTCACTAATTGGTCTCGCTTCACCGCGGCCACCAGCTGCGAGATTGCCGCGTGTTTCACCGCCTTGAGGAATGCGCGCTAGACAATAAGGGATCACTTCACCGTCCACAACTAAAACGCGTTTGTCACCTTGCTTTATTTCAGGAATATAATTTTGTGCCATGGCAAAGCGGCTACCATGCTCGGTGAGCGTTTCGCAGATAACACCTATGTTAGGATCGTCATGTTGTACTCTAAAGATTGACGCCCCGCCCATACCATCGAGAGGCTTCAATATGATATCTTGGTGTTTGTCTAAAAAAGCTCTAATTTGACCTGCATTTCTTGTCACTAGGGTATCAGGCGTATGTTCACTAAACCATGCTGTAAATAACTTCTCGTTGGCATCTCTGAGGCTTTGAGGCTTATTTACGACTAGGGTACCGGCCAGTTCGGCACGTTCCAGTATATAGGTTGCGTAAATATACTCAGTGTCAAAAGGCGGATCTTTTCGCATCAGAATGACATCCAGATCACTGAGCGCAATATCTTGTTTGTCAGCCAATTCATACCAGTGATTTTCATCATCAAATACACGTGCTTTGGCCGCTGTTGCTCTGCCTTCACCTTGGTATAGATATAAATCGTCCATTTCCATGTAATACAATTCAAAGCCACGCTGTTGCGCTGCCATCATCATGGCAAAGCCGGTATCTTTTTTAATGTTAAAACCACTAATTGGATCTGAGATAATCCCAAGTTTGACTGCCATCGCCTTTACCTTATGTGTTATTTTGGATGAGTATGCCTAATGTGGTCAGCACAATGTGTCGCTAACCACAGTTTATATGTGGCCTAGTGGTTCGATTTTAAAGAGCTAAATCGCCAAACTGCAATTGTAGTGCACTTAAAACTGTCAATGCAGCTGTTTCGGTACGAAGTACCCTTGGCCCAATTTTGATATCAATAAAACCCTGTCCTGTGGTATTGGCCATTTCTTCGTCAGTAAAGCCGCCTTCCGGGCCCACTAAAAAGCGCACTCCCTGATCTGGTTTAGGTAGCGTCTTTATAGAGTGATCTGCTCTGGGGTGTAATGTTAATTTTAATTCGTTGCTCTGTTGGCTAAGCCACTCTTCTAATGAAATTGGAGGGTGTACCTTGGTAACGAAGTTTCTACCTGATTGTTCAGCTGCGGATATTGCGATTTTCTGCCATTGGTGGTGCTTTTTCGCCAATCGATCTCCGCTGAGTTTTACGCCACATCGAGTGGTAAATAAAGGAGTGATTTCACTGACGCCCAGTTCAACCGATTTTTGAATAGTGAAATCCATTTTGTCACCCCGAGAAATACCTTGTCCTAGGTGCACATTTAATGGAGATTCAACACATCTATCAACAAATTCAAAAGGGGTCACTTCTACCGCTTTTTTGGAAATGGCAGTAATTTTTGCGAGATATTCGCCACCTTGTCCGTTGAACAAACTAACTTGCTCACCTTCTTTCATTCTCAGTACGCGAGCGATATGCCCGGCAGCGTCATCATTTAAAGTGGTTGGTTGATTCACGACCAATTCTGAAGGTTGGTAAATATGTGGAATTCGCATAGTGTTGAAAGTCTAAATTGGATATGCGGTCATGTTAAGGTTTTCAAGGCGGTGAGTCTATAAAATGCGACATATCATGACCAATGTGTACTGTCTAATCTGCGGTATCTGTTTTTAACACCACAAATTCGCTGAAGGTGTCATGTTTTGTTGCCGCCAAGCTTGAATTACAGGTTAGGTGGTTGTTGTTAAATGGATCACTAATACGATGATAGTCATACCCATTTGCCAACTGTTCGATGGTAAATCTTTCTGCATGTAGGGAATTGAAGATAAACTTTTGTTTTTCGTCAGCGAGGTTGTAGTCAAGCGCGTAGATAAGAACACCTTGAATTTTATGGTGTTCATGCAGGTAGGTTGCCAGCTCAGAGACGCTTATTTCATTGTCAAAGTCACAGTAACTGTAATCTTTGATTTGGTCTTTAAACATCATTTTGAGCATTTGCTTTGTATTGTCTCCAGCAATTATTAGTTGACTGGGGGTGTCAGGAGAGAGAGATTTTACAAACTCGACAAATTCCTGACTGAACTCCCAGTTGCTGTCAACAAGTAAAAAGTTATCTAATTTCAAAGATATAATTCTCCAGAGCTAAGGTGTCCATGTGTTAGCTCGGCGTTTAAATTGAAAACATGTTTATTAGTAAATAGCCCATGCTACAAAAAACAGCAAATTCTAAGCAGGCAATACCAATATTATCTTGGTGATCAACCTCCAGACCTATGTCTACTTTAGGTAACACGATATGGATCATTAGACGGCTAAATACGTATAAAAGAAACCACATGAACACCGAGTGCACGACCACAGTTAGCAAGTTATCAACCATTTTACTCGGGTAGCTTGGCGCACTATGTAAGCCTGCATAGATAGCGAGTGCGAGCCCAATTGTTTTCCCAGCATAACGGATCCCAATTGAGGTGTTTGCCAAGCTGAAGTTATATTGCAAGGAGGCACCTTGGTTCTTTTTCGCAAAGCGAGATTCTCGGAGCTTGCTATCTAAAGCAAATACACCTTGTAAAAAAATAAAACAAATACTGACGATCAGTAAAGCTTGCCATGTTTTTGGTTCAAGCCAGTGATAAAGGCCAAGTACTAAGATGCTATTGCCAACTAACATACCTGAATCGACCAGCGCAGCGCAGACATTCTGTTTGAGTATTGCCTGAGTTTCGTTAAAGCGATATAAAATCCATTTTCTATGTATTGCCTGACCTAGGCAAATGTAAAGCCATATCAAAGCGATGGGCAATAAAACTTGGGTGTGTATGGTGGTGGGATCAAAGGTATTTAATTGGCCAAAAAAATATCCGATGCTGCCGCATAAGACGGCGACTTTTGCGGCATAGTTAATGCCCAATGCAAAGTTGTCATGTTGAGCCAATTCTTTTTGCAATAGTTTTTTTGCTCTGATCTGCACAATTAAACGCAGTGACATCAAAGCTATAAAGGCAATTGTTAAACCACTTAGTAGGACGAAAAAATTACTGTTTTCTAAAGACAAATAACTCATGCTCGGTGTAAGGTTGTTGTTATTTAGCGTTACTATAACACTGCACAACAAATGAGCCACAAAGCACTGGAGGTTTTTCATGGAACAAAGCCAATTAAGTCCCGAATTATCAGCGTTAGCCGAGCAGCGCTTTGCTGAACTTTTTCCTGGGCAAGCTATAAATGCACAAGCATTACGGTTGTTGGCACTCAGTGACTTTGCGTACCGCATACTTGCTCAGCATCCGCAGTGGATCCACTGGTTGTTAGATGAACAAGCCATGGCGCTTCGGGATATAGAGCCTGCACTAACCGGAAATATTGACGCATTAAGTGACGTTGAGTGCTTTGCCAAATTGCGTCTATATCGCAAGCGATACTGGCTCAAGCTCATGTGGCTAGATCTTGTGTTGGGTAATGACATTGCTGACAGTGTGGCGTATCAATCAAACCTCAGTGAGCAGTTAATAGAAAGCGCAAATGAATGGGCATTTGTACAGGTTGCAAAGAGCAATGGTGTCCCCGTCAACGAATCATTAGAACCGCTGCCAATGTTAGTATTGGGGATGGGAAAGCTTGGCGGTCATGAGCTCAATTTTTCTTCCGACATCGACCTTATATTTACTTACCCGCTCAGTGTCAAAACGTCAGGAGGCAGGCGTAGTATTGATGCACAAGTTTTTTATACTAAGGTGGCGCAAAAGCTTATTGCGGCACTTGATCAGCGCACAGCCGATGGTCAAGTTTTTCGTGTTGACATGAGGTTGAGACCATTTGGGGAAAGTGGCCCGTTGGTTATGAGCTTTTCCGCAATGGAAGATTATTATCAAGATCAAGGCAGGGAGTGGGAGCGTTACGCAATGCTTAAAGCTCGATTACTCGGCCAAAAAAATCAGTACTGGGACGAGTTTAAAGCATTGATACGTCCTTTTGTGTTCCGTCGATATATCGACTTTTCTGTGATTGAATCCCTGCGCAAAATGAAGCACATGATCGCCCAAGAAGTGAGAAGAAAAGGGCTTAAAAACAACATAAAGCTGGGCGCTGGTGGAATACGTGAAGTCGAGTTTATTGTGCAAGCATTACAAATGATCCGTGGTGGCCGAGAACCTGATTTACAAACCCCGTCGTTGTTAAACGCGTTACGTGTATTAGCAAGCCAAGAGGTGATCCCTGCAAGTGCTGCATCTGCGCTACAGGCGCAATATTTATATTTACGTCGTGTAGAGCAGTATCTGCAAGCATTTAATGATGAACAAACGCAAACTCTACCTGAAGATAAACTAAATCAATTGAGATTGCAGACACTCTTAGGATTTTCAGAATACGATGGGTTAACTAGTCACATAGAGCAAGTGCAAAGAGAAATTCGTCATGAGTTTTCTCAAGTGATCGGTGAAGAAGCACACGACACGCAAAGTTTAAAGGCATGTTTTATTTCAGCTTGGGAATATCAAGATATTAGTTATCTTGATATGACTCTCAGCGAGGAGTTGCAAATTAGATGGCAAGAAACACTGACAATATTTTATGCTGATATTACTAAAAAACAAATTGGGGTGCGTGGCCGAGATGTACTCGATAAATTGATGCCACTGGTGTTAAGTGAAGTAACTCCACTCAAGGCACCTGAAGTTTTGCAGCGTGTTTTTGATATCATTGCAAAAGTGGCGTCACGTACTGCATACCTTGAACTGCTATACGAAAATTTAGGTGCCTTAAAACAGCTGATCAAACTGTGCTCTCACAGTGTGTGGATCGCACAACAAATTGCAAGGTATCCGATTTTATTGGATGAGTTAATTGATCCGGCTGTTCTGTATCGACCGCTACCACTCAATGCCTATTACAATGAAATACAGCAGTACTTTTTACGCATAGATCCTGAAGACTTAGAGCTGCAAATGGAGGCGCTTCGTCAGTTCAAACAAACTCAGCAGCTGCGAATTGCAGCTGCTGATGCTACTGGTGTATTGGATATAATGAAAGTGAGCGATCACCTGACTGCACTCGCAGAGTCCATAGTGGCTAAAGCCGTTGATATTGCTTGGGGGCAAATGATATCTAGGTATGGTGCGCCACAAGGCACGTCCAATGAAGCAAAAGGGTTTGCCGTTATTGCGTATGGAAAAGCGGGTGGATTCGAATTGGGTTATGACTCGGATTTAGACCTTGTTTTTGTACATAACAGTGATGGACAGAGTAAAACAACGGGAGAAAGAACCATTGCGTCAAGGCAGTTTTATCTAAAACTCGCCCAACGGTTAATGCACTTGTTCAATACGCGCACGTTGTCAGGTATCTTGTATGAATTGGATACACGGCTCAGGCCTGAGGGGAATTCAGGGTTGTTGGCAATCAACATCGAAAGTTATTATCAATATTTGCAACAGCAAGCGTGGACATGGGAGCACCAAGCACTGGTAAGAGCTAGGCTGATTGTTGGCGAAGAGGTGCTGGTCAAGCGCTTTCATACAATACGCCATGACATTTTATGCCAACAGCGATCAACCAATGAGTTACAAGATGATATTGTCAAGATGCGAGAAAAAATGCGTCAGCATTTATCTAAGGACTCGAACTCAGAGTTTGATTTGAAGCAGGGAGCTGGTGGCATGACTGACATCGAGTTTTTAGCCCAGTACTTGGTGCTGGCTTGCGCGTCTGATTATCCAGCATTAACGCGTTATTCGGACAATATCCGCATTTTTGAACTCGCGAGTAAAGAGTCTGTCATCAGCGCACAGTCACAAAGTACTCTGACTCAAGCTTATTGCCAACTGAGAGAGCATTACCATCTAAATAGCTTAAATGGAAAGGGGAAAACTGTGGATGCCAAGTTATTGGCAGAGCAAAGCAATAGCGTTAGGAAAATCTGGCAGGCCTACTTTGAGTAGGCCTTGCAGACGTGTTTAATTAGTGAGTCGTCGACAGTTTTCACGTACGAAGGTAGAAGGGTTTTCAGTTATCACGGCAGCGCGTTGGCGGTGACAAAAGAAGGTATATACTTCAAATTCAAAGTCATCGTTAATCGCACGGCCAACCTGATAAAGGGCACTGACAAAATCGGAGTCGACGCGAAAGTTTTGTTTAACGACATAGTCTTTACTTAAATACCAGAACAACTCAATGTCTTCTTGTTTCGCATAATTGGTTAGCACACTTTTTAGGGTATTCCCCATTTCAAAGCGTCTTGGTTGACTTTCACCCGTCCACCTTTGGTGTGTCGGTTTAACCACGAGCTCGCGTTGTGCCAAGGCATCATCCAGCGGGAAGGTTGGCTTGCCGATTTCCATAACAAACTTTTCTCGTTCGGTATCACGCTCATTGACACGATTTCTAAAGTTTGCGTAAAACTGAGAAAGACCTTGAGCTGCCGCATTTGTTGTTTCTCTGAACTCCATTTTAGGAATATTACCATATAAGAAATAATAGGCTGCCCACACCAGAATCGCACCTAAAGACAGGTGTCTGGTCCAAAACCACATTGCCGATAATCGTTTTTTATTTTTTCTAGCCATTTTTTTTACGATGTCAGTTAATTAAACTACGAATAATGTGAAGGTGCGTTTTCATCCGGCCTTGTTTTAAAACGTCTATGAAGCCACATATACTGCTCAGGCGCATGCATAATTGAGTCTTCCATGCGTTTGTTTACGCGGGTGACATCATGATTTTCGTTGTCACTGGGGAACTCTGTCATAGCTGGTTCAATGGTAATATGATATTTACCTTGCTTATCACGCACACCTACTAAACTTAATGTCTCACACTTTTCACTCGATGCAAATAATAAAGTGCCAGTAGTGGTTGCTGCGTCTGGTACGGCAAAAAACGGCGCAAATTCGCAGCGTTTTCTACCATAGTCTTGGTCTGGTAAGTAGTAACACACTTTTTTATTGTGTAAGGCTTTTAGTAGCCCTTTAACATCACGTTTGCCGATTAGGAATTCATTGGAACGCAAACGACCTTTGGTCATGAAATATTCCATTAGTGGATTATTGTGAGGGCGATAAAACCCGATCCCTTGAGTATGAGTGCCAAGTACTCGACCTAACATTTCTAGGTGCAACATGTGTGGAACCAGCAGCAATACACCTCGGCCATTTTGACGTGCAGTCTCAAAGTGCTCTACACCTTTTATGGAACCAATGGCGCGCTTAACTCGCCATTCAGGCCACCACCAAGCCATCCCGGTTTCAAAAGTTGCAATGCCAGTGTTTTCCATATTCTGCAGCACCATTGCATCGCGCTGTGATTCATCCATATCAGGAAAGCATAGCTTTAAATTAACTTCGGCAATCTTGCGGCGTTTCTTTAAAAAGCGGTGAACTATTCTGCCCAGCAACCTACCTAGCATTAACTGCATACTTTGTGGTAACCAAGATAAAGAATATAAAACGATAACACCTAACCAAGTTAACCAAAACTTAGGCGCCAAAAATTGCAGTTGAAATTTGGGATTGTGAACCAAGTGAGATGCTCTCGTACAGCTATAAAAGAGCGTAGTTTATCTAGAACGACTTAGATGCTCAAGTGGCGGTGCGTTTTGATGCAATAATATCAGACCAGCGAAGTGTTGCTGGTCTGAAAAGTGCGATTTAGCGTGCGGCTTGAAGGCCTTTATTGATTGCTTCTAAATCAGCTCGGCTCAAATCACCAGACGCCTGTTTTAGTTGTAGCGTAGAAATGATGTACTGATAGCGTAAATCGGCTAAGTTTCTTTTCGCGCTATACAAGTTACGTGTACTAACTAGCACGTCCACAATGGTACGAGTACCTACTTCAAAGCCTGCTTCAGTCGCCTGAAGAGCACTTTCCGCAGAGACAACTGCCTGCTCAAGGGCACGGAAAGTTGCCACATTTGACATGACTTGATTGTATGACGTAATGACTGAGCGTGTGACGTTACGCATTGATGCTTCAAGGTCTTCGCTTGCAGCAACGTAAAGTGCTCTAGCTTGGTCAGTTGCAGCTACAGTGCGGCCACCAGAATAAATTGGTACGTTTAAGTTTAAACCAATTGTCGTTGTATCACCGCGTGGTGCAAGTTCTCTGCCGTCGCTATTGACGAGTGAATCTTCATGAGTCGCTCTAAGCGATAGCGTAGGGTAGTGTCCAGCTTTTGCTTGGTCAATTTGATCTTGAGCAATTTCAAGCGCAGACTGTGCAACTTGTAGAGCTAGGTTTTTCTCTTTGGCGATATCAATAAAATCATCAGCTTTTTTACTAGGCTTAACCGTTGAAAACGTCTCAGTATTTAGCTTATTGAGTTTTGAGTGGTATTTACCTGTGATAGTACGCAGTGTTTCACGGGCTGTTTCAACGTCGTTTTGAGCAACAATTTCGTTCGCTACTGAGCGGTCAAATTGTGCTTGCGCTTCGTGTACGTCTGTAATTGCCGTTAAACCTACTTCATATCGCTGTTTTGTTTGTTCAAGTTGGCGCTCGATTGCACGTTTTTCTGCTTGTACAAACTCAAGGTTATCCAATTGACTCAAAACATCAAAGTAGCCTTGTGCAATACGAACGATTAAGTTTTGTTTTTCTTGTTCATACTGTGTCAAAGACTGCATTGCACGCTTTTCTGCAATGGACAAGCTTTCCCAAACACTCATGTTGAAGATTGTTTGGTTTAGTGTCAGTGTACGTGTGAAAGAGTCTCTATAGCTATCAGCTAATTGATAACCTGTTGCATCAGTCTGAAAAGCTGGTGCACCCGTAGAGTCTGAGTCAGCGTAGCTAAATGTTAAGCCCAGAGACGGTAATAATTCACCGAGCGCGCTGTCTTGCGCATATTTTTGAGCATCGGCACTTGCCTTAGCACGCAAAACAGTGGGATCATTAGCTGTTGCAATATCATATACTTGCAGTAAGTCTTCTGCGTGAGAGCTATTACTTGACAAAGCACACGTCAAGCCAACCAGCATAGATAGAATGGTTTTTTTCATTATTTGTGCAGTCCTTAGACAATTTTGATGTCAGCATGTTACCTTGTTTTAAAACAAAATCCCAATGACTAGCTAGAGATAAAACAAAACAAGTGTAACAGAATATAAAACTTAGTGAGTTCACACACTAAGAGGGTTCACGTTAGTTAAAAGCAATATGGGGATAAAATAACCTAGATTAAACCCCGTATAATGAATGTAGGATGAAATATGAAAGAAATTAACCAGTTCGAGCGCCGCCATGTGAAGTTCAAAAAGTCTCCAAACAAGGTGCTGTACAATGGTTTCTTCAAAATTGAGGAGTATATTTTTGAGCACGCATTGTTTGCTGGCGGGAACAGTGAACCGATCTGTAGAGAAATTTTAGAGCGTGGTCATGCTGTGGCGGTGCTTCCGTTTGATCCTGTCACAGATCAAGTTTTACTTATTGAACAGATCCGCATTGGTGCGCTTGCAACCAAAGAATCCCCGTGGTTGCTGGAGTGTATTGCCGGTATGGCGGATGGCTGTGAGGATTTAGAAGCAGTTGCAAGAAAAGAAGCTCAAGAGGAAGCGGGGTTAGAGTTAACTAATCTACATTATATGCGTTCCTACCTTTCGAGCCCTGGAGGCACCACCGAACGACTTTATTTGTACCTTGCGGAAGTTGATTTGAGTGATTATCAGGGGGGCACTTTTGGTTTGCCAGAGGAAGGTGAAGATATTAAAGCGCATGTCATGCCGCTTACAGAAGCCATGCAAAGATTAGAATCTGAGGAAATAGATAACGCTGCGACAGTGATTAGTCTACAATGGTTAGCGCTAAATAAATCGAAACTTTCTTTTAAGCTGTGAACAGGAATCATTTTGTCTGACTTGATGCATCATACTAAGCACGGTGGCAAAGACGGCATACGAGGGTATGTACAGTCTTTACCCAAATACATCACATTATGTGAGCGCAATTATTTGCGCGCACTTAAAGTGTTGCCTGAAGAGGAAGTAGGTGCCCGTCGTCAGATAAAAATAGGCACAATGGATTTCTTCATCCTG
This sequence comes from Pseudoalteromonas obscura, assembly GCF_030135505.1. Taxonomy (NCBI): domain Bacteria; kingdom Pseudomonadati; phylum Pseudomonadota; class Gammaproteobacteria; order Alteromonadales; family Pseudoalteromonadaceae; genus Pseudoalteromonas; species Pseudoalteromonas obscura. The sequence continues at coordinate 57,820 of NZ_JASJUT010000019.1, forward strand.
ATTGAAAGTGTTGAGAAATACACAACCGACATAAAAATAACTCAGCAACATAGCTTGAGTAATCACTTAGGTCTGTTTGAGCTAGCAGTGAGACTATATCACGACGCCAAAGTGGCCGAGGTCATCCAGCACAATTACCATCAACGTGTTAAACCATCTTACGGTTACCCGAACCCAAGTATGCACCACAAAGACGAAAAGTATCAGCTCAATGCATTTTTAGGTGATTGGCTATCCGCTTGTGCAGAAAGTGGCAGAGTACCGTTAAATTGGGATGTAAATAATGGCTTGGTTTAAAGACACATACTTATTTAATCAAGCACAATTAAAGTTAGCCCACATTACCGATACCCATTTGTTCGAAAACACAAACGGAGAATATTTTGCCGTTAACACGGCAACTCATTTTAAACGTGTTTTGGCAAACTTAGCGCAGGCAAATTTGGATGCCGTTGTTTTTGGAGGGGATCTGACTCAGGATCATACATTTGCTTCTTACGAGTTGTTTGCTACCTTGGTGGCTGAATCAACATTGAATTGCCCGATATTTTGGCTGCCGGGAAACCACGATGACTTGGATTACTTACATGAAATAAGCCAAGGTCAAATCGTAGCTGCAAAAAAAATTCATTTCGAACATGGGCAAGTTCTGTTGCTTAATAGTAAAGGCCCAACGCCAGCCGGATGGGTGGCAAAGGAGCACCTGCAAGAAATTGAAGAGCACTGCTGTAAACCCAGTATCGTATTTTGCCACCATAATCCGTTGCCGATAGAAGGGTATCTGGACAAACATATGCTTGAGAACGGTCCTCAACTGCTTAATTGTTTAGTTGACTTGCAATGTGTAGAGGCTCTTTTTCACGGCCATGTTCACCATGACTATGAATTTCGCTTTAGAGATTTAAGCGTCTATGCGACACCAGCCACATCCGTCCAATTCAAAAAACAGACTCGAGATTGGCAACAGGAAAATTTGGGTGCAGGGTATCGTTTAATTAATTGGACCGAAGCGGCGTTGGATACAGAGGTGAAATGGCTGACAAAGTAATTTATGTCCATGGGTTTAATAGTTCAGAGCAATCATTTAAAGCACAGCAACTAGGCGCCTATTTCAAAGACCGTTGTGAATACGTTGTTCCTCGGTTACATTATGATCCGCGTATTGCCATACTCCAGCTTGAGCAAGCTGTAGACGAGCGCTGTGTTTTAGTTGGTAGCTCCTTAGGCGGGTTTTACGCGACATGCTTGTCTCAACAGTTTAATTTGCGTGCGGTTGTGATCAATCCAGCTGTACGACCAGACAAATTGCTATGGGATTACTTGGGTCCCCAGTATAATCCCTATCAAGATCTGAATTATGAACTTACAATAGAACATATGACGGCGTTGCGGCGTATGCACATTGAAAAGCTATCTAAGCCAAGCAACCTTTTGTTATTACAACAAACAGCAGATGAGGTACTGCCTTATCAAGATGCTGTGAATTATTATCGAGACTGCCCGTCAATCATCGAGTTTGGCGGTGATCACAGTTTCATTGGCTTTGAAAGGCACTTTAATCGCCTTGCCAACTTTCTTAAAATTAAATAAAACAGTTAGAACTAAAAATTAGTCAGTAGCATTTATGAGTCAGCAAAATTATAACGCAGAAGCCATTGAGGTGTTGAATGGCTTAGAGCCGGTGAAACGCCGTCCTGGGATGTACACAGACACCACCCGGCCCAACCACTTAGGTCAAGAGGTTATTGATAACAGTGTGGATGAAGCGCTTGCTGGGCATGCGAGTAGGATCGACGTTATTTTGCATGAAGACAACTCATTGCAAGTGATCGATGATGGTCGAGGCATGCCTGTGGATGTTCACCCTGAAGAGGGGATCCCAGGTGTCGAATTGATCCTGACTAAGCTGCACGCTGGTGGTAAATTTTCCAACAAGAATTACCAGTTTTCGGGCGGTTTGCATGGTGTCGGTATTTCAGTGGTTAATGCGTTATCTACACGAGTAGAAGTAACGGTTAAGCGCGATGCTCAGCAATATGAAATTGCTTTTGAAAACGGTGACAAAGTACAAGATTTGGAAGTGACGGGCAGTGTTGGTAAACGCAATACCGGAACGTCTGTTCAGTTTTGGCCCGATGCAAGTTATTTCGACTCTGCTAACTTTTCACTGACTAAGCTCAATCATTTACTTAAAGCCAAAGCGGTACTCTGCCCTGGCTTGCGCATTCGCTTTATTAATAAGCAAACCAAAGAAACCCAAGAGTGGCACTACGAGTCTGGTCTAGAAGATTATCTAAGTGACAGTGCTAAGGATTTGGAAGTACTCCCTAAATCACCTTTTACGGGCAGCTTTAGTGGTTCAACAGAAGGGGTCGATTGGGCTCTGCACTGGTTACCAGAGGGTGGCGAATCGATCGCTGAAAGTTATGTAAACTTGATCCCAACAGCTCAGGGCGGCACCCATGTAAACGGCTTAAGGCAAGGCCTACTTGAGGCGATGCGAGAGTTTTGCGAATTCCGCAACTTATTGCCAAGAGGTGTGAAGCTAACGCCTGATGATGTCTGGGATAAATGTAGTTATGTTTTATCAGTAAAAATGCAAGATCCACAATTTGCCGGTCAAACCAAAGAGAAGCTATCATCACGCTCTTGTGCAACGTTTGTCTCTGGTATTGTGAAAGATGCGTTTAGTTTATGGTTAAATGAGCATACTGAGACTGCCGAGTTGTTGGCTGAACTTTGCATCAGCAATGCACAAAAACGGCTCAGGGCTGCAAAAAAAGTGGTGCGCAAGAAAGTCACCAGTGGCCCCGCTTTACCAGGAAAATTAACTGATTGTTCTGGCAGTGAAACAGAACGTTCTGAAATATTCTTAGTAGAGGGTGACTCAGCAGGTGGCTCTGCTAAGCAGGCTCGAGATCGCGAGTTTCAAGCGATCATGCCGCTACGTGGTAAAATTTTGAATACGTGGGAAGTGGACTCGGGGCAGATCCTAGCGTCACAAGAAGTGCACGATATCTCGGTGGCACTCGGTATTGACCCTGATTCAAGCGACTTATCGACACTGAGATACGGTAAAGTATGTATTCTTGCTGATGCTGACTCTGATGGTCTTCACATCGCGACGTTATTGTGTGCCTTGTTTGTTAAACACTTCCCCACGTTAGTTCAAGCTGGTCATGTCTATGTTGCTATGCCGCCACTATTTAGGATTGATGTGGGTAAAGAAGTTTTTTATGCCCTTGATGAAGATGAAAAACGTGGCATTTTGGATCGAATTGAAGCTGAGAAAAAGCGCGGTAAAGTCAACGTACAGCGTTTCAAAGGGTTAGGCGAAATGAACCCAATGCAGTTACGAGAAACGACAATGGACCCTAATACACGACGTTTGGTACAGCTGACACTGGATGAACAAGAGCAGACATTAGAAATGATGGATATGCTGCTAGCGAAAAAACGTTCTGGCGATAGAAAGGCTTGGTTAGAGCAACATGGCGATAAAGCCGAGGTATAACAAGAAGTAAGGTGTGTCATGACTGATCCACAGGCCCTCTCTTTACAGGGCATAGAACAATTACCAATGGGGCGTTTTACCGAAGATGCCTACTTAAATTATTCCATGTATGTGATCATGGATAGGGCATTGCCACATATTGGCGATGGCTTAAAGCCTGTACAGCGACGCATTGTCTATGCAATGAGCGAACTGGGTTTATCTGCAGCAGCAAAATATAAAAAATCAGCCCGTACGGTCGGTGATGTATTGGGTAAGTATCACCCGCATGGTGACAGCGCTTGTTATGAAGCCATGGTACTGATGGCGCAGCCATTTTCTTATCGTTACCCATTGGTTGATGGACAGGGTAACTGGGGTGCTGCGGATGATCCTAAATCATTTGCTGCAATGCGTTATACCGAAGCACGTTTATCTAAATTTTCAGAAGTACTGTTAAAAGAACTTGGCCAAGGCACGGTTGATTGGGTACCAAACTTTGACGGCACTATGAAAGAGCCTCAGGTTCTGCCTGCGCGACTGCCACACATTTTACTCAATGGTGTAACAGGTATCGCAGTCGGTATGGCGACCGATATTCCACCACACAATGTAAATGAATTGGCCTCTGCTTGTTGTATGCTGCTTGATAAGCCTAAAACGACGTTAGAAGAGATACTCGAAATCGTTCAAGCACCAGATTATCCGACAGAAGCTGAGATCATCACGCCTAAAGATGATATCCGCAAGATTTACACAACGGGTCGTGGCTCGATTAAGATGCGAGCGGTGTTTCATGAAGAGCAAGGTGAAATTGTTATCACAGCGTTGCCGCATCAAACATCGGGTGCCAAAGTGTTAGAGCAAATCGCCGCGCAAATGACAGCGAAAAAACTGCCAATGGTTGCTGATCTTCGCGATGAGTCTGACCATGAAAACCCCACTCGTATCGTCGTGGTGCCTCGTTCCAACCGTGTTAAATCGGAACCGTTAATGGCACACTTGTTTGCTACCACTGATCTTGAGAAAAATTACCGGGTTAATCTCAATATGATCGGGCTGGATGGCCGCCCTCAGGTAAAAGATTTACAACAAATTTTGTCTGAGTGGTTAATTTTTCGCCGTGAAACGGTACGGAGAAGATTGCAACATCGTTTAGATAAGGTGTTGGCGCGTTTGCATATTCTAGAAGGTTTGATGATAGCCTTTTTGAATATTGATGAAGTGATAGAAATTATCAGAAATGAAGATGAACCAAAAGCTGAGTTAATGAAGCGATTTGGTTTATCCGAAACCCAAGCTGAAGCCATTTTAGATCTGAAACTTCGCCACCTTGCTAAGTTGGAAGAGATGAAGATCCGTGGTGAGCAGGACGAATTGAGCAAAGAGCGTGACAAACTTGAGCTAACGCTTGGCTCAGAACGTCGTATGTCTACCTTGATGAAAAAAGAGATTCAGGAAGCGGCGGAACTTTATGGTGATGAAAGACGTTCTCCAGTGGTTGAGCGTCAAGAGGCTAAAGCGCTCAGTGAAAAAGATTTGATCCCATCTGAGGCTGTAACAGTGGTGCTATCCGAAAAAGGGTGGGCACGCTTTGCCAAAGGCCATGAAATTGATGCCGAGGGGCTGAATTACCGCTCGGGAGATGAGTATAAGGCATCAGCCAAAGGGAAAAGCAACCAACCAGCGGTTTTCCTTGATAGTTCTGGCCGAGCATTTGCCACAGATGCGCATAGCTTACCGTCTGCAAGAAGTCAAGGTGAGCCAATGACAGGTCGCTTTAACCTCGCAGCAGGTGTGAACTTTGAACATGTGGTGATGGGAGAGGAGCAAGAGTTATACCTGATGGCAACGGATGCGGGTTACGGATTTATTGCTGAATTTAACGACTTGGTCAGCAAGAACAAAAATGGTAAAGCGCTAGTAAGTATCCCTAAAGGGGCGGAGTTAATCGCGCCTATATCAGTCAACGATGTAGCGACAGATCGCTGTATGGCTATTTCTAATGAAGGGCGTATGCTGTTATTCCCGCTCAGGGATTTACCAAAACTTGCCAAGGGTAAAGGGAATAAGATTATTTCTATTCCAAGTGCGAAAGTGCAATCTAGAGAAGAGTTTGTCAAAGTACTGGCTGTGGTGCCTGAAGGGAGAGCAGTGACGCTGTATGCAGGCAAGCGCAAGTTAACACTAAAGAGCGCAGATCTGGAGCATTACTCTGGTGAGCGAGGCAGACGTGGTAATAAATTACCAAGAGGTCTGCAACGTGTTGATAACTTTGAAATTGAATTAATCGAACAAGACGATACTGAAGTCGATATTCAAGAATAGCCCCAAGCGGTGAGCGGGCAAGTCCCGCTCACAGGCTAGCCCTCTGTGTAATTCTTTCCAGTATTCTTCATTAAGTGGTCTTCTTTCTGTCATTTTGCAGTAAAAAACCCTGATGTACCGCAAGCAATTTCTATCCGACTCAGCTAGAATACACGGTTATAAGTTATTCTTGTTCAGAGTGACACCTAGCGAGGTGGCACTCGCACTGACAATACGGGGTTTTTATGTCTGATAAGTGCTATATCACAGCGCAACAGCTTTTAGAGGATTCATTCCGTCTGGCTGCTCAAGTTTATGAAGATGGGTTTCGTCCAGATTTTATCATCGGTATTTGGCGAGGTGGTGCGCCAATCGGCATTGCTGTGCAAGAGTATTATGACTACAAGGGCATAGAGACTGATCATATCGCAGTGCGTACGTCGTCTTATTATGGCATCGGTCAACAATCGAAAGAAATTAAGGTGCACGGCCTTCATTATATTATTGAAAATGCGAACGCAGGCGATTCATTGTTGATTGTCGACGACGTGTTTGATTCAGGCCGTAGTATTTACGCATTAAAGGAAAAGCTAGAAGAGTTAATGCGTCTTAATCTACCAAAAGACATTCGTGTTGCCTGCCCTTATTACAAACCAACCAACAAAAAAGTGCCAATGACACCAGATTACTACATCCATGAATCTGATGAGTGGTTGGTATTCCCGCATGAATTGTCCGGGCTTACGCCAGATGAATTGATTGCAGGTAAATCAGATCTAGCAAATATCAAAGAACTATTTGCAAAGTAACAGTTGCTGGTAATTTATAAGCCGCCGAAAGCTTGGTTTTGGGCGGCTTTTTTATGGCCGCGATTCAGCGCTTTTGTTACACTCCGCACATTGTGATTTATGCATTTTTTGTATGACAGATTATCAATCAATTCTAGAACGCACAGTGCAACATGTTCAGCCTATATTACAGCATGGCAAAGTTGCGGATTACATTCCAGCGTTAGCTGAACAGCAATTAGGTCAGTTCGCGATAGCAATTCAAACGCAAACGGGTGAAACCTACAGTGCGGGCGCTTGTGATGCCAAATTTACCGTGCAGTCAGTGTCAAAAGTAATGACCTTGACCTTAGCGTTGCAACGCTATGGCGATGACTTGTGGCAGCGAGTGGGTAAAGAGCCCTCAGGCACTGCTTTCAATTCATTGACCCAATTAGAGTTTGAAAACGGCATACCGAGAAACCCTTTTATCAATGCTGGTGCAATTGTCACTTGTGACGCACTATACTCGCGTCTGAGTGCACCAATCCATACCATGCTAGAGAGCTATCGATTGCAAACTGGAAACCCTAAACTGGGTGTGAATAAAGTGGTTGCACAGTCCGAGTATGAGCACCGTTATCGAAATGCAGCGATGGCGTATTTAATGAAATCGTTTGGCAATTTTAATAACGAAGTTGAAGAAGTATTGTGGTCATATTTTAATTTTTGCGCAATTGAGTTGACTGTATCGGAATTGGCAAAGTGTTTCTCCTACCTGTCGAATGGTGGTGTGTGTACACAAAGCCAGCAACAGGTATTACCTGCAAAGCAAATCAAGCAACTTAACTCATTGTTGTTTACCAGTGGTTTGTATGATGCTGCTGGTGACTTTGGATACCGCGTAGGTATGCCAGGTAAATCGGGTGTGTCAGGTGCAATTATTGCAGTTGTGCCAGGTCGGTTTACTATCGCAGTCTGGTCACCAGGCCTTGATAAAGTGGGGAATTCTGTGGCAGGTATTGCTGCGCTAGAGTTTCTTGCTGAAGAGCTCGGAACAGCGATTTTCTAGCGCGGCATTTTGAGCGCACAAATGTTGTGCGCAAGACGATTTGTTTACTTGTCCCAGTAAGATTGCTCTAGTGAGTCTTCTCGTTCAGGCAAGCCCCTAGAAAGTCTAGGTGAGTGCTGGACCAATACCTCAAAGCTTGCGCGGTTTGCATATTTGCTGATCTGCGCAAGTGAAGAATAGGTAATTGCAGCTTGTTCGTGCTTAGCTGAGTTTGGCACATTTAAACGATGATATTCGTTCGCTGAAAGGTCATGTAGTACCGCGGCAAGTGCGCAATCACCAGCACCATTGGTATTTTTAATGGTGTCTGGGCCACCCATATACGGTGCAGTATGGCTGTATACTCGAACAGGGTTTTCACAGTGTGATTTACGCATTGCGCGAGAAAACTCGTAGCGATTAAACTCGGGGATAGCACCCGGAAGTAGTGGGTATTCGGTTTCGCGTTTCATACTGTCGTCGACATACCCTGCCATATACAAGCCCGTTGGGCCGGCGGTGCAAATAACTAAGTCGACCCAATCGAGTGCTTTACCTGCGGCCAATAAAGGATCATCAAAGCCAGTAATGGCTTCGCCTTCTTCTTCATTCATTGCAAGAATGTCGACGTGTTTCTCAACGAATTCGGCCCACCACTGCGGATCTTGTTCTATCAAGAACTTGGTGCCCAAAGTTAGGACTACTGGTACACCTGCATTATTGGCATACTCCACCGCTTGCATGGTGGCCTGTGTCATTGTTTCGTCACCTTTAGTACGCATAAGGTAAGCGCTAATAACGAGAGCCGATGCATTTTCAATCAGTGACTGGCTGATCGACTCTGGGCGCAAGTAGTTCATTAAACCAGCACTGATCGCAAAGGTTCTTTCACCGCTGTCATCTATCAGCGTGAAACAGCGGCCGATTGGGCCAGCGACGGGTTGCAGATGATCAAGATCGACGCGGCTTGATGTATTACATAAAAACTTGTATGCATAGCTACCGATTTCAATGCTTTCACTCATCACGCCCAGTAAGACTGAACGGTCATCAGCTAACACTGAATAGTTGTGCATGGTATTGCCAATGGTGCCGCCAGCAAATTCGTAGTCAATCATGTCATCACGTTTCAAACGCTCATAGAGCGCATTGGTGACATCATTGTCTATGACTTGTGACATACCACGCTGGAGGTGGAATTCATCCAAAAAAGCTTGGTCAACTTTAGCTTCGATGTCGACAACAATTTGGTCGATGCCGCAAATATAATTGCGTTTCAAGCGATCTTCAGCATTTAAGTGGTTGATAAGTGGGTCCTTATCTTCCACCGGAAAATAATGCTTATGCCTACGGTGTCCCGGAAATTTCATGTTTTACCCGTGTGTTTTGAGCTCATTAAATAAAAAAAGCGGCGAATTATAGCCTAATTTTACGTGGGTGAGCCATGGTAATTTGGTAATTTTAGCAATAATTCTGTAACCAAGGGGTTTCTGTTTCGCAAGCTGGTATACTAAACCACATAATTACTTTGCTAAATTTAGTATGAATAACCAAGAACACGATGAATATTGGATGCGCCAAGCTCTCGCATATGCTGATAAAGCCGAAGCGGAAAACGAAATCCCTGTTGGTGCGGTGATTGTCCGAGACGGGCAACTAATCGCGGCAGGTTGGAATCGCTCAATAGGTTGTCATGACCCGTCAGCACATGCTGAAATGATCGCGATACGTGAAGCTGGTAAACAAGTGCAAAATTATCGCTTAGTAGATTGCACCTTGTATGTAACCCTAGAGCCTTGTCCTATGTGTGCAGGATTGTTAGTACATAGCCGAGTAAAACGCGTTGTGTACGGTGCCAGTGATGCAAAAACAGGCGCTGCGGGATCGATTATGAATTTATTGCAAGAACCACAATTAAACCATCAGCCTGAAGTGACACCTGGTGTATTGGCTGAGGAGTGCAGCGAAAAGCTATCTAACTTTTTTAGACGAAGAAGAAAAGAGCATAAAGCAGCTAAAAAAGCGCTGAAATTGCAAGGGGATAGCGCGGCTCAAGATTGAGCCGTTTTTGCATCTGCGGCTAGCTGCAATAAAGAGTAAATGCGGCGGCGCAGCAATATTTTTTTATGAATGTTTTTGAGCATAATACGTCGACGATTTGGATTCGTATTACGCGTGTTGCGTTTGAATTGATGAGTTCGACGTCTTCTTAACATCTGAACCTCCTTAGTGTGAGAGAAAAAACTTACGCGTGAAAGAAATACCTGTTTTGTGTGACAGGCTTATGACAACGAGATTGGGATGCCGTTAATTGCCGGAACTGAAAGGGAGCGCTCTGTTTTCGTCCAACCAGACTAGAGCGTCGAAGTAGCGGCGTATATTATCGACATAATGTACAGCAACATCGCCACGCGCATATCCATATCTTGTGCTTCGATAGTAGCGCTTTTTAGTCAGTAGTGGTAGTCGTTTTTTAACATCGGCCCAACTATTGGGATTGCCACCTTGTTGTTTTGTCAGTTTTAATGCATCTCTAACATGCCCCATACCTACGTTATACGCAGCTAAGGCCAACCAAGTTCTATCTGGCTCAGCAACCCCTTCTGGCACTCGCGAAATTAAATTGGCAAGATATTTCGCGCCGCCACGTATATTTTGTTCTGGTTTGAGGCGGTGTTTCACACCAACGCGTTTGGCTGTACTCTGCGTTAGCATCATGATCCCGCGCACGCCCGTAGGAGACTTGGCTCGTGGGTTCCACATGGACTCTTGGTAACTGAGCGCGGCAAGTAACCGCCAATCCAAGTTCTGTGCCTTTGCATATTCGATAAACCAAGGCGCGTATTTTGGTAGTACCTCTTTACTGGCCTCTACAAAGGCGACGGTATTAACATAATTAAATTGCTCTACATGACCGAAGTATTTCTCTTCTAAAGTCGCGAGTTGATTATTGGTTTGTAATTTTGCAAAAAATGGTAAGAGCAACGCATACAGCGAGTCATCGTTTTGTCTTTTCATCACCCAGGCAATTGGGTCGGATTTTGTCACTGAAAACGCAATACTCAGATTGGGGTGGTAACGACGAAATAACGCTAAAGAATGGGAGTCGACAATGGTATAGTCGATATCACCAGCTAAAATTCCTTGGAGTAGCTCTTCTTGATCTAGGGCTTGCGTGGTCTGCCATTGCAATTCGGGGTAGTCTTTTTTGGCTGCTTGTAGTGAAATTAAGTGATGGCTATTAGCCAGCACTGTTACCGGGCCTGATAGCTGACCATAGTGCCGTGGACGTTTTTTGCCTTGTTTATACACTAGCTTTTGACTAATTTCTCGATAAAACGGCCCAAATCGAAATGCTTTAGTTCGCTTTGTGTGATAGCTGATCCCAGAGGCTACAATGTCTAAATCGCCTCGTTCAAGGTGTTCAAATAAATTGTCTAGATTGAAAAAAGGAATAATCTTTAATTCGACACCAAGTTCCTCAGCAAACAAACCTGCAAGCTCATATTCGAATCCCTCTTCATCAGTATGACCTTGGTAGTATGTTGCAGGCCCAACCAAGATACCTACTCGCAGTACATTGCTGTTTTTTATTTGCTGTAGTTGACTTGGCGGAGCGGTGTCACAACCACTGAGCAACAGCAAGGCTATCAATAAACTTAGTACTCTATGTAGCGTGTTCTCTATCATGCCTTTTCCACTAGTGAACCAGATTAAAGTGCGAGTTTTTTCTTAAAAAACAGGACGTTTGAAAACGAGGTTCGAAGACGGTTAATTCAAATTTGCGCTTTAAACCCTATGCTCTCAGGTATATATGTATTTGTGAAGTGGGTTTTTTTCGATAATTGACAATTTTGAGTTAAATCTGTGCGTCAATTCGACTATAATAGCGGCCCAAAATATCGTTCAATCCCTAACCCCGGATGAAATATCTATGTTAATCCTACGTGGTGCACCAGCACTTTCTGATTTTAAAGTCCAAAAGATCCTTAAAAGCTGCGCGGATGCAGAGTTACCTGTCACTGGCGTATATGCTGAATTTATGCATTTTGCCGATGTAACTGCTGAGCTCTCAGATACTGAGTTAGACAAACTGAGTAAACTCCTTAAGTATGGGCCTACCGCCGTCGAGCACAAGCCTGAGGGTGCACTTATTTTAGTGACGCCTCGCATTGGTACTATTTCTCCATGGGCTTCAAAAGCAACTGACATCGCGAACAACTGTGGTCTAGATAAAGTTCACCGTGTTGAACGTGGTGTTGCGTACTACGTTGAGGGCGAATTAAGCGCTGAGCAGCTAGCAGATGTAGCTAAGTTACTTCATGATCGTATGACAGAATCAGTACACAGCAATCTAGAAGATGCAGGTCAGTTATTCCGCGTTGAAGAGCCACGTCCAATGTCATCTGTAGACATTCTAGGTGGTGGTCGTGAAGCACTTGTTACTGCAAACGTAGAGCAAGGTTTTGCGTTAGCAGACGACGAAATTGATTACTTAGTTGAAAACTTCACTAAACTAGGTCGTAACCCGAACGACATCGAGCTATTCATGTTCGCACAAGCGAACTCTGAGCACTGTCGTCACAAAATTTTCAACGCCGATTGGACAATCGACGGTGAAGAGCAGCCTAAGTCGCTGTTCAAAATGATCAAGAATACTTACGAGACGCACCCAGAAAACGTATTGTCTGCTTATAAAGATAACGCGGCAGTAATGAAGGGTTCTAAAGCGGGTCGTTTCTTCCCAAATAAAGAAGGTGAGTACAGCTACAATCAAGAGAACATTGAAATCTTGATGAAGGTTGAAACACACAACCACCCAACTGCGATTGCACCATTCTCTGGCGCATCTACTGGTTCTGGTGGTGAAATTCGTGACGAAGGCGCAACGGGTCGTGGTTCTAAGCCAAAAGCAGGCCTAGTTGGTTTTACTGTATCTAACCTTCGCATTCCTGGTTTTGAGCAGCCGTGGGAAACTAACTTCGGCAAACCAGGCCGTATCGTTGATGCACTAGACATCATGATTGATGGCCCGCTAGGTGGCGCTGCGTTCAACAACGAATTTGGTCGTCCTAACCTACTTGGTTACTTCCGTACTTACGAAGAAAAAGTTAACAGCCACAATGGCGAAGAGGTACGTGGTTACCACAAGCCTATTATGCTTGCAGGTGGTCTAGGTAACATCCGTACTGAGCATGTTCAAAAAGGTGAAATCCCAGTAGGCGCTAAGCTAGTTGCACTAGGCGGCCCTGCGATGAACATTGGTCTGGGTGGTGGTGCTGCATCATCAATGGCATCTGGTCAGTCAAACGAAGACCTAGATTTTGCTTCTGTACAACGTGAAAACCCAGAGATGGAACGTCGTTGTCAGGAAGTAATCGACAAGTGTTGGCAGCTAGGTGACGAAAACCCAATCGCGTTTATCCACGATGTGGGCGCGGGCGGTCTTTCTAACGCATTCCCTGAGCTTGTAGACGACGGTGGCCGTGGTGGTAAATTCCAATTACGTAACATCCCGAATGATGAGCCGGGTATGGCACCGCACGAGATTTGGTGTAACGAATCACAAGAACGTTACGTACTTGCAGTAGCGGCAGAAGACTTTGCACGTTTTGAAGAAATCTGTAAGCGTGAGCGCGCACAATACGCAGTAATTGGTGAAGCAACTGAAGAGCGTCACTTAACCGTTGCGGATAGCCACTTTGATAACAACCCAGTCGATCTTCCACTGGAAGTACTACTTGGTAAAGCACCTAAGATGCACCGTGACGTTGAGTCAAAGCAAGTTGAAGGTGAAGCACTAAACATCGACAGTATCAACGTAGAAGAAGCCGCTAAGCGTTTACTTCGTCTACCAACAATTGCAGAGAAAACATTCCTTATTACAATCGGTGACCGTACGGTTACAGGTCTAGTAGCACGTGACCAAATGGTTGGCCCTTGGCAGGTACCAGTGGCAAACTGTGCGGTAACAGCTGCTGCGTTTGACACTTACCACGGTGAAGCAATGTCAATGGGTGAGCGTACACCTGCGGCACTTCTAAACTATGGTGCATCTGCACGTTTAGCAGTAGCTGAAGCGTTAACTAACATTGCTGGCGCAAACATTGGTGGCCTTGAGAACATCAAGCTATCTGCAAACTGGATGGCAGCAGCAGGTCACCCAGGTGAAGATGCAGGTCTTTACGAAGCGGTTAAAGCTGTCGGTGAAGAGTTATGTCCAGCACTTGGTCTAACTATCCCAGTAGGTAAAGACTCAATGTCAATGAAGACAACATGGCAAGACGATGGTGAAGATAAAGCGGTTACAGCACCACTTTCTCTCGTTATCACAGCATTTGGCCGTGTAGAAGACATTCGTAAAACGGTAACCCCTCAGCTTCGCACTGATAAAGGTGACTCAAGCCTGATCCTAGTTGATTTAGGTGCCGGTCAAAACCGACTAGGTGCGTCAAGCCTTGCACAGGTTTACAAACAGCTTGGTGACAAGACGCCTGACGTTGATAACCCAGAGCTATTAAAAGGCTTCTACAATGCAATGCAAGCGTTAGTAGCTGACGAGAAGCTATTAGCTTATCACGACCGTTCAGACGGTGGTTTATTCACAACTGTAGCTGAAATGGCATTCGCTGGCCGTACAGGTGTGACTGTAAACCTTGATAGCCTAACAGGTTCTGATATCGAAGCGCTTTACAATGAAGAGCTAGGTGCAGTTATTCAGGTTCGAAACTCTGATCTTGCAGCCGTTGAAGCTGTTTTGGCTGATAACGGTATTGCGGCAATCAGCCATACTATCGGTACACTAAACAGTGAAGATAAAGTTATCTTCAACCGTGGTGGCGAAGCAGTACTTGCAAATACACGTACTGAACTACGTACTATCTGGGCTGAAACGACTTATAAAATGCAAGCACTTCGTGATAACCCTGAATGTGCTAAGCAAGAGTTTGATGCCAAGTTTGACGAAAAAGATCCTGGCCTTAACGTAAAACTAAGTTTTGACTTAAATGAAGACGTAGCAGCACCTTACATCGCGACAGGTGCTAAGCCTAAGATGGCAATTCTTCGTGAGCAAGGTGTTAACTCACACGTTGAAATGGCAGCGGCATTTAACCGTGCAGGCTTTGCTGCAGTAGACGTACACATGAGTGATATCCTTGAAGGCCGCCTGACACTAGAAGAGTTCAAAGGTCTTGTGGCATGTGGTGGTTTCTCTTACGGTGACGTACTAGGTGCTGGTGAAGGTTGGGCTAAGTCAATTTTATTCAATGACATGGCACGTGATCAGTTCCAAACATTCTTTGAGCGTCAAGATACGTTCAGCTTAGGTGTGTGTAACGGCTGTCAGATGTTATCGACGCTGAAAGAGCTTATCCCTGGCACTGAACACTGGCCACGCTTTGTAACCAATAAGTCAGAGCGTTTTGAAGCACGTTTTAGCCTTGTTGAAGTGCAAGAAAGCCCGTCAGTATTCTTCCAAGGTATGGCTGGCTCTCGTATGCCAATCGCGGTATCTCACGGTGAAGGTCACGCTGAGTTTGCAAACGATGCAGCAGTGAAAGCAGCCCTTGAGTCTGGCACAGTTGCCGTTCAGTATGTTGATAACTTTGGCAAGCCTACAACGCAATACCCAAATAACCCGAATGGTTCACCAGAAGGTATTACAGGTATTACATCGCTAGATGGCCGCGCAACAGTTATGATGCCACACCCAGAGCGTGTATTCCGCGCAGTTGCTAACTCTTGGCACCCGGATGAGTGGAAAGAGGATAGCCCGTGGATGCGTATGTTCCGTAACGCACGTAAGAACATCGGCTAATTATTTAGCTTGATTGAAAAAGGTCACTTCGGTGGCCTTTTTTGTTTTTGGAGTGTCCCGTCCTAAATAAGGTTGACACTTTTCCAACTTAAATTTGGAGAATGTCATGACATCAATATCTAAGAGAACTCAAAAAGATTATTCGCTTGCCTTTAAATTATCCGTTGTTGAT
>NZ_JASJUT010000001.1:0-59043 GCF_030135505.1 Pseudoalteromonas obscura
AGGAGTTGGTTAGTAAAAAGTAATTTTATCCTTGCTTATCAATCTAGACTCTTCTTGTTTAATAAAATGAATATATTCCTAAATTATATTTATTTCTACCATAAGGCGGATTTTAATCCCGTTGCTCAGAAACCCTTAGGCTGGAGATACATTTCTACAATTCAATTCTAACTTTAAAAAAGAAATGAAAGAAAAGTGCCTGTCCTATTTTTTTTTGCTATTTTTTTGTTTCTTTCAGTTCAAGCTGCTTTTGCTATCGAAATTGGCGACGGTATCAAGAGGGGACACATCAAAATTGGGTAGTTCATAATTTTGATCCTCAAGCTCAATCCTATACATGGGCAATAGAATTTTTTATGGAAACACGAGATAAGATAACTAATGATGAGCTAGGTACCTAACGCAAAAAAGTTTTTGTTTTCACAATGTAGTCAAATTAAAAAAATGAATTTTAAATGTTATTTTGATGATTCTTTGTTAGCACCTGTCGAGCTGCATCCTAGGTGGGGCATGCCGAAGCAGTTTAAACGACTTAGGCATCACACAAGTTAAAGTATGGAATGAAAAGCGCGTTGAGCGAGTATATAACATGCTTAAACTTAACTTTAGACGAAAAGGGAAACGCCGTCTTCCAACACGCGCACCGAGCAAACATAATGACTCGTGGTCGGTGGATGTTATGAGCGATGCGCTTAATTTCTGACATCGCTTTAGAACACTGAATGTGCTGGGTGATTACAACCGCCAAGCATTAGCAATAGAGGTCGATACAAGCCTGACTGCTGAACGAGTTATTCGAGTGTTGAAAAGGGTCATTGCATGGCACGGAAAACCAAAACAAATTCGAGTGGATAATGGCCCTGAATTTACATCGAGAGCTCTGGAAAATTGGGCTGCTGACAAATACATAAAACTTGAGTTTATTAAACTAGATAGTCCATTTCAGAATGGTTAGATATTTAGAAAGAAAGTGCCTGTCCAATTTCTTCTGCCAAAGTGTTTAAAGGCTCGGTGAGCAGGCCAGATGTTAAGCAAAAGTACTGTGAACACTTAAAATTAAAACGACGAGCCAACTTGGCTCAGTGTAGTGAATTACTAGCTTAGCCTTTAATATGCATTAACACACCAACTTTAATGTAGCTTTTTAAAGTTACGTGGATAGCCATCTCTGAAATCCTGCCACAAGCGTAAATTCGAGAAAATTTCCTGCGTAAAAAAGTAAATGTGGGGTTGCTGAACCGTGTGTTTCTGTTTTAACACTCACTGAAATATGGTTATGGTATAAATATAAATGGGTGTCATGGTTAGTGTGGTAGGCTCTTCTCTCCAAGTATCTCATACATAGGAAGTGAATTTTCGGTAGATAAAATGTTAGATAGCTATTTAGGTCGTTAGATGAATAAAAATTGTAATAATTGTGGAAGTGATCTTGGGTGGCATTCCGCCTTTGCAACTATTTCATTTCCTTGTAGATGTAATAATTGTAACTCACTTAACTATCGTCGATTTCTGATTAGTAAGTGGGTTATTGGAATATTAATATTTTTTATTCCGATTGGACTGGTTCTTATAGCTACAGAAATCTTTAGTTTATCTATAATGCTGTGGGGTTCTATAACGATTTATATTTTTTCGTTCTTTACAGAGCTATTGTTATATAAGTTTACTTCTGTAAGCGAGGTTGAGCGGAAAAATATTTTTTATTTGAAAAATAAAAATAAAATTTTCGCTTTAGTTTCGCTTGCTTTGTTTGTTGTATTAGCGAGTGTGTTGTAGAAAATATAAAAGAAATATATGAAGAAATATAGGTGGTACCCATTCCAATTTGGTAATAGTTTAAGAAGCCGTCTATGCTTTAATGACTGTTAAAGCATGGATGGATTTTTTATGGCAATTGCAAGGAAGAGGCAAGTTAGCTTGGTGGATACCAAGTATTGAAATATATGAAAATATAATTAACATAAATGGAGTTTTTATATATTTCATATTTAGTGTTCGTGTGGGTAATTAAATTAATTAAAATTATTTGTGCGGAATGGGCTTCTCAACTTTGATGCGTTTTACAATAAGCTGTTGCATAATATTTTAAAAATATATATGGAACCCCTTTTTATACTTTAGAAGAGTTGGAGCATTGCAAATGATAAGTATGCGAGATGAATATAAAATTATAGGTGGCTCGCTTGCAACCTTGGGAGAGTTGTATCATACAAGAAGTATGATGTTAACGGATGTTGGTTTGAGTAGTGCAAATATACTAATTAAACTGACTAATAGCTCTACTTACTTTCATGACCAAGATGAGCAAGAGTTAAAAGGAATTGAAGAGGAAATAAGTAAAGAAAAAATATCAAAGGGGGGGTATTGTTCAGAAAGCCTGAGTAACTTAAAAATAGAAGCTTCAGAAGCTTATGAAAGAACGGGGAAAATATGGGCTAGCTACGTTTGCAATTACCATAGAAATATTGAATTTGCTCGTTGTAATAAATCAGATGGCTTTAAGGAGTTCTTATCAACAGTCAACAGCAAAATTGCTCAAAGTAAAATTAACGACTATGAGACTAAACCTCCTATTATAGAGTCTCTCTTAGAAGGAGTGTATTTAAAAAAGGGCGATGTTATTGAGCTTATAAGTAAAGAAGTTTCTTATCATGGCTTTTCTCTTAATAGAAATATCAGTAATAGAAAAATTAAAATATGGACTAAATCTATAGGTGCTAAATACCAGGTTGGTTTAGGGTTAGATTCAGAAGCTTTAAGAGGTTGCTCTAAAGGCAGTTTAGAATTCTTTTACCTTATTGGGCTAACTGATATGTTTGGCTCTTCAAAATTTAACCCTCGTAATTTTTACGTGACACTTCCTGAAGATTGGTTTCCTATTGCTCGATTCCCATTTCCGAATGTGTATAAGAATTTTGAAACAAAAGAGGAGTTGGCTGTAGGGGTGGTAGCTTCGTTATTCATGTTTAATAAATACTTTGAGTTGGTCGAAAGTAAGTTATGAAATAGTTAAAATTAGAGAAATATAGATGCTTATATGGAGGCTCCATTTATGTCAAGTTGTGCAAATCTATCGGGGCTGTTTTTACTGCCTCGTTATCGTTGTTTTATTCCCTACTAGACGCATTTTGATGATTGAACACATGCAATAAAGCGTTGTTCTGACATATATCTGGGCTTAATGCAAGAAAGAACAGGTTAGCTTGCGATTTTCATCTTCATGCTCTTTTAAACGCTTCACATCAGAGGCTTCCATCCCACCATATTTAGAACGCCACTTATAAAATGTACTTTGACCAACACCATGTTTGCGGCATATTTCTGGTACAGGCATACCCGATTCAGCTTCTTTGATCATGCCGACTATCTGTGTTTCGGTGAACTTACTTTTTCGCATCGTAAAATTTCCTTCTTATATTGATAGAAATTCTACTTATGAACTGTTTCAGTTTATGGGGGAGTTACAGACGCTCCAGAGCGAACACTTGTTGCTATGGTATCGCCAGAATCAGGTTTTAGACAATCCGAAAGTGATGTAACACCGCTAATTACGCCAGATCCAAACTCTAGCGCTGCTGGTCTTGGACAAGTTACGCGGTATACAGCTGGTCTTTATGAAGAAAGTTACGATAGACTGCTTCATTATTGGGAATATAACCTAGAGGTTTCAGTAAAGGTTTTTGCCGCGGATATCATCACTCTTGGAATCGTTCAGACGATTTGAGATTAAGAGTTGTTAAAGCGTATGGCATCTATCCTGATGGCTATTTTCCAAAGAGGATGCCATCTTACAACTCAAACAGAGGTTATTAAAACTCCTCATGGGAAACGCGTTTTTTATCGAGGTATGATTAATGAAAGTAATACTAGTTATATTTTTATCATTTTTTTCAATAGCTGCTTGTGCCAACTCTTTAAAGCTATCTTCAATAGATAATTATAGAGTTAAACATGGGTTGAGCAGCTCCGAGGGAGGGGTATTTCTTAACTCTTACTTCTTACCTGACAAGAAGTTTAAAATAAAGAAGGTTTATTATCGGAGTGGGAAGTTTACTGAAAGTAAAGTTGATCTATCTCATTTGGATACTAAAGCCATAAGAAGCAAACATGTTGCAGCTATGAATGAAGTTTTAGAAAAAGTATTGAATTTCAAGGAAAGTGTGAAGTTGGGTGGTGATTATGTTCTATGGAGAAGTTTTCATAATGGTAACTACAAAATATCATTAAACTTCAGCTTTGGCATGATTTCATCATTGCTCATTATTAATAATGAAAGCTATGAGTTCGAAGGAGGGGTTGTAGACAATATTTATGAGTTTGAGGATGATACCATTGTTGTTTCCTTATTATATTGTGGCGCTACATCTTGTTCTTCAGAATTAAAGTCGTTTAAAAAGAGAGCAGAATAGATGACATCCATCCCAATTTGGGAATAGTTGAAGAAGCCGTCTATGCTTTAATGAATGTTAAAATATGGATGGTTTTTTCTTGGCAATTGTAAGGGCGAGGCAAGTTAGTTTGGTAACAAAATATAAATGACATATATAGACACTCCATTTATGCCAAGTTAAGTTACCTAAAATGGTGGGAAGCAGGTAGGAAAGACACAGAGAGTGGGAAGCTATCTAAGCCTTTAAATTACTGCCCATATCTTTGATAAAAGGATATCTATGTTAGTTAACTTATTAAGAATAAAGTATAAACTGATGTTCAATTTTTTTGTTCTCGCAATTTTATTCTATTCTACAGAACACTGTTGGTCATTGCATGATATGGGGCCTTCAGGTGCCAACTTTGGTTGCATGGCTTCAGTTATATATGTAGGAGGGCCAATAACTCTTGTAAGTATTATTTTTAACTTATTTTGGGGAATGGAAATTTCAAAAAAATGGAATGGGGACTCTTTCAGTTTACGAGTATTTATAGCCAATCTAATCTTGTACTTAATTTATATTACGCTGATTTACTTATTTTAAAAATTGGCCCTTGGCAATGGTACTTTAAACTCTTGAACTTACTGTGACTTTTCATATAAGGTTGCGTTTTGCTGATTTTTTGGTCAGGTAGGTTTAGCCAAAAAGGAATAGAACAGTCATTAGCAAGTGACAATATAGGGCACAACTGACAGTTTGGAAAATGTTGTATTTTTAAAACTATGACTTAAAGGAAGTGGTTCTCTGTAAGGTTTTGCTCTGATAGAGTATAAGAGGGTACTATCTTGATTTTTTCTATGTTCCTATATAAATGGAGGGAGACTATGCCTTTGAATATAACTAGATGCCTGACGACAGGCAATTAATGAAAGCTATTTATATTTTACCTTTGATTTTTATGTCATCATCAAATGCAGGTACTATACCAGCCATTTATGAATGTGTTGGTGGTTACAAGTTACCAAATAAAAAGGTGGAAAAAGGGTTTTGTGATAAAGTTTTAGGCTTTGAGTCAGAACACGAAAAAGTGAGATTTATTGAAGAAATAGCATTGCGCGCAGACCTTAGCAATGTTTCTTGCGGTGAAGAAGTTGAAAAATTTATTTACCCTATTCTGTACAGGTTAATGGCAGAATCAGTCGAAATAGAAAGCTTTAATCGTTTAAATAAAAAGTCAGGCGGGTATGTAAATTACGTTGTAGATTATTACGGTAGAAATGTAACTCCAGCAGGAGTTGCTGCACTATGTGGGTATGATGATAATTTAGAGAAGCTGATTTCGATCGGGGGGGTCCCTCAAGCAAAAATTATTCTTGAAGTTCATGATATATCTGGACGTCATACTAGGAGTTTTTCGCTTTCTGAAGCTATGGATTTTAACGAGCCAATAAAATCTAGATATGAAACGCTTAACTCTGAGGAACACAGCACTGTGTATGACAATATAGTTAAGAGCATAGCAAGATTTAGAAAATAAACTCAGGAATATAAATGACATGTATGGATACTTCATTTATGTGACATAAATATATAAAAGACACCCAATCCAAAGCTCCAGCACGTGCTGGGGCTTTTCTATTCTGGTCGCGTTTCGCCGATTTTTGGTCACGCCTATTTAAAATATAAATGGGTGTCATGGTTAATACGTTAAGCCTCAGCAGTAGCCGACGCTTTTTTGTGTTTGGTTGCGTTTTACCGATTTTCTGGTCACACCCATTTGACCTTTATGGTAGTATTGCCCACTTGACAAAAACATAATAAAAACAAAAAATAAACATTTTACAAACACAGTTTTAAGGAAAGAACGTGAAATATACAACGCTAGGCTTAACCTTTTTCTCGTTAAATCTCTTTGCTTCAGAACCTGGTACTATAGACCTGAATGCAGACTCAATTCATACGCGTGATAACTTTAACTTGCATCATTTTATTCAATCAGGAGATGCTGAAGTCGATATCATAGCTGTTTTTGAATCTTCGGCAGCCGATTGGGCCCATAGAAAAATGTCAAAAGGGAGCAAAGTAAAATCCGTTAAAAGCTTCATTGATGATCGAGTAAATGGAGCTGTAGCAGCGCCTTTTAAAGGTATTAAATTGTCAGGAGGCGGCACCATAAAGATTAACTTTGTAGAAACCGTTATTTTAGAAGAAGACTTTTCTTCCGAAACTCACAAAAGCCTCCACAAAAAAATTAAAAGTAGTGATGATTGGATAATCAGACTTGGTGCAATACGAGAAGAGCATAAAGCTGATCTTGTAGCTATCTTCAAGCAACCAAACTCAAGTGATGATGCCGCTGGTAAGGCTGCATATGTTAGAAAAATTACAGACCACAGTGCTTATAAAACTTATGGCTTTTTCTCTGTAAACGTAGATAGAGCATATAAAGAAAGCTATTACATGACAACTACACACGAGCTTGGACATATTTTAGGTGCAGGTCACAATATTGCTGCTTTGATAGATAGCAATGGAAACCCAAAAAGAAAGGACGAAAAAGCGCCTTATAATCAGGGTTATGGGGTTGCCTATAACCTTTCTGAGTACGGAGAAACTAAGCCGTATGCAGCCTCAATAATGTCATATACATTTCATAATGGAAAAAACCAATGTGATTTAGAACAAAGAGTAAATGATCACGAGTATGATAAAACAGGAGATTGGGGAGAATTACCACTGACAAGATTCCACAAGTCTTGTCGGAGAGTTCCATATTTTAGCGATGGTGGGGTTTCGTTGGGAAGGGGGTTATCTTATCCAACTAACAACGCGTCAGCTATTGCTGATTCAGCCAGAGCAGTAGCGGGATACTATTAACCTCTGGACTTCAGTTAAAGTAAAAGAAGGGTGCTTGCATTGCCCCCTTCTAGTCAATTTAGTTAAATACAGATGGCACCCATTTCAATTTGGGGCCGCCGAAGCCGTCTATATTTATAGTTTAGGTGGCTTTCTTACTGGCCATTGCAAGGTAGAGATAAGTTAGCTTGGTGGATACCAAGTATTACCATTGCATTTCTCGGCGTGTAAGGCACGCACTTTTATGTGGAGAAGATAAAGCAACAGGTTAGTCATATGAACACCGAACAACATATAAAAATACCTTATACAAAACTTCTATGTTTACAGTACGTGATTTTGAGCTAAATCGCCTTATAAATAGGTGGCATTGCAATATTATCAAAGCAATAATTCGGTTAAATATAGGTGACGGCCATTCTAATTTTTTGACTTTGGTAAGAAAAAAATGCAATGCCTGATGATGTCGGGCTAAGTGCTGGCATTATAGAATGACGCTGAATGGATCGCGTTAGTATGTACCTATTGTTAAAGATTAAGTTAAGAACTTTGGTATTTGCAAGAAAGCTAGTATATATAGGTGGGATATTTTAACTTTGGTGGGTGCTTTGGTTGTTTTTTATCCTTTGTGTTGTGGAATATAAATGAAAAGTTCAAAGGAGTTGTAGGGGTTGAAAAATATTCTATTTGTTTTTGTTATTTGTTTGGCATCTTGCAGTCAAAAAGAAAAGATAGTCTTAAGTGATGGTTATAAAACCGTGAGAATGTATGGCGATGCGCGTTCTATTGTTAGGCCTAATAATTCGATATTAGTTATGCCGAATGTTGTAAATGCAATTGAAAAAGAAGGCTATATTATCGGTTATCGAGAAGTGGCAGTGCCAAAAGCTGAATTGCCTTTTGGTATAGAAGATCAGAGTTATGGGTATTTTATTTATTTTAAGAGTGGTAATAGACTTAATGTGGGGCTAAGTAAGGCAGAGTTAATGTCATACTTTGAAAAATATAAATTGGACATTGATTTGGATTTTTAATGGTGTAAAAATCGTCTACTCTTTAATAGCTATTAAATTATGGATGGCTTTTTATAGTAATAGCAAAGAGTAGACTAGTTAGTTTGGTTGATACCAAGTAAAATAGTTGCTTTTCACTTAAAATGTAGCCAATTAAAAGTTATGCAGTTAGTTTTTCCTGAAATTTTTCCCCCAAGTGCAAGTTTGAACAATTCGCTATCTCAAAAATTAAGTAAAGGGTTGTTTAATCTTTAGTTTTTATTTTGGCATCAAGCTTGATTTGAATTATGGCGGGAATGGGTATCATCACATAATTAGGTCTCATTGTGATATAAATGAATCTGGATGCCTTTCGAAGAACCTAATAATTTAGATTGCTTATAGTTACTAAACATAAGAGGTAATATGGAAAATATTGAAACTATATGTAAATTACTTGAGGGTTTATCAAGGAAATACCCTGACATGCGTTTTGGCCAACTCGTAACGAACGTTTCTTATTGGGCAAACGGTCCAACATCTTCAGCTGCATGGGATGTTACTGATGAAGATTGGATAGCGGCGGCAAAAGGCAATTTAGAGAAAAATAATTAAGGAAAGTAAAATGAGACACGCACATATTTGCTCCCTAGCATAGCTGGAAAAGGGGGCAGTCGCACGAGTGTTTAGCCTAATCCGAAGGTATTTACCTAAGTTCAATGACTTTTCGATGATAACAGATAAACAAATAAAAGAAATAGTGCATAAAATATGAATGACACCCTATCTAATTTGGGGGTAGTGTAAGAAGCTGGCGATGCTTTAATGACTGTTAAAGTACGGATGATGGTAATTGCAAGGAAGAGACAGACTCTCTTGGATGATGCAAAGTACTATCACTGCATTTGACGATTTATAAGACAAGCATTTTTATGCAGAGAGGATAAAACAACGGGCAAGTCTTATTGAGTTGAAGCACTTATCTTTTCTTAATTTCATCGCAATAATTTACAAGCTAGGCGATTGTTCATGCCTAAAACTCGCCATAAGCGCAAAATCGAGAAAATTTCCTGTATAAAAAATAAATATGGGGTTGTTGATTTATTTGCATCTGTTTTTAAACTAACCCGAGTCGAATTATAGTGTAAAAAGGTGTCATCTTAATCTTAATTACTTGTAAAGCTATAAAAAGCCGTATTATTGGTTCGGCAACTGTTGACGCAGCAGTGTCAGCGGTTACAGGGGGGGAATTTGCTGATATTGCTATGATGGTTACCTTTTGAGCGGCGTTGATGGCTGATTGGAGTAAAGTGAAAGTGACATATATGAGTTGACCTCACCACGCTCTGAAAGCGGAGAGTTTGCAAGAATGCACTGTTGTCCTCGGCAATAACAAAATATAGAGAATGTCATAATGTCCATTGATGTGACAATTAGTGCTAGGCCTGAGATTAATCCAGCTGATTTACTAAGTTATGTGAATCTATAGACCAGCAATGGGGTGGTATTTAGGGCAGTATAGATGAAGGAGTATTGGTATTGAGCGTTAACTTGAAAAACTTAGAATCTGGTGGAGATATTAAGGTGTCGCCTTGCGATAAGTGTGGATATAAACTGGTCAATGTTGGACTTTCTATAATACAAGGAATGGCTATCAAAGGTGGAAGCGAAATGTGGTACCACAAAGGGTATGGTGGTAAAAATACAGTTGGGCATGAAGTTGCGCACTTGTTAGGTTTTGATCATATTGGTAGGGATCAACTAATGTCTGTCGGAAGTAGAGTGGGGAGATCACTAAGCCCTGTTACTCTAAATGTTAAGAAGTTGATTGAGATGTACTAAAATGAATAAACTGTATTCGACTATATTAGTTCTATGTTCATTTTTTTCCTATGCAAAATGTATTGCAAAAGAAGAATATTATAGTCATGAAACCCCTCCTTTACACACGTTGGACGGAGGGTGTATTGGAGGTGAATTTGAAAAAATAAAAAGTAAGCTTAGCTTTCAAAGAAAGCTGTTTCCAATAAAAGTATGTAGTAGAAAGCACAATCTACCTATTAAAGAAAAGTTTATTGAGTTTGACAGTTCTGTGAAGGAAAGCGAGATTAAATATATAACCAATCTTTTGCAACAAATAGGTATTGTAAATAAATCATATGGTTATCAGAGTGATGTTTTTATTTTTGAATTACTCTTTAAAAGAGAACATGATTTTGAACATGGTAATTCTGAGGGAAGTTTAATTAATATTTCAGTGCATGAAAGGTGGGGTAGTAAAAAAAGAGTGCTTATCCAGTATGAAAGAAAATCTAAAAATATACTTATTGAGCTATTGGTGAATGGTTTAAAAGTAGAAGAACTATCATTTAACCAATTAATGATAAATTAGATATGTGGTATCACGATAAGAGTCATCGACTCCTTAAGGGGGGAGGAAAAGCTGGAGAAACTGGAGAAACTACATTTTTGTTGGTGGGCTATAGCACTATCCGCATGTAGTCGTGTTCAGTCAGAAGTTGTACCTCAAAGCTCTTTGGCTTGGCCTAAAGGTGTTGAGAAATTCAAAGGTTTCTTTGGAAAAAGGGTAATAAAGTAGTATGAAATTTGAACTTGCATATTTAATTTTGACTATAGCGCTTTCACTTGATTTGATATCTTGTTATTACTCAATAAAAAGGTTTAAAAGTAAAAAGGGAGCTTCCAGCATTCCATTTTTGACATTTATATCAGTATTGATACTGTATGTTGTTTTTGTAGATTCATATATTCTGTCTTTTGGGTTGGATTTAACTTTTTATTTTATGATTCATGTTCTTGTTTTGCTATTTATTCCGCTAATTTTTAGGAGAATAATTAAAAATATAGGTGATCCCCATTCTAATTTGAAGAAATAAAAGAGATCCAATATAAAGCCCCAGCGCATCTGCTGGTTTTTTCTATTTCTGGTCACGTTTCGCCGATTTTTTGGTCACGCCTATTTTACCTGTGTGGTCGCATCTATCGACTTTCTAGTCCAAGTGGAGTGCTATATACACTTGTAAATATCGCTCGATAGTAAAACCAAATAGCAAAATAGCAAATAGGACAGGCACAAATTCTTTAGCCTGGCAAACCACAACAAAACGGGTTTGTTGAGCGCTTCAACGGTTCATTTAGGCGAGAATTTTTGGATGCTTACTTGTTTGAGTCACTCAATCAAGTGAAAGAAATGGTGTGGTTCTGGCGATTGGATTACAACGAAGAACGCACACATGAAAGTCTTGGTAATCTGCCGCCCGCTGCTTACCGAGCTAAATTAGAAAGCTCTAATTTACAGGTGTCTCATTAACGGGGAAGTGGACAATTCCACCTTGCTTTATCAGCTTACGATGGCGGTAAATAGTATCGCGGGAGACACTACTTAGGCGGGAAGCTTCTGCCACATTTCCTAGCTTGTCAGCTAGATAGAGCCAATACATCAAGCTTCTTCTGGGTCTCTTGGTCTTCAGAGGATGGCTTATCAGGTTCCCTGACTTCGTTTACCTGCAGTTTTCGCCCAGCGAAGTACGCATCGAACCGCTTATTTTTACCCGTACGAATTTCAATTTTCTGGTTAGCGATTGAGTGCTTAAGCGGTGAGTCGATGAAGTAGAGTTTTCTCCTGAAGCTAAACGTATGGTCGTTGCGGATCTTCCGGTAGACCTTGGTGATGCAGATATCATCAAGATTGATGTCGCGTGATACAGGCGTATATTCGGTGTTTGATGTTCTGGATTTTACCATCAGGTTTTTACGCCAAAACTGCGGGATGAAGACGTGTTGGAGGTAGCTATTAGCGCCCGTCATATCAGTAATATTGTTGAGTCGTAACTCTGGTATCAACCTGTCTTGCAGAGTATCGAAGGCGCGTTCAATACGACCTTTTCCTTGAGGAGAGCTGGCAAAGATGATTTTAATTCCTAACTCCTCACAGGCCCGTTGCATCTGGGAGAAATTGCAACGTTTAGGGACACCGAAGATGCCAGCTCTATCAACATACAGCGTTTTAAACACGCCGTATTTCTCAACAACTGAGCGCATAACTTTCATACACCCTTCAGTCGTTTCTGACGGGAAGAATTCTGCATGGATATCACTGTTTGCATCATCAATCATAGCGATTAAGCACGACTTTTTATCACCGAACCAGCGATGTGTACTGCCGTCCATTTGCAGCATTAGCCCTAGTGCTTCCATCCGCTCTCTGCGCTTGTAGACACGGCTACGCCTACGCTTGGCTCGTTTTACATGATGGATATCATGTGCCCACTTACGCAGTGTCTCGCGCTTAACAACTATGTGCTCGTGAGCCTCAAGCATCTCGGCGAGGTGCAACAGGTTCAGATCATAATACTTCTCGCGGATCAGCGACTGAACTTGCTGCTTAAGCCTATCTGGAGTTTTATTAATTGGCTCACTGCCTGTATTCCCGTGAACAAAGAATTGTAGACCTTGGCTTCGGTAACGCTGCAAATAACGTTCAATAGTACGCCTGGATTTATTGAGGAGCTTAGCGGCATTGGCTATCGTAATTTTACGCTCTGCCACTTTAGCAATGATATCAACTGTTAATTGAGCTTTGGAATTCAAAACAATCACCCTTAGCGCTCCTCAAATGCTTATACAAAACATTCAAAGAACACGGTTAAAGATAACCGCCAATTTCCCTTGGTAATTAGCGACTACGACAGAATCGCGTGGTAATTAAAGTACGACAAAATCGCTTGGTGTTAACAACACCATTTGAATTAGTTCAGACAAGGTCTGACATTTCGATTAGAAAAATTGAGAGTTACCCGTTTTGATACAGGTGTCTCATTAACGGGGATGTGGACATAGTTAAGTTTATAAATTTGTTTCCGCTTTAGATAACTCCAATTTGTGAGGATACACAATTTTAATCTTTTACGCGCCTTTACTTAACATTCTGGCTTGCTTTGGAATTTAACTGCTAAAAAAATAGAAGACAGCAATTTCAATCTAAGTAGCTTCTTCTTAATGGACACCTCGAGTCTCAATAACGGATTTCCGTTAAGCATTATTATGAGGTGTCCAACTAAACCAGAATCAAAACCCTTTGCAACTCGATTAGCTGTTCACTAAACAGTTGCGATCTGTAGGCCTAAATGGGCTGTGATACCGAGTGGGGTGGCAAATTTACCAGATCAGCAAAATCGGCCGAATCCGCTTGGGTTACAGGTTTGTTGTGGTGCTCCCGGAGGGCCTATGTGGCTATGGCATGTCCAGGTTCCACCTCCAGCAACAGCCGGCGTATTGTTACCTTGTAAAACCTGTTTTTCAGACAGCGATTTGAGCTTTTTACTACTTAATTTTAATTTCATTATTTTTATCCTTAATTTAATTCGACGTACCGTAAGTACCCAATAACCATAAACTGTTTGAAGATGCATTGTCAAACATTGGATACAATATACAAAAAGTGGTTGCTTAGGTGCTACTGACCATTACTACTAACGTGAGACATGTTTAATTGGAGTTAGTATCTAGCTCTTGTTATCAACCAATTAAAGAAGAATAGCAGGATATTCATTTTAATTAATGAGTAATTAAAATTGCAGAAGATTGCATAGTGGCAGTTATGTGACAGTGCTGAGTTTTATAGAAGAAACGCTGAAATCGATGTCAGGAATTATGTGACCAAAGTAGATTTTATCTTAGGTTTAAACTTTGAAGGCAAAGATAAGGCCAAAAAGAGTGCAATACTCTAAGTTGGCAAATTAAAAACGAAAAAAAATATAAACTTATTAATAAAATGACAACAATGGTTGCAAGTTAAAATGAATCGAGTAATAATGGTGTTGCATTTCAATTAAGGAATTATTATGAAACTTAATATACAAAAGAAAAAACTAAAACAATTATCAAAGGACAGCAATACAATTAGCCCTGCTATGACGCCAAAAATCGGTGGTGGTGTATTAGAGCCAGATACTGATCGTTGTCAAACACACAGATACTTTTGTGGTGATTACACTATGAGATGTTCTGGCGGCGGTGGTTCAGTGTCTGATGGTCACCCGACTACAATGGCATTGACTTGCCCTTGCTAAAATAGCCTACAGTATTACTGTAAGTTAATTGTGTGGAGCAATTTAAACTTGCTCCACCATGTGTTACGAAATTGTTTATAAATCAACCATTGCGAAAAAGTTTATATTTTAGCCAAAAAATTCTGTACACCTATTTTTTACATAAGCGCAGCGAAGATAGTGAATAAATAATATGGTAAGTTCTTTTTAATTTAGATAACTGTTACAACTGTATCGTATTTTTTCAAGAGTACGAATCCCCCTTCTTTTGAACATTGCAGGTCAATTCTCCTCAAGAAAGTTTTTAGTTAAAAAGTTACTAAAGAATGTCGTTCTCATTCAGTAATAAGCAATAGTTCAGGGGTTTTGACGCCTTAAAATTCAAGAAAATAGACTTGTTTCTCTTTCTCGTATCTACATCCCGATCACGTTCACCCTTTCTGTACTGTTACCTTTAAAAAGTCGCCTTCACTTTAATCTTATTTCAGTATTCGTGACACCTTAGCTATATTCAAATTGAAAAGATTGTTAGACCTGTTCAAAAGAGTAGTTAACGACAATTATAAGAGAGAACTGGATCAACCCTTCTTTAATTACCTCAGTATTGAGGCTATTTCATTTTTGCTCTTAGAGGAGTGAAACGGGTACCAGATTGACTGATACTTAGTGATTGGAGCATCTTTCAAGGTGAATACTCATAACTTTCGTTATTTACACCTTCAGTTTGGCGCATTGACGCATATTTTGGAGGGGCTATCTCATTGCCTGAATAAATCTTAGACAAGAAAGTGTTTTAATTTACTGTTTAGAGAGTAAAGGGTCTAACGTTAATGCGTTTATATCTTTAGTTATTGTTTTTATTTGATTTATTTGATTTTTAGTTGGGTTTTAGAATGGTATCTTCGTTAATTTCATTAATAAGTAAAAACATTGGACATATTTATTTTTGTTGCTATGATTAATTTTCACCCAATGTGTGGGTGGTTTTTGTTCGTTAAGAGTGCTTGATTCGAGTTCAATTAAATTAAATAAAGGAATAACCATGAAAAGAACAGTTTTATCTAAAGTTACGTTAACTAGCCTTGCTGTATTATTTTCAGCCAGTGTTTTTGCTGGGACTTCTACCTGGATAGGATATGCTAAA
The DNA here is from genome assembly GCF_030135505.1 of Pseudoalteromonas obscura. Lineage (NCBI taxonomy): Bacteria > Pseudomonadati > Pseudomonadota > Gammaproteobacteria > Alteromonadales > Pseudoalteromonadaceae > Pseudoalteromonas > Pseudoalteromonas obscura. Next base: position 15,437 of record NZ_JASJUT010000001.1, read on the forward strand.
GATGCTGCTGATGCAGCAAATCGAGCGCGAACAGCTAACCCAAATTCCTGGGTGCATAGTTGTAAAAACGTTGGTGAAGCAGCTCCTTGGCTTTATACTTGCACTGTGGTTAGTCGTAATTACAACTAGACCTGCTTGTGAGCTTTGCCGTATCTAAAAATTAAGATATGGTACGAAGTCTTGTTTAGGAGCCAGCAAGCAGTACCAACGTATTTAACGAAGATACATGTAAATACTTGTGTTATGTCAAGCTAAGTAGCTATATCGGGGCAGTTTTTACTGCCTCATTATTATTTATTCCTATAGCCGTATTTCGATGACTAATCACTTGTGATCACAGGTTGCTCGGACATATAACCGGGAATAACGGGTAATCAGTTCCCTAAATCGCTTTGCGTCTAGACCCTTTTTTTAGCAACTATGGATTTGAGCTTGCTACGCAGTACAACATCTAGCCGGGTTCAATGCCTTTGTCATGACCAAACTTTCGAATCAACAAACTGAATTACTTGATATGTGTTGTTTGACGTTTTGGTGGGTATGGGTTGGAAGATATTAAGAAGCTAGGATGTGAACAAAGCCTAACTTCTTAAAGGTTATTCAATTTTAATCGTCTGTTCTGTTGCCTCTACTAATATCATAAAAGCTTGAATTGGACGTCCTATGCGCTATTTGGCATGTTGAATAACAACATGCGCATGCGTTAGTTTATGAATTTAAAGTCATCGAATGACATTACTAACTCTTCATCAGAAGTATCTATGCCGTGGCCATAAATACCCGCTTTGAAGTTGTGTTTGCCGTTCGCTGCGCGAGTGGGCAAATGATGAAATAATTGGCCATCTTTAGAGAAGTGTGTCCAAGTGCCACCTTCTGGCTTTATTGCTGCTGAAAACTCTCCGTTTTGCTCACTCCAAAGTACATGTGAATACGCAACATACCAACGTCCGACTTCAATAGGGATGATGGTATCAGCAGACCAAGAAGCGATGCTGTTTCCTTTGTTGTCGCATATGCCTGAGTAATGGATTTTATTGCTTGGCTTAGCACAATGCACTTTATGCTGTAGTGATATTGCAGGTCGTTCATTTGCTTGCGGGTATCTGGCAATAACAAAGCTCATCATAGGTGCAACAGGGTAAGCTGCATTTGATGGCGGACCATATTGCATAAGAGTTGAATAACAAATTGATGGCGAGTTCGGTGCTTTTACTCTGCATCCTTTGTTCCAAATTCTGTCTACTTTAAAGCGAAATGTAATTTGTGTTCGCTGTCCGTCGATATTAAGGTAATCTGGGTGAGTGTCATATCTATCTGGGGAATAGAACAGTTCCGCTCTATGGCAATTAATACCATAATTCTTACACTTTGATTCTTCTGCGTGATGACTATAGATCTTTGCGTACCAGTTATTGGTATTTGCATCATACTCTCGTGTTACAAGACCACCATAGTTGTAAATTGTGTTTGGATTGTATCCTGTTTCATAATCTTGTACTTTCCAAGGGCTATGTTGCACGTTTGGTGATCTTACCTTGTCAAAAGGCGAATCAAAGCCACCGTTTTTAAATGGGATATCTGACGCGTAGCTCGTAAAAGCCAATGCTGAGCTAGCCGTTATCATAAAAATCATTCTAAGCATTATTTTAAAATTCCTGTTCGCAATTGGTTATCCATTAATCAGTGGAATGTTATCGTAACATTCTGAGAAAGTGAATCAATGTGAGGTATATGTAAACTCTTTTTATTCTTAGGCAATAAACTTTTATTGAAGGGCAGTAAGCAAAGACTTCTTATCAAAAAAAACTTAAAATCTGTTTGGTAAAGTGGCGGAGTTAATGCTTTCTTAATCCAAAGGTATGGAAAACGCAATTCATTTGTGTATTACATAGATAAACCAAAGAATGAATTAGCCTAGTTTGATTTAGGAATAAGTAATGAAGTTTATAATTTTATTGATTTTAATTGTGACAACATCTGTGAATGCACAGGAAAAAGATCTTGCAGAAGAATATTATAAAATCGCAGATCAGTATTATAAGCAAAAAGGAAGTAAAGATTTCTCGCCAAAAAAAGCTTACAACCTGTTCCTTAAAGGAGCTGAGTTAGGGCATATCCCCTCCAAAAATATGGCATATGTTGTATTCAATGTTTATCCAAAAACGTTGTTACCGCATATGGAAGAAGCAGTTCATCACCTTGTCGATGCGGCGAAAGCAAATAGCAAACAGGCTCAGTTTAATGTAGGTATGATTTTGACTCAGGGCAGTTATATGGAGAAAAATGTCAATTTGGCCAATAAATGGCTTTATAGTTCAGCTTTGCTAGGTCTCAAGATTGCACATGTTTACCACGGAATAAATTTGGTCAATCAGTATATGCCACAAAAAGATGAGTTAAAGCTCTCTAAAGAAGAGTATGACGTTGTTGTAGGGGAGTTAAGGCACGCAATAGAATTAAAAAATGTGGAAGGCATTGTGCAGCTGGCTCGCTTTGAGTTTGTAGAAACGGGCAACCTTGAAGAGGTAAGAAGGCTTACACAGTTAGCTTTGGATATAGGAGGAGAGGACGCACTTGCTCTTTTAAAAAGTACTGAGTTTTGGGACGTTATCAACGAAGACAAATAGGGGGTGTTAACATTGATATGACCTTAATAAGCATTTGGCTTATGCATATGTTTGATTGTTCCACAGTATTCTCATTGATAGTCAGTGTTCTTTTAATCTAGTAAACCTATGTAGTGGTTATACAAAGTCAACTATCGGGCTAAAAGCTGAGTCAATCGCTCTTGACTCAGCATAAAGGCAACTCTTTTATCTCTTTTACTGCTGTTCTTAGAATTGCTTGAATGAAGTGTTTACTTATAAAGCTCTAGCTCGCCTAAGCTAAGATAATTACCTTGGTCATTTGAGACATCGAGACGATAAAACTGGTAATGTGCCTTTGACTCTAGACAATATTCCGACATCGCTGGGAAATCTGGCTTATCTCCTGATCCAATAGGTGCCCAAACTTGCTTATCGTTACTGCCGTATAGCTTCCAGCTTGTGGTGACCCAAGTTGTGGCAGAATTATAACCTTGTGCCAGTGCGATTTTAGATACTGCTTCTGCCTGTGGCAATGTAACGTAAATAGACTCTTGTTTTTCTTTGGAGAACCAAACATGACTGTAGCTATAAACCACAACGCCGTCACTGAGGTTACTAATATTCCCATGGCTGGTTGTTGCGACTTCAAAAGAACTGATATTGACCTTTTCATCTGCCAATTGGCAAGCGCGGTTAGGAACCGTACCATCACCTATGGTTAATTCAAAGTCGCCGCTTTGTTCAGTAGTATCTACCCAATGCCCATACCAACCATTGAAGTCTAGTGAAGGAGTACCATAATAAGTGGCTTTAACGCCGCTTTCATTAACCACATCAAAAGTAATGTATTTGGTACTGTCAGCGGTATTAATTTGAGGCTGAGTATGGTGAATCTGGTTTCCAGAAATAATACTGCCTTGACTGTCGGTGGCAATAAAATACGTGCCTCGGAAATCGGGTGTAAATGTTGTTAACTTGTCCTGCGTCAGCACATTATCCCTGATACTGTCTTGTTTTAAGAACAACTCACTACTTTGCGCAGATACAGAGCAAGTAACGAGCACCAGAGTGCTCAAAAAAAGGTTTGGCTTATTATTGGTAAACATATTAACTCCTTAAAATTATCCTTGTTTACAGGTTCAATTATATGAGAACCCCATGTGTATTAAAAAGGGTTTTCAGTTGCTTTTATTTTAAATCTAAGGTGGTAAGGTGTAATTTAACCTCCATGTTAAGGTCGGTTTAGGAAATAAATATTATCGTTAGATAAAAACTAAACCGTTTTCTTTGTGATGCGCTCAATTTTCCTCAAGTTGAGCGCGGCTATACTTAAAAGTACTTTTTTTATATGCGAGCTCACGTAGGGATTATTTTTAATTTGGAAAGGAAGGGGGTATTACTTGATTTCTCGATGAATTGTCTTATTGTCACTCAAGTAGGTGGACCATACACTGTGTTTTTAAGTAGTGAATTGACATTAAATCTTTGTATTTAAGTCGCTAACCCCATCAAAAAGGTTCAACTATCACTCGTTTTTCACTTTCTAACCGCCACATAGGCTTTGTTTTTGTGACTAAGGGAGATTTCTAAACTCTAATTTTTATTGGAATTTAGAAATCATAATTTGATGCGTTTAGATTTTACCCTAGTGATTAATCATTAAGGTAAACACCAACTATATTACCAAATGGATTGCTTGCACTATTTACACATTTGTCAGAATTTTACTCTGACCTTTTTTCCTGTGGTTTGTGCAGTAAGTAGCACTGAGAAAATTGCATCATATTTCTTATGTGATGGACTCAAGTAGTAAACAGAGGTAGAACAACCTGTTGCTGGTAACTGAACATACGTATCTCCGTTACTGTTGACAATATGTAGGTTTACCGGCACAGCAGCAGTCGTTGTACCCGGAGTGCTCATACCTGCATAGCTAAAGCCTGATGCTAATAATAGAGGTAAAAGTAGCTTTTTCATTTTAGTCCTTACTTATAAATTTGTCCTGATTATAGGTGCATTACCGTTATAGTCACGTAAAATAATTAAAATTATCGGGATATTTTAATCAAGACCTTTATTTAACCATTTTATGGCAACTTAAATACAAGAGTCGAAGGCTTTAAATGGAAAACATCAGGCCGCATTTTTATAGCACCGTCATCCAAGCATGTGTGCTCTTCAAATTTCTTCTGAAAGCATCGAAAGTATATAGTACTAACTACCCTGCGAGTTTTACTAATTCATCCCACTGTCATTTCCAAATAACGATTTTGCAATACATTTCACGTAAATTCTGGACTAGACCAGATTGGGTCTTTATTAGAAAGGAAATTTACAATGACGATAAAAGACAAATGCGGTAGGGGCGTGATAGGCGCCAAGAAAACCGTAGCAAATTTATGTGTAGGGCTATTTGGGGCAATGCTCAGTGGACAGGTGTTGGCGAGTTCTCACTCATTATTAATAGCCATTGATGGACTCCGGGGTGATGGTATAGAAAACGCAAGTACACCAAACCTAGACAAGTTAATTGCCGGTACGTGGGCTGAGGGCTATCAAGGTGCTTTCGCATTTTATGCGCAAACCATGAAAGACGCTGCGCCAAATAGTGGCCCCAACCACGTTGGTATCATGACCGGCGTGACAGCTAAAAAAAGTGGTGTTACCGGTAATTCTGACGTCCATACGGGCAGATATGCACAATATCCACATTATCAAAGCCTGTTAGAACGCCACAGTGCCAGCCTCAATACTGCTTATTTAGTTACCTGGTCTACAGATATGCAAATAGCAAACGAAGCAGATCTAAAAATTGACTCCAATGACGCTGGAAACGTCAATAATGCTTTGAAAATAATCAATGGTACCTATGAGTCTAACAACTGGCCTAAAGGCACTAGACCAGATTCCATTTTCCTATTTTTAGACGATGTAGACGGGGCTGGGCACGCATGTTGTTTTACTGCATCGGATACAGGCTACGTGGACGAGATTGCAGATGTTGATCGTCAAATAGGGATTTTGTTGGATGCTATAAAAGCTCGCCCGAATTTTGCAGAAGAGGATTGGCAGATTGTCATGACTTCAGATCACGGTGGCCGAGGATCTTCCCACGGTATTCATGCAGCAGACAATTACACAATCCCATTTTTAGTGGCATCAAAAACCGCAAAGCAAGGCTACCTGAGCGGAATACCGAAAAACTATGATGCCGCTCCAACTGTGCTTGCGCATCATGGTCTGTCAGTGCCAAGCAATATGGATGGCGAGGTTAGGGGTCACAGCGTGCAAGCACAAGCACCTGAGAACATTGAGACCGACTTAATTACATATTTACCGTTTGATGGCAACTATGAGGATAAATCAGGGAATCATGTTCATGCAAAAGTGGGCGGTGGCAGCCCTGAAATTAATTCGGGCGGCAAGTTTGGCCAATTCGTGGCCATTAATGGCTCGCAAGAGTACTTGTCTTTAGGCAGCCCAGCTGAAATGGACTTTGCATCTGCACGCGATTTTACCTTGATGACTTGGTATCGAGTTAGTGGAGATCAGCAAGGTGATCCAGTGATCGTCGGTAATAAGAATTGGGATAGTGGCAGTAATCGAGGCACATTGTTACTTGCCAACGAAGGGAATGGTGATGATGTAGGGATAAATATCGCTTCAACGTCGGCTGATCGAAAAGATATTGATCCCATTGACTATACCTTCAATGGTTGGTGGTTATTGGTAGCCACGTTTGACCGTGATGGCAGCGCAACCTTGTACGCAGGGAGCCCGACTGGGCAACTAAATATTATATCAGGCAGCATTGAAGATGTAGGCGACATTAGCTCTTCCCTCGATTGGAATATAGGACAAGATGGAACTGGTACTTACAAATATAATTTGAAGGCGGATTTGGATGATTTTGCAGTTTGGGGACGTGCCCTGACACTGGATGAAGTGCGTGCGCTGTACAATGGCGGCAGCGGTACAGAAATCAACAAAATTTTGAACAATGCGCCGACGCGTTATTTAAATTCGAACTCTTCAGTGACAGAAGGTCAGGATTATCAAGTCATAATCACGGCGGTTGCAAACGGACAAACTTGTGGCCTAGAGTGGGATGCAACATTAAGAAGCCGCGAGCGCAACGCGAAGTGGGATTGCGCTGGGCGAGCTGATCCGTTGACATTTCAAGTGAATAAAGTCACAACATCAGGGTCTGTAAAAAAAGTGTCAGGCTATTTGGTTGCTCAAGGTGGTAAAGGTGCACTAGAGTGGGATGCAGATAGTGTATCGAATGAACGAAATGCAAAGTTTGACGAAGGAACAAGTGGAGACTATCTCACAGTGACACTCCAGCCCAATGAAAATGAGACCAAGATTTCAGCTATCGCCTACGGTCGCGAGTGCGGTCTTGAGTGGGATGCAAAGCTGTCTGGTGGTGAGCGTAATGCGAAGTGGGATTGCCACCCACGCAGTGATTCAGTGAGAATTCAATTGATTGATTAACATTGAAATCGATTAGCACAATGCAGTTTTGAATTAAAAAGCCCCGAAATTACACATCGGGGCTTTTTAATTTATGGTTTGAAGATTTTAAAAAGGCCGATAACGTTTTAAAAACGCTTTTACTTCAGGTAGCGCTGCATATGCCATCACATCAAAATAACCAAGCGGCGCGGTGCCGGTTTCAATCCAAATTAGTTGCGACAACTCACTTTCATGAACTTGCCCGTCTTGGATCATTCTATATAGAGATTCCGAAGGGCTAAGCTCTCCTTCAACGATTTTATCGTTGCTATAGGGGGTTGTTGTTTCACTGCAGTGGTTGGTATGTAAGTCCGACCAAAAGGACTTTTGTTGACCTATCCAATCTCTGATATTGACGTTCATTTGATGGTAAAAGCTGTCACTGAGCATTTGCATAGAATGCAGTAATTGCTTTCTATTTGGCACTTTAAATAAAAGCTGGGGACTATTTTTATATTTATCAGTTATGTTTTCTAAATGTAGTTTTCCCCCTGATTGGATCAGGCGAAGAACTTGCAGTAGTGTTGGTAAATTTTCCGTTGCAGTCAACTTTATCCAATGCGTATTTTCATATTGATACTCAGTTGCCAAATCGCCATTTAAAGTGTTGGCGGTACTATGAAAATGGCAAAGAAGACCTTCGGCTTGAATCGCTTTGGGGTTCTCAATTAATGTTGAAGATGGGTGCCATGGTAATACCAAATCACAAAGTAGCAGCATCATGGCTGTTTTTTCAGAATCTCTGGTATAACGGTCTGGCAGGTAACTCATGTTGTGAAATAGAATCGCTCTGGCAGCCGGTTTGATCAGATCTCTAATCACGAGCTTTTTGCGTTCATCGGACTGGATTTGATTGTGGTCATGCACATGTTCAATCAATATATAGGCGCTTGAAATACCTTGTTTTTGTAATGGTAGCGTTTCAAAGTGAGAGAGAGACTCAAGTTCCCTTGATTCAATTAACCCAATTTGAGCAAATTCATCATGGACTTTTTGCCAGTTCATTTCAGTGCTACTGTCACCGTTTTCAAGCATCCCTAAATCATGAAACAGGGCCGAGATTGCGAATGTTTTTTGAAGGTTATCTGCAATTTTCCCTTTGTTAGACAGCATATATTGACCAAAGATGTATACGTCAATAATGTGTTGGCAGTGTTGCAGCGCAAAGTTGAGTGTTTCTGACGATTGACTGGCGTGTAAGCTATTTTCGAGCGTTCTAAATAGAGAAATGGGTAAATACAATTCTAAGTTTTCACGACAGTGCATTTTTATAAGCCGTAACATACTCATTGCAAGGTCAACTGGGAAGCTTCTAAATCGATAACCGTCAGAAAAAATGGTTCTAGCTGACTCAGTAATAACAAATGCCAAGGCACATTTCTCGGGCTCTATAAACTGATAATCTTTTTTATCCTTTATTTTCTCTAACACCTGAAATACTAGCCAGAGCATTAGATAACCCCGTTTTAACGGCGTTTTTTCGCGAGCTTGAAGCAATCCCAGATGTTTCAAGTAGATGTTTAAACCGTCGTAAGTCGTTGCTAAAAGCGCTTGAGTGCTAGATACATCCCTTTTTCCGAGTCGTACTTGCAGCCACATGGCTAGAGGCTTTATATGTTTGTCTACATTTTGCAGTTTGGAGTCAAGGTGCTTGTTTTCATTCTCGTCTTCATGGTTAGTAAAAAAGGCAGCAAATAAACCTACCAGGTTTTTATATCGTTTGAGCTTTTTTCCGTCGTGTTCCTCAGTGCTGACAGAGCTGATAAGGTCGACTGTTTGTTTGAGAGTATCGCGGTGCTCTTTTAAACAAATATCAGCACCTTTGGTAAAAAAGCGTTCCAGTAAAAGTTGCCGCCAAACGGTTAATAAAATAGGAATGCTAATGTCCGCCCAATATTCTACTGGGAAGTCCATATCCGCCCAAACTTTAAGCTTTTTGTTGAGACTTTTAAATTTTGTTATAGGCCAAGGCACAGACGAGTTGTATTTCGAAAGTGTATAAGTCCGTATTGCGGGTGCCATTTCGGGCCACTTTCGAGCTTTATAAGCTCGCCAAATAAGATAGGTTATCTCAATATCTGTATTTAACTTATCTTTTAACTGGTTGGCTATCTCTACGGCGTTGTTTTCGTCATAAATTTGAAGTTGCCAACAGGCTGTCAATCGCGGTGACTGATTACTAGGATCAGAAGTGAGTATGCAATTAAGTACAGATAATTTGCTGTCAACGATAGATTCAGTGACATACCATTTAAAATAGATCGACTGAGCGCTCCCTAACATATGCGTGGAAGCGTCACTCTTAGACGCATTGTTGGCTAGTTGGTTTGACTTTGCGAAATATTCAAAAATTTTATCTATGCTTGTTTCCAGCTGGTGTTTATTGGGGTAAAGCTGTTCTACTTTTTTGGTTATATATGGAATACTCTTATTGCTGAGTCCAGGCATAGAGAAAGCGACGGTTGCACTTATGACCTGCTCAGGTATCACAAAACATAGCACTCTAGCAAGCTGCGACTCAATATCAGAGCTTGTGTAATTTTGCAAAAAATTATTGTTTAACGCCTTAGTCAACTTTGCTTTTATATCGTCTGTTTTAATTATCTGCTCAGTCATGGTGCTTACCGATTTCTAGGCTACGAGTGAAATTTAATAGTTCCGCTTCTTCAAGGGGCTTAGTTGTGCGCTTTATTCTCCCGTCACAAAGCTGGTTAATTGTTTTTTGAACGTCACCGTCGTAAAAACCAGAGATAATAAGTATGGGGGCGGTTGTATTGGATTCTTTTGGCTTAGGGCAAGCTTTGAGCTTTTCGAGTAGTTCCAGCAATTGCTGATCCAAATGTACTCGCTGATTCTTTAGCCAGCAAATAAATAAAGTCCCCATCCAAACCACTAAATCAGAATCTATAGGCTGGCTTTTATCTTTGATTTGCTGATCAAGTAAAATACCATCGTAATAATGTTGATTAAGCAAGTTAGCAGCTTCCGGTATGGTCGTTGCCCAATCAAGAGTAAAACCTTCTTCTTCTAGCAACATGGTTTCAAAGAAAAAGTTTTCCTTTTCATCATCAATCCACAGTAGTCGCATTGTTTTCTCCTTAAATTTTTATCCGCGCCAATAATGTAAAAAAGTGGCTTGGGCAGTTATTACCGCCTTATTGTTATCGCTTCTCAATGGTGTGCTTTTTAGGGTGAGTTGACCGTCAGGGTGTGCGTTAATAAGCGATGTTGCCAATGGCAAACCAATTCCTTGTCCGCTGATGTTTCTGTGCATATTATCTCGCTCGCCAAAACGCATAACCTGCTTTAATTGGTAGTCACTTAAGGCATGACTTACGTTACTGATCTCTATGACTAACTTATATTTAATCGTCGAGACCCGAACAAAAATATTATGATTTTCAAGGGTGTACTTAACTGCGTTATCCAGTAAGTTGCCGATAGCAATGTCCAAACTTAATTCATCAAAAGTAAATTGATCCGGTGCGGTATATTCAAATTCAATCGCAGCGCCTTTTTCTGCTGCCCAGTCTCGGTATCTGTCTATCCAGCGCTCAAAACATTCCCTGAGATCTGTCTCTTTTCTATCGAGTTCTATCTGTTGATCCATCAATACTCTTTGAAATTTTTGCCAACTTTTAACTAGAAACTCATCCCTTTTTAATAACCTAAGCTGTTTTTTAATGGCTTTGTCATCGGGGGCATGCTTGAGGATCAAATGAGCAAACCCTTTCGCTCTGGACACCAGCCCCTGTGATGGGGCCAAAATAGCATGACGAAAAACACCCATATCAGATCGCCATTGAATTCGCATTGCTTCGTGGTAAATCACCTGCGATAGCTCTCTGACTATTCGGTATACTTGCTCCGCTTCCCATTGTGTAAAAGCACGATTGTGTGATGTGACTACTAAAAAGCCGCGAACAAGCTGGCTACCATGGATAGCGATACGAGTGACCATACTGTGCATACCCAGTGCGATTAATTTGCCATTTGCTCTTTGAAAAGCATTCTTTTTAGGCTTAATGAGAAAATAGTTTTTGTTGCTGGGGAATATTCTTTCCAGGTATTTAACGGTTTTTATGTAATCGACAGATGTCATTTGCTGGGTCTGTTTGGACGCTCCAGACAATATAAGTTGGCCCATTTCATTATTTACCATAAGCTCAACGTGACAGTCACGTCGGATATAGGTATCGACTAAGTGTTTTGTTCGCGCGATAAGACAGTTGTTGAGGTCCTGCCCAGAGAGCTGCATTAACTCATCCATAACCTCTGGCAACTTTGCAAACAAATGGTGCTGCTGAAATTCACACCATTGTATAGCCGTGGCTGCAAGCAGCTTGTCGGCCAGCTGCTGTTGAAATAACCCAATAACTCTGTTTTGAGTAAGGAGTTTTATCATACCAATCAAAGCAACATCACTTTGAGTAGATTTGATCTTTGGTTCAAAAAATAAGGGGTGATATAACCAAGAACGAATTTGCTTCCAACCGAGCTCATGACTAAGACTATCTAATTTGCTTTTATCGAGACAGCGACCAGCATCTTCGTCTGTTTTTGGGATAAGACAGGCTTCACATTTATTGATTAAATAAGCCGATGTAGAACCTTGCGCAACACCAAAATCGATCAAATTATGTATGTCATTTCCACTTTGACAGCGCGCTTGTGTTACTTTACCTGATTTGACTGGCTCGTAGAGCAATGCCGCTTCTGCACCGGTATACTTGCAGAGTTGATCTAGGGTCCTTGAGTGCAAAGATTCGAGGTCTTGCTCTTGGTTCTGTGCAAAATCATGTAACTCGCTGCTGAACTTTTGTACGCAATAACTTTGGTAATCTTTGAAGTACTCATAAAATCGTTTACCCGATGCCTGTATAAAGGTCTCAGATTTTTCTCTTGCAGCGGAACCGCGCCATCTGTGTAATGCATTAAAGTGAGGTTGATAGGCTTTATCAAACACAGCCAACCAAAGTGAACTGTTTTTGATGTATTTGCTGACATCATTGTGTTCAGGCTCCCACATTTTAAAACAGGCGCGTAGTAGCAGTTCAGATTGCTCATTTTGAGAGATACCCAAGTCTTCTAGCATGAGGTTTTGTATCTCTTCTTGCTCGATTGAATCAATATAAATATCGGAGGTATGCTGCTGTGTTGAACCGTCACAACTCCAATGGCTTATGGTATATAAACGCTTCTTATCAGCGTCGTACTCCATTAAGTTTAGTGAATATGCTTGGATGAACTCACCAACATGCCCGAGTAGTAGTGAGAGCGTTTCAAAGAATGTTTTTTTTACACTGGGTAAGCCAATGAGATCCTTATATGCATTTTCTGCAACATCTTTACGTTTAAGTGCCCGAGAGTGTTCGTAGGCAATATTGATGTGCGCAAAATCACTTTGATATTTGGCTATGTCACAGAGCAAAAACCTGTCTTTCACATTGTCTTCGCCAATATAAAAACAAATAAAGCCGATTAACTTTTGCTCTAAGTTATGAAGAGGCCAAAATAGTCTGCATTTGTCTTTATTGTTTAGCTCACCACACTCAATGCGTGTGCTAGGGAACGATTCCGGGTCGCCATATCCCGATACTTCTACTGGGTCATTTGCTAGGCCACCTATAGTGCAGCGCCAGTAGTCACTGTTCTTTGCGCGCTCGGCAATGACCCACTTTTGGTGTTCGACTAAATGGTTGGTTAAGTGAGGTTCTTCTTCATCGCACAGATAGCGCTCGAGTTTCTGTGTATCTAGCTTCTCTTTCGCTGCGCATTTTAGTTTGACGTAGGGCCCATTTTTGTTAGAAAAATCAATGCCAAAAATACGCCAATGGTCAGCGCCTAGTTTGTAGCATAGACTGTCAGTGAGCTGGCTTAATGTATCTTCTAGTTTATCAGGGCTGAGCAAAGCCCATACGTCATGTCTATTACTTTCTAGCATTTAAACCCCTTTACTGCTGATGAATTCATCGAGAACTTTATAATCTTGAATTCGAGTTTGAAGCCTGTATTCGTATCTGGCACCGCCTTTGGTTGGGCTTTCGTTAAAAAACTCGCGAATATAGGGCTGCTCTAATAGTTCATCTACTGTTGCGTCTTGATTTTCCGAGCGGACACTGTCGTGTTGTAGTGCGTTTTCCACTTGCTCCCAAAAAACGTTAGACTTGGCATGCAAATAGTCTCTGAGAGTTGGCCAGCGGTTGATGGCGGCAAGCCATTCCATAAGCAGTGCTGTGTCAAAGGGTGGGGTTTGGCTTTCCGGCTCATTAGACATAAGCCACTGATAGGTGTTTAAACAGCGTTTTATAAGCCTTAAGTTTGCAAAACAAGGCGTTGAAAAAACGTCTTTCCACTTTTCATCAAATCGCAGTCCGCTATCAGTGTTGTCTTGATCATCGTGATATCCGCCTTGGCTCAGTAGCTCTTGATACAATGTATTATGATTAGCCAAAGAGAATCGCGGAATTTGCAACATGATTGGAAAGAGTTTCTCTAAGTACCTTTGGCTATCATAGCTTGAAAGCGATGAAAATTTGCTTCTGATAGCTTGTTGCAAGGTGACCTTGTCCATCGCCACCACAAAACGACACCCTGTATGTGTATGACTACTTACCAATAGCCGTATTTGATCTAGCAGTTCAACAGCGCTTTCAGGGGAACACCTGTCTAAATCATCTATGATGATAATCGGCTTATTATCTTCCCAAAGGGTATTAATTAACTCTTCAAACTGTTCGGTAAGCAGATCAGTTTGAGTTTTAGCAGGGGGCTGTGTTTCAACCTGACTAATTGTGTCGAAATCTTTTTGAATATCAGTCAAATTACCTTTAATACCAATAGCACCAAGCATCCCCCTGACACCCAAAGATGCTGCGGTTTTAAGTACAGCTTTAAATGCATTTAAGGCTTGCTGCTTCGCATTATTTGGCTCTGGTTGGCTTTGCCAAATACAGTGCAGCAGTGCAGTCATTAAGCTGCTTTCAGCTTCGTAACGCCATGCGTCAAGCCACACAACGTTTTTATCGTTTAGCTCTTCTTTCAAGCACATTAATAAACTGGTTTTGCCTGAGCCCCAGTCACCACTAAGTAAAATAGGCGCTGTATTGATGAGCTCTGTATTCTGATGGCCTTGCTCAAAGTTGTCGAGTTTATTTAGATTTTCAGCAAGGTAACTGGCGAAGCTTTGCAATTCAGGCCAATTTTCTAAACTTGAAACTGGGGTATCACTAAGAAATCCTTTCATCTCATTACCAATGGTGAATTCAATGTAAAGCTCATACTCCTAAAATAACATTTTTTTTTCAAGTTTATTTTCTATTTAACAATCAAAGAGGTGGCCAAAAACATGCTTTTGATGACTTAACGCAAAAAGCGGAAGGTTGATCTTATCGAGGGTTGTATTTAAGCTGTGACTTTTTGGCGTGTTAGCTTCAAAGTAATTTGATTTGATAGGGATGTATTATGACGATAAATTATATAAAGGGTTTACTTATTTCTTTGTTTTTTTTTATTAGCCAGCCGTTAAAATCTGATGAACTTCCAGCATCCAGTTTAAACCTTAGCGTCGATTCTGTTTCTATCTACGCGTTATTATCTAATCCCCTAAAGTACCACAATAAAAAAGTTCAGTTCGTCGGGTTCTTAAATATTGAACATGAGGGAAATGCAGTCTACGCCAACAAGTTGGATTTTGATCAAATGATTACGAAAAATTCAATTTGGGTTGATATTGCAAGTAAGCGCGGTGAGCGATTTAATGAGCAATACGTACTAATTGAAGGCACATTTAAAGCAGATGAACAGGGACACTTTGGTTTATTTTCTGGCGCTATTGAAGATGTGGTACGTTTACAACTTCACAAAAACCGCAAGCAACTTGAAGCAGAGCTAAAGGCACCCTATAACCATTAACCTATCTTCTGCACCATGGAAATCAAAGAGAGGCATGTCTTTTTCAATATTTAACATCATGTTTAGACGATAACCTGACACAAAGTAAATGCAGTTAGCAGGGTAGCAATTTTATACAAGTTGGGTACCTTCAAAGGGCAATGACTAAAGCTCTAAACCGCTGGCGCTTTGCTTTATTCTCCAAGTGAAAGAAGATCATTTCAGTCAGAAAATAAAAGACAAAAATTGTTCTATAAATCGAAATTAAATTGACTATATTTTGGTCTATTTATCACATCTCATAGTAAAGGTACCATGTCATGTATAGTCTGATCAGATTTATGTTCTGTTGCTGGGTGTTGCTTGTGCCCAAGCTATATGCAGCGGATGTCTCAACCACTTTCCCAACTGACCAAACCTCAGGAACCTTTACTTTAGGCACTCAGCCCAAAACAGTTACCTTTAGCGGTGGCGAAGTGAGGATCGCAGGAATTTCCTCATTGTACCGAAGTGGTAGTCGGGCATTTATGGTCCGTAATACGACGGCAACGATATCGTTTGGCACGCCAGCAGTCGAATTACTATTTTACATTCGTGGGCAATCGACGGGAAACGCGTTTGTTAGACTGTTAGATGCGGATGACAATGAGCTATTAAGAGTCGAGGTAAACAGCAGCGATTGGAGCCAAGTATCGTTGCGTCGCGATAGTGGCATTGCCAAAGTTGAGTTTACCAACAATGCGAGCGATTTAGCGGCTATGGAAGATTTTGAATACACGGCAATGGCAGAGCAAAGCACCGAGCCAACCCCCATCACAGATCCCATTCCCGCTATGATTGAAGAAGGGGCGTTGAAGGCCAATCTAATTCCATTGGTATCGGGCACCCTGACTTCACCGGTGACCGGTGCAACGATAAATGGACAAGATAATTTCGTATATATAGTTGATCAAATTGGAATTTTATATAGTTTAAACCTCAGTACTAATCAGTTGAGTCAAGTATTAACCGTGACAGATAGGCTAGTAGACATTAACCCTAATTTTGATGAGCGCGGCTTTTTAGGAGTCGCATTTCATCCAAACTTTAACAACAATGGACTGCTGTATACCTATACGTCAGAGCCCGCTTCGGGCAGTGTTGATTTTTCTTTCTCTGGTAGCGTAGATCATCATACGGTGATCAATAGTTGGCAGGCCACATTGGACCCTGATGAGGGTGTTAATATAAATAGTGATTCCGCGACTGAGATAATGCGCATTGCACAACCTCAAAGTAATCATAATGGTGGTACTCTAATATTTGATAGTGACAGCATGTTATTGATTTCATTAGGAGATGGCGGTGGAGCTGATGACCAAGGGAATGGGCACAGTGACGATGGAAATGGTCAAGATACTCAAACACCGCTTGGTAAGTTATTGCGGATAGATCCACTAGGTAATAACGCCGTAAATGGCAAATATGGTATTCCAGCGAACAATCCATTCATTGAAAGTAATGGTGTTTTGGACGAAATATGGGTGGTTGGGGTGAGAAATCCCTACCGTATTGTCGCGCATGATAATCAAATATATGTATGTGATGTCGGTCAAAATAAGATTGAAGAAATCACTTTGGTGACTGGCGGAGAAAATTTGGGCTGGCCTTTAAAGGAAGGGTCGTTTGCCTTCAATAATAATGGAAGTGACAGCGGATTTGTGTTTGACCCTAACCTTGCAAGCTTGCCATCAGAGCTTGTTGATCCAAATTGGCAATATGACAGCGATGAAGGGATCGCGGTGATTTGCGGAGCTGTATACGACGGTAATATTGAAGTATTAAAAGGAAAATTCTTATTCGGTGACTATCGTTCTCCAGATGCAGATAAAGGTAGGCTATTTTATACATCAACTTCAGATCTGATTGCAGAAATACCTATCGAAACAGGCTTTGAAGGCGAAAAGCTACTTGGATTTGTTAAACTTAACAGTGGCGATGTGCTGGTTTTGACGAATGAAACAGGTACCCCACAAGGGTCTACTGGTAAAGTGCTCAGAATCGAAGCGATACCAAACAATGCACCACTGGCTGAGGTCGCTGAGTCCAATATAACAGTCAATGAAGGCGAGTTGGTTACTCTAAGTGCATCAGGTTCAAGCGATCCTGATGGCGATACATTGTTGTTTGTTTGGACTCAAACATCAGGTACTACTGTATCATTGAACAATGGCAATACTGTAACGGCTACATTTACAGCCCCCAATGTCGAACAACAAGTATTGTTAGAGTTTATGGTTGAAGTTTCAGATGGCCATTTAGCTCAAAGTCGAGAAGTTAGTGTGACGGTCAATAATATTAGTAATACCAATAGCAACACCACTACTGGCAGTGACTCGGGCGGTGGTAGCATGTCAATCTTTTTACTATTGCTACTTATTTGTTCGATTTACTTACATGGTAAGCGTTATCGGGATTATGATTGAGTATAACTAACGGCGAACATAGTCGGTTTTGTAAAGAATAGATTTTTGACAAGTTTTTAAAGGGGACTTTATAAGCTAAGCCCCTTTTACTATCAGAAGCATATTAGTTTGTAGCTACCGTGAAATGCGCTGTAACCTTGGATAAAGGACATTGACAATCTATTTCCTCTTTTGAATATAGCTAGAGGGGAGGGCGAGTTGTCGACAAACAACACGTTGCATCCCAAAGACTCAAACCCTGTTGGTAATTGAAGGGTAAAGCTTACTTCATCAAAATTAGCGGACTCTTGCATTGAGTGGACATTGTAATTGTAAGCATTGGCCAGAAGATAGCTAAAACTAAATGTGCCTTCCGTTATACCGGTTGGTACCAAATTGGCATCTTCAACCGTTATACTATCTTGCCAATGAATATTTACTTTAAAAGAATATGAGTTTTGAGCAAACGAGTTGAATGGGCAACTGGCGAGCAAAATCGCTAATATCGAAATTACTGAAAATGTTTTGTTCATCTGACTATCCTCTATAATTTTGTCTTGTAACATATAAAAAGATTACTAAATGCCTTATTTCGAGTAGAAAGCCCCTACGTTTCGAAGTCCTCTCGATACCTAGGCATAAGCCAGATCTTAGATCGCATTGTTCAACAAACTATTACACTTTATTTCAGAGTTTGTTGTGTATTAAGCAAGGCTATGAATTTACTTATTTTAGGAGTAGTTAGGTAAATTTCCTGTATCAAATATGCTCAACTTGGTTATATTCACCTATACTAAGCATGTCCGGCTTTGGTAAATTTCTTTATGTATAAACGTCTTAAGTCTGTGTTTAAGAGGGTTATCAACATTGGTTGCGATGGCGATGACTACAATGCACACAAAATACGTGTGTGCAATACGTTCGCACTTTTGTCTTGCTCTATCGTTTTACTCGATGCCTGTATTTTTGTTTTTTTCTATCAATCCTTAACTGCAGTATTAATGAACATGCTGTTAGTGACTGCCTGCTGCTTAGCGCTAATATTGCAATATTATAAGTACCATTACGCCGCTGGATTAATGTTATTTCTTAGCGTTATCAGCTTTATTTTTGTCCAAGCTTATGGGGTTGTTGGAAATGAAGTCGGTGTTCAAAATACCTTTTTAACCCTATTACCCCTGCCTTGGCTACTACTTGAAGGAAGTAGAAGAAGCACAAAAATATTGCTGTCAGTGCTTTGTTGTAGCTGTTATTTCTTTATCGAATACCACCAGCCGATCCAACAGCTAATAACGCTAAAAGATACCCATAAAGGTGTATTGCAGATCCTGTACGAATTACTTGCAATGCTGGTGTTAATCTTGATCGCCATTACATTTGATAATGACCGCTATAAATTTGAGAAAAAGCTCAAAAGAATGGCGACGATAGATGGACTGACAGGGCTCTCTAATCGAACCAAGCTTTTCATCGAGGGAGATAGAGCACTTTGTGGCGTTAAACGGCATAAATTACCATTTTGTGTCGCATTAATGGATATCGACCATTTCAAAAAGGTGAATGACAACTATGGACACAGTCATGGAGATGCTGCACTTCAAATAGTCGCGAAGCTATTAGCCAATAACACACGACAAAGCGATATCATAGGCCGATATGGAGGCGAGGAATTTGCACTGATTTTACAAGGTACGGAGCTGTCATCAGCTATTGATAAGTTGAATTCTATACGGGAAAAAATAGAAGCAGAACCCATTTGTTACGGCAGTGTTTGTATCAATTGTACGGCAAGCTTTGGAGTCACTCAGCTGACTAACCCAGGTCAAAATCTAACGGATTTATTTGACCAAGCGGACTCAGCTTTATATGACTCAAAGGATAAGGGAAGAAATTGTGTGTCTGTTTACCCGTTTGTTTAGCCAATTTAGTTGCAATAGAGCAATACTTTTAAAATGAAGCCTACTTCCTATTGATTTGCCAACCATTTATACCAAGCGTTTTGTTGGGTCTCGGCGTTTATTCTTTGCTGTAACAGGGCATCTATTGAAGTGGCGTCTAGGGCAGTGCCAAATTCAAAATCTTGACTGCTTTGCTCTAAAGTAACACCATTCTCACGGCCTTTATCTGTCACTTCACAGTGACCATTTTTACAAACTACATCTGGCTCAGGTTTGATAACTACAGAGTCAGACTTCGTCATGATATAGCGTTCATCTACATGAGTAGGACTCTGAAATTTGCTGAATTCACTTGCTGGTATACTTGTATCAGTTTTTGCGGTTACTTCTACCATATGTTGTAAAAACTGAAAACTGCCTTGGTGGGACAACGCACTTGTACCGGGCTCTGTGATGAATGAAATAAACCCTTTATCAATTGGTGAAGCAGAGAGTGCGTCACCTGCAAGTAAGTCAGTGATTGTTGCTTGATCTTTCTGTATGAACTGCACGGTCAGCTGGTGGCCATGTTCATCGAAATGGCCCTGATTAAAATTGCTCAGGCGCTTTCCATCATCATGTTTTCTATAATTCCCCAGATCGCTGGCAAACTGGCGAATATATTTTAAATCTACATTATTTTCCTCGCCATATTGATACATTTCAGACAATAAATTTCTATCGCCTTGTGTTAAAAATTCGTACGGGTGTGTATTTAAGTTAGATAAAGACATACCATCGACTTTGCTGCGAACATCTGGTTCATGTTCACCAAATAAATCTTCCACCATGAGTGCATAATACTTGTTTGACTGGGCTGGACTTACCGTAGTGTCTCGCTCAAGGTGAGTTATGTTAGATGCAAATTGTGATAGTGCTTGTTCTTTGTATTGGTTTGAAACCATTAATTTTCCAAGTGGAGAAAACCCCTCGTAATGGGTATCTAGCGACTGTTTAAACTGTGCTTTTGCATCTATATCACTGTCCATTTTAACGGCATCTCTCCTAAATTTTGTATGAACATTCTGATCATGCATATGCCACATTTGATAAGCCGCTAGTTTCTCCGAATCGGAAAAAGTATCACTTGGGTCAAGCGCAATGATTTCCAGTTGTTGCTGAGGCAACTTTTCAAACTCCCTTTTTGAAGATCCAACAACTTCCGGGTGGATATGTGGACGTGACGGGTTATTTAGCTGTCTCCAACTTTGAGCTAATTGACTTAGCTGCGTTTTACCAATGGCTTGCTGTGCGTCTCTTAGCTTTAACGCTAGTGATGATATTGAAATGTTGTTGTTTTGAGAAACGGCTTGATGTGTGTATGTGTGCTTTTGCACAGAGGCTTTTGCAGGTAGTTTTACATTTGCATTCAATTTAGAACCTGAAATATCCATATTATCCGCTCTCTTTGTGGCAGGTTGAACACGCGATTGACTGCGAGTACTAAAGAAGAAGCCATGTCCTTTATCTGGCGTAGTACATTTAGCGTAGCTAATATGGTAACAAAGTAAGAGGGTTGAAGCTCTTTGTCAAGTTGTGGACTTTATTTTAGATATAGGTTTATTGGTAGAATAAAGCATTATTTATGGTCTGTTTTCATTCGATATAATCAGTTGCTTTTTTATCAAATATCTCGTCGTTATAAGGCGATTTTTATAGAGTATATTATGGTTAAAATCGCAACTATTATAATTTCTCATTTGGTTTTTGTTGATCGCTTGTGAGGTCAGTGTTAAAAAATGTTTGCTTTGTCGGCTGTTGTGACAAGTTATTATAATTTCTTATTATTGTTGATAATGCACATTTATAAAGATCCTGTTACGAGTGATATTGTCTTTAAACTTGCCTTAGTAGATAAAGCTGACTATTGAATGAGCTATCAGGAAATAGCTTATACCTGTTAATACGTAATAAAACAAAAGGAGTTATTATGAAAGTTGCAATTATTTTATTATCTAGTTTGCTTGCCTTGTCATCTATAAATGCGAATGCTGCGATGGGATTTGATGAGTTTTTTGAACTTAGTAGGAGTAAATGGTTTGAACCTTGTATGTTTCAGTCAACTTTGAGTTTTTCCGAATATTTGGCACTTTTGGTGGCTGATGGTGCAATTACGCCAGAAGTCGTGCCTTATGCACTTAGCAACGGTTATGTTCCCGAGACTGCTTGGCCTTTTGCACCGGAGATAGTCGTTGATATATGTAAAGCAAGGAGTCGGAACTTTGCCTCTTTGGATTGATAACAAGGGCGACACGCAACTGTAAGCTATTTCAATATAAGGTTGCCTTGTATCTGGCAACCTTTTTGATTGCATCTTACCTTCTATTTAATGGTGTTTATTAAATGCAGCGGTTTTGTGTATAGCAACCAGCATCCCAAGTCATGCAATACTGCTTTTGCTCTGTCCAGCATGCATAATATGAGACGTATCCAGCTCCCGCAACTTGTGGAGTGTGTTCTCGTTTTAGTGTGTTGTCGGCATTGTCTAAGCGTTTAAGTGATTTTTTATTAAAGTGAAGTTTCATATCGCCTCCTTGTTCTCATTTTGGTGAATTTCACCCTAAATCTTATTATCAATCTGTGACAATTTTATTTTACTTTTACTTCACCTTTTTGTTACCGGTAGATTGCAAAGCAATTAAAGTTAGCAAGGCTAAGGTAGTCTCCACGTCTAGATGGGTTTATCCAAAATAATTGTATTGCACGCTTTAATTGTTGTGATCACATCTATACTTGAGATAGTGAATTCGTTTGTTTGTCATTAAGGAGAAGGACAGGTCAAACTAATAAGTTTTTGTTGTTTGATAGAGAAGATCTATTTTTATGCGCTTTGTTGTCAAATTTACAAACTGGTTATTCTTAGTGTGTGCTGTTTTGTGTTGTGCTCATGCAAATAACAAACAGAATGAAATTTCAATTCCAATGAACAACTGGACAAGCCAGCGTGTGCTGTCTTATGCGGTTGGAAGCATGATTCAAACGTATGGCTACAACGTTATTTACCATGATATGCCAGCCAGCGATCAGTGGGGCGCAATGAAAAAAGGGCTCGTACACTTTCAAATAGAAATTTGGCAACAGTCGATGTCTGGGCAATTCAATAGAATGATAGAAAACAACTATATAGTAGACTTGGGTGTCCACGATGTGGTGGTTCGAGAAGAGTGGTGGTATCCAAAATATGTCGAGGAATTGTGTCCGGGCTTACCTGACTGGCAGGCGTTAAATCGATGTGCAACGCTTTTTGCGCGAAAACCCGGTTCTTCCAAAGGCGTTTTTTATACAATTGACTGGGATTATCAGGATGCGGACCTTATCCGCGCATTAGGACTACATTTCACAATAGAGCGACTCAATAATGAAAATGAATTATGGCAGCTACTTGAGCAAGCTTGGGAGAATAAAACGCCGGTGTTGATAATAAACTGGACACCGAACTGGACGGATCTTTACATGCCAGGGAACTTTGTACAATTTCCCAAATACTCGCCAGCTTGCGAGGTAGATGCAAGCTGGGGGCAAAATAGCAATTTAGTCAATGATTGCGGAAATCCACAAAAAGGTTGGTTGAGAAAAGCTGGCTGGACAGGTCTGCAAAGTACCTACCCATGTGTATACAATTTACTAAGAAAGCTTAACTTCTCAAAAAACATGATAGCTGATGCTTCAGCACTGGTTATCGTAGATGGGCACTCAGAGCAAGAAGCTGCAAAAAAGTGGCTGGAAAAGTATAACCTTGATATAGCCCATTGGCTCGAGTCGTCCTGCGTATCAAAAACATGAACAACTAAGGCTGAGTATGAAGCACGCTTTAGTGTGTACTTTACTACTATTTAACTCAAATTATATTGCAGCTTTAGAAGTTGTATTTGAGCACAACCCTCCATTTCAAATGGTTGACGAGAGTGGTACAGGATATGGTCCCGTTTACTTTTTCGCTAAGAAACTCTTAAAAGCGGCAAACCTAAAAGGTAAGTTTACAGCCAAACCCTGGGCTCGGATCATGAATATAGATGCACACAGGCCAAATGTGATGATCTTATCGATGTCCAAAACTCCACAAAGAGCCAACCGTTTTATCTGGCTAACATCAGTCTATACAGGGCAACAATACTTGTGGAAAATTAGGTCGAGAGCAGAGCCAACCAACGGAGTCGTTAACGTTGCAATTGAAAGAAATTCTCACAAGATGAAAAGTGTCATTTCTTATTTTCGAGAAGATAACGTGTTGCAAGTGATTAATTCAACTCAAGCGTTGCAGGCATTGATTAAGGGTCGTGTGAACCGTTTTGTGGGAACGACTTTCGCGGTTTCAGGCAAGCTTGCAGACCTAGGTTACGATATATCGATTCTAGAGCGTTTAAATGTGTTTGATGAAGCGGGGTTTGAAAGTAAAGGTTTATATTTAACACTGACACTCAACACGCAGGAGAAATACGTGTCGGCTATCCAACAGGCACTAGCTAGTTCAGAAATCAAACGTGCAAGACATGAATTATTTACCGGCTTTGTAATGGCCGAGAAAGCAATATTAACCGAACAGTGAACTGTTATCGGCCATTTTAATCGGCAGGGCTTTATCGCTTTTTGTACCGCAATGGCTTTGTGTAGGTAGATAACAAGTTAGCTAGTAAACACATGAAAAGTAAAAAGGTACTTTTCGCTTAAAAGTAGACAATTTTAGGTAAACCACCTTCATCAACACAGCGATAATAGGCTGTTTGAATAGAGTGTGGGTTATAGTGCTCTTCGCTCCAGGCGACTTTACCGGACTTATAACACAAAACGTATGTAGTCGTGCGCGCTTCAACTGAAGACGATACCGAAGATGCCACAAGCGTTGCTAATGCGATGAGCGTTGCCTTTTTCATTTTGAACCTTTGTTATTGTTGTTGTGCTAAGTCGTTAAAAATTTACTCTGAGGCATTTTCATACAAAAAGAATGAGTTGTAAATTGTATTGTTAAAATTCTTGTCGATTTTGTAATTTTTTTGAGTTCCTATTGCAAGAATTCTGTCGTTAAGTTGCTTTGAAATAGCCCCTAGAGCTGTTTTCAGGATTCAAGTTATAACCTAACAATCATTGTGACTTTATAATATTGAAAAATACATAATAAATATGTAAATACACTGCTTGTTATTAGTTTTTATTATAAGGTCAATTGATTTAAGTAAGTTGAGGGTTGTTAATTTTGAATGTTTAATAAATTAAAAAGCCACGCCTTTAATAATCTTATATATTATAAAAACGTGGCTTGAACAGTTAAGAAAGTATTTATTAACTGATTATTACCAGCCGCTGTTTGCACTCAAACAGTAAGTAACAGTCGTTTTTCTGTCTTCAGCCCAGTTTACATGCTCGCTCTTCATACCAACTAATGCGCCACGAGAAGAACCTAAATCCCAAGGTCGGTCTAGTGACGAAGGGCCATCTTCAAAACATTGTTCTGGCTCTAATTGAGTACCGTATGTAGAACCTTCGTTCATCGCCGCACAAGCAAACTTGAATCTACGATCTTCAGCCCAGTTTTCATGTTCAGCATAAACACCCACTAAAAACTCACCATGACGACAAGTATAATTAACTGCATGATCGAATTCATTTGCATAGCCAGACCAACTTACGCGGCCACGGTATACTTTGCTACCAGATGCCGTTTTAAACTTTGCGCATTCAAAGCTAAAGCGGCGGTCTTCAGCCCAATTTGCATGGTAGCTAGAAACACGCTGTAAAAACATATTGCTCGGACAAGTAAATCTGAATGTTGCGTCAAACGCGTTGACGTCAGTTGCGCTGTAACCACTAAAAACAACCAAATTACCTGACTGAATGTTAAATGACGAGCTTGATACTTGTGCGCTTTCTAATTCGAATGTGTTTACACCGAATTCAGATACATCGTTATTTGAGTCAATTAATTCGATTATTTTATCAACATTAACTGATTGGTTTGAGGGGATTTTATATACCTTGTTGCCTATTTTATATTCCATATCTCCAGCACTTTGCAATTCTTCAGCAAATGAAAAAGAAGAGGTAAGTAACGCTGATATCATAGCCGCGCTGAATAGTAACTTTGTATTCATTTAAATATTCCTTTTAAATTTAAATAACAAGATCGGCCTAGACCTTTGTGGCCTTTCCTAAATGTGAAGTGGCCGGTTTTGATTTTATATACTGAGTTCCGATACAGCCATATATTTCGGAGTCCTATTTATAGATATTGAATATTTCAGCTAAATGACGGGGATTTATATTGATTTTTATTACATTGCACTTAGTGCAATTTGTTACTAAAGGGTAGTAATTTAGTTCTGTAAGGTAAAAAAACACCCCAAAATAGCGAGATTGAGCTCGAACGAGCAACCAAATTTGGCTAAGTTACGATTTAGGCGCAGCTATATTTTTATCGTTATATGACTTATATACGAATAATGTGCGATGTACTAACAAGATACTAATGCAATTCATGAGATAAAAATTATTTAAATTTTTTTTGTGGGTTATAGGTGTTTTTTAAGCTCTGTACTGCTTGACTGTATTATTAGTAACGGCCAACCCTTGGTACAAAGATTTACACCATAGCCAAAAAACCCAATGAGAAGTTAAGGCTTTTCTGCTGTGTCAGTAATGGCGAATTTATCGGCCAAATATCATATTCGTAGCTATCACAACTCATAATCCGGGGAAGATTTTTTTCACGGTAGACACAGATAAATAATTCGTAGCCGTGGCACTTAAGGGCGCGGTAAGCCAAGATGTACATAAGATGCCAAACAAAGCCGGCAAATAAAAAAAGTGGTTTATGTGGTTCTTGTTATAGGTGAATCGTGGGGCAAGCGATAAAGAAACTGGCTCATGGGCTTACCTTACTCCTTATGTGAATTGACCGCTAAGATAGCAGGTTAGCTGCGAGTCCCAATTTTTCAATATTATGAATTTTCTTCATGTTCAAATTGAAATAATAACATTTTTAATCACTTAGCCATCCAAGTATAACTAACTCATCGAAATATATAGACGTCTAGAGGTCCAAGTCTCTTGGCGGTCAGTTGGTGCTAATTGCTCAAATAGGTTAATCAGGTCTTGAACTAGGAAAATAAACTTAAGCAGAGCAGGAATTACATTTAGGGTTACCTAAAACATTTGGATACCAGATCATGAATAAAGATTTTACATTTACTATCAAGAACCTTCGTCTCGATGAGAATTATCATCCGTCAAACAATACGCGCATTACGACGAACTTTGCAAACCTAGCTAGAGGCGAAAGTCGTCAATCTAACTTGCGTAATGCATTGCAAATGATTGATAACAGTTTTAATGCACTTGCACATTGGGATAACCCGCAAGGTGATCGGTATTCAGTTGAGCTGGAAATTATCTCAGTAGATATGGATATTGACGGTAGTGGCGAAACATTTCCGTCAATTGAAGTGCTAAAAACGTACATTGTTGATCATAAAACAGGCGAGCGCACCGAAGGTATTGTGGGAAATAACTTCTCTTCTTATGTCAGAGACTACGATTTCAGTGTACTACTGTTAGACCATAACAAGGACCAACCGCAATTTAGTATTCCGGATAATTTTGGCGAGTTGCACGGAAATTTGTTTAAGTACTTTGTAAATTCAGACACATATAGGCGTAATTTTAGTAAACTTCCGGTTATTTGCCTAAGTGTCTCGGATAACAAAACGTACCACAGAACTGAAAATCAACACCCAGTATTAGGTTATGAGTATCAACCGAATGAGTCTTCATTAACTGAGCAATACTTCAAGAGAATGGGCTTGCAGGTACGTTATTTTATGCCACCAAATAGTGTTGCACCATTTGCATTTTACTTCTTTGGTGATCTACTAAATGATTACTCAAACCTAGAGTTGATCAGCACAATTAGTACTATGGGGACTTTTCAAAGAATTTATCGTCCTGAAATTTATAATGCGAATGCAGTGGCGGGTGCACGTTACAAGCCAAACTTGAAGAATAAAGATCACTCTCTGACACAAATTGTATATGACCGCGAAGAACGTAGTCGTTTAGCAATTGAACAAGGGAAGTTTACTGAAGAGAATTTCATCAAACCATATCAAAATATTTTGCAGCAGTGGTCGGCGAATTACGCTTAAGGCCTTCAAGTACCAAAACAAAATAGGTAGAAAGCACCAACCAGTGCTTTCTTCTTAGTTGCAAGAGCAAGTTACTTGTGGCGAAGATATGTTCGGTGATGGCGAGCATACTATACATGCGGTGTTCACTTTACTCGTAAGTTCTGCTACTCAATGAATTTTCTTAAATCAGCATTGTTTGATGATGTATAGCCATCTCTGTTTGTATAGACTCGTTTTTGCAGACTAAAAATAAAGTATTACTTTTTAATTATTTAGGTTTTGCTGATTGTAATAAAAAAGGGTTACAATCAAATTTTACAATAATTATTAAAAAGTTCCGTTCAATGTCTATTAGAGTAAAAGTTGCTTCCACCCCAGTTGAGCTCAACCATGTTTATCAACTTAGATATCAGGTATATGTAGAAGAGTACGCGTATATGCAGGCCAACCCGCAACGTATTATTATGGATATGTTTGACGGTATGCCTGACAGCTATAATATCATCGCATATGATGGCGAAACGCCAGTGGGTACCATACGAGTTGTGATAGATGGCGCTCTGCAATTGCCAGCTGACCAAATGTACGACTTTAATCAATACCGCAGCCAGCTAATTTTGCAAAATCACGAACAGAATTTACCACCTCCGCTATTAGCCAATTCTGGCATGTTTGCGATAGATGCCAATTGGCGAAACCGTCGAGACTTATTCAGAGCTTTATTTAAATTAAGTTGTGATATCGGTGAAGCCCGGGGTGTAACAGATATCATTACTACTGCTAATATTGAAACGCTTGCGATATATAAACGGATGGGTCTAAAAGCACTGGGTGCACAGGTACGACATGAACATATTTCGGTTTCTATGGTACCCATGCACTGTACTATGCAACAGATCACGCAATGGGCTTTCGGTGGGCCAAGAGCCCATACTAAACTGACGGAGTTATTTTCTGAAAGCTTTGAATATCTGCTGGTGAGTGCTGGGACACCAATCTTCAATGCGTCAGAAGAGAATGCTGAAGAAGCGTATCTTATCAGTAGTGGCGCGATAAGTATTGCAATGGACAGAGCAGATCAACAACAGCACTTTGACTTGGCCACATTGACCGCAGGCGAATTGTTCGGTGAGTCTTGCCTTTTTGATGAGCAGGGGCGCACTGTCAATGCCGCTGCTATTGTAAATACTGATCTATTGGTACTAAAGAAACAAGATTTTTGGCAAAAGGTAAATAAAGACCCCAGCTATATGAAAACTATTCTTAAAGTCATGGAGCAGAAACTACGGGATGTAGGGCGCAGAGCACTTATATATGCTCATGCATCGCAACAAGAGAGGCTTGAATTTTTTTTAGAACAGTTGTCAAAGACAGCCAAACCGATGTTGAAAAAGCCGCATCAGCGAGTAGTGAGAATGGGCGGGCATGCATTCTCGGTGATATCGGGTGTCGAAAGGGATGAAAGTCAAGCATTCCTTGAACAACAAGCACTAACAGGCTCGATTGGTTTAACAGACAAAAGCATTATTTTTTATAGTGAGGCACGTTGATGAAAGATAACGAAGCCAGTTCAACCGCGTTTACTGTCGCCCAAGGCTTATTGTTTGCGGCAAAAACTTCAACATACAGTGCTTTGGTAGACGAGCAAGTTATTTCGGTATCTCGCCAAATTTTACAGGGGAGTGAGCAAGGCCGGTATAGACTGAAGCAACTAGACAGCTGGTGGTTTTGCAAGCTTGCCAAAGTTAGGGAGCGCCTGTTGTTGCCAGGAATATCTTTGCACTATGTATTGCGTAAACGTCATATCGAGCAGCTAACATTGAAAGCCTTGTCTGAGGGGGTTACACAAGTAGTCGTACTCGGGGCAGGGTTTGATTCTTTGTGTTGGCGTTTGCAGCAGACATTTGTTGACGTTAACTTTATTGAAATTGACCATCCGGCCACGCAGTCACAAAAAGTTAAAGCGTTAGAAGAAGATACGTTTGATAGCTCGAACATGCACTTTTTGGCTGTGGACTTTGGTCGTCAACAGCTAAAAACAGCGCTTTCTGAATTTCGAGGTTTTTGTCCTGAAAAACGAACATTGTTTATCTGCGAAGGTGTTTTGATGTATTTAAACCAGCAGGACGTAGACACGGTATTTGAATCAATTCGCGCTTTAACAGGTAGTGGCACACAGTTTATTTTTTCGACACTGGAGCCCAGAGAAAGTGCAAAAAATACGGTCCCCAAACTTCTCTATCGTCACCTTGAAAAACTCGGTGAACCGGTGGTTTGGGATATAGACAGCAACCAAATGCAGACTTATTTACAAAAGCACCAGTGTCAGCTTCACTCTATAGCAGGTGGTGCAGAACTGGTAGAACAACAGATTAAAGAACAATTGAATCAAAAAATGTATCAAGGTGAGTATTTTGTTCACTGCTCTTTTTGATCAAGCCGACCGCTGACTTAGTCAGCGGTCAACATCATCTCAGCAAGCGTAAAGTGTATCCATTGATATATCTCCCAAAATAAGCTGGTGTTGGCTTCACACTTCTTTTCAGTTCATGAACACATTAACTATTTTTGCACCTTGGTGAGAAGTTTCGTTGCTATGAAATAATGAGTCAGTTTATTCTAGTGACGGAGGGGAAAAATGAAAATAGATAAGTTTAATCGAATCATATTACATGAATTGTCAAAAGATGGACGTCTATCAAACGTGGAGCTAGCGGAAAAAATAGGGCTTTCTCCCTCGGCATGTTTAAGACGTGTTCAAGATCTTGAATCAAAAGGGCTTATTAAAGGGTATCGTGCCGTATTGGATTCGGAAAAACTTGGCACGGGATTCATCGCTTATGTTGGTGTAGGACTGAGAGAGCATTCGACTGAGTCTCAAAAAGCATTCGAACAAGCGATTGAACTGGCCAGTGCAGTAAAAGAGTGTCATAACGTCACTGGTGAGTTTGAATATTTGCTGCGTGTAGAAACATCAGATTTAAATGCGTACAAAGCTTTTCATGCCGATGTACTTGGATCTATTCCACAAGTTTGCACTATTACGACACACGTTGTCATGGAGTCGACAAAAGATGAAAGGGCGTAAAACGAGTCCTTAACAAATTGGAGAGTTTAGTCGTCTAATAAACGTAATCTTGGTTAAAACAAAAAGGAATTTTATGGCAACTTACTCACGAGCTTTGCCCATTGCCCCAGTGGTTCTTTTATTGGCAATCAGCACAAGTAGTAATGCAAATGAAGATAAATCAATAAATGCTAAAGCACAGATGATGGAAAATGGACTAAGAGATTCGGTTCTCGATAAGTCTAATCCGACAAAGTGGTCTTTATCGCAGCGTATGGCGCATTTCAATGTACCAGGAGTGTCGATAGCTGTGATAGAAAATTACAAAGTTGTCTTTGCTAAAGGTTATGGCTTAAAAGAAGCGGGCACAGCACAACCTGTTGATGAAAATACGGTCTTTTCTGTTGGCTCATTAAGTAAAGTTGCAACAGCGGCGGCAGTACTAAGTTTAACTTCCCAAAAGCAGATAGCATTGGATACGGACGTCAACACCTACCTAAAACAGTGGCGGGTTCCTGCAAGTCAATACACAAATATAGATAAGGTTACCTTGAGGGGGATATTGTCTCATACGGCGGGGCTTTCTCTATGGGGGTTTCCTGACTTTGAGCCTCACGAAAAGACGCCGACTGTATTGGAGACCTTGAAAGGAACTGGGCTTTCCCGAACTAAGCCTGTACGCACGTTTTATCAACCTGGAACAAGTTGGCGTTATTCAGGAGGGGGCACCACCATTATTCAGTTGTTATTTGAAGATGTTTTAAAGCAACCTTTCGAAATCGCTACCGAAGATTTACTGTTCAAGCCGCTTAAAATGACTCGTTCAACTTTTGAGAACCCTTTACCCAAAGAGTTCGGCAATATTGCAAAAGCACATGATGCATCTGGGAAATTAGAAGCAAAGCCGCGTGGGTGGCATACATTTCCAGAAATGGCGGCGTCTGGCCTTTGGAGTACACCAAGCGACTATGCACATTTGATGATTGCTTTGATGAAAAGCTATCAAGGAAATCATAATTATCTAGAACACGGTTTAGCGCAACAAATGATGACTGAAGTTGGATTTGGTAAGTTTGGGTTAGGCCCAAAAATGTCAGGTGCAGGGGAGTTAAGACGCTTTCGTCACGGAGGTTCAAATCAATCGTACAAAGCATGGATGGAAGGTCATTTAAATTTAGGAACGGGGTTGGTGGTATTTACCAATGGGAGTAACGGCGATGACTTGTACGAGGAAATAAGAAGAGCCGTAGCTGATGCTTTCGACTGGCCGTTTTACAGGCCATTCTATCGCTATGAACCCGCTATCAATGCTAAGTGGCTAAATCAATTTACAGGCGCATTCACTGTTTCTGGAGATAAATATACGGCGTTGGAAAGAGGGTTTATCAGTGCAGATGAACCAAGGCCAAAAACAAGGTATTTCTCGCTAAAAAATAACACGCTATATGTCGGTCAGCGCGCGTTAGTGCCAATAGCTCCAAACCAATTTGTGCTTCAAGGTGATGATGTAGAAGAGCAAACTTATGTAGAATTTATACAAAATACACAAGGGCAATTCGAAACTGTAATTGTAAGAGAGGGCGCTAACAGTGTTGTCGCCAGCAAGGATATGGCCGAGAGGCTGAATTAATCAAACTGGGTTTTAAGGTGCTAATCGTTATAGCCGCTTCATGTTTTTCAGATTTGACTGAAGGGTCAAATCAAATCTGAAGATTGCCTGTAGACAAAACGCATAGATTAGATACATCCCATCTCTGTGATTTCATCCATTATGTTTTGGGCTTGAAAGAGGTAATTACCGACAGGATTTCTTCAACCATGTCATCACTGTTTAGTGATTCAGGCGTAAAGACTGAGCGAAATAACGTAACTGCAGGTGTTATCTCAGCAAGCAAGTCTAAGTGTTCATGGTCTTCACCAATGGTTCTAGCAATCGTTTTGCGATAATGTTCTAACGAAAATCCGGCTTTAACAACAGCCTCTATTTCTTTATCAGAACGCATTGCTGCAACTAATCCTGGCACTAAATCAGGTTTCTCGCTGGCTTGGCTACATTGCTTTTCTATGACCGTCTTTAGATCAGTCGTTGGTTCATCCGTAACAGGCGCTTCTTGCGCAGGCATGCTTTTGATTGCTTCAATAATTAAAGACTCTTTCGTAGGCCACCGCCTGTAAATAGCACCTGTTCCACAGCCTGCTTTAGTCGCAACATCTTGAATACGAAATCGATCAAACCCCACTTCCAATAACAAGCTCAGAGCCACCTTTACAATCGCATCAGTTCTGCTCGAATCACGTTTTCTACCCCGTGTATTACCGGGTTGTTTGGTATTTTCTTGTTTCATGCTGGCGATGGTATCAGAAAGCAATTTTACAGTAAATGTACAATTTCGAAAACGATGATTTCCGAAATATTTTAACGGAAGTGTTGATTTCCGGAAATAAAGATTCCACAATAAAAAACACTTAAAGACTAAAACGGAAAAATCATGGATCTTAAATTAAACCTACAATCAGACAGTTGTTTAGATTTGGCATTTGGTAAAGTTATCAGTGGGAAAGAAGCGCAAGTATTTCAAACATACTTTCCAGCAGTAGCGCCAGCATTACAGGAGTTTGGTCTTAAACCTTTACGCCCTTTTGCTGTTTTAGACACAAATATAAGGAGGCCGATACCTGAACAGGGGAATTTAACTTATGTGCCAAGCGTAGAAAATTTTGTGCAATTTCATCAGGACGCTAGATTTCAAAAAGCTAAGCCGATCAGAGATGAAGGTATGGAGTTTCTAGCCGATGGAAACCTATTTGAATCCATTAAAGAACAAATTACATTGGATTCAAATTCGGACTATGCATTGATTTTATCTAGCAATCAAATTGCTAAAAGCACATCTTTATTTGAACTTAATCTTAGCGAAAATAGCCCTAACCAACGATTTAGAGGTCAGTCATTAAGCCTGTGCCCTTGGAGTGAAGATACAGAGAAGTTGTTACATGCAGTTCCTAACGAAACAATTGTATTAAAGGTCCGCTTTTTTCCTGAAAGTAGTTAACGAGGTAAGCTGGAAGAAGTGCATAACTAAACTAGCTCATAACTGTTCGTTAGAATAGTTATGAGCGAAAATACCTTTGTGATTACAGCGCTTCTAAAATCACTTCAGCTTTACTGATCTCAAAAGTTTTTGGTGCTTCTACGTTCAACTGAGTGACTACACCGTTTTCAACAATCATAGCGTAGCGTTGAGAGCGCACACCGCCAAAGCTAGCTGTGTCCATATCTAGCCCTAATGCTTGAGTGAAGCTTGCATCGCCGTCTCCGAGCATTAAAATTTCATCTGCGTTTTGCGCATCTCCCCAAGCTTTCATCACAAAAGCGTCATTGACTGAAACACAAATGATGCTATCGACACCTTTAGCTTTGATTTTGTCCGCCAGTGCAACAAACCCTGGTAAATGTGCTTGCGAGCAAGTTGGTGTGAAAGCACCTGGTACTGCAAAAACAACGACTTTCTTGTTGGCAAAAAGCGCTTCAGACGTATGGTTTTGCATGCCATCGGCTGTTAGCTCAGTTAATACCGACTCTGGAATGCTTTGTCCTTGTTCAATCATTGGTTTTTCTCTTTTAGATTTAGAATGCTTGCAAGTGTAGTACGTAAAATGGCATATAAAAACCGATAATTATTAGGGTTATTAAAGTGACCTCAAGATGAGAACTTGTAGAGCACTTTAATCATTACCCTATAGTTTTATAACATCACTGTTGTTTATACGCATCGTTGTGCACATTGGCGGCGCGTCCCGACGGATCTGCGTTGTTTTCAAAACTCTCGTCCCACGCAAGTGCTTCGGGAGTAGAGCAGGCGACAGACTTTCCATGAGGTACGCATTTTGCGGCAGCCTCTCCAGGAAAGTGCTCTTCAAAAATGGTGCGATAGAAATACGCCTCTTTGCTATCTGGGGTATTAATTGCAAAGCGATAGTGTGCATTTGCCATATCTTGATCAGAGACTTGGGCCTCGGCATAGTCGCGAAGAGAATCTATCCATGAGTAACCCACACCATCAGAAAATTGCTCTTTTTGACGCCATAAAACATCATCGGGAATGTATCCGCTAAACCCTTCGCGAATAACATGCTTTTCTATTCGGCCATCTTTACACATTTTGTACTCAGGGTTGGTGCGCATGGCGATATCAACAAACTCTTTATCTAAAAATGGCACTCTTGCCTCAACGCCCCAAGCTGCCATCGATTTGTTCGCACGTAGGCAATCAAACATATGTAATTTAGAGACTTTTCGGTTAAGTTCATCATGAAACTCTTTACTATTTGGGGCTTTATGAAAGTAAAGGTATCCACCAAACAATTCATCTGCGCCTTCACCGGATAGCACCATCTTGATGCCCATAGCTTTGATATATCTCGCCATCAAATACATTGGAGTGGAGGCACGAATGGTTGTCACATCATAGGTCTCTAAGTGGTAAACCACTTCTTTTAAGGCATCTAACCCCTGTTGCACTGTAAAATGAATAGGGTGATGGATGGTACCTATTTGATCCGCTACTTTTTGCGCAGCCTCGAGATCTGGTGAGCCTTCTAGACCAATTGAAAATGAGTGAAGTTTAGGCCACCAAGCATCACTGGCGTCATTGTCTTCGATACGCTTGGCAGCAAATTGTTGGGTTATTGCCGAGATTACCGAGGAGTCTAATCCACCGGAAAGCAACACGCCATAAGGCACATCGCACATCAGCTGCCTTTTAACCGCAGCCTCTAGACCATTTTTGACTTTAAGGGCGCTCGCGGGGTTGTTTTTCACTGCATCAAAACTTTGCCAATCTCTTTGATAGTATTTGTGATACGTCCCTTCTTTTGAATACAAATAGTGCCCAGGGGGAAACTCCTCTATGTGATTACATATAGGTGTAAGCGCCTTCATTTCACTGGCAACGTAAAAGTTACCGTGCTGATCTCGGCCCGTGTACAAAGGTATAATGCCGATATGGTCACGACCAATTAAATAAGCATCTTGTTCTTCGTCATAAAGACAAAATGCAAATATGCCATTTAAATCATCTAAAAACTCAGGCCCTTTTTGTTTATATAAGGCTAAAATAACTTCGCAATCAGACTTTGTTTGAAACTCAAATGGGGTTTCCAATTGCTCTGCAAGTGCCTTGTGGTTGTATATTTCGCCATTTACTGCGAGTACATGGGTTTTCTCTGGGTTATACAAAGGTTGAGCGCCACTGGCAACTCCAACAATAGCGAGTCGCTCATGCACTAAAATCGCTTTTTCGCTAGAGTACACACCGGACCAGTCAGGTCCACGGTGTCTTAATTTTTTCGACATTTCAATAGCTTGTGCTCGTAACTTGTCAGCCGAGCCTTGGATTTCTAAAACACCAAATATTGAACACATAGTACCCTCATTCCTGTTACGCCCGTTACCAGTTTACCGTTAGTCACGAGCTAATCACTGTGATAAATATAGTTATTTTTGTATAAAACTAAGTCTATAACTAACAGAAAATTATGATGAAGTCACACGGAAAATACTAAATATCGTAAGGGGAAAGGGAGTAAATTTTGGTGCATCTCTGCACCAAAATATTGCAAGTTATTAGTGAGTTGTTCCTGCTGCTATGGCCAAATCCTGATCATGGCTTAAAGCAGAGGCAATCATTGATTTTAACGCTGCAATGACCGTTGACTCAGCCATGCTGGGTGCACCGCTATGGTGCACAGCTTGCTCTGGCAAATATGGAATATGTATAAAGCCACCTTTTAAATTGGCTTTGTGTGTTTCTATGTAATGACATAGTCCATACATGACATGATTACATACATAGGTGCCAGCAGTATTGGAAATACTGGCTGGGATCTGCGCTTCATGTAGGTCCCAAAGCATTTGTTTTATCGGTAACTTAGCAAAAACAGCGGCTGGACCGCCTTTAACAACGGGTGTGTCGATAGGCTGGTGGCCTGCGTTATCTTTAATTCTTGCATCATTGATGTTTATAGCAATACGTTCAATCGTAATATCGCTGCGGCCACCTGCTTGGCCAACACATAATACAAGGTTTGGTTCATGCAGCGCGATATTGTTGTAAAGCGATTCCAAAGAGGTGTCAAACTCGCAAGGAAGCTCTCGTGTTACGATTAAATGGCCTTCGATAATAAGGCCTTCTAACTTCTGAACCGCTTGCCATGAAGGGTTAATTGCTTCGCCACCAAAAGGTTCAAATCCAGTAATTAACACGGTAGGGTGATTAGGTTTAGTCATTAAAAATAACCCCATACATTAAAAAGATATTGATGATTAGTAGAGCGATCGCAGTTGGTATTTGCACCTTGATCACCTGATATTTGTCTTTTAAATCGAGTAGTGCGGCTGGGATAATATTAAAATTTGCAGCCATTGGCGTCATTAACGTGCCGCAGTAACCGGAGTACATACCAATCGCTACCAGTGGCGCAGGGCTAGCGCCATGCCCTTGAATCAAGAATGGTACCGCGATACCCGCTGTCATGACAGGGAAAGCAGCAAATGCGTTACCCATGACCATAGTAAACAAAGCCATACCGACGCAATAAAGTACAACGAGCATAAAACGATTATCTGGAGATATGAACAGAGTTACAATATCTTGTATTGCTGTACCTGTATTTGCCACGATGAAAACGCCGCCCAGCATAGCCAGCATTTGTGGTAAAATTGCTGCCCATCCTATGGAGTCAACAAGGCGTCTAGATTCGCCTATCGCTTGAATGGGGCTGCCTGAAGTGAATTTCCATGCAACTAATAAAGCACCGCCACAAGCAAGTGTTAGAGACGCTAAGGTTAAATGATTTTGGTCAAATAAATAGGTTCCGCCAAGGTTAATACCACCTAAGAAGAGCGTACAAATCACTGTTATAACAGGAATAAGTACCGCAGGAATAAATAGCTTATTGCCAATTGTTTGAGCGCTTTTGTCTAGCTCTTCTTCGCTTGGTGTGCAGTATGTGCCCATTGACACTTTGCCCATCCCTGCCAACAGGGCGATGGCTATCACACTGACTCCCACCCATTGGTAAGTTAGTGTTTCACCTATTAGCGAAATTGATAGGTCGCCAAATAAAAATACATTACCAAAGAGCATCCAAAATAGGGCTGTCGTGAGACGTTTTGGGTGTTGCTTATCTTGTAGAGTTTTAACTACTAAAAACAGTACTAAAAAGCCGATGAGTAAATAGATATTGTCTATTGAGAGTATTGCTGGTTGTGCCGAGTGTGTAGTTTGGCTTACTGCGCTCATGCTAACTCCTCAGTACTGACAGATTTGTTTTGTTGTTTTATCTCGGCTATTTTGTTGCAAATTTTTGCTTCGAGACGAGCGAGGC
Source organism: Pseudoalteromonas obscura (assembly GCF_030135505.1). Lineage (NCBI taxonomy): Bacteria > Pseudomonadati > Pseudomonadota > Gammaproteobacteria > Alteromonadales > Pseudoalteromonadaceae > Pseudoalteromonas > Pseudoalteromonas obscura. Next base: position 53,390 of record NZ_JASJUT010000001.1, read on the forward strand.
GGAATAGGTGTACGATTAATGCAAAAATCGCAGTGGGTATGGCCCAAAGACCGATATGCAGAGGCTCAATACCTTGGATACCATTTTCCTTTAAAAACGCATCCATTAATAAAACGGCTCCAAAAGCAATAAATATGTCTTCGCCAAAAAATACTGCAATGTTGTCGCACGCGGCTGAATGTGCGCTGATCATGTCTTTGACTTCTTTGGGAAGTTCGCCATGTATATTTGTAGCAGCACCTAGCGCCATCGGAGCTAACAAAGGCCTAACCGTTTGAGCTTGGCCAGCTAAGCTAAGCAGGCCCAAAGCTGCCGAAGATTCTCGCACCACGAAGTACACGCTGAGAATTCTCGCGGTAGTGGCCCCTTTAATATTGGCTATCCAATTTTTTGCACGATTTTGCAGCCCGTAGCGTTCCAAAATCGCAATAACAGGCAGAATCAATAAGAAACTTGCCAGTTGTCGGGAGTTCATAAACTTTTCACCAAATGTGGCTAATAGTTCAGAAAAATTTAAATCAACTGCCCAGCCGGTAATTAGCCCTGCCGCAGTGACTACCAATAAAGGGTTAAACCGCAGGGCAAAGCCGACTACGACAACCAATATCCCGGTTAACGGGAGTAAGTTTAGTTCAGTCATATATTTTTCTTATCATGATGTAGCACAGCAATTTTCAATTGTGCTAGGTGTTGTTGTTGTTGATCTAATGCTTGTTGAGCTTGCAGTCTATTTACGGCTCTAAACTGACAGCGAGCTCCTGCATGTAATTGGCCTAAATGGCGTAAGTCAGCTTCAATCACATGTGCAATAATTGGATATCCCCCTGTGGTTTGGCAGTCATTAAGTAATACGATAGGTTGGCCATTGGGTGGTAATTGTATCACACCAGGGCTTACCGCTTGGCTAGTAATACTTACGTTGTGGCTTATATCAATATCACTTGCGACTCTTAACCCCATACGATTGCTATTTGGTTGTACTTGCCACTGCTGATTGTACAAGCTTTGTTGATTGTCTTTGGGCAACAAGTCTACGTGTGGTCCAGGGATAACGCGAATTGTGTCGACATAATCAGGTAGTGCAGCACCAATGGAGTCAAGCGCGTTAAATGGGGTGTAAGGTAATACATCACCGTCTTGCAAAGCCCTGCCGCTGAGGCCTCCAAACCCTGCTTGTATGTCGGTTGCCGACGAATGCATGACAGGTGTAACATCATTAAATCCACCTTGAACAGCAAAGTAAGCACGCGTGCCACTCTTACTCGACGCAAAAGTTAATATGTCGTTAGCCTCAGCGTGATACCGCCACCCAGTGGCAATGCTTTTTCCATTAAGCTTTGCACCAAGATCTGCACCAGTAAGCGAAAAGTTGGTTGGATGGTCAAACTTAAATTTACATAAGCCTACGGTTATCTCAATAACAGCGGAATCCGTGGAGTTATTAAGGAGTATGTTGGCGCTTTTAGCCGCGAGGGGGTCCATCACGCCAGCTTGCGACACGCCTAAATGCCTGAAACCATACCTTCCTAAATCTTGTATGCACGTTTGAATACCAGATTTTAAGATTGTTAGCATATTCCCTCCGTGCTTGGTATGAACTTTACAACATCTCCTGGTTGCAAAATACTTGGTGATTCTAATTGATGATTAAACAAAACAGTGTCTGTGTGGCCGATAAGTCGCCATCCACCTGGTGATTCACTCGGATAAACTGCCGTAAGGTCTTGTGCTATCGCCACTGATCCAGACGGCACGTGTGTTCTAGGTGTATCAAGGCGAGGTAAATGTAATTTAGGGTTGAGATCCCCCAAATAGGCAAAACCAGGTAAAAAACCTAAAAATTTAACCTGATAACTTTGCTCACTGTGCAGCTCCACCACTTGAGCTGGGCTCAAACCTGTTAGAGAAGCAACGGATTCTAGGTCCGGTCCGTTACTTTTTCCATAGCGTGTTATGATTTGATGAACAGTTGGTTGAAATGCCTCAGGTTCAATGTTCTCCCATGCCTCTCTTAACCTGTCTAGCCAGTACTCTGGATCTTGAGAGTGCATTAAGTAGCCAGTGATAGTCGTTTTGGCCGGTACGATATCTATGAAGACTTTTTGTTCACGCATCCAAGCGTGTAACGCAAACAATTTATTTTGTTGGTGTTGCGATAGGTGAGTTTGAAATATTTCTAAAACGAGTGCACGTTCGCCCAGAATGTAGGTCTTGTTGTTTGTCATTATGTTGTCTTTATAATAATTTGAAACACGACTTTTTTATTATTTATAGCGTTGTCATTACGGGTGCTTTTGCGTGTTTAATATACATAGTAATGGTGTGAGAGGCCACATAAATAGAAATAAGAAAAAGGCCATGCAATGCATGGCCTTTTTATTGGAGGGATTAGTTACCGCTCAATAACCATTCACTAAGAATGCGAACACCGTATCCAGTGCCGCCGGCAGGAACTTCATCTTTGGTTTTTTTAGAGATCGCATTACCAGCGATATCAATATGAACCCAGCGAGTATCACCAACAAACTGTTGTAAGAAGGTTGCAGCTGTAGTTGCACCAGGACCGTAAGAGCCAATATTAGTTAGATCTGCGATGTCAGATTTTAGCGCGTCTTTATAACCCAGAGGTAGGCGCCAAACTTGCTCATTAACTGTTTGACCAGCGATTGTAAACTCTTTAACAAGCTCATCGTCTTCTGAGAAGATTGCAGAGTAGTTATTGCCAACCGCACGGATTTTAGAGCCAGTTAATGTTGCAAGGTCAATCATAATTTCTGGTTTGTAGTATTGACGTGCATACCACAATGCGTCACTCAAAATAAGTCGACCTTCAGCATCTGTGTTAAGTACTTCAACACTCAAACCTTCAGCTGTACGCAGAACGTCACCTGGCGCGAAAGAGTTTTCAGATACCATGTTGGCAGCCATTGGCATAACTGCAACCACGTTTACATCTGCTTTTGCTTTCGCCATCGCTTTCACTGTGCCAAGTACGGCAGCTGCACCAGCCATGTCCACTTTCATTAGCGCGATAGACTTACCCGTTTTCACGTTATAGCCGCCTGAATCAAAGGTAATGCCTTTGCCTACAAGCGCGATTGGTGTGTCGTTGTTACCTTTGTAGTGTGCAATGACTAGTCTAGAGCCTTGTGCACTGCCGCGACCGACAGCTTCAAGGGCGCCCATTCCAAGCTCTTTAATTTCAGCTGGTTCTAATACTTTCACTTCAACACCATATTGCTCAAGCTGTTTTGCAGCCTTTGCAAAATCCACTGGTGTCATTTCAGAAGCTATTTCTGAAGTTAAGTCACGAGCAAGAAACACGCCTGATTGAATATGCTCAAGCGGGATGTATTCTTTAGCAGCTTTACGTTTGCTGTCTACATCTATGCTGTAGCTAACTTTAAAATTATTTGGCTCTTTTTTATAAACTTCAAAAGTATGGTCACGTAAATTAATACCGTGAGCAAGCTGAGCAGCTAGCTGAGAATTATTAATTTCACCATCAAAGTCTTCAAAAGCAACAGCAACACTTGATGACTTTTTATCTTCTAACTTAGCGTGCAGATTGCCGCCAAGTTTAGTCATTTTACTTGCGTTTAGTTCGTCTTCCTTACCTAAACCTACAACAATGATGCGCTTATAATCAGAGGATACTGGCGCTAGCACTTCAACGGTTTTTCCAAACTTGCCTTGAAAGTCTTCACTTTCTATCGCTCTGTCTAATTGAGCTCTAGTTGGCTTGTCTAAAAACTTGAAAGCAGCTTTTTTGTCTTCAGCTTTGAAAATGACGAGTGACTCAGCGTTTTCAAGCTTAGATGTGAATTGGATGTCCGCAGCTTGAGCTGAAATTGAAGCACCAAGTGCAACTGCGATCGCTGAAAGGCGAGAGATAAAAGACATTTTTAAAATCCTCTGGATATTGCGTGCCAACGTTTTACCCTATTTTCAATGGCATATTAATCTAATGTCGTTGAACTGCTCAGATTCTAGGGTGAGTTGCAATTGCAACGGGTGTGGTATCAGTGTAGCAAGTTGGTGCACAAGGTGTTATTGCGTTTAACTTTATTGGTAAAGCAAGTTTTACTTGTGCCTAGAGAATGTCGCAGTGAAGGCGAAGTTTTGACGGATATTGAACTGAGTTTGCTAGCTTGTTATGCAAAATTTTGAAATTGTTTTATTCGAAGTTCGGTCCAAATGGATAGATAATTATTAAAGGAGCACTTACGTGAAGAAGCAGCTTAACTTTACTTTGTTACTCAGCCTTTTTTCAACTTTTTCGTTTGCCGCTGATATGCCGAAACCTGAGATGGATAACGCAAGCGTAAATATTAAAACACTTGTATTAGGTTCTGGCTGCTTTTGGGGTCCAGAAAAACGCTATGAAGCAATGGTTGGCGTGATTGATGCGGAATCAGGGTATGCTGATGGAAGGGGCTTTAAAGCAACCTACAAAAATATAATTAGTCCTCGTCGTCGTTATGATGAAAATAACTACGCAGAAGTAGTTAAGGTGACGTATAACGCAAACTTGCTTTCAACAGAGTCATTAATTAAGTCTTATTTTGAAAGCCATGACCCGACTCAAAAAAATAGGCAAGGCAATGATGTAGGTACGCAATACCGGTCCATCATTTTGTTTGATACGGAGAAACAAGCAAAAGTGGCGCATCAGCTCAAAGGGGAATATCAGCACTTGCTGCAAAAGGCCGGGTATGGCGATATCCAAACAAAAATTAAGCCGCTCGAAACTTTTGTATCTGCTGAGGAATATCACCAAAATTATTTAGCGAAAAACCCTAACGGGTATTGCCCGGATCATAGTACTGGTGTGACTTTTGACAAAGTGGATAAAAAGAAAGTAAGCAACGAAGCGCTTTTAAGCGGCAAACATATTGTGGTGTTAGACTCAAAAAACTATTGTCCCTACTGTGAAAAGTTTAAAAGTACAGTTGTTAATGATTATAAGGGGTCAATCCCGTTACATTACAGATTCGCGGACCAACTACAAGGCATTGAAATTATGTCAGCTACTTGGGCGACGCCAACTATTTTACTTATTGAAAATGGCAAAGAGGTTGCTGGATATCAAGGCTTTATGAATCGAGAAACCTTCTACAAAGTATTGGGAGCGTTCAAACTAGGGAAGACGGAAGCTTATAAAATAGCCTTTCAAAAAGGCACCGAACGTCCATTTTGCAAGCAATATGATATTTTCAAAAATACAGGAGAGGGCGTTTTTGTTGATAAACTCAGTGGAGCGCATTTATTTGATACTAAAGATCGCTTTAACTCAGGCACAGGGTGGCTGTCATTTAAGTATCCAGTCAAAGGCAGCGTCACTTACCATCAAGATTTAAGCCACGGCATGGTTAGGACTGAAATCAGGTCCAAGTCGACTGGTATTCATTTAGGTCATGTGTTTAAGAATGAAGGGCCAAGAGGCACAGATAGATATTGCATTAATGCAACCGTGCTAGATTTTATTCCCAGCAAAGACGTTGTGAACTGAAATTGAGTTACATAACTTTTCACTGCTTTTTGTAGGTATCTGACATACTGGTAAAGTTGCCCTGATGGATGTCATGGACCCTGAAATAAATTCAGGGTGACGGACGTTAGGGGAGGCGGCCTGTTGATATTTCACTTTATTG
>NZ_JASJUT010000001.1:59142-453468 GCF_030135505.1 Pseudoalteromonas obscura
GCTCAAAATGTAGATACTTAGGTTGTTAGTCAACAAGTCGATACCGTTATTAAATACGTAGATACCGTCATTGTGGGCTTGCCCCGCAATCCATGTTTTAAGCGCATGTGAGAGTGGCATAACTTTATAAGTCAAAGTGGACCCTGAAATAAATTCAGGGTGACGGATGTTAAGGAAGGCGGCCTGTTGATATTTCACTTTATTGCTCAAAATGTAGATACTTAGGTTGTTAGTCAACAAGTCGATACCGTTATTAAATACGTAGATACCGTCATTGTGGGCTTGCCCCGCAATCCATGTTTTAAGCGCATGTGAGAGTGGCATAATTTATGAGTCAAAGTGGACCCTGAAGTAAATTCAGGATGACGGATGTTAGGGAAGGCGGCCTGTTGATACTTCACTTTATTGTTAAAAATGTAGACACTTAGGTTGTTAGTCAACAAGTCGATACCGTTATTAAATACGTAGATACCGTCATTGTGGGCTTGCCCCGCAATCCATGTTTTAAGCGCATGTGAGAGTGGCATAACTTTATGAGTCAAAGTGGACCCTGAAATAAATTCAGGGTGACGGACGTTTGGGAATAAAGCTTTAATATCGCCTTAAGTTTTGAAAATAATTCTCATTACAATTTAAAGTGTAAAGTTGTTCCTATTATGTTTATAATCTTGCTCCCAGAACACTAAATTAGCTAAGGACAGGAGCATAAGTTTGTACTCTTTTCTAATGGTGCTATTGATCGGCATCGGTACACTTCTTTTATATTTATCAAACAGACATCAAAGGTTGTTGGAAAAGCCCTTGGCAAAACCAATGCAAAGAATGGGTTATGCGGCCGTGGCCATAGCCATTGTTTTAGGTGCATTTTACTTTATTGGCTCGGCTGGGTTTTTTATTGCGCTTATGATGTTAATGACTGCATTATTTTCACTGCCTTTACTTATGCTCTTTCTCAACAGGAAGTAAAAAACCATGGCTCAATACAATAAAATTCAACCTCATTGGTGGATTAAAACATTTGCGGGTGTGATTGGCGGTTTCTTCTTAACGCTTGGGCTTGTCGGTATTTTTGCGTGGCTCGGGCCTACGGGGTTAACTGAGCAGATCACAGAAGAGCAAAGGCTTTGGAAAACGCAATTTAACATGTGGATCATAACGCCAATATGGCTTCTAATCCTCTGTTTTGTTTATATGTTTAAAACGGGGCGCCAGGCATGGCTGTACTTAGGCGTTAGCGCTGTGATTTCCAACGTTATTGTTTATCTCCTAAGGAGCCAGTTATGAAAATTAGAAGCGATATCCTAAGGACTTACCAATCTCTCCACACTTGGACTGGGATCACCGCCGGTTTGTTACTTTTCATTGGGTTCTTAGCAGGATCACTGACGATGTTCAGCGATATCATTAATGATTGGGCCACGCCTCCAGGTTACCAATTGGGTCAGGTTCAATCAGATCAGTACGAATTGTTACTTGAGCAAGTGTTAGCACAAAACCCGGATTCACTCAAAGCTGTCACAGTTAGCTTTGATGAGAATAGCTCACCAATTCATTGGTATGGACAAGGGTCTGCCCGTGGCTTTTCAATGGATGATCAAGTTTGGCATGCAACGTTGAATGAGCAAGGTAACCTGGTAACTGAATTACGACATGTCAATGAGTTATCAATGTTAATAGATTATTTGCATCGTTCAGCAGGGATTATCGGAGAGGTTGGACACGATCAAGCGGGTGTGTATGTGCTAGGTATTGCCGCATTTTTATATTTTCTTGCTCTAGTGTCCGGCGTTATTTTTCTCTTACCGAGCTTAGTAAAAAGTTTTTTTGCCCTTCGTAAAGAAAAGGGACCAAATCGCTTTTGGCTAGACTCACATAATTTGGTTGGCATCGCGAGCTTGCCTTTTCATATCATAATTGCGATCACTGTAGTTGTTTTTTCTTTCCATGACTTGTTTTACGGCGGATTAAGCCAAGTATATGGAGACAACCCCATGTTTGGTGGTGGAGAAAAACATGAAGAGGTTCGATACGATATTAGAGAGCTAGCGACATTAAATGAAATAAAACAAACGATTCATTACTATGCTCCGGGATATGAAGTAAATAGCATCAGGCTAAGTGGCTTGTCATCTGCACATCCTTCCGCAAGCATATCTATCATAAGCGATAGAACTTTGATGCGTGGCCCACACAATGACTATGTTTTTTTGAATCCCTTTACGCTAGAAATAGACTCCAGTACCGTGAGAAATGAAAGTGGAGAGCAAAGTATATGGGCTGCCGTTGTCACGAGCTTTTTTGGTCTTCACTTTGGGAGCTACGGAGGTGAGCTTGGTCGATGGTTATATTTCGTTATGGGCTTAGGCGGTGCGTTTTTGTTTTATAGTGGTAACTTGATTTGGCTTGAGAAACGGCGCAAAAAACAGTCTTTGAATCAAAGTCGTTCAAGCCACTTTATGGCTAATCTGACCATAGGTGTATCTTTGGGGTGCGCTATAGGTATGGCTGGTGCATTCGCAGCAAATAAATGGTTAGCGCTAGTTAGTTGGAATATCAATATAGCCTATATGTGGATTTATTATTTGCTGTTTTTTGTAACACTCGCTGGCGCATTCGTTTATGGTGCTGCAAGGTTTAGCATACTGAGTTTAAAAATTTTAGCTGTTCTGTGTTTGCTCATTCCGACAAACTCTTTGATAGCATTTATGCTCCCAGAAATTGGTATTTGGGCGCCAGACTCTCTTGGTGATCTAGGGATTGAACTTGGCGCTGTAGGTTTTGCTTTAGCCTCATTATATGCCTTGAAACATGTAAAACGCCGTGTATATCACGGTGAAAAGAACAGTATTTGGTATTGCTCTAAACTCAGTAAAAAAGAGGTTGTCGAAAGCTTCAGTTAGTGTGTTCGTGGTCAGCTAAGTGCTGACCACTTCAATTTCACGAATCTAAAACTGAGCCGAGAGAGACTTGGTTTCTGCCATGTTGTTTGGCGAAATAAAGAGCCATATCTGATTGTTTTACAAGCTCATGAGGTTCTAAGTCAACGCCCCACTTAGTTGCTATACCAACACTGATTGTCAGTTTTATAATTGAGTCTTCGAATTTAACTACAGAAGCTTCAGTATGTCTTCTGATCAGCTCCGCTAGGTCAAATGCATCTCCCTCGTTGCACTCAGGTAGTAGAATACAAAACTCTTCACCGCCGTAGCGAGCTACAACATCGCCTGCACGAGTACATGTTTTTCTTAAAACGCTGGCCACATGCGTAATACACTTATCACCACATTGATGGCCATAAGTGTCGTTAATTTTTTTGAAGTGATCAATATCGACCATTAATAAACTAACGGAGTGCCCAAAACGTTTTGCTCGCAAGCACTCAGTATTTAAAGCGTCATTTAAGCTTCTTCTATTGAGCACTTGAGTGAGTTCATCAATTCGAGAGATATGTTTAAGTTTGTCATAAGCAGTCTGAAGCTCTTTTGTTCTGTTGTTTACTTCTGCTTCGAGCTGCATGTTTGCTTTGCGGATTTCGGTCATGCTTTTAGCTTGTGCTATAAAACGCTTTTTTCTCTCTGAATTGATTCTCTCAGCCATTGCAAATGATAAGCATGCAACCTCGATTGAGGTGCCTATTGTGAGTGCATGTTCAGTAAACCAATTATTGGGTATAAAATTCAATTTGTTGGCCGCAAGGATTATTCCGCCACAAAGTGCTGCATTCCAGGCTAATGAGTAGTATGTCGAGAAGTGTGTACCCTCAAACAGTTTTATTGTTCTTGTAATTACCCCCCACAAACACGCAAACGACGCATACAGAATAATGACTCTGATCATGGTGCCATAGGAAAAGTACATTGATGCAAATAGCAGGCAGACTCCAATCGCGAAAAGTAACAAGCAGCCCCTATATAAAATTTTACTATTTTTATGCAATTCTAGTAATTTGACTATAAAAGAAGTACCTGCAAGCACAGCCGCGAGCAAAAAGAATAATATAGATTGGTCATTCCACCACAAGCTTCCTTGCCATAGATACCTGAACCCAAGACCAGACAGGCTAAAATAGAAGGCAATAATGGCTGATACGTAAACAACGTAGTAAAGAAAGGTTGTATCTTTTAGTGAAAAATACATGAGCACGTTGTAGATAGCCATAATACTCATAAGGCCAAAATAAATCCCTAAAAACAGTGTAGCTATTTGGTCGCTTTCGTAAAAACTAGGCTGACTCCAAAGTCGGATAGGTAGTTGTAGGGCACTGGTCGAATTCACTCTAACATAGAGGGTGAGCGCCCCTTGAATGTTTTCATCTATAGGGAGGATAAAATTATGATGCTTGATCTGCCGGTCTTCAAAATGCTGTTTATCGCCTAGTTTTAAATAACTAAGTACTTCATCTCCTTGCATCAAATAGAGCTTTATACTGTCCAGAACCGGGTAGGCTATTTCTAAAAAGTACCCGTTTGTGTCCCGAGGCAAATTAAAACTAACTTTTACCCAATAGGTCTCGGGGGTGTATCCAAGGTTAAAGTTGTCAGTTTCATTGATTTGCCAGTGATTATTCGGTAAAGACATTACGTCTACAATGCCAAATTGGTTATCCAACAAATAGTAGCTTCCAGCACTTAAGTTGACGTACTTTTCGTGTGTCAGTGTTAAGTCTGGACCAGCGCTATGAGCAATTGAAGCGTAACAAAATAAAAACACAAACAGGGTTTTCACAAGCGTTATATGCGTATGGTGATTCTATATAAAGCTTAGAAGTGTATAGAAGATAGAGCAAAGTTATATAAACGAACACATCATACAGTTTTATGTATGTATCATCTGGAGCTTAGCGGTAAGCAATGACACCAAGTCGACAGGGGATAGCTGTTCGTTGTTAAGTCCGTATATGAGGGTCATAAAGTAGCAATCCATCATAGCTGTTGCTTTGATTTCATCATATTTATGGCCTTCAAAGAGCATATGTTTAAAGTCGTTCAATTGGTCTTCAAAAAACGCACTGTGCCACATTAAATCCTGTAATAGCGCTTTACTAAAAGGGCGGTTCTCACAGTAAAAGCGGTAAAGAAATTTTGCGTAATGCCTGAGTCGTAGTCTAGGACTGGTCTGCTCATTTTCTTGATGAGCTAATCTAAGGACCTCATCGATGCGTTGATGCATCGCCAGCTTTAATATGTCGATTTTATTTGGAAAGTGGCTGAACACTGTGCCTGTTGCAACAGATGCTTGCATTGCAATTTGGCGAGTAGTTGTCTCGGCGTAGCCATGTTCTTGGAATAATTGCCAACTAACGTCAAGTATTTTTTGGGCTGTAATTTCTCTTTTTTTCATACTAAATCAATATATTGAGCGCACCAGAGAGCTTACCACAAAATACGATAAAGTGACAAAGTAATCTGCATACTTGACAAAAATGAGCGTGCTCATTAAATTAATTGAGCGCGCTCATAAATTAAGGAGGTGTTTGATGCTTACGCGGTTAATTGGTTACATTCTGTTTATTCCATTTATTGCTTTTTATAGTTACGTTTTGGGGCCCGTACTTAAACTCGTACTGGTGCCAGGCGGTTTGATGTTGTTCTTCTTTATCCTCGGTCCCGATGAGTTTTCAATACATTGGCAAAAAGCATTTTCGAAAACGCAAAGAGAGTGTGAAAATGTGCCAGTGAAGCAAGTCAATTAGCTTTACTTGGGTCAACTCAAAAAGCCATTGCTTGCAATAAGTTATATTTCTAGATAAAAGCCGCTATAAGCGGTTTTTTATGTATTGAGGCTCGCTTTCAACTACCACTCGGGTATAATACTCACGATTTCGGCGCAACCCCTTTAGCGCTGTAGTAAGTATCGTTTAATTTAGAATTGAGGAATTATTATGACGGTTGGCATTATCATGGGTTCTAAGTCAGATTGGCCTACAATGCAACATGCGGCAGATATGTTAGATAAGTTTGGCATTGAGTATGAAACAAAAGTGGTTTCGGCGCATCGCACTCCTCAATTATTGGCCGATTATGCAACAACGGCAGCGGAACGTGGTATCAAAGTTATCATCGCCGGAGCTGGCGGCGCAGCACACCTTCCTGGTATGGCGGCTGCTTTCACTAGTTTGCCTGTATTGGGTGTACCAGTAAAATCGAAAACTTTAAATGGTGTTGATTCATTACTTTCAATCTGCCAAATGCCAAAAGGTGTTGCGGTGGGTACATTAGCAATAGGCGATGCAGGTGCCGCGAATGCAGGTTTATTAGCAGCACAAATATTGGGTTGTCAGCAACCGGAAATATTTGAAAAAGTTGAAGCGTTTAGAAAAGCTCAGACTGAAACTATCTTAGCTAACCCAAATCCAGCTGAATAACATGAAAGTATTAGTACTAGGCGCGGGTCAGTTGGCCCGAATGATGAGTCTGGCTTCTACTCATTTGGGTATAGATGTTTTAGCTTACGATGTAAGTTCAAAACAAGTAATTAACCCAGTTACTTTTGAAGTGAAGCACACAACACTCGAGCAGGAAGTAGAGCAGGCGTATGCGATTACCGCAGAATTTGAGCATATTCCTGAAGACGTACTCAATGTATGTCAACAAAGTGGTAAGTTTTACCCGGGTGCAGAGTCAATCTCTATCGGTGGTGACCGCAGTAAAGAAAAAGCACTCTTAGACAATGCTAAAGTTCCGTGTGCACCGTATGCATTGATCACAGAGAAAAGTGCTTTTATTGAAGCTATCGAAAAGCTTGGCCTGCCACTTGTGATTAAAACGTGTCAGGCGGGCTATGATGGTAAAGGCCAATGGCGCCTGAAATCAGCTGAAGACGCAGAGCAGGTATGGTCTGAGATGAAAGGCTTTCTTGATACCGGCACTGAGGCTGCACCACACTCAATCATTGCTGAAAAAATGATCCCATTTGATAGAGAAGTTTCTATCATAGGTGTGCGTGATAAAGATGGAAAATGCAAAGTGTATCCATTAACTGAGAACCAGCACACAAATGGCGTTCTGACCTTATCTATTGCTGGAAAAGAAAAGGCAGCGATACAAGCTCAAGCAGAAGCTGCATTCGAAAATTTGGCGTCAGAGCTAAATTATGTGGGTGTATTAGCAATTGAGTTTTTCGACGTTGACGGTAAATTGCTAGTGAATGAAATAGCGCCTCGTGTTCACAACTCAGGACATTGGACACAACAAGGTGCGCACACTAGCCAATTCGAAAACCATATGCGTGCTATCACAGGCTTACCGATTGGCAGTACTCAATTAGTGCGCCCGACTGCTATGGTAAATGTACTAGGGCAGCCATCAATTCCTCAAGCGGTATTGTCTGTCGCAGATTGCACGAGTCACTGGTATGGAAAAGAGGCTAAGCCGGGCCGAAAAATGGGCCATATTAATGTCTCAGCAGCTAATTTGCATCAGCTAGGTGAGCGGTTGGCAGAGCTGGCAGAAATGCTACCTGAGGAGGATTACCCAGGAGTTAGCGAAACCAGCCATGCATTAATATTAAATTAGAAAAAAGCCGAGCAATAGCTCGGCTTTTTTATGCAGCATATACGTTAGAAGTTTTTATATGATTAATATTAATCCAAATGTACTTAAGCTCTTGTTTATAGCTTGTTTCATTGTGTCAATTACCCCTCTAATTGGCTCTGCGATGGCATTGTTCATGGGGATCTCTTTTGCCCTTTTATTTGGAAACCCATTTGACTTGCAAAGTGCACAACTATCCAAGCTACTTCTCAAAGTATCTGTTATTGGTTTAGGGTTCAATGTTGATGTTATGCATGTCCTAGAAGTTGGTAGGAGTTCAATTGTATTAACGATTGTGAGTATTACTGCGATTATTGGACTTGGTGAAATATTAACTCAACTATTCCGCTTGAATAAAAATACGGGCACGTTGATCTCTTTTGGCACTGCAATTTGCGGCGGTAGTGCTATTGCTGCGATGGCGCCTGTGATTAAAGCAAAGCAAGACGAGATAGCTGTAGCATTAGCAATCGTATTTTCTTTAAACGCAGTCGGTTTACTCATATTCCCGTGGCTGGGGCACTATTTTGAGCTGACCCAAAGCCAATTTGCTCTGTGGAGTGCATTAGCAATTCATGATACGAGCAGTGTCGTAGGGGCCGCGGCTGCTTATGGTCCTGCTGCATTAGCTATGGCTACAACCATTAAGCTTACGAGAGCAATGTGGATAGTGCCATATACAGCACTGGCTGGCGTATTCTGGCGCTCAGAAGAGAAGGCGAGTATCCCTCTATTTATTGTCGGTTTTTTGCTTGCAGCAGCTATCAACACTTGGCTTCCTGAATTCAAGCCGTTGTGGCAAATTGGCTACGAGTCCGCAAAAGCTTTGCTAGTAGGTACTTTATTTTTAATTGGAGCGGGTATTTCAAAAGCAGTACTTAAGCAATGTGGGTGGCAACCCTTTGTTATGGCGATAATTTTGTGGGCTATTGTAAGTTCAGTCATACTTTTATTAATTATTGACGGTTTTATTCAATAAATTTACTAAATTTTTTTGAACCTTTCGAATAAGCGCCAGTCTGAATATTTGAGGCTTGGATATGCCTCATTTCATACTCGTTGTCCATCAACGACTATGTGAGCGCAGAGAGTATTTGGCCAGTAAGCTTTACTGGCCTTTTTTTATACCTGATTGTTGCTAAATTGTGTACGCCCCCGCCACCAAGCTAAAAACTTTGGTTGTTTATCTAAAACCTGTCGAATATTGTTCTATCTTTTGATTAAATTGCGCTGATTAATAAATTAAAAGAAGAGCTCTAATGAAAAAATCCCTATTGAGCATTGCCGTTGCAGGCCTACTGCTGACTGGTTGTCAAACAACAAGCAAACATTCAAACACTGATGAAGCGACAAGCAACTCAGCTGTTGTTTCGCAAGCCGTACAAACTCCATTAGATTTTGGTAGTGAAAATATCACTCTTGAGCAAGCGATGGCAGATCCGGATTGGATTAGCCGCTCGCCAGAAAGCGCATTTTGGGGTGCAGATAGCAATACCATTTATTTCAACCAAAAGCAGGTTGGAAATCAACTCAGGGATACATTTTCAATAAATAGCCAGGGTACAGAGCAAATAGCTTTGGCTAACTTGCATGAGATTGGCAATAACAATGCTACTTATTCTGCAGATGGTAAATACCAAGCGTATACATTCCAAGGCAATATTTTTGTCAAGAACTTAGTTACTAAACAAACTAAGCAGATCACACGCTCAAGTGACAAAGAAACAATTATCCAATTTATGGTTTCTGGCGAGCTTGCGTTTCGTATTGCCGATACCTTTTTTACTGTCAATGTTGAGACAGGCTTGACCAAAGAACTTGTTAAGATAAACGAAGGCAATGCACCTCAAGGTACTCAAGAGCCAAGTACGTACATTGCCAAAGAACAACACAAGTTAATTGATTATGTAGCGCTTACACATAAAAACGCGCTAGACAAAGAAGGTCGTCAGGCACAACTAGAGTCTCAAAATAAAACTATCGCTGACAAGCAAATCTATATCGGCGAAGGAAAAAACCTAGTTGAAGCAAGTATTTCTCCAAGCGGCGACAAGCTAATTGTGGTTGTAAGTAAAGACAACGTCTTTTCTCAATCAACAAAAAAAGACATGATGCCAAATTACATCGGCCAAGATGGAAATATTGTACCAGTGCCAGCTCGAAGCCGTGTGGCGGACAATAAGCCTGTCGAAGTTGAAGTACTTTATTATGATTTAAAAGCTGATTCACACAAGTCTATTAGCTTTGATACATTACCTGGCTTTGACGAAGATGTGTTAGCAAACGTTAAAAAAGAGAATGCGGCTGCGATTGGTGAATCATACACATCTAAAAAAGAACCAAGAGCGATTAAAATGATGCGCGACTGGTATTGGTCTCAATCACCAATTCAGTGGAATAGCAATGGTGACCAAGTGGCCATGATGTTTAAAGCGTGGGATAACAAAGATCGCTGGATTGCTACATTAGATTTCGAAAACGGCGAACTAGAGCCTCAACATAGATTGCATGACACAGCATGGGTCAACTATGCATACAATGACTTTGGTTGGTTGAACAACGAAGATGCATTATTTTTCCTTTCTGAAGAAAGTGGTTATAGTCACCTATATGTAAAACCAATTGATGGTAAAGCTAAGCAAATTACGTCAGGTAAGTTTGTAGTCTCAGATCCAAAATTGACAAAAGACAATAGTAAGTTTTTCTTTAAAGCGAATGTAGAGCACCCGGGTATCTACGAAATCTATTCAGTTGATGTCAATACGAAAGAGAAATCTGCTATTACAGATTTAAATGGTATGACTGACTTTGTATTAAGCCCAGATGAGTCAAAAGTGTTACTAAAGCACTCAAAGATCATGATGCCAACTGAGCTTTATGTTGCAGATGCAAAACCGAACGCACAACCTAAACGATTGACAAATACGGTGTCGGATGAGTTCTTAAATAAGAAACTAATAGCACCTAAAATTGTTGCCGTTCCATCAAGCCATACTGATGAGCCTATCTACGCAAAAGTGTACTATCCAGCTGACTACAAACCAGGTGAATCAGGTAAAAAACGCAAAGCTATTATCTTTAACCATGGCGCTGGTTATTTACAAAATTCGCATATGGGCTGGTCAGTGTACTTCCGTGAATTTATGTTCCACTCACTACTTGCAAGTGAAGGCTATGTGGTAATGGATATGGATTACCGCGCTTCTAAAGGGTACGGCCGAGATTGGCGTACTGCGATTTATCGCCAAATGGGGACGCCAGAAATTCAAGATTTGGCCGATGGTGTTAAATGGATGACGCAGAACGCCAATGTAGATGAAGGATCTGTAGGTACATATGGTGGCTCATACGGTGGCTTCATGACATTTATGGCTTTGTTCACTCAACCTGAGCTATTTCAAGCCGGTGCAGCGTTACGTCCGGTAACCGATTGGGCATATTACAATGACCCATACACATCAAATATTCTTAACAGACCTGATGTTGATCCAATTGCCTATAGAAGAAGTTCACCAATCTATTTTGCAGAAGGTTTAAATAAACCACTGCTTATTAATGCGCCAATGATCGATGACAACGTATTTTTCCAAGACGTTGTGAGATTGGTTCAACGTTTCATTGAGTTAGAAAAAGAAAACTTTGAAACGGCCATCTATCCAGTTGAACCTCACGGGTTTGTACAGCCTTCGGGTTGGTTGGATGAATACCGTCGTATTTATAAGTTGTTTAAAGAAAATCTTTAGAATCTAGAATTTTAGGCCAGCGTTAAGCTGGCCTTTTTTATGTTGCATGAACAAAACATTGCGTGATTTCGCTCTGTTTATACATGACGTATTTATTGCTTAGTTTGTGTCGAAGACTCAATGTATTGAAAATGCAGATAGGGCCGGAATGTTCAGTAAGATTGCATTTGTTGATTACGGCCTGATATTCTTCAGGCCGATGTTTATAGAGTTTTACTGTTTAACTGCGAATCCCAGTTTACCTTTAATAAGCGGTAATGCTAAAACCAAACCGCCTATGGCACCAATTAAGTGGGATTCGATGGCAACACGCGAGTCAATGAGGTTACCCACATCAGTACTTGGTCCAGCATATTGTTCCCAAGCAAGTTTTCCAACTATCCCTAAGAATAAAAGAATTCCTGTTGGCTCTTTGACCTGAATATCTTTTAGCGCCCCCCAAACAATAATTCCGTGTAGCAATCCGCTTAATCCTGTGTATACTCTGATGTCGGGACAAAATAGCCAAATACCTATCCCTGTCCACAAGCCAAGAAATAAAACATGAATAAAATAGCGGCGTATTGAAGTATGCTCCGCGTGCAGTACCCATATAAATAGAATACCGACAAGATTTAGGGCCAAATGTGTCCAATTGGTATGAATATATTGACTACTCCATATTCGCCACACTTGACCTTCACTGATCAATTGGCGGTGAAACTCTAGAGCATCTCGCATATCGAATGCCATTAACACAGTAGCAATTGTTGCTAAAACAATTGGTGGGACTATATATTGGCGGCTTATTGGAAGGTTGAAACCAAACATGCTATGTCTACAATAATAAAGGTATTTTTGTATATTGTGCCTGTTAACTTTTATGATGCCAACGAAGATTGAAAAGAAATAATGAATACATTGAATTTTAAGCACTCATTAATTGCGTTAATATTTGCATCTAGCTTACCTGTTGCTGCAGAACAAGCAGACCCTAAAAAGCGAGAAGCGCGCGAACCTGAGGCTGCAACCGGTTTTACAGAGAAGAAAGATAAAATCTCAGAAAAATACATGGTGGTTGCAGCTAACCCGCATGCAAGTAAAGCTGGACAGATCATGTTACAACAAGGCGGTAGCGCAATCGATGCAGCAATCGCTGCTCAACTAGTCCTTACATTGGTGGAACCTCAATCTTCAGGTATTGGTGGCGGAGCCTTCATCCTTCATTACGACAAAAGTAATGATTATCTAACTACATTCGATGGCCGTGAAACAGCACCTAAAAAGGCAAATCATAAGTTATTTTTAGATAAAGAAGGTAAACCTGTTAGGTGGATTGAAGCTGTTGTCGGTGGCCGATCTGTTGGAGTACCTGGCATTATACATGCGATGAAACAAGCGCACGACAAATATGGGGTTTTAAAGTGGCGCCAATTATTTAAGCCAGCAATTGAGCTTGCCAACAAAGGTTTTAAGGTATCGCCACGGTTGCATATGCTCCTCAAAAAAGAGTTCAACCCCGGTTTAACAAAACTTTCCCCTGCAAAAGAGTATTTTTACCCTAATGGTAAACCCTTAGCGATTGGCACTGTTGTAAAAAATCCACAACTGGCAAAGTTGTATAAGGAAATAGCTGAGTATGGCCCAAAGGCCTTCTATGAAGGGAAATACGCCGAAGATATGGTCAAAGCTGTCCAAAACTCAAAAATTGCACCAGGCCATCTGTCTTTAACTGATTTAGAAAATTACCAGAGTAAAGAGCGTCACCCTGTTTGTACTTCTTATCACGGCTATAAAGTGTGCTCTATGGCACCGCCAAGTAGCGGTGGTTTGACGGTTTTACAAATTCTAAAATTGCTTGAGGGAAAAAAGCTAGCACAATACAAACCAAACGAACCCCAAGCGATCCACCTATTTACTCAGGCATCTCGCCTTGCCTTTGCGGATAGAAATTTTTACATTGCAGATCCAGACTTTGTAGATGTTCCGACACAAGGCTTATTAAATCCGGTTTATCTTAAATCTCGAGCCCAACTCATTGGTGAAAGAGACAATCAGAGCTTTCCTGTGGGTGATCCGTCTATGGGCAAGCTGTCCTATGCACAAGATGATAGCTATGAGTTACCTTCTACAACGCACCTTTCAATTATCGATAGAAAGGGCAATGCTGTATCTATGACAAGCTCAATTGAAATGGGTTTTGGGTCAACTGTTATGGTTAATGGCTACTTGCTGAATAATCAGTTAACTGATTTTTCTTTGTCACCAAAAATTGGTGACAAATGGGTTGCCAATAGGGTTGAGCCGAATAAACGACCTCGTAGCTCCATGGCACCTGTCATGGTATTTAACAAAGATGGTAGCTTGAAGCTTGTGGTGGGCTCACCAGGCGGCAGTCGTATCATTAATTATGTAGCTCAAACAATCATAGGAGTGCTCGATTGGGGGCTAACGCCACAGCAAGCGATTAACCTTCCTCGCGTGACAAACAGAAATAAGTACACCACGCTTGAAAAAGGTACGGACTTAAAAGCGATAAAGCCTTGGCTTGAGTCAAAAGGGCACGTTGTGCGTATTTCAGATCTAAATTCTGGTATTCACGCAATAGAAATAAAAGAAGGACTTTTATTTGGTGGAGCTGACCCAAGAAGAGAGGGCGTCGCTCTTGGAGAATCTAGCGAGTAAACGTAGGATATTACAGATTATTCAGTTATAATGTACGACCCTGTTTACGGATCACTCACCCGTTTACAGGGTCGTTTTATTGGTCTGATGTGCATTAAATATATTGAAAATTTGTGTACTTAGACAATAATGATCCCTTATATCAAAAAATTAAGAGTCACAGCTTGTAAATATGACTAAACAAACCGATCCTAATTACCTCTACATCCCATATTCTGGCCCAACGTTATTAGAAACGCCCCTTCTAAACAAGGGAAGTGCATTCAGCCAGCGTGAGCGTGAAAACTTTAACCTAGCAGGTTTAGTTCCTCCTCGTTATGAAACCATTGAGGAGCAGGTAGAGCGTTGTTATCAACAGTTTTCAAGTTTTAAAGACAACCTCAACAAACATATTTATTTACGAGCTATTCAAGATAACAATGAAACGCTTTACTACCGCTTAGTAAGAGATCACTTAGAAGAAATGATGCCTATCATCTACACTCCTACTGTTGGTGATGCATGTGAAAAGTTTTCTGATATCTATCGTAGTTCACGTGGTCTGTTTATTTCGTACGAAGACCGCCACAATATAGATGATATCTTACGTAATGCTACAAAAGGCAAGGTAAAAGTTATCGTTGTTACTGATGGTGAGCGTATTCTTGGTCTTGGAGATCAGGGCATTGGCGGAATGGGGATCCCAATTGGTAAACTTGCGCTTTACACTGTATGTGGCGGTATCAGCCCAGCATACACGTTACCTGTCATGTTAGATGTCGGCACAAATAACGAAAAACTGCTGAACGATCCAATGTATATGGGCGCGAGACACAAGCGTATTAGCCAAGAAGAATACGACGAGTTTTTAGATCTATTTATAAAAGCCGTAAAACGCCGTTGGCCAAATGTGTTGCTACAGTTTGAAGATTTCGCACAGCCAAATGCTATGCCACTTTTAAAACGATACCGAGATGAAATCTGTTGTTTCAATGATGACATTCAAGGTACTGCGTCTGTTACTGTGGGATCATTGTTAGCCGCTTGTCGCGTTAAAGGTTCTAAGCTATCTGAGCAGAAAGTGGTCTTTGTGGGTGCAGGCTCAGCAGGTTGTGGTATTGCAGAGCAAATCATTGCACAAATGGTTTCAGAAGGTATCTCGGATGAACAAGCTCGTAGCCAAGTATTTATGGTCGACAGATTCGGCTTACTTACTGAAGGTATGGAAGGGTTAAGAGATTTCCAAGCTGCGTTAGTGCAGTCTTCAAGTAACTTAGAAAGCTGGAACTACAGTGGTGAATTTGCATCTCTTTTGGATGTTATGCATTGTGCTCAACCTGATATTCTAATCGGTGTATCTGGACAACCAGGACTATTTACTGAGCAAGTTATAAAAGCGATGCACTCAGGTTGCTCACAACCTATTATTTTCCCTCTAAGTAATCCATCTCGCCAAGTTGAGGCGCATCCAAGAGACGTGATTGAATGGACTGAAGGTAATGCAATCGTTGCGACTGGCAGCCCGTTTGAGCCAGTAGAATTTGCAGGTAAAACACATGTTATACCGCAATGTAACAATAGTTATATCTTCCCAGGTATTGGTTTAGGTGTTTTAGCTGCGAAAGCATCTCGTATCACAGAGTCTATGCTCATGGTTGCCAGTGAAACACTTGCTGAGTCGTCTCCTTGGGCAAATACAGGTAAAGGAAGCCTATTACCTTCATTGGTTGAAATTGAGCAACTAAGTAAGCGTATAGCTTTTGCCGTAGCCAAAAAAGCAATGGAAGAGGGTGTCACTTTAGATATGCCTGATGAGCGAATTTGGGCTGCGATAGACAAAAACTATTGGATGCCCGAATATCGAAACTACAAACGTTGTAGCATCTAGTCTAAAACGTTTTAATAAAAATATAGCGCCATAACCAAAATATTTGGTTATGGCGTTTTTTATCAAAGTAGGCCGTCAATCTCTTTTTTCAGGGTTAAAGTGCAAGTTGTTATTGAAAGAGATGACATACCCACCCGTGCACACAATCTTACAGTAAGGCCATTAAAAAGCAGCGGCAACCAACACCCGTTCAAAACAGAAATCTATTCGTTCTATTGTCTGCTTGTTATTGATTGGTTGTTTTAAGAAATCCGTTTTTTCTTCTTTACATAGAAAACTAATTTATAAAAGCTATACTCAAGAGATAACTTTTCGCAAGGACTGCATACAGTAGGAGTAGATATGCTGTCTAAATTTGCGTTTGTTGTAATTGTATTTTTGTCTTTTTTCGGCTTTGCCAACCCAATAAAAATCGAGATTGTTTCAGACTATAATCCTTCTTTTGGTGAAGCACCTGGAGATCTAGCGACCCAACTGTTGCTCATCATTACACGTAATCTAAAAAATGATATGAAAATTGATTTTGTCCCGGCGAGCAGGGAGCGCGAATGGAGAGAATTGCAAAATCAAGAAAACGTGTGTTTGTACAATAAAGTAAAAACACCACAACGAGAGGCGATGGGTGTATTTGTGTCTTTTCCTCTAATGGCGTTCCCTTCAAACAGATTGATTTTGAGGAACAAGAAATTTGTTTCAATCGAAGTTTCTCTAAAAGATGCCTTGTCCATGGGGCTGAGAATTGGTGTGACACAGGGTCGTTCGTATGGGTTAGAAATTGATGATTTTATTAAAGCTAACACGGACAGAATGTTTATAAGTGAAGGTAATGACAGTGCATTTCGATTACGACAGATGTTGGTACAAGGCAGGCTTGACGGTATTATTGAATACAGTTCAGTATTTGTGACCGATTTCCCTTCAGAGGAGGTACTTAAAGACATATCTTTTCATGCAATTGGAGATACTACCGCAACTATTTTTGGATATATTGCCTGCTCTGATTCTCGAACAGGCCGAGCAGCAGTGGACTTATTCGAAAGAACATTGCAAAAGCGAACGATTCAAGATTTGATCATTCAAGCTCATGCAAATTTATTCTTACCGCAAGAGGAAGTGTTTATTAGTAATTCACTCAAATCCGCATTTAATATTAAAAATTAGCCTTACTAAATCTAAAATCTCTAACAAAAATGTGACTTGTATTCGAAATAAAGGTTATCAAATCACATTGCTTAATTATAAATGGTATTATTATTTTGCATTGTTGTTTTAATGTGATTTAGTTCCTTAGTTATATTCCATTATGATTAATTTCAGTTCGCCACACTTTCATTAGTATTGCCTCACTATTAATTTACCATATTGAGTTCTTATTTGTTTTTTAAGTTTTTGAAATGTAGGGTTTTAAGTTGTTTTCAGCCCAAGTTCTACACTTTTTGTACAGTTGTTTTTTAGTTTCACCATCCTTATATGTATTATAAACATCTTCTTTTTTATACGTGAATGACGAATTTTAATGCATTTACAAGCCCAAATTTAATCCCTAACTTATGTTGCGAGAAATACGACGGGTGCAAATAAAAAACTTTTATTGGCTCCGTTAAAAATGCTTTATTTACCTTTCATTTAGAAAGTAAGTTTTAATTCAACCAAAGTAAAAAAGGGATCAAAATGAAAATTAAACTTCTCGCTGCTGTAGTATCTTTAGTTGCAATGAACAACGCTGTCGCAAGCGTTACTGTTAATGACGTAGATGGTTATGACCGTGAGTCTAAGTATACGGGTGGATTTATGGACCGTATCGTAACTGACTCTGACCATTCTCGTACTTTTGGCGCTTGGGCATTTCGTGCTGATACATATGGTTCATGCTCAACTGGTGCTGTATATGATGAAGTTTCGGGCGAGTTCATCGCAAATGTAGCGATAGCGCCAGCTGGACACAATACTTGGCACATCGATAGAATCGTATTACAAGGCCAATTTACTGAAGCTCAGCTACAGCGTACTCGTGTTCTATCTCTAAGTTGTGAATCAGAAGCTGGGGAAAGCTTTACTGTAAAACATAAAATCCCAGCGGTACCAAAAATCACTTGGGATGCGACTTTGACTGGCGTTGGCGAATGGCAGTCTCCAGCTTGTGGCGGCCAATCTTCGCACTGTGGTGGCGCAGGTTGGTACGAGCAACTTAGCTATACGTCATCAATTCTAGTGAACAATGGAACTGAAGACGGTTTCTGTACCTCTCAAATTAACGACGGTTTAGTTTCTAAAGTATTCAATGGCTATGACTCAACACCACTATTCCACACCAATCACTATGCTTTAAATAATGAAGTATACAACTATAACGGTCGTGTATTTAGGCAAACCGTTTCTTGCCAAAACCCAGCAGGTACCACAGAGCAGGTTACTATTTGGGAAGTTACTGGTGAAAATGACATCAACCTAGTTATTGACCAAGTTAACTACAAATAATGTAGAACACTGATTTATAAATGGGCCGTCAGGCCCATTTATCGTTGTGTATGCATTTTAGTCAAATAATTTGACCGCTTCAAATGTTGGAATAGGAAATTCAGACAGAACGATTGCCGGTGTTGTTGACCCAATATTCAAGCTTCTCTATTACCTTGTCTGTTTCAATAGGTTTAGTTATGTAGTCATCCATACCTGCATCAAGGCATTTTTGTCTATCACCTTGCATAGCATTTGCAGTCATCGCAATGATAGGTATATTCGATTGTTTTGCTCCTGCATTGGCCGCCCTTATATTTTTTGTTGTTTCGTAACCGTCCATTTTAGGCATTTGACAGTCCATTAATATCACCGTATAGGGTTGTTCACTTTCCGCAGCTTTAATTTTTTCAAGTGCTTCAAGTCCATTTTCTGCAATATCGACCATCAATCCGATGCTATCTAAAATGCGCATAGCGACCATTTGATTTACTTTGTTATCCTCTACAAGCAAGATCTTGGTGTTTGCAACCCAACTTCCTTGATTGTTGCCACCCTTGTTACTTTCTTCTGTGGTCTTTGGTTTATCTAAATAATGCCTAATATCAACACAAATAGTTGACAATGCATTAAGCAGATCCTGCTTAGTGGTTGGCTTAGAAAAATAACCGTCTAGTTTTACTGTGCAAGATTCAATAGCTGTGTACTGTTCTTTTAAAAGCGTCATCATAACTAATTTAACATTGTTATTTTGCTCATGCTTTCTTATTTCTTTAGCCAGCAATTCACCATCCATACTAGGTAAAGATTTGTTAAAAAAAACAATATCAATTTGTCGCTTAGAGATTAAGCGCAGTGCTTGGTCGGCGTTGGTTGCGTCAAAAACTGTGACACCCCAAACCTCCATTTGCTTGCGAATTGCTTTGTTACTAGATGCGATAGAATCGACAAGCAAGGCTGTTATGTTGTAGCCAGATAAAGTCACTGTTGGTGGGCCTAGTTCATCACTTTTGGATACGACACAAGTTACTTCAAAGCAACTTCCAACCCCAACAGTGCTAGAGACTTTGACGTCACCATTAAGCAACTGGCATAAATTTTTAGTAATACTTAATCCAAGGCCTGTGCCGCCATACTTCCTTGTTGTGGAAGCGTCCACTTGTATAAATGAATCGAACAATGTAGTTAACTTTTCTTCGGGGATCCCAATGCCGGTATCTTGGATTTTACATGTGAAAATATAACCTTGTTTTTTTCCATCTGGCTCAAGCCTTGCGGATAGCACTATTTCGCCTTGATCGGTAAACTTGATTGCATTGCTGACTATGTTGGTAATAATTTGCCTTATTCGCCCAGGATCCGACTTTACAATTGCGCTGTCGAGATCAGCAAAATCCAAAATGATGCTCACTCCTTTTGTCTGAGCTGATAATGCCATCGACTCCGATAAATTTTCAAGTAACTGTCGAAGATCAAAATCAACATACTCTAACTCGAGTTTGTCTGCCTCTATCTTTGAAAAGTCCAATATATCGTTAATTAACGAAAGCAATGAGTGGGCACTAGTACTAGCAATATTCACGGAATGGGCTTGAGTAGAAGTTAAACCGCTCTTTTTAAGTAACTCAAGCATACCTATCACTCCGTTCATAGGCGTTCGTATTTCGTGGCTCATATTAGCGAGAAATTCAGACTTAAGACGTGTTGCTTCCTCAGCTTTCTTCAATGCTTCCTCGAGCCTTCTTGCCTGAGTTTCCAATGAAGCCGTTTTCTCGGACACTTGTTTCTCTAGCTGAACGACGAATTGTTTTTGTCTACTGATTTCTGCTTTTTGTAGTTTGGTACGTAAATATATGACTGTAAAAATACTACTGGCGACCAACAATACATAAAGAGAATAGGCCCACCACGTTTTCCAAGGTGGAGGGGACACATGCACATTAATTGATAAAGTTTTGGAGCCCCATTCACCGTTGCTGTTGGTCGCTTTCACTTGAAATCTGTAGGTTCCACCATCTAGATTCGTAAACGACGCCGTATTTCGATTACCTATTTCTATCCAGTTGTCGTCATAACCTTCTAGTTTATACGCATATTGATTCTTATTAGGTGAAAGAAAGTCCAGCACAGAAAACTCAAAAGAGAAAATGAAGTCGAGGTATGAAACATGAATGTCTTTAACATAGGAATAGGGGGTATCTAAGTTTATTGGTAGCCCCATCTTGTTAAATCCGGTGAGTACAATACCGGGATCGCTACGAGTAGATTGTTGAACTAACGTGCTAAAATACTCTACACCACGCTGGCTGTTTGTGAATAATGTGTCACTTTTTCCTTTGATAAGGCTACTTGGATAGTAATTTAAACCGAGCAATCCGTTTCGGCTATCGAAATTGATGACTTGCCCAGAGGAAGGAGAAAACTTAGTAACGCCTTTGTTAGTGGTTAACCACAAATTGCCTTGTCGATCATCCGATATCGCTCTTATTAGGTTGCTTGGCAATCCGTTTTGCATGTTAAAGTGAGTAAAGTTATCTTGATCTGCTTGGTATAAATTGAGCCCTTGTTGCGTGGCTACCCATATACTCCCATCTTTGGTTTCATAGATATCTTGAACAATACTGCCTAGTAAGCTGTTGGGCTGATAGGGACTGTTTACAAATGATTGAAACTCTTTTCTGTCTTCAATCCAACGGTTTACACCATTCCCGGTGCCAACCCAAATATTATTGGAATTGTCCTGATAGATCGTAAGCACTTCCAAGTGAGATAAGCCAAATGAAGTACCCATATGCTTAAAAGTCTTTTTCGCATAATCGTACAAATAGACCCCATTTTTGTACGTGCCAATCCACAGCATTCCCTGATTATCGACGCATAA
The DNA here is from genome assembly GCF_030135505.1 of Pseudoalteromonas obscura. NCBI lineage: Bacteria > Pseudomonadati > Pseudomonadota > Gammaproteobacteria > Alteromonadales > Pseudoalteromonadaceae > Pseudoalteromonas > Pseudoalteromonas obscura. Next base: position 80,287 of record NZ_JASJUT010000001.1, read on the forward strand.
AGCTCTGATCTCGCGAAATTGTTCGTGATTCTTAGCTGTTTTTGGGTAGGTAATGATTTCGCTTTTTTTGGTCTCTAAGTTAATTTTCGCTAAACCTTCATCCTGAGCCATCCATAGTGTGTTCGCTTGATCTAAATACAAAACAGGTCGCTCTAATAAGCGGTTTTCACTAAAGCCTTTTTCGGAAGTAAACACTGCGGGAATTAACATATCTAAAGTCTGAGATGTGACATCCCACTTAAACAGTTCAGATTTAGAATTTGCAACAAGAATATCTCCTTCATGGTTAACGGTAATTCCATTTGGAGTTGTTAACTCAGGGTTATCAATGGACTTAAACTTGCGGTGAGGCACAAGTTTAAAAATCCCTTGAAGTTCGTTTGTTATCCAGATTGTATTTGCATTGTCTTCGAATATAATTCGAAGTCCACTGTTGTGTTCTAAATCTAGCTGAACTAACTGCCCATCGCTCTGAGAGAGTCTAAAAGCTCCTCTGCTTGTGATAAACCAGATGTAACCTTCGTGATCTTCTATCATCGAGTTGACTTGACCGAGATGCTTGCCGTTTGTAACGCCAATCTCTGAAAATGTTCCGCTTTCATGATCTAGAATAAAGGGGCCTTGTTGGGTGCCAACATAAATGTGCCCCTTCGAGGACTTTATTACATGCCGTATTTCATTGGCGCCAGTTGGCGTGCTATTTTTAGGGTCTGGGAAATAGTAGCGGTAAGTGTTATTTTCTTTGTTGTATAGATTCAGCCCATAGCTTGTTGCAATCCAAAGACTCTGTATCCCGTGATTTTCAATATCCCAAATACGATTGTGTGATAAACCCTCTGAAGTATTTGTTGATTTCTTTATGTGTGCAAATTTATCGCCACCTAAATACCTACTCAAGCCATTGTCATAAGATCCTAGCCATATTGATCCATCTAAGTCGTGTAGTAATGACTGTATCCTGTTCGCAGAAATCGAATCGGGCCTTTTGGAATCATGAATAAAGTTTTCAAATTGGCCCGTTTTTGGGTCATATCTATTTGCGCCACCTCCCCAGGTACCAATCCAAATATCTCCATTGCGATCTAGCATCAAGTTACCCGCATCATTGTGGGATAAACCGTTCATAGTCTCACTATCAAATTCAAACAGTGTGACTTTTCTTCCATCATAGCGCATTACGCCATTCTCAGCCGTTCCGAACCAAAGCAACCCTTGTTGGTCTTGGATAATTGAGTAGATTTCTGAAGACACAAAGCCATCTTCAGCAGTTAGCTTTTTGACTGAATATTGATTTGACAGTACAGGAATATTCCCATAACAGATAGAAGGGGCCGCGGTTACTATCACCCAAAAGGTGTAAAATACTATAAGCCGTTTACCCATAAGCAATTTAATTAACCGGAGAGAGTTAAGTCTACTCATATTAGGCTAGTTTATATCGTGAACAATTTCTACGCTCAATACTGAAAATCGTTAAAAATTAAGTGCCTAATTTGCTTGTGATACTGAGTAGGTTAGCCCGAACGGGGCACTCATAGTGCAAAAAGGCCAATTGAAATGTACTGTTCATTCAAGTATGAAATATAGTATTCAGTAATGATTAATTTTAATATGGTTCAATAAGTCCGTTACCAACATCAAATTCAAGAATTTTGGAGAGTTTATGCGTTTACTCACAGCTGTTTTCTCAGTTTTATTAAGTACCTCTGCCGCTGCGGGAAGTATTCCTAATACTCCCCATTTATATGTGAAAGGCTATTCAGAAGTTTCGGTACAGCCGGATACTGCAATTATCAATGTGGCGATAAACGAAAAAAGCAAAAATCTTAAAGATGCAAAATCAAATGTCGACCGTGTTGTCGCCAAAGCGTTAAATATAGCAAAGAGCTTTGGTGTGAAAAGTAATCATATTCATGCGGAACAACTCAACGTATATAAGCAAACTAGGTTCAATAGAAGTACTAATGAGGAAGAGTTTACTGGCTTTAAAGTTTCGAGAAACATTACTTTGAAGTTAAAAAACATCGACAGATACCCTGAGTTACTACAGGCATTCGTTGATAGTGGTATCAACCAGTTCAACAATACTCAGTTTGTTGTAGAAGACAAAGCCGAAATCATGAAAGAACTCAATCAAACTGCGATTAAGCAAGCACAACTCGGTGCACGAGAGCTGGCAGAAGGGTTTGGAGTGAAAGTAGGGGGACTCTACTCAGTGTCTTTTTCGCCGATGAATACGCCTACTCAACCTTACGCAAGGGGCAAAGTTATGGCGGCAGAATCTATGAGCTTGCAAGATGCGTATAGCACCGGAGATACCAAGCTAACCGCTGAGGTCTACGCTGTTTATTACATTGATTAATCGACTCTTTTAAAGTCCCTTAAAAACAACGTATACTGTTCGGTATAAAAAGGAATAGGGGACTTTATTATGTTCAGCGGATTGTTTGCTGCAATTTGTACACTTTTCTATATCAAGCTCAGCCTCGATGTAATAAAATTGAGGAAGGGTCACCAAGTTGGCTTAGGTGATGCTGGGCATAAAGATTTGCAGGCTCGTATTAGAGCACATGCAAATTTTATTGAGTACACACCACTTGCCGTTATTTTAATTTTTATACTTGAATACCAGTTGATTAGCGAAGCAATATTGATCCCTTTTGCTGCGCTATTTCTAGTTGGAAGAATTTTACATGCTCAGGCCTTAGCCAAAGCTAATATAAAAATGAGAGTCGTCGGTATGGGCTGTACATTCTTATCCTTAATTGGAATGGCGTTAATGAACGCATATTTATACATAATATGAACAAGAAATATTTCGTTTTAGGTCTACCCAGGACCGGAACGACGAGCCTATGTGTCGCGAGTCTTGATATTGGGCTTAAAACGGCACATACGGCATATACACAGCACACCTTGCAAACAGCTGAATTTATTGCAGACACCCCAGTTTTTAACGATTACACACAGCTACATGAGAAGTTTCCTGATGCCAAATATATCTATTTGGAGCGTGAACATGAGCTATGGATCCCTTCCATTCGTCGCCTGTTACTAAGAATGCTTCCTAAATTAGCAAATCAAAGTGGCGGATTTAACGATACTCTAAAGCGTTGCTATTTCAACGTTTTTCCAGAGCTATCTGAGGAGAAAATTCATTGCGATGAATACCTAATCGAGTGCTACAACCGGCATAAAAAGAGAGTTTCTACATTTTTCGAAGATTCAAGAGTTGGGCATATCTCAATTAACTTGTCTGATTCCCTGTCCTGTGAAACGTTTTCACAGTTTATGTCTGCGCCAATGGTAAATATTCCTCATTTAAATAAAAAAGGTAAGGTAACCGCTTGGAATGATATTAAGCATCCACTAAAGATTGAGTCGACAAGAATTGGCAAAGTTGATAAAGATGTCAGCTTATATGATTTTTGCAACTAATGTCCGATATTAAATTATAGATAAAGTTCTGCTTTATGTAGCAGTTGTAGTAAGTGAGATAGAAAAACCTATGTTTGAATTGAAGTATCACACTCCATTCGAGTGGACACACAAAGTAATGGATGATTTTGTAACATTTTTACAGGACCATGCGGCCGCAGAAAAAAAAGCTTCTGGAATGGCCATGTCAATGCTGGGGCATTACCCTGATCGAACTAAGCTTGTAAAAGCGATGGCTGACTTAGCGATAGAGGAAATGATTCATTTTAAACAAGTGCTTAAACTTATTAATGAGCGAGGTTTAGCACTTGGAAATGATAAACAAGACCCTTACATCAAAAAGATGCGCTCTTTATTTCGACAAGGTAGTGATGAGTTTTTAATTGATAGATTACTTGTTGCTGCCGTTATTGAAGCCAGAGGACATGAACGATTTTCTTTGGTCGCGCAAGCATTACCGGAAGGCAAAGATAAAGACTTTTATGTTGCGATTGCCAAATCAGAAGAGAAACATAAAAACTTGTTTGTTGAATTAGGCTATGAATATTTCGATAAAGATATAATCGATGCGAGACTGGAAGAGATATTGATAGCAGAAGCACAAATATGTGAGAGCATTCCATTTAGTGCCGCATTACATTAATCTTATTCTAAATAAAAGCACTCTTTATGAGAGTGCTTTTATTATGTTAAATTGAGTGATTTATTAAAGTCTTCTAGACCAAAGGCCTGCTCTAAACTTGTAAAATAATTTTTATTGCAAACTTTTCTAGTTAAAAACAATTAAATACAAAAATTACTTTGACTAAATCTAGTCATTAATTTTTCAATGCATAGATTGGCTGGGAGCACAGGGTAGGGATGATATCAGCCAATCAAAAGAAAAATGGTTTGTAGGATTCAACTCTAGACGGCGCTACCTATAATATTTTTGAGCCTAACTTGATCATTGTTTGTTTTAATCTGTAGCCAAAGGGGAAAGTGATCACTGAGTTGAAATGTTGCCTGTTTGAAAGTTAACTCAGGAAATAATACTGTTTCCATGAATTGGTCTTTAGAAAAATCAACTACGCCGCCTCTACCTGAAAAGCTCACTTGGTCACAGCGATGTAAAATTTGATCATAATTTTTAGGTGTCCCTTGTGCTGCTGCAGTATCATTTATCCCTTTCAAACTATCAGGCATTTTCAATTTACTTTCGACAGTCAAAGCTTGATAAAAACGGTCGTCATTAGACGGAATATTGAAATCTCCAACGACAATTAAATCTTTATCAAATACTTTGTCTTCATTGTCTTCCCATCGTTTTTTTATCCAGTTTCCAAACCCATTTAATTCATCGATTCTACCATCAGTAGTTCCCCAACGGGCATGCATGGCCATTAGGATAAAATCAAATTGGCCAGCTGAAAAGCTTGCAAAGTAAGGGGAGCGCCACCAACTTTGGCTTGAGTAATAGTCCCCATCAATTTTTTTCCTTGCTGGAGAAGCTTCAGCTGCCAAACCAGTAAAGGTAACCATTCGTTCATCGTATAAGAAAGCTACGCGTTCTCGATTTCCAGCTCTATCAGGTTGCCAGTCATTGATCACAAATTTCCAATTAGGCCCAAGCAAATTTAAAACTCGCTTAAAATCAGTTAAATCATCTCTAACTTCGGTGATTGCTATCAGGTCGAATTGATAGAGAATTTGAGCGATAAACAAAATCCCATCATCTGAACGACGCGATTTACCAAAATCTCGAATGTTCCATGTTGCAACATTGAGTGATTCATCAAGTGAAGAAGAAGGAATATTAGCCAACTCGATGCGTTCATTGAGTTGCTGAAGCTTGATAGCTTGATCTTTCGAAACTTTTGAATAGTCCATAACGGTATCCTTGCTGTTTAGTGAACAACCATGTAGGTATAACACGAGATTTCCATATTTCAAGATGGGCTATGTTTAGGTCAATTAAGAATTAAGTTGGCAAACTATTTCGAAGAGGCTTTTCTCGTATACACATCAACAAAAAAGAGAAGTGACCAGTAGCCTTGAAACATAGAGTTTAGTTATAACGATACTGTACTTAATGCGAAAAAGAACTCCTGTTATTGGTCCTAGAGAGTCAGAAAAAGCCATAAATAAGAGCAAGTAATAAACATCGAATATCCTTGTGCGTTTTGCTATCAAGTTATTGAATTTGTTTAGGTAATAACAGGTAAATGAAAATCAGGGAATTATCAATTGGAATACATTTAATATCCCATAATTTACGTTATGTTAAATAAGGTTTTTATCTATATATCAAAGATAACACCTCTGCTTTTGTAGCGCTGTGTTCGCCATATTTCTGGTATGTCCAATACTAGACGGTATCGGACATACGATTGTAAGTGTAAGGGGTCGTTCATTTCTAGATTTAGCCAAACCATGAAATTCAACTTTCGACTCCTCTGAAAGCCCCGTAAATACTGGACCTCTGAAAATTTCGAGCCGAATTAACAAAATCAAAAAATACATTTGTTTTTAGACAAAACCCGCTCATTCCATATCATTTTGCGCTCATTCCTGCTCATAATACGTTTAGAATTAGACTAAAAATCGCCATTTTTAAAAATGTTTAAACGCCCTTTAAACTGACTTTAAATACGGTTTAAACGTCAACAAGCTTAACTTCAACAACTCGATTCATATCCGGGTCGATTTGTATTGTGATCTGAATCCCATTGGCTATGAACTGCAAAACGCTTTGGTTAAATGTGGAATTAGCTTGGGTTTGGACCAACTTCATTAACTCAGTCGTTTGCTCAAACCCGATAATTTGAATCGCAGTTTTTAGCATTGCTTCATCAATGACAACCAATGTGCTTCTGGTTTCGGGCGCAACATCTAAAACTGTTTTAAATAATATTGGATGCAAGTGCCCTAGCGTCAATTTCGTCCCAGACTCTGGTTTTCCTAATGCTTGCTTTGCAGCAACTGTCGAAACCTGAGATTGAAAATAATCTTTGCCTTCATTTATAGCGGCATTAAAAATTGGCGTGGCAACTTCTCGAATTTGGTGATCGAGTTTCGCTAGCATTTGGCCTGTTGCCTTGTCCGCGCCTAACCATGCAAGACCAGGATTGTAATCCCAACCGAGGTCGATGCCCGGTAAACGTTCTAGTTCTTCACCTGTTTTTGGATCAACTTCGGTAAATGGTTTTTGATAGTTCTTAAGTGCTGAATCTGGCGTAACAGTTATTCCCATGCGTTTGATGTCAGCGTCACTCATACTCACGACTTTACACCTACAGTTCCAACCGTTCGGTGGATAATGTGTGTGCCAGAAATTATGTTCAATTGGTAAAAGAATATAATTCCACGCATTATGTTGCGGTCTTACTCGCGAATCTCCTGCAGTTAAATATAAAAGATATGGCCTACGATGTTTTATCCGTTCTTGCTGTTGCCATCGCCCAGCTGCACGCGCGGTGTTTTTATTGTTTTGATAAATAACTTGAGTTCGCCAACCGCGTTTTCCATTGTAAGACCAACCATGTTTTGAAACGGTTTTATCAAAGCGCGCTCTAAAATCAGTGATCGTCTCACCATTTTCAATCGCAGCAAGTACATCTTTATATAAGTCATCTAGTAATTCTGTTTTGGTAGCACCGGCAACGGTAAACGCTCTTGCGTGAATGTGGCCAAGTAAATCTTTATATGACTCAGTTGGTATTTGAACTTTTGATTTTAGATTTGAAATGGCCTCGTCGAATTTTACGAGTTGGCCATACATGGTAGGGGTATCGGACATATTAGAGTTTAGCTATATCTAGAGAAATTGCTTGATCAGCGCCCTGCTCATCGCGCTTGTAAAACCGTATAAATCTACAGCTATCAATTGTGTTCACAGACTCGGCAATGATGTCCATGGCCTTTTGCCATTTGCCTGTTTCATCATCAATTTCAAGCTTTCGAAGACTCAAAATACGCTGCGGATTGATAGTGCCTTGCTTGTCAGTTGAGAACACTTTATTGACGATCGCTTTGATGTTTTGATTGCCACCTTCGGTCCAATCACTAATGCATTCATCTATCAATTCTTTGGCAATTTGTAGCTCAGGGCCAAGCTCAATGCGTTCTTGAATTTGTATTTTTACAGACAACGAATGGTCAAAAGATCGCAGTGTTAAATTGCCTTTTTTACCACCCAAATTCACACCATGTTCTTGTGCCAACAGGTCTAAAAAGTCGTCAGCTTCATCCATTTGTTGCTGCTTAAAATCAGCGAGTTGTTGTTGCTGTTTCTCTGCAAGTTCAATCGCTTTTTTGACATATTCGTCTTTTATCAGGTCAGTTTGCTTCACGTTCGTGAGAGCTACTAAATTGCCTTTACCATCTTTTAAAAAGCCTTCAGGTATCGCATTCATATGGTTAAATCTCCTGTTGATTTGCCTCGTTCATTCCCTCTAAAACTTCCAATTCAAGTGCCTTTGCAGCGACTTCTGCTAGGGCTGAATTTGAGATGTTTGGGAACTCATCAAGGATGTTTTGTTTTAGTTCGTCTAGGTCGTTTGCGTGTTTGGCAAACTCAAAAATCTTCTTAATTTCGGTGTCTGTTGCTTGGTCAAACTCGTCAAAATTAGGGATATCAGCGCCCTGTTTGTCGCTTGAAAAGTCTTGTTTTGGCGCACTTGCGATGCCTTGTCCATCGTCTTTGATTTCTAGAAGTTCTTCGCCTTTTTGGGGCTCTGGAATACCCAATGTTTTGTACACATAATCCTTGGAAACGGGCACCATACGGGCCGATTCTCGAATCACGTTTACGGTTTCGAGGTTGATTTCTTTCTTGTCTCGCCAAACATATTTCGGCGGTTCGCCACCGTCGAAATTGACCCTATGGATGGTCTCTAACATGGCCAATCAGTTGTTGTTTTAGTTTTTCCATGCCATTTCCACATGTGGTTGATCACATGGCTAGTCTGGCAAATTAGGAGTGGGAAATTAGGTGTAAAATGTTTTACGGTGCTTTGAAGTAAAGCCGGTATATTAGGCTAAAGTAAAAATTTAGCAGTCGCAACACTAGTTTTTTGATTACAATGTTTGGCAAGGCTCCAAATTGGATATTTGGCTAACTCATTCCTTGCCCCAAAACGTGTTTAGTCAAATGCCTCAAAAGAATAGCGGCATTAGAAATGTTTATTTTAAAGCACTGATGTTATGTCCAGTTGCTTTGTGTTTCTTCCTTATTCAAGAAAACGACCCATAGGGCCGTTTTTATCCTTTCCATTATGTCTGTAATGATTGAAAAATATATCTGTAGCAACAAGTTAGTTATTGTGATAAAACTGGTACAATTAGAAACATGACCAATTGGGTCAATATTAAATTGTTTGAGCTTTCGGAGGTTTAGTGACAGAAAAAGTGTTTTATTCTTGGCAGTCAGATAGTCCAGGAAATACTAATCGAAATTTGATCTCAAGTGCTTTAGAAAAGGCTATTTCAGAATTAAAAAATGATGAATCTGTTGAAGTACAGCCGGTTATAGATCGTGATACGCTAGGTATAGCAGGCTCCCCAGATATTAGTCAGTCAATTTTCTCTAAAATTGATTCTGCATCAGCTTTTGTATGTGATGTATCAATTATTGATAGTGATGCTAAAAAGCCGTCTCCCAACCCAAATGTACTTATAGAGCTCGGTTACGCGATAAAAGTTCTTGGGTGGAATAGAATTATTATGATTATGAATATTGAGTATGGGCAACCCGAATCATTACCATTCGATCTTAGGTCTAAGAGAGTTCTAACATATAGTGTGGCTTCAGACGCGCAGGAAAAAGCACCTGCTAGGAATTCTCTAAAAAAGACCCTTGTTGTAGCGTTGAAATTGATTTTAGAAAACCACGGCTTAGATAATGGTGAGAATAAGATTCAAGAGCAAGTTGACAACCATGTGAAGCCTATTGATATAAAGCTGTTTTCTAAATTTAAAGAAGTCATGCCATCTAAAGGAAGTATTAGCTTTATTGATGAACAAAACATGGCGGGGTTTTCATGGCCTAGGGATAGCATAAAGGAATTAGAAAAGTTCTATTACGAATGGAATGATGCAGATCATGAATTCTTAGATAAAGAACTCGAAGAACTCCGCTCAAAATTACATCATCTTATAGGGGACTATTTAGGTCAGATTGCAACTAACACATTTCCTGCAAGAGACCATACACGGCAGACGGTTCCTCCAGAGTGGGAGGATGAAAATCCGAATTTGTTTTTTGAAGTTGTAAATAAGCTACATGAAACGGCAGGTTCTATTGTAGGAATACATCAAGAACTAGTTAGAAAGGGTCGGCAGAAGCTTGGAGTATAAAGCTCTAACAATTTGATTAATCGGACAAGTTTTACTGTGCCATTTTTCGCTATTCCGCTTCGCGGGCAAAAACCAGCCCCCACACCTAACAACGAAGGCTGATTTATAACCTACAACTTCAACTCCATTTGCTTATGCGCATCGCCTACTAATATCGGTGCGCCGTTCGCTTCGGAGGTCACTATTAAGTTGATCATTTGTCTGGTCAATTTATAGCGGCGAACCAAGTCTCGGACTGAAGCGCCCTGCTTAAATTCCTCTCTTAGTTTAATGTTCCGCAGCTGAATCATTATTTTGTCTAGCTTTGGGAAATGGTGATATGTAGCAACATGTTGTTATTTATATTAAAACTGGATGAATCAGAAAAATGACCCAACTAGAGGTAGAAAAACGACACATCTGGTCTATATTAAGTTGTTATTTTTATGAGTTAATAATTGACTTAGGTGGAAAGTGAATATGGATATAAATTTGGTTTCAGCACTCTTATATAAGCTAGGACTTGTTGGGGTTGGTTTTTTAATTGTTTTCCTAGGATATAAACTATTTGTAAATGGTATTTATGGTAATACGGGAGACTTGATAGCTAACTGGAATGAGTACAAACTTATCTTGAAACGAGGAGCTCCTGGTACATTCTTTTCGCTTTTCGGGACGTCAGTCATTTTGATTGGAGTATTAAAGGAAGTAGAATATGACGCACAACGAGCTACTTGCCCCTCTGTGGATACAGTGATTTCCGCAATAAATAACTCTAAACATGACTTAAAAACAAAACGCTACCTTGTCGCTACGATGAATGAAATTATTTACAATAATGACTGTATGGCTCTAAAAAGCTTCGAAGTTGAATTTCGAGCGGAACAGGGGGGGTTAGGTCCGCAGCCGAAATAAACATAACAAGCCAATAAAGTGGGACTGCTAAAGCTGCCTCGGTTTCGCTTCGCTTCACAAGTATAGCCAAGCATTTATCAGCCCCTATACAATTCAAAAATCAATGATGTTCATTATGTAGTTAAGTGCTGGTTTGGTTACGAGGATTTCAGCAATAATATACTGGCACCTAATAAGCGCATTAAAAATGACGTCAAACGTTTGCAGGCACACAGCAGCCCTTTCTCTTCCGTGTTTATTCCAAAAATGAGTTAGGGCGTGAGTCTAAAAGGTCAAGTTAAAACTTCAAAGAAACCAGCCCCCACACCTAACAACGAAGGCTGATTTTAACCTACAACTTCAACTCCATTTGCTTGTGCGCATCGCCTACTAAAATCGGTGCGCCATTGGCTTCGGAGGTCACTATTAAGTTGATCATTTGTCTGGTCAACTTATAGCGTCTAACTAAATCTTGGACAGAAGCGCCCTGCTTAAATTCCTCTCTTAGTTTAATGTTCCGCAGCTGAATCATTATTTTGTCTAGCTTTGGGATTTGGTAAGTACTGCCAGCATGGTGGCTAAGCGCCCTTGCCATATCCACGCTAAACCGCTTACAAAACTCGTGATTTGGCGTTGGCTTGTCGGGAATAAAAAACAAGTTACCCTGCTCTTCGCTTAAGGCGTTTACGGCATCATCCAGCCCCATAATTTCCACAAACAAACGCAAGCCGTGTGGTAGCAAAGATGCATCTAATTCATGCTCAGCCATCGTCTAATTCCTCTAACAGCTGCTCAATGCTGAACTCATTTGATGCGGCTTGCATTTCTCTTGTTTCGTCCCATTTAGTCCTTAGCTTGCCAATACGCTTAATACTTGGCGGTAAGTTGTCGTACTCTGCCTCTTCATATAGCGGTCTGTCGGGGTTGATCACGATAGATTCACCTCTAGGCATGATTCGTCTCCTTACGATGTAGCCATTGCTTTAAAATCTCTATCACTGCTTGCCAGTGACTTTGTGCATTGTACAGGAGCTTACCGTCACAAAACTTCTCACAAAAAGCATCACATGCTTGTTTTGAGTCTTTTTCGACTTTCCCTGCACTGGCCAATTGCCCCCAGAGGCTATAAATCAGCTTTAATTGCTTTGGCATTTCTTGCCTAGGGGCCATTTGCTGATAGCGTTTAAGCAGTGCTCGTTGCTGGTTCTTAGTAAGGCCAGTACAACTATTTGTGAGACCACTGCTTATCTGTTTAACGTTTTTCACATGGCATACCTGATCAATGCCAGCTGCGCGTTGCGCCGCTTTTATCGCTTTAATCATCGGGTTCATGCTGCATCCTCCACGCGTTCTACTCGGTGCTCTGGGAATATCACAAACTTTTCCAGTTCAAAGTCCCACGGTTTGGAGTCATCAATGCATAAAGTCGCTATGTGCCCAAAACGGTTGGTAAATTCCTTGGTAAAACTTACCTCTAAATTAACCTTGGCTAATTGCTTGCACTCGTATAACCTCTGCCCAAGGAAAATACAAAACGCCGCTGGTACATTGCCGTTTACGCCATCTAATATGGAGCCGCTTGGGTCCACTGTGGCCAAAACATTCAGCATGTGTTGGTCGGAATGACCGCCAAAGGTATGGTGATATATCTTTACTCTTAACATGGTGTTTTCCTTAATTAATGAGCCCAGTTGCAGCTAGGCTCGTTGTTTTATACAGCTTGTTGATTCAGTACATTGGCGAAGATTGAGTTCACCAAGAGCTTGTCTAACTTTTTGTTTGGGTTTTTCCGGCTGTGGCTCAGGATATGAGGGAGCAGGTTTTCGACTAGGAGCCTCGAATTTCCCTCTACCCTTTTATGTAACCACTGCCACCATTGCTCGTCATCGGACTCAAGCGGCACAGTGCCTTGGGTAAGTTCATTGAATAGGTTTTTAATGTCTTCTACGGGTACTTCTCCAATCGGCTTTGGCCAAAAACACACACGAGAATAGATCAGCTCATAACGTTCGTTGGTTTGCAGTTTGTCTACGAGCTGAATATTGCCAATCAAACACACACCCACCTTGGCTGCATCCGATATGGTCCTAAGCGGGTCTAACGCACTTGGCTTACACTTGTCTGCCTCATCTAACAGAATGATGCGCTCGGTGTTTTCGATTGTTCTAACAATGTTCTCGATGTTTTTGGCAACACTCGGCTTTCGGGGTAAACCTAACGAGGTGCATAGTGATTCAATCACTTGTTTACTGGTCGTTTGCTCACTGCCAACAATCAGTATTGCAAGCGGGTTTTCTTCGCAGTAGCGCTCAAGTCCTTTGCTTTTACCAATGCCAGCTTGGCCCGCAACAACCGAAAAGCGCCGTCTTGCTTTGGCATGCTCACACGCCATGGTTATCACCTTAGCCACGCTGGTTGGCACAAAAGGCACTTCACCGTATCGGATGGTAATAATCGGTCTGTCATCCGTAACGTTATCGTCTGCGGCATCGGTGCCTGCGGGGGCAACAATGGCGTATATGTCATGCAAGTACTTAGTTGGGCTCGCCGCATAAAAGCGCTTCCATACTTTGTGGTGCGAAACAATCAGGTGTTTATCAACTTTGCGTACACCCAACTCATTCACAACGGTTCAAATTGGGGCGACAACAACACAGTTCACATGGTGGATGGCCAACAAACACGGTTAGATGCAAATGGCCAAGAGGTTTTATGCGGTACAGCTCAGTTGGTAGAGCCATTAGGCTGGATTAAGTGAAAAAAACTTGATTTAACATAAAATGGTAGCTGCTACTTTTTCGGCAGCTCACCTTTATTATCCCCGCCTATTTGTACGGCGTTTTCAATGTTATTACCCGATATGCTCTGGTTAACGGATTTTTGCGGCCCACTACGCCCTGACTTTTTGAATATAGCGACAAGCACTCCAATAATTGTCACCAGCAGTGTCAATGCACCAATTTGCTCACCGATACTATGTGAAGTAAACCACTCAATCATAGTTCTTACTCCTTTGTGTTCTCTAGTTTTGCAAGCCAGTTAGACACTTTCTCAATTTCAATCTTTGCACCTAATTGCTCGGATAGTGCCAAGGCCTTCTCCCAATGTGCTTTTGCTTGACTGAGGTCCCCCTGTTGCTCATATAGAAGCCCCATATTGGTATACTGAATGGTCATACCTTGTTTGTTACCTAGAGGTTCATTGATTTCAAGGCTCTTTTGGTAATATTCAAGTGCCTTATCCAGCTCGCCTTGTATATGGTAAACACTCCCCATATTACCATACTGGCGCGCGAAGCCTTCTTTACAGCTTAGAGATTCATTGATTTCAAGGCTCTTTTGGAAATACTCAAGCGCCTTATCCAGCTCACCTTGGATTCGGTAAACAACCCCTATATTCCCATACTGGTTCGCCATACCTTCTTTGCGACCAAGAGATTCATTGATTTCAAGGCTCTTTTGGAAATACTCAAGCGCCTTATCCAGCTCGCCTTTTATTTGGTAAACGTTCCCTATATTGCCATAATCACTGGCTATACCTTCTTTGCGACCAAGAGATTCATTGATTTCAAGGCTATTTTGGTAATACTCAAGCGCCTTATCCAGCTCGCCTTGTATTTGGTGTACATTCCCTATACTTCCATACTGGATCGCCATACCTTCTTTGCGACCAAGAGATTCATTGATTTCAAGGCTCTTTTGGTAATATTCAAGTGCCTTATCTAGCTTGCCTTGTGTTTTGTAGACAACCCCTATATTGCCATAATCACAGGCCATACCTTCTTTGCGGCCAAGAGATTCTTCGATTTCGAGGCTTTTTTGGTAATATTCAAGCGCTTTATCCAGCAGGCCTTGTATTTGGTAAACAATCCCCATATTGCCATACTGATTGGCCATACCTTCTTTGCAACCTAGAGATTCATTAATTTCAAGGCTTTTTTGGTAATATTCAAGCGCCTTATCTAGCTTGCCTTGTATATCGTAAACAAGCCCCATATTGCCATACGATACAGATTTGCCGTCACTGTTACCTGTCTTTTTAGCCAAGCTTAAAACATGTTGATAAGCTTGCAATGCGCTGCCTAATTCACCAATGCGCTTATAAATATGGCCGGCCATATTCCATGCACTTATATGCTCAGGGTTTAATTGTGTCGCCCTGACAAAATCTTTTAGTGTTTGTTTAGACTCATGAAGATAGGTTAACGAGCCACGCTGATAATAATACTCGGCCTGTTTTAGAATGGTGTCTTCGTTATCATCAATCAGCTGTGATAGTAGCGCGCGTGCTTTATCGACGTCGCCACTATCTATGATTGCTTGTAATGCGGCATCTACATCTTCGGCGGGCAATTCGTTATTTTGTTTGCTTTGACTTAAATTAGATATGATGTCTAGATAAGTTTTAAGCTGCTGCTTGTAATCAGCAATTTCAATGCCCTTTTCAGAAATTTCAATTTGTTTTTTATCTAATTCAGCTTTTAAAGCTTCGAATGCTTTCACTGCTATCGGATCATTGATGACAATATCACCTGAATTATTTCCAGCAATTTGAACCACAGTTGAGTTATCAGTGCGTGCTGTTTGGAATACGCCGCTTAATTTTTTGAATAGAGATGCTATCAACGTTATATCCTTGTATTGCTTCACAATACAACTCTACTCAACTGGATACTAAAATCAATGCAAACATGAAAGATTTAATGCAGAAATGAAATGGTAAACGGGAGAAGGTTTTAACTCACTTTTGGATATCTAAAAACAAATGTAATTTTATCCAAAATCGAAACGCGCGTTACATTAACATTACAAATCAGATCACCGTAGAAGGTTCTGCCAATGCCGAGCAAGGCAATGTGATTGGTTCAAACATTGCTCGGCAGATTGAGGCTGTGGTGGTTGAGAGCGTCAGCTCTCGTGGTGCTGTGTTTAGGGCTATGAAATCAACAGGCTAGTTACTTATCCATTGCGAACACTCGAGTATAGATTGGAATTCTGTACATGATGCTTCAACTCCATCAGATTTTATCTTGGCCTTAAAAGCAGCCCAAGCAGACTCAGATTTATTTTCTATTCCTAAATGTTTTTCTATTGCACCTTTAGTCCACAGCCAAATATTATGTACACGTAATTTATCATGCAGGTCTTGAATCGGACCCGCTGCTTCTGGTTGCAGTGCCAGAATGGCACAATGTTGAGAGTTAGGGGTATCACCTTTCATTGTAATGGTACCTTGAGCATTGAGAGCCTCCAGAATTTGTCTTAGCACTCCTAAGCTTCCATCACCTTCATCGATGTAACCATTATGTATGGCACCCTTGAATATATAGTCTAAATCAACAATTGCTTTTGCAGGTAAATCCATCTTATCTAAAATACGCAAAGTCTTACCAACATTATCAACAGATCCAGTTTCAATTAGTGCAATGTTGTCTTGGCCAAGGGTCTTATTGAATATACATTTATAGATGAAGGGTAAGAGTCGCAATTCTGTCTTTCCTTCGGTTAAGACTACATTTTCTGCAAAAAGTATTTGCGTAGATTGAGTTAATGAAAAAAGATGTTCCAATTGTGCAGCTGTGCTGGGTTCAACCAGCGCAATCGCATCTGAGATCCGTTGTCTAGTGTAAGTTTCACGTTCAGCGCACTTCCTAATAAGAAGGGTATTTTGAGCTGTATCAGGGGTTATCATTTGTGCAGAGTGAGTAGAAAATATGACCTGGTATCCATTGTTTGCCAAAATACCTAGTGCTTCCCTGACCTGCTCTATTGCAAATGGGTGTAAATACAATTCAGGTTCGTCAATTAGTAATAATGTTGTGCATCTAGCATCAGCGCTCCGTTTTACTTCAGCTAGATGCTGTATTAATGCCATTTGAATAGAGCGCTGAGCACCATGTCCGTAATCCTTAATATCTCTACCTTCGTTATTGTTCTCATATACTTTTAGAGTACCACTGGTGAATATTTCATCGAAAATCGGAATGTTAAAATGAAGCTTTATATTAATTCCAGGGAAAATATTTTGAAGTTTCGAATTGATTGAGCTGTCTATATTGGCAAGTTGTTCAGGGCGCTTGCTGCCATTAGCGGATATTCTGCGGCTAATAGCATTAAGGTGCTTGTTCACTAATTCTGTGTGTTTTTGTTCTATTGATGGTTGTAATTCCTTCAATAATTTACCAATAGTTGAGGTAGACTTGGCTCGCGCTGCATCTTCACTTGCATCTTCCATAGCTCCTATTTTTATTGGATCTGGAAACATACCTTTAATAGCATTCCAAATTCCCCGTGGATTTTTTCTGAATTCATTATCTTCATAGTTGTAAATTTCTAAGACTATATCAGTTTTTTTTGTTGCTTTGGCTGGCTGTGTTCTTCTTATTTTGACGTCGCCATTTTCAATATAAGGTCTTAGAGGGTCTCGATGCTCATTGTCTAATAATTGCAAGACATCTTCAGTTTACGATATCTAATGCTGGGTCATAATATGTTTCGGCACTTAATAGTTTGTCTTTTAGTAGCCACTCAATCGCTTCCAATACGTTTGACTTTCCAGCATTGTTGTAACCCACCATGGGAGTACAGGCTGTAAGCTCAGTTTCGAACTCTTTACACGACTTAAAATTATTGATGTTTAATTTTTGAATAAAATGTTGCATGCTCTTTCCTTTGCTTTGTTGTTGCCACGAAAAATAAGCAAAGTACTTGGTTTTCAATATGTCAAAAATTTGAGTGACTATTAGATGGTGACTTTGATATTTATTGATCTAGGTTCGAACGTCATACAAAAAAGGAAGCTTGTTAGTAGCAGTAACCAAAGCGAGTGAATCATGAAGAGTCAAGGTTCCCTATTAAAAGCTACTCTTTTTCAGCTTTTGGGAGAAGTATTCGTCCAACGTTGAACCGTATATCTGAGCCTTTCTAACAAATCATCATAGGTTATTATGTCAATAACGCTTTTATATTTCCGTTTTATAATTTCAAAATCTTGTTTTTGCTCAAAGCTCATCCCGTCAGTTCGGCCCATGATAATAATTCCGCTAGGATTTGTTACCTTTATTCTAAAGTTAACTCCTAACTTTGATTCATACTTTTTGGTAAGGTAATCTTCCCCTTTCTTACCCCATTTGTTTAAGAAGTATAGGTACTTTTCTATCTGCATTAATGTTCCAGAAAGCTCTCTTAGGGGGATGTGGTTATCTCTATATGTTCGAGAGGTAACTATGCATTTGTCAAAGGGCTTCTTGATTTCTATGATATCTATATTACCGCTAGAATCGACAAGCAAGTAATCTATGCTTTTAGTTGTATTGCTATATGTGTCTCTTACAGGAGCTTCTTTGAAAATATGGATGTATTTTGGGTATATTAAGAGTATTATTTGTAATAGTTCTTTTTGCCACTGTGCTTCTGAGTATGCAATTTCATTTTCTAGCATGTAGTTAAGCTTTTCTAACAGTGAATTATATTTTTGTACCTCGAATTTGGCAAATTGAGAATTTAAATCAGCCCCCTTTAGTGATACTTTATTATTCATGTAAGTTTGATATTTCTCTTCATGATCATCTCCCAGTTCTATATACGAAGATATTATGCTACTGACGCGTGCCGATGCATATTTATTCAATTCATAACTGTTTGGGAAATCTCTCTGGAGTTTTTCGAAGACACCTTTTGGTATCGAGTTTTCATTTTCACCACCTAAAAAAATAGAGGTCGAGACTAAATTATCAAGCTTTCCAAAAATCGATACGCCTCTTTCAGCAATAAACAATTTTTTATTCAGTTCTATACTTTTGTGGACATACAAGTCATTGTCTAAATTCAGTATTTGCTTAGGGAAACAGTAGTAATCCCCGCTAAGTGTGGCAATTTTGAATTCGACAGCCCCAAGAGTGTCATATTGTTCTATGTTTGAAATGAGGTCTTCTTTAGTTAAGTTAAAGACCTTACTAATTTTAACAACCTCTGAACTTCGTAATTTAGGATATAACCAATGGGGAGCAACACCTTCACTTGAGTAACGAAGAATTGCATTTTGATTTTCTTTGTAAAACTCTAACATTCGCTTCCTTGTAGCAATGTAATATCAGCGATATTTCTGTAACTTATCATCACCAATAATACGGTTGGTACTGAGATTGTTTCAAGGTTTAACGTAAAACATTTTACGCCTAAATCCCCGCTCCTAATTTTTTAAACTCGCTCACACAGTAAAGCAAAGAGCGATAAAAAATATGGAGCACCTTCCCCTACCTAAGCCCCCAAAAAGCTGTGTTTTTCGGCTGGTTCCCAATAGTCATTTGCATGTCAGTAAAGCCAATAATGCCTCTGAGGTCTATGACCTTGAAGGCGCCTATTGGGAGTTTGAAATTGAGCTTACCAATGTTTTAGAGGCCGATGCCTTGGCGCTGGATGCGTTCTTGGCCAAGTGTCGTGGTTCAGTTGGCAAGTTCTTGTGTTTTGACTATCGATTAATCACCAGGGCACATATAAACTTTTCGTTCATACCCTTCATGGTCAATGAGCTGTTGTTTTAGTTTTTCCATGCCATTTCCATGTGGTTGAACACATGGCTAGTCTGGCAAATTAGGGGGAGGAAGTTAGGTGTAAAATGTTTTACGGTGCTTTGAAGTAAAGCCGATATATTAGGCTAAAGTAAAAATTTGGCAGCCGCAGTCCTCGTTTTTTGAGAACGTTGCTTTTTAGGTCCTTAACTAGCAACTTGCCCCTGTAGTCATGGAAACGACCAAATGGGTCGTTTTTATATTTGGTAAAACACCATGGCCATAAAATGGTGATATGTAGCAACATGTTATTATTTATGTTAAAACTGGACCAATCGGATAAACGACCCACTGGGTCGATATTAAATTGTTGGCTTTCTCTAGGAGTTTAGGTGAAGTATTTAGGTGTATTAATAGTTTTAATTTGGTTATCTGGTTGTGCTACTCCTATGTATGTCGTGCCACCATCAGTTAATGCTACATCATCAATAAAAGTAATAAATGATGATGCGTTATTTTATATATATAAAAAGGAAGATGATTGCTCTCATAGGTATAAAGTACCTTATAATGGGAGTTATACGAAAATAGAGGCTGATAAAAAGATTGCATTAACGGCTTTTGTCGAAGGGAAACAAGGGTTTGGCGGTTACGCTTTTTGCCCTATTACTTTTCGGTTTATTCCTGAATCAGATAAAAGTTATGGGTTAATTGTTGGTGGTAAAACCGACGACGCATGTGAAGCAATACTCGTCGAAACCGTAGGAAATAATATACTAAATACTGTCGATTCTGTGGAGTTTCTTATATGGAATCGAGGTCGGGATGAAAAAAGTAGCTGGTGTAAATCATCAAAAGCTAACAAGCAAATTAATCAGGACTAAAAACAGCGGGCAGTTCGCTTCGCTCCATTTTAGCCCACTATTTGGGCGTTAGGCACAAGTGAATGATGGATAGAGTATTTCAGCATTTCGAAGGAAAAGTTGATGCCTTGTCAGGAGTCGCTTTTTCTCATGCAAAGGCATTCATCGACAAGGATGGCGATGATGTAGTTCTACTTTGGCTACAAGAGTCATCAGGAATTTGGTTTCGTGTATTTATCGATTGAGTGTATTGTGGAATCGACAAATATATAAGTGATGAGTCGTTTGAAGATATGGGTGATCATATCGAATGCAAGGAAATGACTAACTGGTTTAAAGGGAAAACTCTTAACGAAGCAATAGTCACTTCAGAGAGAAAGAGCGGTAACTATATCAAGCTTTGTCTAAATTTCACTGCTGCCGTATTTCAGTAAATATGTCGTACAGAAGACGGTGAGCGTGAACTCAGATATGCCTAACAAGTTGCTGCAACGGAATCGTCAAACTCCATTGCAAACTAAAATTCAGAGTAAATGCAAATAACAAGTTGATTAAGGCATAAAATAATAGGCTTGCCGCAGGGCAGCAGTGTAGCCTATAATTTTATGCCTATTTTTAAAGCGATATACATACATGGATATTCTCTGCTAATGATTAAAACAGTAACTATTACAAAGCAAGATTACTTAGGTTACTCAGACTTTGTTGTAAAGAGGCTTTGCACTCCTAAAAACCAAAAAAGCTCTGGCTTTCTCAGAAATATGATTATTTGGTTTCTTTTGACTGTAATTTTTTTAGCAGTTTTACAAATCAAGTCAGTTAGCTTTTCTGATTTTCATTGGCAATCTGCATTGATCACAGCGATTCCATTTTCAATATTCCTTGTTGTGTTTCTCTACAACATTAATAAAATAAAAATACTCTCAATCCCAAATGAAAATGGCGTAATGATTGGTGAAAAAACAATAGAGTTCCAATCAGGTGGCATAAATGAAACACACCATCTAGGTAGTTGCTTCTATAAGTGGGATGCAGTTGAGGCAATTGAAGAAAATAAAGGTGACCTATACATCTTTGTTGATAAATTGATGGCCCTAATTATTCCGGCAAATTCATTTGAAAGTGAAGCCGAAAAAGATGAATTAAAGGCTCTTGTTCAAAAATATGTATAACAAGTTGCTCAATTTCGTTCGTCAACTCACTTGGACGCTTCGCGCAAGTAGCGTTACCATTGTCCGATTTCTGGCACTTCGGCGACTGTCAGATGAAAACTCATTCAAGTAAGAATCAAAGAAAACAGCCCCCGCACCTAACAACGAAGGCTGAGCACAAACCTGCAACTTCAACTCCATTTGCTTGTGCGCATCACCAACTAATATCGGTGCGCCATTGGCTTCGGAGGTCACTATTAAGTTGATCTTTTGTCTGGTCAACTTATAGCGTCGAACCAAATCTTGGACAGAAGCGCCCTGCTTAAATTCCTCTCTTAGTTTAATGTTCCGCAGCTGAATCAAATCTTGTCTAGCTTCGGGGTTTGGTAAGTACTGCCAGCATGGTGACTAAGTGCCCTTTCAATATCAACGCTAAACCGCTTACAAAATTCGTGGTTAGGCGTTGGCTTGTCGGGAATAAAAAACAAGTTGCCCTGCTCTTCGCTTAGTGCTTTTACCGCGTCATCCAGTCCCATAATTTCTCCATGTGGTAGCAAAAATGCATCCAAATCATGCTCAGCCATCGTCTAATTCCTCTAATGACTCTCATTCTGGGGGGCGCTACTTACTGTATTCGCTGACGAAATCAGTGGGCACATCAACAACGGCGCACAATAAAGCGATTGATTATGCCATCACCAGCATGCCTCTCGACCCCTCATCCCGTATCACCCACACCCCGATTAGCCATACCGCGCCGAGCAATAACAGCAAAGGCGTTAAAGCGCTTCCATACTTTGTGGTGCGAAACAATCAGGTGTTTATCAACTTTGCGTACACCCAACTCATTCATAACGGGTCAAATTGGGGCGACGACAACACGGTTCATATGATTGATGGCCAACAAACACGGTTAGATGCAAATGGCCAAGAGGTTTTATGTGGTACAGCTCAATTGGTAGAGCCATTAGGCTGGATAAAGTAAAAACAGGTTGATTTAACATAAAATGGTGGCTGCTACTTTTTCGGCAGCTCACCTTTATTATCCCCGCCTATTTGTACGGCGTTTTCAATGTTATTACCCGATATGCTCTGGTTAACGGATTTTTGCGGCTCACTGCGCCCTGACTTTTTGAATATAGCGACAAGTACCCCGATAATGCTCACCAACAGCGTCAAGGCACCAATTTGCTCTCCTGTACCAAGTGAGGTAAACCATTCCATCATAAAATTATGACTCCTTTGTATTCTCTAATTCTTCAAGCCAGCTAGACACTTCCGCTATTTCTAGCTTTGCGCCCACTTGCTCGTACAATACCAAGGCCTTTTCCCAATGCGCTTTTGCTTGATTGAGGTCGTCCTGTAGTTCAGATAATACGCCCATATTGGCATACTGATTTGCCATGCCTTGTTTGTTACCTAGAGATTCATTGATTTCAAGGCTCTTTTTATAGTACTCAAGCGCCTTATCCAGCTCGCCTTTTATTTGGTAAACAATTCCCATATTACCATATGATACGGCTTTACCTTCATCATCATCGGCCTTTTCAGCCAAGCTTAAAACATGTTGATAAGCTTGCAATGCGCTGCCTAATTCACCAATGCGCTTATACATATGCCCAGCCCTAGTCCAAGCATTTGTATGCTCAGGGTTTAATTGCGTTGCCCTGACAAAATCCTTAAGTGTTTGTGTAGACTCGTGAAGATAAGACAACGAACCGCGCTGATAATAATATTCTGCCTGTTTGAGAATGATGTCTTCGTTTTCATCAATCAGCTGTGATAGTAGCGCGCGTGCTTTATTGACGTCGCCACTATCTATGATTGCTTGTAATGCGGCATCTACATCTTCGGCGGGCAATTCGTTATTTTGTTTGCTTTCACTCAAATTCAAGATGATATGTCGGTAAGTTTGAAGCTGCTGCTTGTATTCAGAAATTTCAATGCCCTTTTCAGAAATTTCAATTTGCTTTTTATCTAATTCAGCTTTTAAAGCCTCGAATGCTTTCACTGCTATCGGATCATTGATGACAATATCACCCGAATTATCCCCTGCAATTTGGATCACAGTTGAGTTATCAGTGCGTGCTGTTTGGAATACGCCGCTTAATTTTTTGAATAGAGATGCTATCAACGTTATATCCTTGTATTGCTTCACAATACAACTCTACTTAACTGGATACTAAAAGCAATGTAAACATGAAAGATTTAATGCAGATATGAAATGGTAACTGAGGAAAGGTTTTAACTCACTTGAAGGTGTCTAAAAACAAACGTATTTTTATCCGAATTCGAAACGCGCGTTACCATAAAAATTACTCTGCGGCATTTGAATCTGAGTATCTACTTCCTGATGAGTGCCAATGATAATTAATTTAACATAACTTTAATTGGGTGAGTTGCGCACAGTTTTACTGGCTCAATATGTACAGAAAATAGCAAGGCATTAAACAACCGACGAATCAATCAGGTTTGTTGAATGGTGACAAAAATCGCGAATAGAAACAGTTTTTGCCCAAATACTTTGCTTCCTCCAAGCATTTATTCGCACACTCTAAGAGAGTATACTCGCTGATGGTTTTGTAGCACGACAAAGTTACAATACCGACGCTTATGGTAATTTTTCTATAACTTGAGTTGGTATTGCGTATATCAAGCCGCTCTACTTTATTTAATATTTCGTCACCACACAACTCCGCCTCTTCTATTCCACTTTCAGTAAGAAGAGCGACAAGTTGGGCTCCTGAATATCTATATATATCCCCTGCCATTCCAATCATCGATAACTGCGTACAGCGCGCAACTTTTCTAATAACTTGATCTCCTTCATGGTATCCATATGTATAGTTAAATGCCATAAAGTCATCAATATCAATGAGCAAAAGAGAAAATGGATCATCGAAAGTTTCAGACTGTTTAATCAGTTTTCCTAATTCAATTTTCAGTACATCTTTGTTGTTAAGAGATGTGAGTGTATCAATATAGTCACTTTGTGTAGGTAATGCTCGCGTGTTACTTGAAGATAAATACCTCCCAACCATTTTATTCAAAGATTTGAAGCATAAAGGGTTTGGCGCAAACCCGACCAATGGGAGTTTTAATAATTTTCGTCGGCTTGATATTTCAGAGCTAGTAATGATGATGGGAATTCGACTGAGTTTTTGCGTCCCCTTAATGTAGGACAATGTATTGTAATCGTTATCTGCAAGTATACTGTTGTCTACAAGGATAATATCTGGGGTAAAAACGAAGGTGTGTTCAACTATTGCACTGATACTGTCTACCCGCATCGCATTCATTGAGTCAAGTGCTGAGCAAATAAGATCATATGTTTCAAGGCATTTTACCGCTACCAAAGCATGATACCTTTGCTTGATATGGTTCATTCAGAATCCCTTACCAATAATAATGACCTAAATTTACTTCTTTAATTCGATACGATGTCGCTGGAAATTAGTGAAGGTAGGCAAATTTACCATGTTCATTTAACCCCTTAATTTTAAAACGGATGAATTTCAATTATGAGTAAATATTACAGATAGAAAAGCTAAACTCTTTAACCTTTGAATTTACCAACAAAGCATCGCTCACGCCTAGTTAGCCAAATAGATTAATTGTTGAAATCGCACTATTCTCAATAACAAAATTATTATAAATGCAGCACCACTCCAATATGCGGCTCGCTGCATTCAGTGTGCTTTGTAAAGCCTTGTTTATAAAATTAGTCTATTTTTATTAAATTTCTAGTCCATCTTTCTTCAAGTGAGGCTTATTCAATACAAGGTTTAATGGTTGATGCAAACTATTTGGCGAAGATGGGCGTTATTTAACCAGTGGATGAAACATCGTTTCAGTATGACCTTAAATTGATCCCATCATGAAATTCTTCATCAGGTACATCTTTGACTAAAGCCTGACCTGCTATCGGGGTTTTTCCGTTGAATGTTATGGTCGGACTACCGTGCAACTGCCAACCGTCATTCAGTGACTTTGATACGCGCATACAAAATACTTCGTCATCAGGGCCTGTAACGAATCTATATAGTTTCATATGTAACTTTCCTATTCCTATGATTTTTTGCTCACTCTACAGGAGTGACAGTTGAAGTGCTCTTTATGTATATTGTATGCAAAAAAGGTAAAAATCAACCCATATAGTAATAGTATGTGCAAAAAGTCGCTTATCGCTCTCAAGTTTTGTACAAATTCGATGCAAATAACGCAGATTTGAAGGTTTATAGACCGACAAATCGTGCGGATGTGGTGTTGGCTTTTCAAGATATTATTGATACTAAGGAAATTAAGCCACATGAAGTTCAAATCACTTGCGGTCGTCACTGTTATGAAAGTTTCGTATATAACGGTGAAACCAAAGCTATTATAGATGTAGGGAGCCTAAACGGTTTCGACTACTCTAAAAAGCCCGATACTATTGAAATGGAAATTGGCCTCAGCAATTGGGAAATGTATCGCATACTAAACAATATTTATAAGCGTACCCTACCCGCTGGAAGCTGCTATTCTGTTGGTCTAGGGGGCCATGTTACAGGTGGTGGTTACGGTTTATTGTCTCGAATGTATGGTCTTGCAATGGATTACTTGATTGGCGTTTACATTGTTGTACAAAACTCGCGCGGTGTTGCCGAAGAAATATATTGTGACCAAGATCAGCATTGTGACCTATTTTGGGGCGTTAAAGGCGGTGGCGGAGGACAATTTGGTATTATCACAAAATTGATATTTAAAGATGCACCGCCTTCACCAGAGAGAATGTACACAATAAATTTTTCATGGGATTGGCAGGACGAAAACGGCGACTATTTATCGCAAGAACAGTTCACACAAATAATTCGCTTATTAGAAGAGTCTTTTTGTGACCAAGACCCGCAAACTTGGCATGTTTGGGCCAATATGCTTCTCAATCACAAAGATGCAAAAAATATATCAATCACAGCTTTTGTTTATTACATTCCACAGTTTCATGGTGATTGGGCAGCATTTGAATTAAAAGTGCGCAATGAGTTTAGCGCAATCCTCAAAAAAGCGAATCAGATAAAGTTATTATCAAAAGGCGACTTTAACTATACTTTAAGAGATTACACCTATCTCAATGGTACGCAGCAAGTTAGTCCTTCTGGCCCCAATAGCTTTGGCAAATATAAATCAGCCTATCTAACCAAATGTTGGACCAAAGACATGATCAACAGTGCCTACGCATTTTTAAGAAAACCTATCTCCTATCAAGATGGCGAACATGTTACACGAGCGGATATGGCTCGCTCTTTAAGGTAGACAGTTATGGCGGAAAAATAAACACGGTAGCGTCAAAAGATTCCGCTATTGCTCAGCGCTCTTCTATTATGAAGCTGCAATATCAAACCTACTGGGATAACAAAATGCCACCTGGTTTGGATAATACAGCGCAAGCTGATGCCCACCTCAATTGGCTAAACACTATGTATAAAACGATATATGCCGTTTCTGGTGGTGTGCAAGATCTGAGGCTCACAGATGGTGTGGACGGTTGTTATTACAATTATCCTGATGTGGATTTGGGGTCAATTAAAAAAGGTCCAGAGAGTTAAGAGCATGCATTAATGTTGTACTTTGGAGATAACTTATCGCGCTTAAAACAGGTCAAAGTAAGATACAACCCCAAGGGGTGGTTTGGCAATGTGCAAATTGTCCAAACTTATTGCCAAGAGATAACAACCGAAAATGCTAAAAGCAAATCTCAAAGTCAAGCTAAAAACAACAAGTAAACAAAGGGTTAATGGCAGTTAGGGGCATTAACCCTTTGAATGTTTGGTTATCTGCTTCAGGTGTTATGAGTGGTCAAGTGTAATTGCTCTGATTTATACTAGGTCCTTTATTTGCAGAGTTGTTTACTATAGGATCCCCACTCTCTCGTGTGGGCCTAATAAAACGGCTTGCTCATCATTGCGAATAAGCTCAAAGCTATTAAGAGGATTACCCAATGTCACCTGAATCGATGACAGATTTAACCATAACTTTAGTTTTACTTTTGGTTTCAGTAGGCATGGCATTTCAAGGCAAAGTTTTGAAGGCAAACATGGCCGATAAAGACGCAGAAATCGCGAAGAAAATAGAAAAAAAAGCAAACCTGCTTATCATGTGTGGGTCATTAGTTGCAATCATTCAAGTTATTAAACTTGGCTCTTTTTTGCTATAGATATACCGCTGAAAAACAAGGTCGCCGGAAAAAGTAAAGTCCGGCGCCTATTACCACCCATCCATTATCGCTATTTATATTTATATTGATTGCGCAACCGGTCAATCTACGTTCACCCCCCCTCTCCCAATAACCTGTGAAATTATTTGTGCGGATTATGGTGTATTGATGTTAACTGGAAAATGCTTAAGTCACCTTAAATGCATGGTATGGCAAAACAGGTGATTTGCACTACGATTAGTTAACCTATAAATAAAAATTAATTGGAATGAAAATGGCCTATGTAGATGGATTTGTCTTGGCAGTACCTAATCAAAATAAAAGTGAATACCTGCGCATGGCGCAGCTTTCTGCTGAGATATTCAAAGAGTATGGTGCGCTTAGTGTAGTTGAATGTTGGGGAGATGATGTACCAGATGGTGAGCAGACATCATTCGGGCTAGCAGTTAAGTGCGAAGCCGAAGAAACGGTGTGTTTCTCTTGGGTCTTTTGGCCGTCAAAAGAAATCAGAGATGAGGGTATGGCAAAGTGTCACAATGACGACCGAATGAAAGCCATGTGTGAAGGTGCAATGCCATTTGATGGTAAAAGGCTGATTTATGGTGGGTTTGAGGTAATTTTGAATGCTTGAGCCGTTTGTCGGATTTAAGACCCGAACTCGGTTCTAAACTAAGTTCGGGAAAAGCACCAATATCCTAGGAAACTTCCACTTCTTTAAACTCGCCGCAATTACTAATAATCTCGTGAAAAAATATAAAACATGGATCTGTCAGGCACATTTTATTTTGGCCAAAAAGCTTTTGTTTTAAACTTCGATGTTTATCAATTTGGAACACCCACTCTAGCTCTTGAACGGAGTCTTCTTCAGGTGAATAAAACACACTTGCACCAATCAAATAGCGATTGTCTTCAAACGTTAGTGTACTATACCACCCCCAGTCTTCAGCGGCTGGCTCGGAGATATCTAACTGTCCTTTTAATTTACTTTTTAACCAAATTAATAAGGACTCTCCATAATTTGGGTTAATAGGGTTTACCTGCTCTTTTGCAACATCAAACTTGTCGGTTTTAAAGTGTATTGCCAGATTCATTAAGTAACCTTACTAAAAGTTGGACAAAAAATAGCATCATGCTAGGAATTAATATTGCCAATGGCCCTGCAAGCTTTGTGCTAGATAATTTTTGTATGCGAGCTTTTTCTGAGCGAGTAATAAAATTATAGATATGCTCAGAACTAAACAATACAAACAGAGCACCTATAGCTAATGCGAATAAACTTGCACTGCTAAATATAACCCAACCAAATAATATCAGCATTACTAAGGCGATAAGTGTATTTGCATATTTGCTAAATAGACGATTGATGATGAACCTCCGAGGTTTGTAAAAATAAGCGTAGCGGTAAATAGCATTTCCGCGCCAAACTTAACCGTAGATACACTTTTTTGACTAGCGCTATTCTTATTACCTAATAATATTCAAAGCCCTATCGCATATAAAAGCTCTTTGCCCTCTTTGTTTTTCTGAATTGGAACAATACATAAAGGCTGTAGACGAGACAGCTATTAATACTACAAATGCTCGTCAGACTCAGTTTTAAGTTGTGCATCAGGAATATCAATCAAAAAGTCTGTGATACCTATGTCTATCCCAAGTTGGCTAAATAATGTCGAAAGTTGACCTCTATGGTGGGTTTGGTGATTGAATAAATGAGCTACTAGTTCACTAAACTCTCTCTCACTTGTTTGGCCTCTTGTATCACTATAAACCAATGTTTTGTGGAAATCAGATTCTTCAACTTCATCATTGATCCAACACAGAATTGCGTTATCGATGCGGCTTCGAACCGGTGAATACAGCGCAAAGTCTTTATATAGAGTATCATCAAGTTTTGTTGGAATTGGCAAATCACTCAAATCTAAAAGTGAATGATAGCGTTTATCGTGCTGAGCAAATCGTAACAGCCAAATTATATCAGCAATTATGATATGATTAAGAGTGCCCAATATAGAGCCAAAGTATGCCCCCCTGTCTGATGTTAATTGTTCATGGCTTATCATACTTGCTGCTTCAATGAGCTGTTTATTCATGCGAAGATTATATTGCGCCATTAATTTAAAGTGTGATAGATAATTCATTTTTTACCCCTATTTTGTTTACGACATTACATCTGCTACTAGATTGCTACTTTTATAAATTATCGCTAGTACAAAATATATCAAACAATTTTTATCGTCTAATGAATGTTAGGTAGATGAATTTTGGGGAGCATATCGCGAATAAAGCTGATGTATTAACTTCAATAGGCGGTTCAGTTTCAATATAAATTGCTGAGTGCCTCTCACTCAGCAATTTAAATGTCCTGCAATGACTTAGGGGAGCTTCTTTCTAAATTACGTCATCATTGATAAATGCCGCTAATACATTTTTTAATGTGCTTGCGTTATCGGCAATAGCCCATGCCCACATCTGCGACAAAGCATTCGACTCTTTTGGCTCTAAACCTATTTTCAAAAAGGTACTATAGTAAGGAAAGTTCGCAAAAGGCATTGCCGGTTGCTTCAATAATGCCAAAGCTTTTTTTTCCAATGCAGGGTCTGAGTCCCAATACAAGCCAGACATTGCTTCGGCAAACAGTTTGGCATCATCTAAATCAGACGAAAAAGTATCTAGGCCTTTTTGCCCTGCTAAAATCTGACTCTTAAGCGTTGCGTCTTGTAAGCTGTTTTGCCAATCTAGCATTTTCGCATTTTGCACATACAGAATTTCAACCTGTCGCCCTGAACTTATGCTTGCCAGTGTGTTTTCTACCGTAGTTAACGTCATTTGATGAAATGCAGGCTGCGAGTTTGCTATATTGCTTTTCCCTGTGTTTGTCTGATAAAGACCACTAACAAGCTGTGAAAATGCCGTGTCTCCCTCTCCATTGTCGCTATTCTCAAATACCTGTAATAAGCTTGTCGCCTTGAAAGCTGGGTGAGTTGGGTCTTTTTGACTGTCATTGAATACTTGGTGATCTCCAGACTTGTTGTCGTAGTCAATACCAAATAGCGGGGCCGCTTGCCCGCCAGCAATGACTTTACCTTTTTTTACAAGCGGTGTACTGGTGTTGTCAAAAACGACCAGTTTTAACGGCACTTGTTCGGGGGCACCAGTGTCAGTTTGAGAGAGAATGCCAATAATGCCTGTGTTATCTAATGTACCGCCATCCGTGTAAAGCGTGTTAGGGTAATTTTGGCTATTCACCCCAATTGGCCAATAGTTATTCCTTGGAATAAAATCTGCGATATCATTTAATTTATTGTTTGCTATAAAACCTTTAAACTTATTGGAAATTGCCTTAGCCACATCTGTAGTTGCATCTTTTTCAATATTACTTTCTAGTTCACCAAGCAAGTTTTTCTGATCTGAGTCGGATAGCAGTGGCATAACCTTATCAATTAGCTCGGCCAAGCTTACAGGGTCGTTTACCTTTGCAGAAAAAGCACTCGCTATTGTATTTGCAAAGAATGAACTCGACGTACTTACAATATCTATCAAAGCATAACGCTCAGATATTGTGACTTTAACAGGTGACTCTGATGCACTGTCTTGTTGCAAGGTAGACGCGTACGCATAGGATTCAACTTGCCCTCCACCGACTAATGCGCCATCAGGTGTTTGCCCCTTCGCACCAGCCGAAATAGCCGTTGCTTGATTTGGTAGTTGCACGATATTGGATTTATTCCCGTCCACAGAGGCTACAGGGAGCATTATATTATTATTCATAATGATAAATGGTCGCTCTGCTCGCAAATAAAAAAAGTTTTCGTCGCTAGGCACTAGATCTGGAAACGACTGCTGAGCATAACTCTCAGATAAAGAAAATGACTTGGTAGAGGTCCAAGTTTTCTCCCCTTGCGCCCGAAGATTGAATACCGATAATACATGCTGGCCAACAATATCAGTCCACAACCATTGATGGTCTTCGGCTTTATTTTTAGCAATAAACGCTCCAGCGGTCACCAATAAGTTATCAATTCCCATCCCCGCAGGTACGTTACCAAAACTATGCTCTGTGAGCTGATTAATATTGAACTTGCCAGTTTGCTCACTGACAGACAGGTTTGCAGGGGTAATATATTCACCCAGCAACCCCTCATCCGAGTACTTTTGTGGTAAGAACGAATATATTGATGACGCCCACGTACCACCTGATACTGAGGAAATATAACGCGCTTTTTTCAGCAAGTTTAAGGTGTCTAGACCTAGCATCTGTCCCCAAGCACAGGTTAATGCTCGCGAACCGCCTCCGGAAAAACATATGCCTAAATTAGCTCTATTTGAGTCAGAATGTTCAAGTGTCGGGTTACTTTTACCGTTTGGATATATCTTAACTTGTTGAACCATGGAGTCGTCCTCAGATCCGTATGAAGTTTGTCAGTGGGTGGTAAGCATATTGCACGAGGTGGGCGTTTCCCATTACGCCACTATTACATAACACCAGATTGATTTTGAGCCTCAATGGCGTGATCGAGACTCAAAAAACTTAAGCTAACTCAACGGGACCGTGATCATCACAGTGATCACCATGTTGATGTTGCAGGCGACCATTCACGAGATAATCAACGTGATCGCCATGTTGAATTGCTTCATGGCCGCATCCTGGGCCATGAACATGACCATTTCCTGAAACAGCATGATTGCATTCATTTGGGTTAGCATCGTTAACTTCAATCACGTGCTCATCGCAATGATCGCCATGTGGGTGGTGCAGTTTCCCTTCAACTAAATAGTCGACATGACCGCCATGTCGAATTGCGGTGTGTCCACAGTTTGGGCCGTGAGTATGGTGATCAGCATGTTTGTGGGATTGTGAGCAAGACATGTGTCTATTCCTTCTGTTTATAAAGTCCGATATAAATCTAGCTCAGCCTAGTGCCAATGCAAATTCTATTGGGTCATGAAGTGACTCAACCAAGATAGCGGCAAACTCTATCAATATATGAGTATGTGGTTAGCCCATATGTTACCTGTGACGTGTTGGGGGCTTACAAGTACTTAGATAAACAAACTGCTTAACGCTGCCTTAGCACAATAATTACCCACCGCATCAAATACTTCCTATTTTTGGTTTAGGAATATTGGCCATATACCTGCGAATTATATTTAAAAACGTATCGACAATGTGACCAGAGTAAAGGCTAGAAAATCAGGTGGTTTGATAGGTAAGCGCTTAAAATTACAGAATAATTAATGTATATCCTTGTATAAATTTCAGTAGTAGCAGGTGCTCCCAGTCAAGTTAAGTTTCGTGCACCGATATTTTATCTACCAATCAAAAGATTATAGTTTGTTAACTTGTGATCACCATTAATATTTCCGCATAAAATAGCCCAGAATTGAAGATTACCCCATCATCATAAATTAAATTATACATATGAAATTAATAAAATAATAAGATACAAATATCTTCATAAATTGCTTCAAAATTATTGACCTAGTCACAAATAGAATTATGTTTCTTAAATTTTATTATACTGAACTGTCATACAGAAGTTGTATGTTATCTATGCACTTATTACGGTGCTTTTGAACAATAAATAAGGATATCAAAAATGAAAAAAATAGCTCTACTATCTCTTTTATTAATGACGAGCTTTGTACAAGCGAAACAAGTAACTTGCTCTGACAAAATTGACAGTATCAGTTTGCAATCTAGTGGTTCTGTTTGGATTTGGCCTGACAGACATGAAACAATTGAACTTAAGCCAACTCATCCGAAATTTTACGAATTTCTTGGCATCATGTTTTACGCAATGAAGTCCGGCAAGACTGTTGTATATAAGTCTGACAACGGCGAACGTTACTCAAATAAGTGCCATGATACGGAAAATACACTTTACCCGCTTTATGAAATTTTAAGAGTAAACTAAGCAACATTTGATTACACCCAATGCACTTACTTAGTGAGTGCATTCTTTGCTAGGCTAAAGAATAGATATAAACAATGCTATCTAATTAAATCCCATAATTTATTAAATTCCTTTTCATAAAAAATGTAAAAATTAGCAATAAACACTCGAAATATTGTTATTTATTCATAGCTAATCTTGTATTTTTATATTACCTCCTCTGCTGACCCTTCTATATTTACTATATGTCTAGCAAAAGGGTTAATATCTAATATGGCTTGCATTTTAGCTGTTGCTGGCAACGCTGAATCTTGTTTAAGGTAAAATCTCCAGAATCAAGAATTGAAGGATTAATGTTTATTGTAGTTACAACTCTACCGTAAGCCAATGCTAGAGAATCAAGAGATTGTACTCCCAAAGCAATTATGTAATGCTCCTTGCTACTGTTAATTGGCACAATGCATATGTTAAAAAACATATATACAGTCCTTAGCTTTCTTCAGCACGCAAACAAGGTTGCTAAAATGTTAATTTCATTCTAGTTTAGTATCTGATACTCACAATCGGAGAAACTCTATGAAGGAAATTATTTTGGTTCTATCGCTAAGTTTGAGTGGCTTAGCAATCGCTGATGAACATAAGTCGCATGATAAGCATGAACATAAACATGGATACAACTGCGGTCATGCCGCTGAGTGGCATGGAGATCATTTTGACTATAATCATAGCGGTCATGACCATCACATCCATGCAGGTGAAGTTCATGAAGCGAAAGTCAAAGTACATAACAAGCACAAACACGGGCATGGATTAGACAGTGGTCACAAACGGCGAATTGAGCAAGGGCGCGTTGAATACAATCATGATGGTCACTGGCACCATCAACATGGTGAACATTTTCACGAAAATCATGGTTAGGGTTAAATAACTAAATAAAGCGAGCTGCCCTTCCCTAATAAGAGGTGATGTCAGGGTAACAACAAAACCCAGTCTTGTTTATTTCCTTGATTGGGTTTTTACTGACTCTTTTTAAAAACCGCACCAACAACCCCTGAAATAAATAATAAAAATATCAATTTAACATAATTTAAATCTAATAATGTTTTGATATTCAACCTGAACAAGATTCACACTAACCTTTCTAATTATAAGAATGTATGTATAGATAATTACGGGATTTTAAATCTTAAAATTCTCATAAATAGAATATTTACTTATCTAGCGCTTTATTGATGATTTTATGGTCGACTTTGTCATTGAATTGCTCTATCAACTTAAGTAACTTGGGTGTTATTTGATTTTGACAAAACGGTTTTGTCGGATCGCTGTAGTAGTAATTTTGGTATTGCTCTGGAGATAAGCTGAATTCGTTTAGTAGTAGCGGTTGTGTAATTATCGCTTTGTCAAAATCGTCTTGTAAACGAGCTATAATAGATTTTGCTTCCTCAATTTTTGCCATACTCTCACAATAAACCGCACTACGATATTTATCCCGACGACTATGGTTTGATGTAGCACTGTGGGTGTTCAAGTGAATTTCAATCAGCTCATCTAACCTAATTAATTGGGTGTCAAACTGCAGTAAAATTCCCTCAGAAAACCATGCCTGATCATCGAAGCTATTCAACCAACCCTGCTGTACGTTTTTCACTCCAGTCAATGAGCAAAATATAGCTTCAGTACACCAATAGCAGCTCCCGCCTAGACCTATTTGTTCCAGCACTGTTGTTCACCATTTCTCAAATTACAACCTGAATAATCTTTATCATAGTTATGGATTTTTAAGTTTAACGAAGAAAAGATAATTTATTTGTTTTTTAAGCCTATTTATTGACTAAATATGATGCATGAAACAGCAGACTCTATATAATTGTTCGTTTTTTGTGGAGCCTAAAATTTGCAAACTCAGGTCAAGTTTACAGTATTTGGTGTACTCGCCGTGCTACTATGGAGCGCTGTATTGCATGTCGTACGTATTGTTAGCGAAGACTTTGGGCCAATTGGAGGAGCCGCACTTGTGTACTCATATGCAGCACTCTTTCTAGTCGCGTTTTCGGGCCTGCCAAAAATCAAAAACTATCCCAAACGTTATATAGTCATAGGCGGCACACTGTTTGTTTGCTACGAACTATGTTTATCCCTTTCTCTTGGCTTTGCCAATTCTAGAACCCAGTCCGCCCAAGTGCTAATCGTCAACTACTTATGGCCACTTTTTACCATAATTGGTGCGCTACTAAGTAAACAAGCTAATGCCAAACCGATATTACTTGTTCCTGGCAGCCTTTTGGCTTTCACCGGTGTATGTTTGGTCGTATCTGGTGATTTAAGTTACTTGTTCAATGGTGTGTTAGCAAACGTCATTAGCAATCCACTTGCTTTCTTTCTTGCATTTAGCGGCGCAATCATTTGGGCCGTATATTGTAATCTAACCAAGTCGATGGCCAACGGTGAAAATGCAATCAGCCTGTTTTTTATATTTACCGCTTGCACATTGTGGCTTAAATGGCATTTATTCGACGCGGGGTTTGCCTCCGGTTTTTCATTTAGCAGCGTATTTTTATTAGCACTAGCGGGCGGAGGAATGGCCTTGGGCTATGGGCTATGGAATAAGGCCATTATCGGTGGGAATATGATTTTACTTGCTGCAATTTCTTACTTTACGCCTGTTTTCTCAGGTGTGTTTGCAGCCTTAATTTTAGGTGTCAATTTACAGCAAGGGTTTTGGCTTGGGGTTGTCTCAGTCACAATCGGCTCACTTTTGTGTTGGCAGTCGACACGCCTTAAAGATCAACAACCTAATTCGGTACAATCAGTGCTAGACAATACTGAATAAATATACATATAATTTGCTACAAACATGCCGATTGGATCAACAATATATGACGCCGCTAGTCGATACATTAAGACAACTTAGGTATCTCATTGCACATTTGGATGACGAAACATTACATAGCGAATACCCTGCTATGTCTGAGTTTTTAAATAGCAACCGACTTGGTGATCAGATATGTTTAGACGAACTGAAGTTTTTGTATCAGTTTCTTTATGTGTATGGCCGAAAGTCTGAAGCAACATTCAACCGCTTTAGGAATGAAATCGAACGTTTCCACCTTTGGAGCTGGTTAGTCCAAGAAAAGTCTGTCTTTGAGCTTAAACGTGAAGACATTGAGGCATACGTGGACTTTGTTGTTGAACCTGATAAAACATGGCTTGCAGACTCGGTGCAGTGGCGCTTTAAAAATCACCAGGGTACGCGGCAAGTTAACCCCAATTGGCGGCCATTTGTTCACAAGGAAAACGGTGTTAGCCAACAAACACTTGCTTCTATGTTCACAGCCCTAAACGTATTTTACAAGTTTGCGATATTAGAGGAGAAATCCTTTGCAAATTTTGTCCCTGTGGTAAAAAAGAATTGCCCTTATTTGGTTGTACAATCACAAATAAAGTTACCAGATACACTCAGCGATCTTCAGTGGGAATATGTGTTTGGCGTAACGAAAGATCTGTGTGAGGAAAACCCAAAGCTGGAAAGAAATCTATTTACACTCGCATGCTTAAAAGGGTTATATCTGAGGATTTCTGAGCTTTCAGAGCGACCTCAGTGGTCTCCAGTCATGAGTCATTTTTGGCAAGATCAGGACGGCTTCTGGTTTTTAAGAATTATGGGTAAGGGAAATAAACTACGCGATGTCACGCTTAGTGATGAATTTGTTGAGTATTTGAAACGTTATCGTCAATCCCGCGGCCTCACTTCCCTGCCCCGTGTCGATGAACCTCACCCCATCATTCACAAATTGAGAGGGCAAGGAGGCATGAATGTACGTCAGCTAAGACGAATTGTTCAAGAAAGCTTTGATTTGGCCATTGATAAACTCAAACAAGATGGCTTTAGCGAAGAGTCTGAAAACTTAGAAGCAGCAACCAGCCATTGGCTAAGGCATACTGGCGCAACCCACGATGCGCAGACTAGACCGTTAAAGCATTTGTCAGAAGATTTAGGTCACTCAAAAATTGCAACAACAGACCAAATCTATATTCAAACTAATATTAAAGAGCGCGCAAAATCAGGTGTTAAAAGAAAGCTCTAGCTGGCGCTCGTAACCTGGAGCCTAACATTTATGAATTAGGTTAGGCCCAACTAAACTTAGACTATCCACTACCCCACTAAATATCATTTATAAAATGGCAGCAACTGCTATTGTGTTTGAACGTGTTTTAAGGAAAAAGCCCATTAGAAGAACGTCACACAGCAGCAAAGAAGCACCACTTTCGGTAAAAAATATATAAAACACACAATAAAAGCTGAATACTGTTAGCTCAAACCCACGTATGATGTGTTCTTTATAGTATCTATGAAAGGGCCGTCTAGGCCCTTTATGAAAATTCAGTTATCTTTTGAATCTTACCACTAATTCATGCATATCATTAGCAACGCGTGTTAGCTCCTCGCTGATCTCTTGGCTTTCTAACGAGCTAGTAACGCTAGAGTTAGCCAATGAAGCTATGTTCACCACCTGCTTGTTAATGTCTTCCGAAACGGTAGCCTGCTCTTCAACCGCGGCCGCTATCTGCATGCTGTTCACACTCATAGTCTCTATCAAAGAGTAAATATGCTCTATTTTTTGTGTTGAAGCGTTCAGTTTTTCAATACCAAGTTGGGATTCAGTTTCACCACGTTGAGCAATCACCTCTGACTCTTGGGTGCTTTGTGTCAACTCATCAATAATGGCGTGGATCTCTTTTGTCGACTCCTGCGTGCGTTGCGCTAAGTGTCTTACTTCATCAGCTACAACAGCAAACCCTCGACCTTGCTCGCCGGCTCTTGCAGCTTCAATCGCAGCGTTTAGGGCTAATAAATTGGTTTGCTCTGCAATCTGTTCAATAATTTGAGCTGCATCTGCGATTTTACTCGTTTGCCTAGCAACCCCTAAAACAGAGTCTTTAATATCGATAACCGTTGAACCTAGACTTTCTATTGATGTCTTAGTTTCCTCTGAACTTTTTGCTCCCTCTTTCGCCAACTCAAGGGCGTCAGTTGCATCCGCAGATGTCGATTGCACATTTTGTGAGACTTCATGAATAGTTGCAGCCATTTCATTCATGGCTGTGGCAACTAGTTCCGTTTCTTGCTGTTGTTGAGTTAACTGTTCAGTGGTCGAACGACTCTTATCAGCAGTTTGTCCTGCGCCGAATGTAACTTGTTTAGAAGCATGTTCAATTCGCGTGATCACAGTATCCAAATGAGCGTGCTCACTTAGTAGCTTCACGTGCAGTTCGGCCATTTTACCCTGCCATGGAGAATAAACCTGTTTAGACACTTCATCACAAAAACTATGCTTTAGGATTTGGTTTATTCGCTCTAACTGTTCATGGTCTCGGTATCGGTTGTAACCAAAAATAGCGACGCTATTCACCATCAACCAAGCAAATGCAGAAGTCTCAGAGCCGAATGCATACAACCCTAAAGCACTTGCAAACGCAGCAATTGGCCAGATGGTTCTAAGCTTTGGCAATTTAAAATTACTTTTGCCACCACTTTGAATCGAGCCATAAAGCGCTTCAGCTCGCGCAATATTTTCTCGGCTTGGACAAGTTCGAACAGACTCATAGCCAATCACTTGGCCATTTTCTGTCATTGGGGTTACATACGCATCAACCCAATAAAAGTCACCGTTCTTACAACGGTTTTTAACCATGCCCATCCAAGGCTTACCAGCCTTAAGCTGGGTCCACATAGTTTTAAAAGCAAGTTCAGGCATATCAGGATGCCTAACTAAATTATGCGGCTGGCCTATTAGTTCTTCTTTTGAATAGCCGCTTATATTCTCGAAGTGCTCATTACAGTCAGTAATTATTCCTTTTAAATCAGTGACTGAAATGAGTTTATCTTCTGGTGCAAATCGCTGTTCACGATTTGTAACTGGTTGATTAACCCGCATTTAACTAAAACTCTCTGCAAATTACATTAAAACTCGACGCTGGATAGTGGAACATACGACTTCTATCGCGTTTAAGCAACTTATTTTCATCATATCGCTACAATTTTAAGACGTATAAGCATGATATAAGTTAAAAATATACAAGTTAGATCTAAATATTGATTTTGTACGTATACTCTTTACTGTAAAATATTGCCCGTATAAAAATGCCATCAAGGAGCGCTAAGTGTCCAGATTTTCAGCAATTACTGATAACCCCCATGAAAATCGATTTAACAACAGAGTCGGTGTATTAGTTACCAACTTAGGCAGCCCAGATGCCGCTACTGCAAAAGCACTTAGAGTGTATTTACGAGAGTTTCTCTCCGATCCGCGCATTGTAGAAATCCCTAGATTCATTTGGATGTTGATACTGCATGGCATAATTCTAAGGGTCAGACCAAGCAAGTCAGCTAAGGCTTATCAAAGCATTTGGACCGAACAAGGGTCTCCCTTAATCGACATAACTAAAAAGCAATGTCAAAAATTGCGAGAATACCTAGCAAAACATAATCATGATGATGTAGAAGTCGTTATGGCCATGCGTTATGGCAACCCATCTATTGAAGCGGGCCTAGAAGCATTGCGTGAACAAGGTATCACTAAAATCGTCGTATTACCGTTGTACCCACAATATTCGAGTGCAACAACAGGGTCGACGTATGACGCTATCTCTCGTGTA
The DNA here is from genome assembly GCF_030135505.1 of Pseudoalteromonas obscura. NCBI lineage: Bacteria > Pseudomonadati > Pseudomonadota > Gammaproteobacteria > Alteromonadales > Pseudoalteromonadaceae > Pseudoalteromonas > Pseudoalteromonas obscura. The sequence goes on from NZ_JASJUT010000001.1 coordinate 120,204, forward strand.
CTTACTAAATGGCGCTGGGTACCCGAATTGCATTTTGTAAGCGGTTATCACGGTAATGCAAAGTATATCGAAGCATTGAGTAACTCTGTACAAGAGTATCTTGATAATAACCCCACGCCAGAAAAAATCTTATTTTCATACCACGGAACCCCAAAGAAGTTTCTAACAGATGGCGACCCATATCATTGTTTTTGCCACGCCACCACTAATGCCGTAGTGTCTAAGTTGGGGTTAGATACGGATAAAGTTATGACAACATTTCAAAGCCGCTTTGGGCGCGCTGAATGGCTAAAACCGTATACCGACTTCACTTTGAAAGAACTAGCACAGTCAGGTACAAAACATGTAGCGATATTAAGTCCTGCATTTAGTGCAGACTGTTTAGAAACGCTCGAAGAACTTGAGGAAGAAAACCGCGAATATTTCATTGAAGCTGGCGGTGAGCAATACGACTATATCCCTGCGCTCAATGATAGAGATGACCACATAGTGGCGTTCTACGATATTTTGAAGTCTCATCTTTGATATAGAAAAGCCACCTACTAGGTGGCTTTTTACTCATTATATTCTACTTTCCTTCACGGCAGATAATTCATAATCAGCTTTTTTTTCACTGTTGAACTCTTCAAGTAATTGAATACAAGCCCCTATGGGCCTAGCTGGACTGTAGTAGTAACCTTGTATGTGATCACAACCAAGATCATTTAATACGTTTAGCTGGGTCTCTGACTCAACACCCTCAGCGATGACTTTTATGCCAAGCTGTTTTGCCATTTCAACCAAGCATGAAATCATTATTTGCTTACTTTTATCTTGCAGCAAACTGTCAACAAAAGACTTGTCTATTTTTAAGTAATCTACTTGGTTTTCTATCAAGTGACTTAGTGAAGAATAGCCTGTACAAAAATCATCTAGCGCAATTTTTACGCCTTTACCCCTTAAATCCCTCAGCAGTTGCCACGTGTAATGGTTTGTGGCCATAGACTCAGTCACTTCAACCGTAATGCTGCTATATGGGATATCATATTTTTCAATTGCTTCCGAGATCAGGTCAAACTGATTGTTACTGACCTTAAACTCATTAACTGATCTGTTTACAGAAATACTGATATCTGTATACCCGACGGATTGCACCTTTTTTAAATCCATACAAGCGCGTTCTAATACAAACTGGCCGATCTGTTGTATCAAGCCGAACTCTTCAGCAATGGGAATAAAGGCGCCAGGTGAGATCATGCCCTGCTCTTCATCAAACCAACGCACTAACGCCTCAAACTTAACAATTCTACCACTCGATTGATCGACGATTGGCTGATAGTAGACACTTAACAATTCATATTTGATTGCATGTCTTAGCTTGTCCCTCAGAGCGATTTTATTGAGATAAGCATTTTGGATTGCTTGGTTATGCAGCGCAACAGACCCTCTGTTAGTCTTTTTAGCACTTTCCAATGCGTGTGCTGCATTTCGGATAAATTTCGCCGCAGTCACTCGTGATTTGCAATCCAATTGAGCAACCCCTACGCTGGCTGTCAGCTCAATTGTTAGTTCATTAAACACATAGGGTTGTTTGAGTTTATCGCATAGTTTTGAGGCGATATCATGAGCACTTTGTTGGTTTGTTGCATCTAGTAATATTGCAAATTCATCCCCGCCGTAACGAGAAATGGTATCAGCCCTTCTTAGCCCATTTTTGAGCCGCTTTGCGACCGATATGAGTACTTTATCGCCTATTTCGGGGCCATAAATGTCATTCACTTCTTTAAAATGGTCAAGGCCAATAAAGAGCAATGAACAAGGCTGCAAAGTGCTTCGAGTTTGCGAAATTCTGGTTTCCAAAATATCCATAAAGCATCGACGATTAATAAGGGCTGTCAACGGCTCATGGTTTGCATAAAATGTGAGCTGCGCTTCATTTCTCTTCCAGTCCGTGATGTCGCGAAAGATGGCCACATAGTTGACGATATCACCTTCTTCGTCGCGTACTATATTCAACGTTAGCTCTTCGGGGAAGATTTGACCGTTTTTTCTACGGTTATAAATCTCACCTTTCCAAGTGCCTTCTTTACATAGCTTTGTCCACATTTTGTCGTAAAATTCAGAGCTGTGTTTCCCCGAAGAAAGCACTGACGGGTTTCTGCCAAGTAGTTCAGTATCTGAGTATCCAGTCAACCGTTCAAATGCTCTATTTACCATCACAACTCGATTTTTGTGATCGGTTATCATGATGGCCTCAGTAGCGTGTTCAAATACGACATTGGTAAGCTCTAATTGCTTGTTCAGTGCATAGATATACGAAATGTCCTGCACCGACGCGCAGAAAATACGCTCATCTTCTTGCTCATCTGAGCGTTCAACATGCCCGATAACTCGAAAAAGTCCTTTGAATTGGCTTCTGTCACTGTGAGAGACATTTATATCGATATGACTTATTTGTCCATTGCGGATTTTTTGCATTAAAACACGAAGTGACTTTTGGTCTTTTTCTTTCAGGCTATCGCAAAATACTTCAAATCCAATTTCCTGATCAGGTAGATTTATCAAGGTTTGCATTTCTTGGCTAAAGCTATGTATATTCCTGCTGATATTCCAAGACCATGAACTTAGTCTCGCAATACGCTCCCCTTTTGCCAACTGCCTAACTAGAATTTCCTGCGCGCTTAGCTCTAAATTGTGATTCAGCTCAGCGCCCACTAGTAAACTTAGTTCCCTAAACCAGTGTTTATCGTCACTAGATATCTCTATTTTTTCGTCGAAAAGACACACCATAATACCGATTGGAGTATGATCTAGCGCACGTAAGGTCACGCCCAGGTAACCATCTATATCGAATATCTTTAATATTTCGTCTTCAGCATACATCTGTTGTAAATTACAACTAATAGAACAAACACTTTGGCTGTCTTTAGCGTCTTTACAAGGCGTCCCTTCTAAATCATATATGATGTAGTTGGACTTTTCTCCATTGACTGAATAAGCCACGGTTTTTACTCGCGTATCTGAGTCAATGAATTTACCAATTAAACAATGAGCAGGCTGAAACTTCTCGTAAATCAAGTTTAATGCCAATTCATAGCGGGCTTCGCTGCTTGGCAAATTATAAAAAGTACTGAATGATAGCGTCATCGTTTAACAATCTTGTAATAATTATAGTTATTAATATGAACCGGAATGAATTCAACTAGCAATGATAATTAATCACCATTTAGGAATATGAAGATAGATCAATAAAATATCAATAACAAGAATCAGAAATATATAATCAACAATATCTCAACACTTTTATTCCAGCTTTACCACTTATAGACACAGACAATATTATGTCTGACATAAAAATGCCATTTAAAAAAACAAAAAAGCCGTCTATTAAAGACGGCTTTTTGTAACTAAAAGTCTAGTTTATTCAATAATTGGCTGAACATCTAGCCCGTAACCGAAGCTAACAGCAAGGACTAAAACAACAGACGCAGCTAATAATAGCTTACCAATCAATGGCAAACAGAACCTGAACCAATGTGTATAAGGTACCCCAGCCATGCCCAGAATACCCATTAATACTGCATTAGTCGGGATAATCATATTAGAGAAACCATCACCAAACTGGTACGCCAATACTGCAACTTGCCTTGGTACACCTACCAAGTCCCCAACCGGGACCATTAATGGCATAGTCACATATGCTTGACCTGAGCCTGATGGAATAAAGGTATTCAAGAAAGTTTGAATCACTAACATGCCTACAGCTGAAATCTCTGCAGCAACATGAGACAGTGGTGAAGAAAGACTATATACCAATGTGTGTAAAATCTGCCCGTCTTCTAGAATCAACGCAATACCACGCGCTACACCGATTAATACAGCCGTTGTCACAAGCTCTGATACACCATCAATAAAACGCTCTGCCGTTTCATCTGCTGATAGTTTACCAATAATTGCAATAACAACACCCCAGGCAACAAACAAACCGCCTAGCTCATATAAATACCAACCTTTCGTCGCAATACCCCACACAGCAATACACAGCGTGATGATAAAGCTAAATAAAACCGTTTGATGACGCTTATTCAACTTTGGATAGTTAGGTTTTGCTTGCCCTTCTAGCGGGCACGGCACACCAATCATCATGGACTGGCTAGGATCGTTTGAAACTTTTTTAGCGTAGCTCCATACATGGTGGAAACCGATTAGCACGAAGGGGACAAATATAGCCAATCTTAATTCAATGCCAGAGTAAACTGGAATATCAGCAATTTGTTGTGCAATTAACACCGTAAATGGATTAAATGCGGATACACCGTAACCAATACCATAACCGGCTACGATCATACCAACTGCCGTCATGGCATCTAGTTTCATCGCTTTACAAAGTGCAACCAAAATCAGTACAAAAGGGATATATTCGCCAGCTGTGCCTATCGTGCTAGACGCTAAGGCAAAGCAGAATACAACCATAAAAATCAAACGTTGTGGTTTAGTACCGTGTTTTTCAAGCAGACGTCCGATCAACGCATCAACTGTACCTGTTGCACGCGCAATACTTAGTACACCACCTACAATTAATACGAAGAAAATAACATCTTGGGCTTGTGCGAACGCTTTAGGAATTGCAGTGAGGAGATCCCACGGAGTAAGAAACTCTTTTTGCTCAACAAGTTGGTACGTACCTGCGACCACCATTTGTCTGCCGCTGTCGGTAACGCTAGTCTCAAAAAAGCCCTGAGGCACCACCCATGTGGCTAACAAGGCCACCACCATCATGCCGAGCAACAGCACGAGCGTGTGTGGTACTTTCAAAGTTTGTCCCATTTACTGCTCCAAATCAATAATATTATAATTTGGCGCGCATATTACCCACATTTAAGACAAAGATCATTGCCTAAGCTAAAAGTTTGTAAACGATATGCGTTTTTATGCACAAAAAGTATGCTTATGCCGCTTCGAAACAACAACTTTTGTTTCTTCCAGTTCGTTTTGCTTCGTAAAGCGCTTTATCAGCCATCTCGATGGCAGTGTCTATCCGCATTGCATTACTGCGCCATTGAGAGACCCCGATTGACACAGTTATATTAATTCCTGCTGGCATAACATGCTGGGATACCAACTTTCGTAAACGCTCCGCTGTATGCATGGCCTCATTCAGTGTTTGGCCTGGCATAAAGACCAAAAACTCCTCACCACCAACGCGACAACAAAAATCGTTCACTCTGGCGTTTTGCCTCATTAATTTTGCGAGCTCTTTTAATACCTTGTCACCAGTGCAATGTCCATAACGGTCATTTATCGTTTTAAAATGGTCGATGTCAATTGCCAATACCGAAAAGCCAGCTTCTGAATGTATACTTGATTCTAACCAATGCTCTAACGACAAGCGGTTATGTAAAGATGTAAGTTGATCTGTTTTTCTATCCATATCCAAAGATTTAATTACCTGCCTAACAGCTCGATTGCTTTGCAATAACGCATATTTGAGATTGGCAACTTCGTAATACCAAGCACTTACATTAGTCGCTTCAAAATTTGGCTTGTCTAGGGCTGCAAGTTGTTTGGCCAGTAATGCTAAAGGCTTTGCGATCAAAATTCCGGCGCTCAGGATTAAGCCTAAAATCACCACCGTAAATGGGATGCTAGAATACACAACAGATCTATATGTCAGCGCCAGTTGTTCCAATATTGAATTGAGAGGCCTTTGGCTCACTACGCCCCAGCCAGTCATAGGAATAGACGCATAACCCGCCAACATTGGCTTGCCAACACTGTTGACTAGTTCTGTAGAGCCAGCTTTGCCGCTCAATACAAGGTCTATGGCAATGTTATTTCGTATTTTTTCACCAATCCGTTGAGAGTTTGGGTGGTAAAGTATCTTTTTGTTGTTATCTATCACATAGGAATATGAATCATCCGCATAGTGATGTTTGCCTAAGAGCGTGTTCAGTATCGTTTCACCATGAAGATAAATCCCACCAGCGACAAAACCTAAATACTGACCTTGGTTAGAAAAAAGCGGATATGTTGGGCTTATCATCAAATTGCCCGCTGGAGAGATAAAAGGCTCTAATACCACAGGTTTTTGAAGGCTAACCTGATCTAGCTGCGGAGTTGATATACGTTTGCCAATGATCGGTAAGCTCGGCTCGACCGCAACTATCGTACCTGTTGCATCAACAACAGCCAGCGAATCAAAACTATTTGTTTGCGACAATAAGCGTTTCAACTCACTGTTTACGTTTGTTCCTTCTTGTATGTGTCCAGCTATATGATAAGAACTGACATTCAGCTGGCTATTAACTGACTGTAAAAACAGTTCGGTCACATCAGCAAGCTTTGTCGCATAAACCCTATTTGCATGCAACGTATCTTGAATGAACACGTTTCTGTGCACATTGTAGCTGGCAATCAAGGTATTAATGGAGGTTAAAACGACGCCACAAGTCGCTAATGCCAATATTAATTTTTTTAAATCAATTCTAAAAAGGCGTTTTAGTAATTTCGATAAATTTGCTTTAACCATATAAAGTTATATGTTTTCCCTGCAATTGCTATATTTTAGATCTGCAGCTGAGGTAAAAATTTAACCTAAGTCAAGAAGCCCACAAATAGTTCAATTCAATACAAAATACCCAGAAACAGCAATGGCTATATTTTCTGACAAGACTCCGAATGTAAAAGTGAGCCAAATTCTGGTTAATGCTATGCTTTCACTTTATAATGAGCCTTCATTTTCGGTTTTGGGACCTTTGATGGCTAAAAAGAGTAAAACGAACCCTCTAGTAACACGCATCACACTTGCCGCCGTTGCGCTCTCCTTTTTGTGGTTGTTTGCAGAGGATAAAGATGTATTGGTGCTCGGTAATTCTTTGGTATTAGTGTATGTTGTGTACGCACTTGCTTCTAGCTTTGTCGCCATTAAGAAAAAAAGTAAACATACTTCTAAATAAAGGCGACAAGGAAGCCAAAATAGAAAAACAAGGACTATTCAATGAAACAACTTATCGCACTCCCAGTAATTTTATTAGCTGGCTGCTCTGCAACTCCATCATTAGATCTAAAAACGCACCAACTTTGCGAACAAACACTCTATCAATACACAAAAATTAGAGACAAAGGAACAACCAAACAGTACACAGATTTGTTTACTCAAGATGCCACATTTAACGTTGAAGCGCTGAATGTGTCACTTTCGGGCCACCAAGAGTTAGCGCAACGCTTTGACTCTGCTAGGGCCAAAAACAAATCTATCCATTTACTTACCAGCAGCCGTATATTTACTGATGCGGATCAAAAACTAAGTGCATACTCAAACTTCATTTTATATTTGCAAAACAAGTCGAGTGATAGCGAAACTAAAGTACTTGCAGGTCGCTATTTAGATACATTAGAGGCGACTGACTCTACTTGTAAATTTAAACACCGCGAGGTGCTGGTTGACCGTGTAGACATTCTTTAGAGACATGTTTTCTTCACATTACTTCTAAAATAGCAATTTTAGGCTACATTCTATTAAGCTATTGGATCGCGCAGTCAACATTGGCCGGGAGCAAACAGTGGTTGTAAAAGTATATTACAAGGATTTGGCAGATTGTTAGATGCAATAGCAAAACTGTTTTAAATAACCTTGTAGGCAATGCTATGAACATGTATAAACCACTCCAAGGATTGTGCTTGGGTTTGGCCCTGTTGTCACTTTCTGGCTGTTTAGATAATGACGATGACGATCCAGTTACCACTCCACCCCCAACCGATCAAAGTACTAAAGTCACCGTTACACCCTCATTAGGTTTGATAAAAAATGCGGATGTTCAGCTACTTACACTTGCAAATAAGCAAGCTGTAGAAGGCGCAACAGGCTCGACCGGCGAATCCGGTAGCGCAACAATAACAGTGCCAAACGGAACCTCAGGACCATTCATTGTTGAAGTTAAACCAACATCAGAGTCTGAGTATTTTGATGAATCAAAAGGCCAATTCATGGCGCTTCCAGCGTCGACTACATTGCGCGCTGTTATGGCGACACTACAAGAACAAGTTGGCGTAACCACATTAACTGAAATTGCAGCCAACTCGATTATCTCAGCCAACGTAAGCGATGCTGATTCAGTCAATGCCGTCAATGAACAGATCAAAAAAGCGCTCGCACCGGCATTGGATAACATTTTACAAGTGCCACAATTGGTCTCAGAAAATGCAGCTGGATCAATTAACAATGATCAAGCTGGGATCTATGCCGCGACACTCGCGGGGCTTGCTAAACTTGGTGAAAGCCAAGACAATCCGGCCATTGCTATACTCAATAGCTTAAAAGCGGATTTCTTAGACAATGTGCTAGACGGTAAAGTTGGCGATAAAGCATTTGAAAATCCAATCTACAATGCTGATACATTTGTAGCGGATTTGTCTAGCCAAATCACGGCATATGCAAATAGTTTTGGGGTATCTGCCCTATCCGCGGATATAGCTGGAATATTTTCACTTGATGAAATAAAGAAAACACTAGAAGGTCTTGACGATATTTTAAAAGACCTTGATTTGGACGATTTAAACTTTGATTTCATACCTGGCGGATTATTACCTGGTGGCGGAGATGATGATGACGATGATCAAGACAATGATGACACAACACCAACTTTAACGATTACTGGTACATCCACTACAGCGGGAATTTCTGTGAATTTACCTGAAATTAAGCTTGAAAATATCCCAGCACCTAACCCTGAAGATTTAGCTGAGATTGAAAAACAAATTAAATCACAAATAGAATCCCAAGGTATTACTGTTTCTGATTTCTCTTTCAAGCTTGTGAGTGCAGATGAAACCAAAGTCGTAGTCAGTGTACAATATACCATCTCAACACAAGGCGTGACTTCAACATCAGACCTTACTTACACTTGGATGCCTGGATATTCTGGAGACAACGATGACTCAGATGACGATGGCAGTGACTCATTACCCGATGCCCTTAAAAGCAAATCCTTTACCCTGACCTTTACTATGAGTGAAAGTGGCTCGTCGTATAGCGATGGACAAGTTGTGCAGTTTACCTTCTCAGGTTCTGGTGCACTATTTATTGACCCGGACCCAGACGCAAATAATGGCTCTGAAATTACAATTGATGAGTTTGAAAAAGACGGTGAAAAGTATATCTATGAAGATGAGGAACGAGGATTTAAATATGAAGTTTCTGTCCTCGATGGAAAATTCCACGAAATCAATTTAAGTACTCTGGAAGGTGGCACCTTCTTAGGTCAGTTTACAGAGAAAGCGACTGACGGCAGTATACCTAATCTTGAGCTTGTGACTGCATTTGCAAATACTTATGCTGTGACTGGTGATGGCCATAGTCGCAATACGGTGATTATTGAATCAGATGGTACGATAGATTTTGATTCCGGCGTTAGTTTTGCTCCCTCGATGATTGTCGAAATTTTTGATAGAAGATCAATTGAAAATGAACCTAGGATTCAAATTAACTACGGCAACGACGATGACGGACCCGTTATTATGTTATTCCTAAATTCGGATCAACAATCCATTAAGATGATCCAGTACAGAAATAACGGTGAAAATATCGATATAGTAACCACGGTAGTTTCCGCGACTGGTGCTAATTAGCTCAGGCCAACTGTAAAGATTGCAAAAGGCCTTAGTGCCCTTTTGCAATCTTTCACTTCAGAAAAAGTCATTGCACAGTGTCTTCACTTACACATACGCATAAAAACGCAATTTTGCCTATGCTCTATCAAAGAGCAAACGTTTTATTCAATTGGATTAGAGTATGGCGTTTTTAATGAAATTGATATTTATAGCTTCATAACCAAACGGAGCTGGACTGCATGCGAAACCTCACTTTCTTTCAATTTGAAATAAAGTTTCTCCTGATCGAATAATGCACCTAGATGCCAAAAATAAAAACATAACCCACTGTAATTAAAGGCTATATTTAAACCCACCTGCCATGAACGATACATTGTTACACTTATCAATGCTCTTTTGTCAAGACACATAAGCGTCAATTGTCTGAAATATATTTGCGGTGAAAAATCTATTTCTGTGATACATTCGTATATTGAAAAACACGCTCTGGGTTTAATGACATGAAGTGGTAAGGAGCTGATTTGGGTGCAGTATCAAAATCATCGCTTTGACCGATTCACACTACTTCAGGTCATGATAAATTGTAAACTTTTCCGCGGTTCTAGCTAACTTTAGCTGCCGCCATATTTTTTGGTGTCGAGTATTATTTATGTCGTATTCTACGTTTAACAGAAAACATAATGACCAACTAAAAGAGCCAATGTTCTTTGGCCAATCTGTTAATGTATCTCGCTATGATCAACAGAAATATCCGATTTTTGAGAAGCTAATCGAGAAGCAGCTCTCTTTCTTTTGGCGTCCAGAAGAAGTCGATGTAAGTAAAGATAGATTAGACTTTCAGGCACTGCCTGAGCACGAAAAACATATCTTTTTGAGCAACCTAAAATATCAAACATTGCTAGACAGTGTTCAAGGTCGCTCTCCTAATGTTGCGTTATTACCAATAGTCTCAATTCCAGAATTAGAAACTTGGATCGAAACTTGGGCTTTCAGTGAGACGATCCATAGTCGCTCATATACGCATATCATTAGAAATGTAACGAAGCAGCCAGAGCTTATTTTCGACGACATAGTTGAAAACGAGAAGATCAGTGAGCGAGCTGATTCTGTTACTAAATACTATGATGAGCTAATCGAGAAAGTCTCAATATACAACATGTACGGCGAAGGCAAACACCAGATCAACGGTGAAACAGTGCACATTAACTTGTTCGAACTGAAAAAGTTACTATACCTTTGCATTATGTCAGTAAACATTCTTGAAGCGATCAGATTCTATGTCAGTTTTGCATGTTCTTTCGCTTTTGCAGAGCGTGAATTAATGGAAGGTAACGCCAAAATCATCAAGCTGATTGCACGCGATGAAGCACTCCACCTTTCTGGTACACAGCACATGCTAAACATCATGCAAGAAGGCAAAGACGACCCAGAAATGTCGATCGTTGCAGCTCAGTGTGAGCAAGAAGCAATTAAGATGTTTGTTGAAGCAGCAGAGCAAGAAAAAGAGTGGGCAGAATATTTATTCAAAGACGGTTCAATGATCGGTCTTAATAAAGATATTTTGTGTCAATATGTTGAATACATCACAAATGTTCGAATGACTGCGGTAGGCTTACCGGCTCAATTTGAAAGTAAGAGCAACCCTATCCCTTGGATCAATGCTTGGTTGGTATCAGACAATGTACAAGTCGCACCACAAGAAGCAGAGATCAGTTCATACCTTGTAGGTCAGATTGATTCTGAAGTCAGCGCTTCTGATTTTGGTGATTTCGACCTGTAATGGAAGAAAGGCCACAGCTAAAAATTTCAATAGAAGACCATGATGAGCCGCTTAATTTTGCGGCTCAGTCACCTTCGCTACTTTGTACGTTAGAAAAAAACAATATTGAAGTACCCTATCAATGCCGAGAAGGTTATTGTGGGGCCTGTCGCGCTAAACTACTTGAAGGTCAAGTCGCCTATAATCAAGAGCCGTTGGCATTTGTGAGAGATGGTGAGGTGCTATTGTGCTGCTCAAAGCCACTGACTAATATTGTGATCAAACTAACGTAATCTCACGACATCGCTTTGAAAATACTCGTCGCCGTTACTGATGCTAATGGCGCCATTTTCAATAATTACATCCCAATGTAAGCTTCCGGTTAACGCATCAACTAGCTCATCAACGAAGCGTGCTTTGATAGCAAATATTTTAACGTTATTAAATGCGACTAGATGAGGCTCGATATCTTGAAACCACTCTGTATTCTCTACATTGAAAATAATCGTTTTCGAATAAAGCTTAGTGTACTTTTGTAGCTCACCGAGATCTGGCAGTTCGACAAATAGTGCATTTTCAATCTCGCCGTTTTCCAGTTCATGCCACACATCTGGGTGATGTTTCTCCCGGCTATTAAGCCATCGCACTTCATCTTTATATGACAATGCACAATAGCCTATTAACTTGAGCACAAAGTGCTGCAAGGTCTCGGTTTTTTGTAATGCGGTCGTAAAAGACTCCAAATGATTCGCCTGATGGAACAAATCAGCAATCTTCAACCGTACTTTAAAGACAAATGGCCCTGTCATATCACCGTCTTATAAACACCATATTATTTTAAATATAGGAACAGACAACCATAATTCAAATATAAAGTTATAGTATAACATCATTGTTTTATGCTTTTTGCAGTGTTATATTATTACACGTTCACAATCACATAAAGAAAAGAAGTACAATGTTTAAGCAATCTTTGATTTCTCTAAGTGTCAGCGCAATTATGCTGTCAACATCAGCTCATGCTGGTGAGTTAAGCGGTAAAGTCGTCGATAAAAACAATCTCCCTGTCGGCAATGCAAGCGTACATCTGCACGGTAAGTCTCAAACCATCAAAACAGATGAAAATGGCAACTTCACCATTTCGGTAGACGCTGCTTCTGAGCTTCATGTTTCAAAAAACAATTTTATCGATGAACGTTTAAGCGTTAATCCAGATTCTCCTTTCGTTACTGTAACGCTTACACCTAGTTCTATTGAAAGTATTGTTGTGTACGCTTCAGCGCTTCACAAAAGCAATATGGAGATGGCGTCTCCGGTTACTGTAATCAGCGGTGATAAGCTAAAAAATTCTGCAAAGCCAACGCTTGGCGAAACGTTAAAGGACCTTCCAGGCATCAATGCGAGTTACTTTGGTCCAGTATCATCAAGCCCAATCATTCGTGGCTTGGACGGCCCTCGCGTAAAAATCACACAAAATGGCCTAGACAGTAGCGATGCTTCACGCATCGGCCCTGACCATGCAAATACAAACGATGCCCTAAGTGCAGAACAAATAGAAGTTCTACGCGGTCCAGCAACACTGCTATACGGCTCAGGCGCTATTGGCGGCGTTGTTAACGTGGTTGATAATCGTATTCCAACAGATATCGTTGAAACACCAAATGGTGCTGTCGATTACAGTCATGACACTAACTCAAACACCAACACGGTTGCTGCATTATTTGAAGCTGGCCATGACGGGTTCAACTTCCACTTTGACGGTGTAAAACGCAAAGGTGGCGATTACGATACGCCAAACTTTAAACTGCCAGGCGATCATGATGAGCATCATGAAGATGAACATGGACACGAAGGCGAGGAACACGGCCATGACGAGCATGAAGGTGAAGAGCACGCAGCCGAATATGCTGAGAAAGTAGACAATACATTCATTGATTCTGAAGTATTCAACATTGGCACAAGCTATGTGTCAGACCACATGACTGTTGGTTTTTCTTACGGTAGCATCGAAACAGACTATGGTATTCCAGCTCACAGTCACGATCATGGACATGATCACGGCGATGAGCACGATCACGATGATGAACATGGCCATGACGAACACGGACATGATGAAGATGGTCACGATGACCATGGTGATGAAGATGCACACGGCCATGACGAAGAAAATCACAACGTGTTTGCACGCGTTAAACAAGACCGTTGGCAGGCATTATTCAACTACGCGCTTCACAATAACTGGTTAGAATCGATTCAAATTCGTGCTGGATACACAGATTACGAACACGCGGAGATTGAAGCCGGCGCAGTTGGTACAGTTTTCAAAAACGAAACTACAGAACTAAGAACTAACTTCGAACACCGTATCGGCCAGTGGCATGGTATCTTTGGATATCACTACTCTGATAGCGACTATGAAGCGCAAGGCGCGGAAGCGTTTACTCCAGCGACTAACACCACAACACACGCATTCTACGTACTAGAAGAGCGTGAGTTTGGTGACTTTACGCTCGAGTTAGGTGCACGTGTTGAAAACTACGAATTAAGTAGTCAGATCACAGAAACGCATATTGGTCACGATGATGATCATGATGAGCACGGTCATGACGAAGACGAGCACGGCCACGACCATGATCACGAAGAAGAGTTAGTCAAAACTACTCGAATTTCTGATTACACGTTAGACATGACCAATGTTAGTGCGTCTGTGGGTGGCGTATATACCTATGCTCCAGGTCACAATGTCGCAGTGAGTTTGTCTCGCTCTGAGCGTGCACCACTTACGGCAGAATTGTTATCTAATGGCTTGCACATCGCAACTAGCACATATGAGTTAGGTCTAGGTTACCATATCGAAGGCACTGAAATTCATTTCGAACCCACTGACATCGAAAAAGAAACAGCGACTAACTTAGACATTAGCTTCCGTCGTTTTGTTGGTGATTTTGGATACACAGTAAACTTCTTCTACAACGATATTGCAGATTTCTACTACCAAGAAAAAACTGACTACTTCTTCACATCAGAACACGGATTAGAAGTAGCTGATCACGAGCACGAAGGCGCACGTGATGTTTATCAGTTTGTTAGCCAAGACGCAAAACTATACGGTTTAGAGTTTGACGTACACTATCAAATCAACGAATTGAACCGAGTCAAGGTATTTGGTGATCACCTACGTGCCAAGTTAGACAACGGACAAAACTTACCACGTATTCCAAGTAATAAACTTGGTGTGAGTTATGCGTATGAGAGAGGCTCTTTCTCAGCTGATATGACAATCACACGCTACCTAGAGCAAGACGAGATTACATCATACGAAACCGTTACTAAAGGTTATACACTGGTCGATGCTAGCATGAGCTACGATTTCGATGTGCAAGGCGTCGATATGGTCGGTTACTTGAATTTAGAGAATCTTACTGATGAGTTGGGCTTCGTACATAGTTCATTCATCAAAGAACAAGCGCCTCTGCCTGGGCGTAATGTGAAGCTTGGTATTAGAGCTTACTTCTAACCAGTTCCTTTCTTTTATAGAGACCCAAAATGCTGTCCTTCGTGGCAGCATTTTTATTTGTAACCCCCTACTTACCTGAGCTGCCCTCTTAGTAAAATTCAGTTTTATCTCAAAGACTTTAAGCACTATCTAGATAAATTAAAACGGAATGCTTTAGTGAGTGGTAAAACCGATTAGTTTATATAGCTCACTGTCGATAAAAACGTATTTGGCGAGTTGGGTTTTAAACCTGACTCGCCAATTTTAGAAAAAGTAATTTTAATCACCTGTTTTATTCGTAACGACCAACCAAATGGCATGGATCATACCAGGTAGGCCGCCTAGTAGCGTAAGCACAATATTGATAAAAAAGTGCGCACTAAATCCGACTTGTAAAAAAGCGCCAATTGGTGGTAGAAAAATAGCAAAAATTAGATTCACAATACTTACGTTGTTTGAACTCATGTCTACTCTCTATTTTCAATATAGTTATCATGACTGGAGTACATTCAAACCAGCCATATGTCATCTCTCCAACTAGAGTAGCTGTAAACTATGACTTTATTTCAAGCGCCCAATATAGAGCCCAATGAATACTCACAGCTACCGTTATAAAAGATAGCTAAAAACGCCAAAAGTACTAACCTTTAAATTTCAAATAAATTACGATATGTATACATCATCACATACCAAATAACGAGATAATACACGACTCCCCGTCACACCATTGATTTGACTAGATAGCACAAGACACACGTAAGCATGCAATTTGCTGAAAAGCTTATATGGCGCAGAGACTACCAAGATTCTTGATATTCACCCAGTTCCCACCTTCAGACCAGCTCGCTTTATTGGACGCAATATACTGAAATTCTATTTTTGATGGTGGAATATGCTGTGTTACGGCCATGAACGCGTTGCCTTGAGCGTCATCTAGTATCACCTCTTCTTTTTTAAGATCTACTTTCAGTATTACAATGTCGTTTTCAAACTTTCGAAGCCTTTTGATGTAATCTGTTCCTTCATTTTCAGCTCTGTGACGGTCGAAAAAATAAATGTGCGTAGAGCATACTATCTCCTCGGAGTCGTAATAGAACTTTGTATACGCCACAGCCAGCGCTTTTATCCACTTGTAGAGATGATTGTCCGATTTTAAAAATAGCCCTGCTAACTCCTGTTTGGTTTGCGGTTTAAGTGTGAAACGCTTGGTGCTGGCGACCATGTCTTTTTTGAATAGTGATGAATGAGATATCTTGTCTACCACTTCAATTTTTAGTAACAATAATGCCAACTCCCTAGCCATGTTTTTTGCAGGAGCAGACGTGTGATACACCTGTCCTAGCAAGCACTCTAGATTCATTAAATACTGTTTATGTAGTTGAACAGGGTCTAATGCCAAGCTGCTTTCTAATAGTTCAGCTTGCTCTTTTGCTAGTTGTATCAGCGCCGCGTGTAGCCCCTTTGGATCATTACTCTGTGTTTCTCGAGCAATAAAGCTTGCAAAATCGTTTAGTTGGCTAGAAACCCGTTTGTCATAGTTCTGTGCCTTATCAATGTCAAAGCTACCACCGGCCGTCGCTCTTTTTTTATTGGTCCGAAAATAGTTGGTGGACAAACCGCCGTCTTTAATTTTTTCTGCAAGACTAAGTGTCGTATAGTGATAATAAGCCGTCATTCAATAACCTCTTAAAATTAGTTGCTACAAAAGCTGTGTTCAGCTTACAGATTAAGAAGTTACGGCGTACAAAACTCGCCCGTTTTTACTCGATTATAAGTTAAAGCGATTGTAAATTTCGGTGAATTCATAGCATGCTAACTAGGAATTCACCAGTGAATGACAATACACCTACTAGCGTGCTTGTTCCTCGGTTTTAATTTGGTTTGCAACTGCTAAAATACAGCTTTGTGCGGATCTACTCACACCACAAAGCTGGAAAAAACCGTGGATAACACCTGGATAGCACTCACAATACGCTTCAACTCCATGGGAGCGCATTAACTTGTGAAGCTTTTCCCCTTCATCACGCAAAGGGTCAAACTCAGCGGTGATAATAGTTGTACTCGGCAATCCACTAAAGTTGCAACCTAGTAAGTTTAGCTCGGTCTCATCGTTCAACTCTTCTTCACTATTTGCGTATAAATGGAAACCAGATAACAGCATGTTTGCTGTGATAATATAATCTGCTCCATTTTCTCTGTAGCTATCCGAACTCCCCTTGGGGTCTAACATAGGGTAAATTAGAATTTGACGACGTGGTAACCACTGTTGATTTCGCTTGAGCCTAAGCGTTGTGGCTAATGCCAATTGACCACCAGCACTATCACCAACAAACACTATTTGCGCCGGATCACCACCATATTTTTGTCCAAACTCTTTAATACCGAGCGCAGCTTGGTAAACATCATCATGAGCCGCAGGGTATGTATGCTCTGGTGCTAGCCTATATTTGATGCAGATAACAATAGAATTGGACAAATGTGCTATTTGTCTCAACTGAATATCGTGAGTTTCAAAACCGCCACTAATAAAACATCCACCATGAAAATATACAGTTATTGGTAAATTAACCTGATCATTCGGTTTGTATACTTTAACCTGAACGCCATTAATAACATCTATAAATTCATCTCCTATTCTAGGGCTTTCACCCGCCAACGCTGTGCTCGCTATATAGCCCGTACGTCTTTCTGAGATGGTTTGCGTTGAAGGGCATGGCTTTCCATTGGCATGAAATTCGTCGACTAGCTCTCTAATCCCTGCTTCAAGAAAATTGGTCATTATTTAACTCATTTATTAATATAATCAATAAATAATATACCATTTTGGCTAAGCACATTGATAGTTAAAGTATTATTTTAAACTGTGTTCAGTGCATTATATAAATGTATAACCTTTATCTATTACAAGGGATCTTAACTTCAATATCATCGAAGCAGCTTAACTAATACACCCTATCCAAATTTAGTTGAGAAGCATTTAAGTGAGCACTTTGACGGCCACCGCTAAGGATTGGCCGTCAAAATGAGCGTTAGATGATTTAAGGCACAGGCAAGAAGCTGACGTCACCATGGATCGAGAGGTTGTTCTCATTTTTTGAAGTATCATTGGTATTTACGGCCAAAGGCCAATGCGCTACCAGTCCATCTCCAGCAATTACATTACCTTGGTAATATTGAATAGAAACTTCTCGACTGTTAAGCCCACGACTCCAAAGTCTCACTTGTGAAATGTCACCCGTATAGTGAGCATAAGGTTCTTGCGCTTGCTGCACAGATCCTACAAATACGTCTAGAGAATTTGAAACGTTTAAGGGGCTTTGCTCTGCGGCACCTGAGGGGGTTGATTTAAGAACTTTTCCATCCAAGTATAGCTTTAAATCTCCCTGTACTCGAACCGCCACGATTTGGTGCCAATCTCCATCATTTGCTTTTGCAGGTTCGCTAATAGTCTGATAGAAGGTTTCACCATTATCGGTGGCAAATTTAATAGCACCATTGGGCTGCACAACCAATAGATATCCGCCGCTTCCACCTTGTGTCGACTTACTACCAACTAAAGTGCCAGCGCTAGAAGTGCGAATTGTTGCTTCAATACTGAAGTCACCTTGCCCAAACCTGTATGCAGAGATAGAGGAAGCCCCCAGATACCCCCTCTCTTTCAATGTGCAAAACCCAGTATTGTCGCCTGGTGCATAGTCATACATATCTTTGGAAATACCTGTTAGTGGCGAGTTTTCAATGATTGTTGCGCCAACGAATTGAGCCGCAGCGCATGCTGCATTAATTCCCGTCGGCATCGCTCCTTCAAGCCATCCTCCCGCCCAAGAGATGCTATCCCCAGCAAGAAATAGGCCTTGTTCTTTTTGCTGATATTGGAAAAATGCATCTTTGTTGCTTTGTTCCTGACCCGGGTAGTTCAGCTTGAAGGCTCCATAAATATTCGGCGTGCTTTCCCAGTCAATACAAGATACTTTTTGCGCTTGTTTTTCAAGCAACGCTGCAAATTCAGGGTTCACAGCATAAATAGCAGGCAAGAACTGTTGAAAACGCTCTTCTGGGGTTAGCGCAAGCAATTTCGAAGAATCATCACCCCACACGTAGCTAATTAGCACCACGCCTTTGCCTTTTGTGTTTGGTTCTCCATCAATATCTTCATCGTAATTAAGGCAATATAGACCGCGCATCAGTTCATCTGTCTGGATATTGAATGGCAACTCTTTTCCATCTGGGTTATTGTCTGCATACCAAAACTTACGCTCTGTCGTAACAAATAGTTTTGATGAGTTCATTAAATGAAGGTTTCTAATTGCAACTTTTGCGTTTTGAGGAATAAGGTCTTGTGATTGACCGGCCTGCAGCGAACTCATACTATTCGGGACAGTGAGCCCCATGTACTCCATTGCTCTTGTCGTTGTCGCAACAACCACTGAATCGAATTGAGATATGTCAATCCGACCACCATTGTTACTCACCGACAGTTCATATTTGTCAGCTGATTTAGCGATGCTTTTTATCTTGGCATTTAACTCAATCGATACCTTTGGAATTCCGTCTGCTGTTTTAGCATCTAGCAATGCAAATTCAAACGCTTGCGTTAGTGCACCAATTCCATCTAATAATAGCTCTTGGTTATCTTCCCAACCATTCGCAAACAGCCTGAGTATCTCGACAAAGTCAACGCCATACAATGGTCCAAACCCTCCTGCCCCTACGCCCAAAGCACCGAACTTGTTCATATCTTCTTGTGTCCATGGAGGTGTAGCGAGTGCCCTATTTTGTGCTAACTCAAAAACCGCATCAAAATAGGTAACGCCAGCATATTGAGTAATAATTTTTTGCCATGCATCGACCACTTTTTGTTTAGTTTGCTCAGAAGGATCCGACTGATATATTGCCCAGTAATCAAAAAGCTTACTCGGATTCTCTACATTAGGAGCCGATACATCACCTAACAAGTAGTTGATAATACGACCGAAATCATCACCAATCCTTTTAAAATCGTCGCTATCTGGCGTCGGCTCGTCTTTGGGCCAGTTGATTACCTGATTTTCATATAATAATTTGGTCGGTACTTTCCCTGGATCTGGAAAGTTAGGCGTTGCTTTTAGGCCAAACTTATCGAGGTAGTGATACAAGGTATATGAAGTAGGTGGAAAACGCATGCATCCAAGCTCAAAAACCTTTTGATTCAAGTCACCATCTTCAATGTAAACCGAATCCATGCGCCCGCCTAGGCGGTCCGCTGCTTCGTACAAGGTAACGTGAATATTTTCGATTTTTGACAGTTCATAAGCGGTGACCAAGCCAGAGGCCCCTCCACCAATGACAGCCACTTTTTTCTGTTGTTTTGGTGCGCTTGATACAATCGAGCCATTTGCGTCTGAACGGTCTAAAAACGCTTTGTAATCGAAAAGCGTATCTATCATTGAGTTAGGTACAAACTCCTGATTATCAGCAGTAATTGTTTTAGAACGTAAACTTCTTGGCATTGAAATAAAAGGCATGATTTCACTCCTTGTAGGTTAAGTTAACACTATAGGAAAGGTAGTTTTTTATGCCTATTACAAAGTATTACATGCGTCATTCTACAAATTGAGCCCTGAACTCCAGCTCATCGCGCTATCAATACCTCGTTCAAATGCTGTCCAACCAAGTAACTATTTTCATGATTTAACGATATCACCAAGAAAAAGCGTAAAGCATTTGTAGTTAATTACCCCCCTATACTTTTGATAAGTATGGAAATAATAAAATATCAGTTCGAGGTAATCTAAAAGTCATAGGAAACACAAGCAATAAATTTTTGCTCGGCTACAGTGACAGTCAGTAGATAACTTGAATTGGTTCCTATCTGAATAGATTAGCTGAGTCCATTTCATGTATTGATTATAAATATAACAATAGGAATACCTATGGCGATCAGATTAACAGTGACAAGCTTAGTAGTTGCCGCTTTCGTTTCCAGTTACAGCAGCTTCGCTTCTGAAAATACCGAACAAAGTAAAGATCATGCACCCGAAATTTCAGCTGCTGGAGCAAAGCTAACTTATACAGAGATCCCTTACCTCGAAAATGCTTTTATCGATGCTTCTCCTGCGAATAGACAAGATGGAATACGCGTAGGTAAATTAGGCGCTGATGGAAGTAATAAAAAAATGATAGTTCAATTTGCTAAAGAGATTGCAGCCTACAAACATGGGACTTTCGACAGTTTACTCATTGCTCACAAAGGAAAGCTTGTTTTTGAATCCTATTACGGAAAAGGCCGCGTAAACTTACCTCATTACCAAGCATCTGCGACCAAAACTTACTCGGGCTTAGCCCTTGGCCGTGCTATTCAACTTGGTTACCTTTCAATAGATGATTTGGACAAGCCGTTTATTGACTTTCTTAAGCAATTAGACAAAAGCAAATTAGTTAAAGGTGCAGATAAAATAACACTGCGCCACGCGTTAACGATGACTTCTGGTATTCGAGTTAGTGATGAGCAAAAAACTAAGATTTACAAACTTCCAAATCAATTAAAGGGTCAAGGAGAAATTCAAACAATTCTTGAAAATAGCGCGCCGATCACTAAACAATCTCAAACGTTCAAATATGGCTACGGTCCAGCCCTTGTGATGCAAGTTGTCGAGGCCGTAGTTCCCGGATCTGCAGAAAGCTTTATCAAAAATGAACTACTTAGCAAAATGGGGATCACCAATTATAAATGGCGCACAAATGGCTCTACCGGCCTACCTGAAGCAGGTTGGCGCAGTAGCATAACATCACGCGATATGATTAAGTTTGGTATCCTAGCGATGGACAAGGGTAAATGGCAAGGCGAGCAACTTATTCCTGCAGAGTTCATTACAGATGGTACCAGCAGGCTTTTATTCACGGGAGATGATGACGTACATTGGGGCGGAAAAGACATTTCAAAACAGGGGTATGGATATTTTTGGTGGGGTGTCGACATGAAAGTAGGCGATAAAAGTTATTTAGGTATGTCGGCTCAAGGTGGCAATGGCCAAATCATCATGATTGTTGATGAACTAGATCTGTTAATCGTACATACAGCGCACGACAACAAACCCCAGTACAAACAGATTATCGCCGAAAGGCTCTTACCTGCTTTTATTTGAGTAAAATATTGATAAACATGGATCGTGATACAAAGTAGTATGTAAAAAAGCCCTTT
Organism: Pseudoalteromonas obscura; assembly: GCF_030135505.1. Lineage (NCBI taxonomy): Bacteria > Pseudomonadati > Pseudomonadota > Gammaproteobacteria > Alteromonadales > Pseudoalteromonadaceae > Pseudoalteromonas > Pseudoalteromonas obscura. The sequence goes on from NZ_JASJUT010000001.1 coordinate 142,227, forward strand.
CTTTAATGCAAGGGCTTTTCTTAATTGTGTCAGTGCCGCTTCAGGAAACTGCGGCAAATAAGCATATGTTATTTAGTCAATTCTATGTAGGATGCTTTTTTACATTCGTCTGCATCTGCATATGCATAAATTCGAACTTTCAATCCTGTGGTCAATGCAGTTAATGCCGACGCGTAAGCCCTTGCATGAGTTTCTTTATTAGGCGCTGCTGAGCTAGGAAATGCAATCACATTACCGAAGCAATTCTTTACGTTTTTATCGAGCACTACCTCAAACGTATCTGAGTTATTTGACGTGTTTCTGACTTTTAAAACAGTGGAATCCAAAGCTAACTCTCCAGCAAAAGAGCTAAGTGGCGATGCCAATAAAGCTAGAAACATAATTTTCTTCATTATAAATCCTCGTTAAGAATATACTGCATATAAACAGCTGAACCAATTGGTAGGGTTTTAAAGGCGTTTAAAAAATACACTTTACATTCATAATTATACATCGAATTCATTTTCTAAAAAACAATATAAATAAAAACACACCCTCTTCAATTAATTTGAGTCTAAAAAAACTAATGGCACACAAATAAATAAACATACAAATCACAAAACAAAAACCTTTTGTAACTTTTCAAGAAAATTATTAACCTACCAAATTTATTTAATCAACATAAAAGATGTAAGGAGTATAGACCACCTAAAGTCAGGAGCAGGCTTAATAAGACTCTTTATTCATGCTTAAGACCTTGCGTATTCATAGGTTATCCATCCTCCTGTACTAGGTGCGCAAAATAAACGTTTTTAGCCACTGGGTCAGACCTTTACTATAGCCATTTTAGCTAGAATAAATTGAATCTGTACTTTTATCACCAAACACGTCAATAAGTCGCGTTTTTAATCGTTCTACTTTCTCTTCTTTCCATAAGTTAGCAGAAATAACAACCAACACTTTATCGTCAATAATGTGCTCTCGTATCTATACAAAATAAGTAATATTTAAGACAGTAGATTTGTTCTCATTTGACTTAAAATAGCCAGTTTTCTATTTTTTTCTATCTCAGGGTCTTCAGTTTGAATAAACTCTATGCCTGAAAAATCATCGCCTCTTTTTCTATTTTGTCCGGGTTCCATTGCTTCTATTAGCACAGCCTCAAGCATTGCAATAAATACATCAGGAGCAACATGATAACGCTCTGTGTCCATGGTTCCATTTTCTAGAATTTCATGTATTCCAAACCATGAAAAGCGATTCCATCTAGCACGTAATCTATCTTGAGTGTGCTCATACAGCCTTTGCCCAATCGGCCTATCTACAGATCGGCCTACATAAATTACATCACGCCCATCAAAAAGAATATATATTCCAAACTGCTGGCCCATATCAACTGGCGTCGCACCGAGTTGTTGTTGCCCCAACAGTAGCGGATTATTTTTCCATGACACTAGGTCTCGTGACCAAAACATGCCAAACGCATTTATTGCGCCACTTTTTTCAGTTTTAGACTGCTTCTTCTCTGGCTCCGCTGAAGAGCAAGACTCTACAAGTTCTCTTAAGGCATATTCTCCACGCCCGACTCTCAAAAATGGAGACTTAGCACCTTCTTTAGACATGGAAGTGCTAATATATGACACTACGGTGTTTGCCGGAGTTGACCCTACGTCTTCACGCAAACCTTCTGAAACAATTGACTCCGCAATTTCAGTTCTAGTCATAGCAACACCCGAATTTTTGAGTACTTCGATTATCGCTTTTTTCCACGGCTTGTTAGTCATTTACTACCCTAATTTCTCTCTATATCCTACACAAATGTCGCTTGGTAACGGTCACTTGTTTACACAATTTAATACGCATAACAATAACAAGAATTCAATAGATTGTCACCATATTGAGTACAACCTGACTGTCCCAAAACACCGCAAGGCCATGATGTGGTAGAGCTTTCGAAAGCTGTATTCATAAAACCGTGAGCAACAATGAAGCTTATATTCTCTTCAAAGCCGTCATTGCCTATCTTCACTCGCAATATTATTCTGTGTCCACTTTTCGATGTTTAAGAGAACCGACCTTAAATCCTATGTTGACGGAGAGAAGTCATTCAAATCTCACTTATTAGTTCAGCGCAATGTTGGCGGCAACCTCAATTTGACAATAAAAATATTTCACATATTTAACTGAATACAGACGAAAATGAGTGATATCTTCTAACTCTAAAACTAAAGTGTTATTTTCATTCCTATAGTACAAACTATCGTCCTTAAACTCATGACCGCGAGATTTAAGGGTTTCTTTCGACTTCACTATCAGCTGTATGAATATTCTGCACTTTTATAAAATATAATGCCTCTTTTAGAGTAGTATTTATTGGTAGATTAAGAGAAAACTCAGAACACGTAGATTTTAGCATGGGTACCGAATACTTTTAAAAAAAAGCAAAGCCTCTCAACTTCAAAGGCCTATTTACAGTTTTATAAGAAATTTGTGAACTTCGACAAGGCTTAGACAAGGTAATCTGAACATTACCCAGATACCTGACTTTTTAGTGAAATACAGCCTGTTTTATGTCAATTAGTCTGGTTGTTTTAATGTTGAAATGGGGCATATTGCGTGCCCCATTTGCCACCTAAATTATCGAGGGTAGCAAGTGTTTACAGGAAAGTATGAGAAATAAGGGCAACCCTTTTGAACTCTGGTTGGAGGGATAGCGCTGCCACCACCTGCGATTAATGGCGTTTGCTCCGAGTCTACTACTTTCTTGTTACATAAGTTTTTTAGATTCTTTTTATTGAGGTGTAATTTCATTTTAGTTTCCTTCACATGATTAAAAAGTGTTCAACTATATTTTTCACACAAAGCGCTTTGTGTGTAAATTGAAAGAATCTAAAGTAACCAATGTAGCTGCTTCAATTGTACAAAGCGTTGCTGCATTAGACGCTTCAAGCGAGACATAAACAAAGCTAAGGGAATGGCGACCTACATTATGAGTGTCGGTCGCTTTTCAGTGAAATCGCATAAAAGCAATAACTTATCGTAACAACTAAGGGCTTATACAAGCTCTAATTTGCTCAAAGAAGCACCTGATTTACGTATCGTCTTTTCTATATGCGCTATGGTCATAGGGTCACGACTTACTCCAGATTGAAACCAAGTAAGCTCTTGAGCGCTATATTTCGACTCTGGTGTTGTATTTAGTACGCTATGCAGATAGTTTTCAGCAAATAATTGATGGCTTTTTACATCATTTGATATAGCGAGCATGCCTGGATGGACATGGTGTATTTGTACATCAGACCCATTCGATTTAGCGATGAAGCGTGATGTGTTATAAGCAAGTAAACGTACCTTTTTCGAGATCGCATTATGTATTTCGTTCATATTAAACAAGTCTTCATACTGATTGCTATATTTGCTAAATGACTGAGAGTCGAATAATACCTTAGCTAATCCTTTTAATGGACAGTTTATCGAGCCATGTTTATCAGTTAGTTGATCTAAGAAAATAATGTGATCAGCGCTTTGAGCCTGCTCCAGTATTTTCACTTTTGGTAATGATTTCGGCATTTCGACTGTTAACCAAGCATCGCTATTCGCTACGTTAACGAGCTGAGCCTTATGAAGCCTGCTGTCTTCTTCAGGCGGTGCGATAGCCCTGACTAAAGGAGAATTGCTGGCTAGTGTATTCGGGGCGTGATAAGCAATAGCTATGTCCTGGCTATTGCAACCTTTTTCTAGCAAGTGTGCCAAACAAGCACTGACTAACTTATGATCAACGCTGTGCGGAAATGCCTGAGTACTAACTTGCCCTAGTACTACGAGTACTTTCTCACCTTTAGACTGTTTAAAGTTGAGCGCGGTAGTCAATTGGGTGAACAGTGAATTAGTTTGCGTTTGTTCTAACAGACCTGCATTTTTTAATTGACCAGTGGCAACTGCACCATTGTGATTATTAAAAACGTTTTCAAACGCAAGACTTGGCATACTACTGGCCAAGATCCCCATACCAGCGCCTGTACCTTTTAAAAATGAGCGTCTTGATAATCCTTTGTTATCTAATGATTCCATTATGTTTAAACCTTTTCGTAAATGCTGAGATATTCAGGAAGCATGGTGTTTTCTTCGACCGGAATAACGGTATGCACTTTATAGCCATACACCATCATTTCTTTATGCCAAGCAGCCACAGATTGCAGCCGATTTCTTTGAGCTTGAGCAGCGTGCCATGAACGGCCATGCAACAAGTTTTTCCAATCATTAAACACTGATACCACATGTTTATGTGTTGTTTGTTGCACATTAAAGAGCGGCATTACTAACTTACCACCTGAGGGCATGACCTGTTTAATACGTAGCATCATGCTCATAAATTCAGCGCTTGAATAGCTGTGAGGGCCATCGTAAATAGCGGCCAGCTCCACACTTGAAGCGTTGATTTTTGGTGTGTTTCCAATTAACTCTGTTGGTTGAACTACGCCAGAGAAATCAGTCCTCTGTAATGGAGAATATGACTCATTTAGTGCGTGTGTCATGGTATAAGTTTGACCATTAAAAAACGGTAGATGATTAATGGGATCAAACTCGCTATCAGGTAATCCAAAACTGAGATACCCTGAGAGGTTTTGCATTTGCGTAAACTCGGTTAAATATTGACTGAAACGCACTTGCAGATCTTGCAAACGATGCATATTCAGTAGCTGCATGTTGAGCTTACTATTGGCTAAAATAGCTGATAAGCGCTGATAAATTACCTCTTCATTCTGCATTTTAGATACACATTCAAGCGCTTGAATGTGTACATCAGAGTCTTGATATAGGTGCAGTTGTTTCGCTAGTAAAGCAGTTAACTCGTTAAATAAATATTTATTGAGATATAACGCATGGTAACTATTTGACTCATTAAGCAGCGCCCTTATCCAAGGCGAAGCAAATGCATCAACACTAGTCAGACCAGCAACAGCAAAACCGCTTTTTAAAAAAGCGCGTCGTGACAATGTCATTATTATACCCTTGTGTTAACGAGGCCGGCTGTATGTTTTGCCGGCCAATTTTGGTTAAATACCCAAAAAGGCACGGTTTTCTGCGGGGAGATCTTTCATTGGGATCTGTGCCGCAATCACACAAGGTTGATCAGATCGCGCATGCGCGTGCTGTAAAGCACCTAGCAGGTCTTCATAGGTGTTTACTCTTAACCCTATACCGCCGTTGTATACATGAGGCATATTTTCGTACTTCCAACCGTTAAGCATTACATAGTCCAGCGGGGCTTTACCCGGCTCAGTAAAGAATGTGCCATCAATCAAGAATTGCTCAATCGCATATGAACCGTTGTCGACAATAACGATAATTGCAGGAATATTGTTCTGTACAAACGAAGAGAATGCCTGAGAGACCATCTGGAACCCACCGTCACCTGTGACAATGAGCGGTCGTTTACCCGTAGCAAAATAGCTTCCAATCGCTGCAGGTGTGCCTTGTCCGATAGAAAGCCAAATTGGGTTTGCTAAGAAGCATTGAGTGTCCATAACGGGAATATCCGCTCCCGGAAAGCTCGCCAAACAGGTATCTAAACTGATGTAGTATGGAGATTGAGTGGTATTTAAAAAATCTCCGATGGCTGCAAAAATACCGTCATGACCTAAAGCACCTGAATATGGGTCATTTTCGAATTTTGATTGCCATTGTTCACGTCGTTGTTGATAGCTCAAGCCGGCGACACTTGGTATGGAATTTTGTTGCGTATTGAGTCTAGGGAGAGCATTGATGGCTTCTAATGCTGTGCCTAAAGAGAGTTTACGTAGTACATTATTGCCCACCATCGCTTTATTAAATGCAACACGGATCAATTTATCTTTTAGGGAAACTACCATGAAGCGATGATCAATCCCAAACAAACAACCAAGTGCAATTACGCAATCCGATGACTCGACGCCTTGTGTAATGGTTGAAGGTGCCAAATCACTGTCATATACGCCGCAAAATAGCGGATGTGACTCACTAACTAAAGATTTCGAAAGTAGCGTTGTATAAAATGGCAGTCCTTGCGACTCAACAAACTGCATCGCTTCATCAATTAATCCAAAGCGGACGAGCTCAGCGCCAAGCAATACGACGGGCTTGTTGGCATCAGTCAGTGTGTTTTTAATAGCACGAACAAATTGGCGTCTACCTGCCCTATGGCGTCTTGCTGTGTAATTTAAATTTGCAGAAAAGTGTCCGATTGGTTTTTTCCATAAATCTTGAGGGATTTCGATATAGACCGGACCAGACTGTTCTAATGCGGTAATGAGCAATTGGTCAATACGATCAGCAGCACCGTCTAAATCACGAATTTCCTCAGCAGCAAGAGTCAACTCTTTGAAGACATGTAAATCGGTTTTACCAAACCCCGTTGAATGGGAAAATAAAACATCATACTCGGCCTCAAGGCTGAGATCTTTGTCAGTTGGACCACCATTAATAACCGCCAATGGTACGCGCTCAGTTAAAGCGCTGGCAATGCCATTTGCCATGCTCAATGTACCTACGCCATAAGCAACAGACACAGCGCCAAGTGCACCTTGTCGACCATATCCGTCTGCAGCATAACCAGCTTCTAGTTCGTTGACAGTATTGATAAAGTGCATATCCGGATCGGCGACCAAACTGTCGATAAAATCAGAACAAGAAGTACCTGGCACACCAAAAACATGGTGGCAACCTAACTGTTTAAGTCTGAGCGTAATAAACTCTGCGACTGTATAAGACATCATATTTCCTTATTACAAAAGTCAAATTTTAAAATTTTAAGCTTGTTTGTGAATGTATTGAACGGCTTCAAGCGCTGAAACCAATGCGCCTTGGATCCAAGAGTGATATACAGAGCAATGCTCCCCGGCAAAACATAGGCGATGCTCGGGCTCGCTCATTAGCGCGTAGTAGTCTTGATGGTCCCTTGGGTTGAAAAACGCGTAAGCACCTGCTGAATGAGTATGGTTGCTCCAGCTCCAGCGCAATACACTTAAAATGTCATCCCGTTCAATATAGGGATGCACTTTCTTAAGTTCCGTAAAAAGTAGCTCTTTGAGTTCAAAGTTGTTAAGGGTATCAACACGTCGTGCGTGTTGGCCCCAAGTATAGGAGGCTAATAGATAGCTCGCGGCATTCGATATGGCTTTATCTTTTGCTACCGCATTGTCGGCTGGGTACCAAGTATGACCAAGGCCTGCATCATATATGGTACTGCCACCATATATCTTTTCTTTAAGCTCCCAAAAGCGGTTTTTGGTCCTGATCAACACCTTAGTTGCAGAGTCATAGTGCACCTGTGCAAATGCGCGTGCTTTTTTAGGGTTTATGCTGTTGTGAAAATCGATTTTACCCAACACACCAAATGGGAGGGTACAAATTGCGTAATCAGACTCTATAGTGTGTTTGCTTCTATCTCTCAACTGATAACAAATAGACACCTTGTCTGTCAGGTTTTTAACTTCTACCGCTTTAGCTCCGGCCAAAAAGTCCACTTGACCCGCAATACGTTGGTGTAGGTGTTTTGCCAATAGATCAGTGCCACCCACTACTTCGTCAAAACCTTCGAACCACACACGCTCAAGTTGCTCTCTTAAATGCTCTGAAAAAGCGGTATGCAGCAAAGTTGAAACACCATAAATAGAAGATACATATTCGAGTGCTTCTGAGCTTAACCCAGCCTGCTTAAACGCATCTTTAAGTGACATTGCATCAAGCTCTTTGAGTTTTTTAGTAGTTAACTTTTTTTCATATAGGGCCTGTTTTTCATTATCAGATAATGAATTCAACACCTCAGTGACCGCAAGGTCCCACATATTATCTGCGCTCATGCTACGCTCTTTAGCCGTCAGTTCAAAAGCACTTTTTAAAAGTTCAAAGCCTTCTGGACTGCGCGCTACTTTTTTCCCACGGATCATGGCATGAGTGCGCACATTATCTTGCACAAACGGACGCAAATTTAAGCCCATTTCAGCAATATACTGGCGCGTAACTTGATGGTGCGTTGGAATACGCATGGCACCCAACTCGGCATATAGAGTGTCAGACTCGCGCAAAGTTCTTACACGGCCTCCAATATGACCTGGATCTGCTTCTAGAATGGTCACTTTTGCACCGAGTCTAACTAATTCGTATGCACTAGTTAAACCTGCAATGCCAGCCCCTATAATGGTTACAGATGGTGCACCCTTTAAACTGTTGGCAGTAAGTGCCCTGACACTATTTAATAGCGTCATTGGCTTGCCACTATGGGCAAGAGTATTGTTCTTCATTAAAAAGTCCTTTTAACGATAGATAAAATTTCTATGAAAGTTAATGTCTTAAAGCAGATTTTATTGCGTCAGCTAAAGCTACTGGCTGTGTGATCATAGGTAAGTGACCAGACTCAATGCTATAGGTTTTTGTCGCACCAATAGACTGAGCAATTTTTTGCTGTGTCGTATACGAAATGATCTTGTCCTCTTTTGCAAACACATACACTTTTGGAATGGTATCTAGCTTGTCTTTATTTAGATGCACTTTACCTTCGCCCGTCACGGCTGGTTCATCAACAGATTGTGTCCAAACCTTTGCTTGTAAAGATTTTGATTTGGTGTTGGTAAATGAAGCAACGTACTCCGATTGATTAGTGATTTTCATCCAACCATCTTCGTAAGTCACGCCTTTAAAGTAGTTGCTTTCATCATCTTTATTTAATAACGCAAAAGGTTTAGCACCTTCGAATGGGGCAACTGCACTGACATAAATTAAGTGACTCACTTCAGCTCGATTGCATGAGGCGAGTGCTTCATGAGCAACGGCTCCACCTTGACTATGCATAACCCAAACCTGCGGTTGTGGTAAGCCATTTGTGCGCTTACACAATGCCTCAGCTGCATGGCTTAAGGTTATGGTTTTTGGTGCGACCTTATTGTCACGGCCAGGCAAGTCTAAGATATGTGGTACGATTTGAGCATTTTTTAATTCAGTTGCAACAGGTTGCCAAGCTGAGCCTCGTAAATGTGCACCATGAATAAATACCACAGTTGATTCAGTTTCAGCTCGTTCAGTTGAAAGACTTCCTGCAGAAAGTGGTTTTGAGTCTGAAGAGACACTATTACAAGCAACCAAACTTGCAACAGTACATAGAGATATGAATGTATTTTTTAACTTCATCCTAAGTCCTTCCTAATTCTGTAAGTAAAAAACGGGGGCATCTTAGCAAGAAAAAATACGAAAAATAACATCAAAAAAACGAGGGAAATCAAAGCTTGCAACTCATTAATTAAAAAAACAAAAAAGTCGCTGAAAGCCGCAAAAGCAGGCGTGAATTTTTATTCAAAATAACAGATTAAAAACCCAAAAATATACAAAGGGCTGGTTTGTTATACTTTTGTAGAATAAACACGACAATTTCCTTCACTATGCCACTTTGGCAATCGATTTAGTCATTAAAAAATTGCATAAAACCTTAAACAGGGGCGATTCATTGCTGAAATTATAATTATTCCAGCTCTGTCAACTATTAGTTTTTCTCAATTCACACTAAAAAATTATGCAGCATTTAATATTTAAACCTCAAAAGACTATTGAATGAGTCTAAATAGTTTTTTTATAAAAAATTTTATTTCCAATTGAATTTTTTGAGTTTAACCGATTAAAAAATGCACATTCTAATTCTTTTCCTCATCTGACATGTTGGTCTTTAATAAAAAACGGATAAATTTTGTATTAGATAAGTTGTAATGAGTTGTGTAATAAGTTGGACAGACACATTTGTAAAAAGGAATAAAGTGGACAGGCACATTATTTTGCATTTTTGAAAGCCAATCGTATTACAGCTATATATTCCTATGTGTTACCGCCAGTACTAGGAAAAACTATCAAGTGCTTTTAATGCTAGAAATAAAGTTCCATTAGGAATATTTTCATCTTACTAAACAGATGAAGGCTTAGAGTGGAGAAAGAGAGACTTAAACTAACTACCCAACCCCCTTATACCAATTAACGTCATTTTTTGCCGCATGCACTCTCAATACGGTTTGAGAACCTACAAAATTACCATAGCGCGTTCCATAGTTTTTTACCTTATCCAACCAAGTCGCTTCTTCAATTCTCAGTGATGCAAGAATACAGGGCATGCCTTTTTGTATGTAACCTCTCTTTTCGGAGCACACATGACGGCCCGCCATTCAACAAGTTCAAGGTAATCCCATAGTGAGATCGGTAATGTATGTTCTTGCTCTCTTTTGCCAAACGGTATTAATGATACGGGTTGTTTGGTTTGACGTTTCGTCTCATTTTTATTTAACTGATTGACGTTTTTTTTGGAACTTTTGAGTTGCTTTATTCGCTCTTGAATCGATTTAAAATCGCTACCCTCTAGCTTATTTGCCATATTCGCTCGGATTGGATTTAAATCCACATATGCCATACAACTTAGCAGTGCTGCTTCATCTAATAAAGCCTGTGATTTATATCGCCCTTCCCAGTACTTACCCGTGCAGTTATCTTCCTTGTTTGCTCTCTTTGCTATGTATTCATTGAGGCTTTTCATAAACCAACTAATGTCGTACAGTCTGGCGCGCCACTTTTCAATCAGCTCAGATTTAAGTAATTCCTCAGCCTCGTTCAATGTTTCACCGTGTCGGTATCTATCAATGAGTGGACTACCTTTGTATAGCTTGTACCACCTCGTTATCACCTCTTCCTCTGTCCAACCCAGAGCTTGCTGCCTATTCACTTTTACAACCAAATGATAGTGATTACTCATGATGGCATACGCAGCTATTTCAATGGTAAAAACACCACTTAACAGTTTTATTCTATCTACTATCCATGTCCGTCTATGGTCAAAGTTTTTACCTGTGTACTTATCCTCTCCGCACAAAAAAGCACGGCGTACACACCGTGCTATTAAGTGGTAATAAGACGTCGACGACAAATCTATTAATCCCTTCCTTACTCTTGTCATTTCCTTAACCTTAACTTTAAACTGGATATTTAAACAGTAGTCAAAGAGCCTAGTTTAAGCAATGAATTTGTGTCTGTTTCATTGCGATTACAAACAAGTCTATTTATTTTGCTCTTTTTGAGATACTCCAACCTGAGTAACTAACAAAGCCGCACCAATTAGTGAAAAGCCTTTGAGGAAATGCGCCTGTTGCAATGCGCGGATAGTTTCATGTTCTGCATACAGCATCTCATATCCGTGCACAACAACTGTTACCGGAAGTAAAAAAAGCACCAGCAACCACCCACCAAGTTTAGGTTTCCAGTTAAATAAAATCATTAATGCACCAGCCAACTCCACAATGCCAGAAACCCAAATTAAGGCTACTTTATATGGTATTACTTCGGGCATTAAGCTCAAATAATAAGGTACATTAGTAAAGTGAGTAATGCCGGACAGCAAAAATAACGATGTGAAAAGAAAGCGAGCGCAGATATTAATTGAGATATGATGAGGTAAACGGTAGTCGGCAAACATTAAAATGTTCCTATTTTTTCAGGTGATTTATTTGTATATATTTAAAGGCTAGATTTTTACTTACCCTCAAGTAGAAAATGCGGCATTTTGCTCGATCCATGTTTTAATTCGAGATTTTCGTTGATCACTGACATCTTGTGCGATCCCAGCGACTAATTCTGGAAGCTTGACATTATTTAGCTCTTGCCTAAATTTATCTTCAGCATGTTTAAAAGAGGCTGCAATTTTACAGGCTGTAAGCACTTCGTCAGAAGAAGCGCCACATGAACCCTTTTGCCTTATTTCTGTACAGCGAAAACTAGGAGTTGTACCGTCGATTGCCCCTGTTATATCCCACAAAGAAATAGTTTCAGGTAGTCGCGCCAATTTATACCCACCGGCTACACCTCGTTTTGCCTTTACTATTCCTGCTTTACTCAATAACTGCATCTGTTTCGCCAAATAAGGCGAAGGCACCCCAATAAAATCTGCAAGTGCTTCCAAAGCTAATGCTGCATTTGCAGGCAATAAAGCTAACAGCGCACAACTATGCGCTGCCCATTCAACGCCTTTTCCTATTTTCATATCGCTAAAATCTGCCCTTGTCATTTATGGACAAAATTTATCTTTAATTGTAATAGATATCAAGCCGCATTATGGATATTTTTTATCTTTAATTAAGATTGTTGTGTGCCCATAGCGTGTAGGGCTTGTTTAATGGGACACAGTTGACATGAAATAGGCACGATTTGATAGGTAAAATGAATTTGTGTCTGTCCGACAGTGCTCATGATGGCGTACACTGCAACTTATATCGTAAATACACTGCTTATACGCTCTACCAGCCACGTTCGTCTGTGGTCAAAGCTTTTGCCTATGTACTCACCCTCTCCGCATAAAAAGGCACATCGTACGCTCCGTGCCAATGAATGATATAAGGCATTGAAGACAAATCTATTAGTGCCTTTCGTGCTCTTGTCACCCCTCTTCACCACCACTTAAAACCTAGATATTTAAACAGTGTTAAATAGCACAATGTAAACAATTGATTTGTGTCTGTCCCATAATGCTGTTTCCTGACTTTTCGGCTTGCGCTGCAATAGCCTCTAATCGAGATGCTAACCAACGAAGCTTTTCTGGTGAGGCATGGATGAACACCTGCTCGGCTTTTTCATCTTTTTCTAAAGTTAACATCCGAATCCTTTTGGCATATAACGCCGCTATCACTGGACAGCTGGCTGTAGTTGTAATTTCTGTTAACGGAGCGGCAGCGTAGTGCATAAATTGCAACGAAGGACTGCTGTTCCGGTGAATAGCTTTGTTAGTTGCTACCCGCCGTAAGCACGATCAAAGTAGTCTTTTGCGTTAGTTCTATTTAGCTCATCTCGGTTTATTGAGTGCATAAGTTCTAATGGTTTACAATTTGCCGACTTGGAAATACAAAATTCGAAGTCACAATACGCATCATCTTCTAAATCAATACACCAACGCATAAGCCAGTTATTACTTTCAGAATATACCGCTGTACGAACTTCGTAATCTCCATGCGTACTAGCTTTCAAGGCCTCACTACTGTTAATTTTTGACTTCAAAACATCGACAGACAATATTTTACTGTTGGTAATAAATCCATCATGCTCGTGCCAGTCATCATATAGAAATATCTTCTCTGACGGATCAACAACCATATCCATGAAGTATTTCATTACTTTTAATAGCGTTTCCATACTACTGTCTGTAGCAGATGTGAGTATTTCTCCATCGAATGGTTTGTCACCGGCCTTCCATCTTTTTTCTAGGTCTGGAGTCATCCTAATACTCGCAACTAACGCCTCACATCAGCCGACCGAAAAACGCGCAGCGGTTTTTGGGTCGGCTGGATGTGATTGTTAGTTTTTGTTTTCATCTGCTGGCCTTATGTATTTGCTATAAACCCAGCCTTTCAATTCTCTTGATGACACGTAGTCCTTATAAGATATTTCAGCCCAACCACGATTTACCGAAAATACAGAAAATGTTTGATTTGGATCCAAAACAGTAACAACGTTATCGCTTTTTACTTCCGGCGAACTTCTTAAATTGAGAAATGTCGTGGCATAGTGCCAATTGATTCCACTCTCACGCTTCTCCTCAGGTAGTTGAGCCTCTAGTACTTCCTGCAACCCATGTATTTCATTGATAATATTTTCTTCGGTTTCAAGTGACGAAACATGTGCTGCGAGAAAAAGGATTAAAGATAAAACAATGCTGATTAAATCTGGCCCAGAGTCTTTTTCTTGATTTATATCGACTCTTATATTTTGAATGCGCGCTTCACTAACTTCAGGTACACGCACAGATTCTGGAACGAATGAATCATGTAGCTTCTGTATGATTTCGCGCGGCGTAGATACGAGAAGCTGTAATAAAGCTGCATTACCTTCAATTATTTCTAGGGCTTTATCAATATCAGCCCTTTCTGGCGCTATCTTTAACCTCGCTTTGATTAAATCAGCCGCATTCAAACTGGAAAGGGTGATTACCTTAGCGTTTGGAATTTCATTTATCGGAACTAGGCGACCAGAGAATATTAGTGTTGATAGAGATTCATTTACTACAGTTTCGTAAATGTTTCTTACCTCTGATGCATTAAGCAGCTCTACATCATCGACAACAACTAAGGAGTGATGCTCGGAATTTCTCAGCGCTTCCAAATGATGCTGAATGTCGGGTAATCCCTCTCCTCCGGACAGGTGAAAAACACCACCCAAAAATCTACTAGAATACTTACTTTCAAAGACTCTAAGAAGCGCCGTTTTACCAATTCCACCAACGCCTGTCACGGCAATGCAAGTTCCAGGCTTCTTACTGTGTTCAGATAGAAGCTCTAATTCCCGATGTCGATTAACAAAAAATGACTCTATCGGAATATCGTTAAAAGCTGTCGTTGCAGTAACCATCCGCTTCCTTCAAAAAACTAACGCCCCACTAAGAGGCAAATAACAGTTTGGCTATAATTAGCGACGTAGGAGCAAAAGCCAAACTTTATTTGTCCTGCTTGAGTGGCTTGTTATGTTCGACTTCAAGCAACGCCTCTGTCTCTTTTATTTCACTTATTAGTTTACTTAAATGCTCTTTAATCTCGGGAGATTCATCGCCTTTCTTATTCTTTAACTGTTTTATTATTTCATGGAGATCTGCTTCAGCTTTACCTAAGTCATCGATACCTTCATCTTTTTCTTGTTTTTTATTACGCTTAGCTATTACGGCCGTAACAACTGAAACCAATGTACTTGCAACACTTCCGATAACAGCAGCTTCTATAATAAATGACATAATATTACTCCGCTAAATAGGCACAAGTGCCGCTAGAAAGGAATGCACAACAGTAAATTATAATTGATGCTGTCGATATCACATCTACATTCGGTGGGGTATTTAAAATGGCCGGATTGGACACAATTGAGAATATAAGAGCTGACACAAGCAACATGCCTACGGAAATCCCTCCAGATATTATTTTTGCAATTTTATAATCCTCTCCTGAACCAATAAGTTCACCAATCCCAGCAGCGCAAAGCCCTGCAGTAATAAGAAGCAACTCCCCCTGAGATAATAAATTTACTAGGCTGCTATCTTGACCAAAGATTAGCCTACAAATCCAAACCGCAAGTAAAGGTACAAGCGCTAAACCTGCTCCAAAAATCAACCATTTAGTAACTTTATCATTCATAATTCTGTCACTTGAACCTTGATAAAACAATATAGAACATAACGCCGCCTTAAGCGGTGAGTAATTGTTGGCTAAAATGTGAAGCGAAGCGGAATCGAGCCAACTATTGCGAATCCGACTTTAAGGCCTTGTTAACTATACAGTGCAACTATATCGCTGATACCACCAATAAAAAAACCTAAACAGCCAAAAGCAGGTAATGTTGAAGCTGTATAGCAGATGCTTTTTACATTTTTTTGTATAATTGGTGTGTCAGGGCTCACAAAATTCGGTATTTTTATCATAACTAATGCGAAAAGCCCTAAAAAGGCAACTGTTGCAACCCAGAGCGGGAGCCAGTCATTCCAAAAAATCAGTTTCGGAGTTAGCTTACCAAATGTAGCTTGTGTTTCTGGAGTTATTTTAAGAAATAAATCTCTACTTTTATTCAATAACTCAAAAGCTTTTAAAATAACTTCAAAAACGCCCCAAAGACCACTAAGTAAGACAATCGGAATACCAATTCTTTCTGCTGAAGTCATATGTAATTCTCCTTGTATAGTTAACATTTTTATCTACGACAAATGTCGCATAACAACAGCGTAATGTCTGCCGCATAACAACAGCTTTTCAAATACGCACTTTAATACCCTCAACCATAACAATAAGTTAAGCAAATGTCACCAAACTAGAAATGGTTAATATATGTCACTTGTCGTATAACAGTGATATTTGACAAATACCAAGTACTGTATATATATACATATAAATAATTTAAAATGGAACTGCATATGAAATCACCATTTTTATCCATGATTCAGGAACATATGTATACGCAAAGATATGCCAAAAGTACTATTTCATGTTATCTCTATTGGATAACTGCCTTTATTCGATTTCATAATTTATTGCACCCAAAAACACTTGATGAGGAAGCGGTAGAATAGTTTTTAAGTCACCTAGCCAACCAACAAAACGTGGCTGCAAATACACAAGCTCAGGCGCTCAATGCACTAGTGTATATGTATAAAGAGATCATCAAACAACCATTGAGCCTATCGCTTAAGTTTAATAAAAGCCACCGCCAACAAAAGCTACCCATTGTATTGACTGAACGGGAAATCGCAGCACTGCTAACACACTGCCCTCATCAACATTTACTGGCAGTATCTTTGCTTTATGGCAGTGGTTTAAGGCTGATGGAAGTACTGAGGTTAGGAGTACAAGATATTGATTTTGATTACCATTGTATTCGCATATGGCAGAGTAAAGGAGGAAAAAACCGAGTGGTTACACTTGCCGCTCACCTCATAGAGCCACTTCATCAACAAATCAAAGTCGTCAGTGCGTATTTACAAAGAGATATTCAAAACAAGCAATATGCTGGAGTCTGGTTGCCACACAAACTCAGAGATAAATATAAAAGCGCAAACAAACAACTTGGTTGGCATTATTTACTACCCTCTCACAAATTGAGTATCGACCCTGAAACACAACAACTTCGCCGTCACCATTTGGACCCACGGCAAATTCAAAGAGCGGTAAAAACGTCAGCAACAAGGGGAAAGATCACAAAACCTGTCACTCCACACACTCTTAGGCATTCTTTTGCCACTCACCTACTCCAAAATGGTGCGGATATCCGAACTGTGCAAGCTCAACTTGGACATACAGATGTTAGAACAACACAAATTTATACTCATGTTATCCAACAAGGCGCGCAAGGAGTAACAAGCCCATTGAGTAAAGTTGCCACAGATCAAATAACGCCCTTTAGCAAAGTAAAATAACTCACTCCACCAAAGCCTTACTTGGATCTAAATAAAACATCTTTTTCCAGCCTTGGGTTTCAAGTGTTACAAGCCAAGGTAGCGGGACAAGTGACAAGATAGAATAATGCACATGAGCGGGTTTTCCTTTGGCGTTGCCTGTATCGTCCAAAGTCCCAATGGGTTGACCTGAACTTAACCACTGACCAGAAATGATTTGTGTCTGTCCCATAATGCTGTATTGCATGATGCGCTAGAAGCTAAGAGGTGCCTATTTCTATCTCGTTTTTATATGTGGTGCACTTGCATGTTAAATTCGGGGGTTTAAATTTTTGATACCTTACAGTTACCGCTCTAAATGCATTTAATAGCGCATTTGGGTTGCAGAAAATTACTGAACATAAATATTAACCTGAATTGAGCTAGCCCTTTATCAAAATTATTAGCATGATCAAAGTACTTGATTTTTCATCTTACGCATTTCTCTATTTTTGATGCCTAGATCTTAATTTATCTATGCCACACTTAGCTTTGGCTTGTGTTTAAGACGTTTCAGCACACTTTTTATTCACGCGTTGGATCTTTTAAAGCTGTATCGAGATCATTCAGTCACATTTACACACGCACTCAACATTTAATCTTTTCTGCTTATAATTTTAGTGAATCACTTTTTGACCGCTATATATGTAATGCTTTAACAACCTCTAAATAATATATTGCATACAATAATGTTGACACAGCTTTCTCTGATTGATAAAAATTAAACGAATTTACGGAAAATAGGAAAAGGAAAATGTTTAAAAAAACCGCTAAATGCTTTACGACCTGTTTGGCTTCTTCAGTCCTTTTATGGACTGGCATCTCCAGTGCCGAAGTACAACAAGAAGAACTTCTCACCCCGACAATCTCTGTTTCATCTGAGCAAATACCACCTAGTAATGTGGAAAGCCCAATCACAATAAGTGGTGGCGCTTGGGTAAGCAGTGGTACAGCACCAACAATCAGAAACTCAGGGTTGTTATACACATTAAATTTACCTGTGGTGGGCTCTGTACCTTTCGGGTCTAAGATAAATGTTGTGAATTATTCTTGGAGCTTTTCAAAAGTTCCGCCCGGTATGATTGTATATCTTTGTTGGAATTCAACATCAGCGTGCGTCGATGTTACGTCGAACAAATCAGGTAGATTAACGAACTTTGCTGGTTTAGACGCAAATAAAAAGTTCATTTTCGCCTACGGCGTTCGTGGTAATGGCAGCGCAATTTCTCCCCCAGCATATGGACAAAGAAGCCAAGTAATCGTTAATTACGATTAATGAAATATTTGGGCCTTTTGACAAGGCCCAATACCATATCTTCATGCATATTGGTCTACACTTAACATCCCAGATTTAGCTTGATAGTCCATTGGAAGAGACTTGTTAAAGGAGATAATTTCTTTAAATATCTCTGCATCTGATGCCCCTTCTCCCTTCATCCTATTAAATATTTCGATTCGCTGCTCTGTCACTTGCGCGGCAACTTTATCAAATTCAACTGAGCGATCGGCCCAATTTTTAAATGCAACCGGATCTGTAAGAGGTGGTGCTTCGTTTAAGTTGACCATCATCTTATTGGGGATAAATGTGATTGCTTCGGCCATTTCTTCTGCAAATTTAGGATCATCTTCTACCTTCTTTGTGAATGTGTCCCAACCATGATTTATCTGTGAAGAGTGAGCATTTTGAGTGTCATGTGTTGAGGGCGTAGCCGTGTTTAACGTTTTGGCTGATGAATACTGTGATGAGTAGTTTGATACGTGTTGGGGGTTAGTGTTTAAAATCATGACTTATCTCCTTATGTCTGATGATAAACACTGCAAGCTTTAAGCCAGCATTTGGACGCACTTGTTCAGTGAGCGCAACAAGCTAAAATGTTAACTAGGCTGCATTTTTGGTGAAATTTAATGCCGCCTCATGGGCGTGCTTTTGCCGCTTTTTAATCGATAGAGCAGTTAACATAGATATTTTAGTTTGCTTAGCGTTGGCCTACCCTTCGGTTCTTTAAACACTATAGTTAACTTAGTGGTGAGCTATAACTTTTTTCCGGGTGGATATTAAGTCTGGATAAGATTAGCTGGGAGCCTGTGATAAATCCGCACCTGTCTTCGGGAATACGCGGCTGCATCAAATAAAGTGAGAATGTCGAATTCTTCGCACCTTTTTTTCAGTGATAAAGACAAGAGTACTTGGATGTGTTCTTGAGAAAAACAAATTGGTTCTTTGCTCAAAGCCTATGATAGTTAAAATGAGACTTGTCACAAGCCTCTAGCGCTTATGAATTTGTGTCTGTCTCATTTTGTTGATTTCCTAAGTGGCTTCCATACCACTTAGACTAACATTATGATTTGTATTGATAATAAGTCTTACATTTTCGTTATCAATATTGCCAGTTTCATTATTATAAAAATCGAAAACAATAATGCCCAGTCTGCTACCTTGGCATTTATCTTTTAGATATTTTGTTAGGCCGGGATTCATTTTGGGGCTCACTTTACCAGCTCCTCCCCCCCATGCATATTGATAAGGAGTATGTGAAGCAAATGCGATGCTATTGTAAGTAATATACATTTCGCCATTCTCTGGTGCATTAGCCGCGCTGTT
Source organism: Pseudoalteromonas obscura (assembly GCF_030135505.1). Classification (NCBI taxonomy): domain Bacteria; kingdom Pseudomonadati; phylum Pseudomonadota; class Gammaproteobacteria; order Alteromonadales; family Pseudoalteromonadaceae; genus Pseudoalteromonas; species Pseudoalteromonas obscura. The sequence goes on from NZ_JASJUT010000001.1 coordinate 161,765, forward strand.
AATTGAAGATTGAACAGCTGCCATTTTTTTATGCGTATTGTGCTCTTTATATTGATCCTCAATCCTAAACACTTGTTCTTCTGGTGTGATTAGGGTGAATGTTGCATTATCTTTCCAACCTTTGGATAAATCTATGCCAAGGTTGCCTGAAAACCTTCTAAACAAGATGATTTTCCCTCGAGATTCACGCAATGTGGGTATCTTAGTCTCCAAGTAAAATAAATTTTTAAAAGCGTCTTCTTGTAGATAAAAATTAAACTTTTCCTGTACATGTCTAACACCACTTGTTGCCGCATTGATTAACATGACGATGGTTTCATCTGTATTTTCTGAAAGAAAGCTCTTACATTCTTTGAGGACAGTGCCAAATGTAAGGTCACAATCTGAATAACTATGATAAATATTTAGTGGATCTTGTTTGTTTCCGTTTGTTTTTACACGGATATCGAGAAAACGAATACCATCTTTTAGCTGGGTAGAAATATCAAAATTTTGTGTTCTAGCTCCTCCTGGCGGGGCTTTTTGAGTACCCGAATCATGTGTGCCTGGCATGGATATTTTATCTAATGTTAAATTATTACTCAGGGTACTCATCCAATTCTTTGTGCTTACAGATGCCATAAAATACTCCGTTCCCGCTGTTATTTGGGAGTTGTTTACAAGGTAAATATTACTCTGAATTAAAGCCTTGTATTGACTACTTCAACGTCAGGCTTTTTTTTTAAGACAAGACTTAAGGCCGTTTATAGAAACCTGTCATATTGATATCTGTGTCAGAATTGTCCATCTGGAATAAGAATAACTCGACAGCAGTTGTTGATTCACTTGTTCGCGCCGCAATTGAGCCTGAGCCGACTTGACGATTACTTAAAATATCAACAATGAGTTTAGCACTATCGATGACTGAACCTACTGGATCATCTGTAATGATGTCGGCTTCGAGGCTCAAAGTGTCTGAGACTAAATTGACTGCATACTGTTGATCTACATTGGTCCATGTTACGCCGACCATGTATTTAGAGCCAATCCACCAGTTATTGTTACCTGAATAATGGCCCTGACCTAAAACGAAGTCATCAAACGTATAGGTGACACCATTTTTCATGTTGAATACTAAGGTGCCAGTTACAGCAAAGTTAAGACTTGATGGCGAGTGGCTGCTGTATGTTTTAGCAATGCCTCCAATGTTAATTCTTTCGTTAAACCAAACAGCTACCTCACTTGAATTGTGGCGTCCGGCTTTTACAGTGATAGTTCTGCCGTCACAAGTAACACCGTCATATGGTTGCCCTTCGGTGACTTTATGCTCTTTAACTACGAAAGAAATGCTGGAAAGCCCCTCAAGATTGAAAGTAAATTCATTATCGTGCGACTTCTTTTTCATGTCCACTTATCCTTATTTTGTAATGCGGTTATACTCATGAGTAAATATGTATAACTACCCTCGAGTTACCATACATCTAGGATTATTAGCTAGGAGTAAGACAAACACCATTACACTTTATAACCCCATGTTCTAAAAGGAAGTGCGCCATTGATATTCTAAACCAGCGCTGATAGGCGCGTACTATTGATCGAAAATACCCTCCAATTGCGTCACACAGAGCTGAAGTTCATTTTTAACCGGTTTAGTTGCCAAGATAAAATTACCCGTAAAATTGCAAAGGCACTTTTACGCTCCTTTTCCATTTTTACCCAAGAACTGAAAGAAAAACCTATGATTATTACGTACCAACATATTGTCTAAATCCTGCTTGGGACACCAACGAAGCCAGAATATAACAGGAAAATTTAAAACAACGGTTGCTCGTTCATAAACAAACGGTACGCTTTGGTTAATAGTGGTCTACCAAGCGACTCAGGACGCCCAAATCTGATAGGAGCTTCACTATGGCATATATGGATAGATGAGATTAAAGGACAGACACTTTTTCGGGATGTTTAAACCGCGCTCAAAAAGCCTAGTTTTTTTAGTAAAGAGTCAGACCTCATTAAAATTAAATCAGCTTCTTCAGAATCAATTGTTTTCCCATGAGCAACTGTAACTCCCCCATACGCTCTGACCCCAGCTTTGAACGAATGTTTATTGCAGTTTTTTGGGTTTCTCATCTTTTGATATGTTCGGCATCAAAGTTGTGACAACCGCCAATCTCTATGTGAACTGATCATCGTCTTTATACAAGAACTCAGTTTTAACTTTGAGCCTTTCAAAGTTCAATCCTACCAAATACTATCGTCTAGACATGTCAAACAAGCTAGGTAATTACCTCAGCCTTGGTGAATGAAAACTGTATAAATAATCAATGTGCATAAAGCTAGTTTAAACCAAAAATTTTTAGGTCTAATGAAATAGGTTCTATTTTTTCTTACCCTATGGGCCAGTTGGTTCAGACAATAAAAAAGCACGGTATCAAAACCGTGCTTTCAGTTTAAAGTAAGGTTTAAAGGCAAGTCTACTTGCACCTTTCCGCTCATTATACATCACGAAACGTAGAGTATTTAAGCAGCAATTATTAAATTCAAACAGCTACTTTAATTTAACCTTGGATAGAAATAATTCTTACGTCACTGTATTTGCTGCCAGTGTGATCCCAGTACCTTACCCAAACTTCTGCATTCGATAACTTAGCAGCAAGCGCTGTTGAATACATCATTTCAGCTCGCTTATTTCCCACTTTACCAATTAACATCCACTCATCGCTAGAGTCAATTCTCATTAGCAGCTCATCAGATGAATTAATGTAGACACGTGTAATTTTTGTCGAGTAGTCATCTTTTTGTGCGGCTGATGCTTGGAAAGTTGGCAGAGCTAAAGCAAATATTAAACCGGTAATTACTTTTTTAAACATTAATTCTATTCCTTTAATTATTAGGTAGTAGTTGTTTTTTTCTTATAATGGTGCCATTCGCCCATCGAGTTAAGAAATTAACCTTTGAGCTTAATGCGATAAGATCATACACAACAACTGAAGTATTTCTCAAGCTAAAATTTAATTTTCCATATTCGATGGCAAGAATAATAATGAGATTCTATGACATCCCCATTACCACACAAGCTAATTATAACTTAATCGAAATTAAGTTATAGCTAATGATTACACGCACACGCTACAGTTAATAAAAGCTGATAATGTCCTTGCCAAAATTTAGAATCCTGAAAAAAACATTCAAAAATACGAAGTTAGCTGTCAACTTTTAGCTCAAAATAGTTCGATAACCATATCTTATAAAGCGAATAGTTAGTGACATGTACATTTTAACTAATAGAAGTACATCCATATATTTTAATATTAATAAGCAAATTAAGGTTAAAAGTGGAAATGAGAAGCAAGAGCTAACTAGTATGCTACTTATTCTTAATTCTACTCAATGCCACAGGTGTTATCCCTAAGTACTTGGCTATATCATTCTGAGTTAGGTTTTTTACAAGCTCAGGTTCGGCGCTACATAAATTTTCATACCGTTGCGTTGCAGATAAAGTGAGTAACTCGAATTCCCTGCGCTCTTTTTTAAGTGATAAAGACAAGAGTATTTGGATGAGCTCTTGGGAAATCGAAATTGATTCTTTACTCAAAGTAAGTAACGCTTTAAATGGAACTTGGATAAGTTTACACGCTTCGATTGCTTGCAAACTGAATGTACTTGGGACGTGGCAATGCGCGGCGTTCAAGCTGCCAATGATTGTGCCAGATTGAACAAATGACTTTATGGTTTCTTTACCATTCTCGGTCAAGTAGAACGCTTTTAATAAACCTGTTTTAACAAGGTATACATAATCACACAGTTCACCTTGAGCAAAGACCTGCTCCCCTTTTTCAATTTGGATCAGGGTGCCATTTGTCTCAATAAATTTTTGCAATTCCATTTCAGCTCCTTTTTATTTGTTGGTACGAAGTGATCAGCCCACGGGATCTTGTTTTCCTCGTAATAGTGCCCTACTAACTTCTACGAAATTGTCATAAACACCAAAATTTATTGTCAGTTTTAACATAGGTTAATGCTCACCATGCATTTGAACTTTTAAAGTATCAACCAGATTCACTACTGGAGATACATACGTGAACTTAGTCAATAAAGTGATAGTCATTACAGGCGGCACGTCAGGTATAGGCCGCCAAATTGTAGAACAATTGCACGCACAAAATAAAATTGTTGTCATTGCACGAAATAGTGATCGGCTCGAACAATTAAAAAAAGGATACAAAAATGTGATATGTGTTGCAGCGGATCTCTCTGATCCCAACTGCTACAAATCGCTGTCAGAACGAATACAGGCTGAGTTTCCAAAGATAGACGTTTTAATTAATAATGCGGCTATCCAGAACGAACCCCTTTTTACTGACACAAATTTCGAATATGAGCAAATTGTACGAGAGATCAATATCAACTTCACAGCTGTATGTTCGCTTTCTTATCTGCTTATACCTGCGCTAAACGAGAGCGGCCCCACTGCTGCGATCTTAAACATAAACTCTGGCTTGTCTTTTGTTGCGAAAAAAAGTGCATCCGTTTACTGCGCGTCAAAAGCAGCCATTAATCTGTTTTCACAAAGTTTAAACTACCAGTTAGAACACACAAATATCAAAGTATTGCAGGCATTTATTCCACTTGTGGATACTCCTATGACCCAAGGTAGAGGAGACAACAAAATATCTGCTGAGGCAGCGGCCAGAGCCATTATTGATGGTTTGAAGCGTCAAAAATCTCAGCATGATATCGGTAAAATAAAGCTTCTACGCGTGTTGAATGCCCTCACCCCAGCACTAGCCAAGCGCCTGTTAAAAGGATCTTAATCATGATGCACACCTTAATTAAATTAAGCACTTTAGGAATAATGTTAATGGCAACTAAAAGCGTAGCTGCAAGCAACGTACAGATAAAAATAACTGACATTGATACCAATCGCCCCGGACAAATTATGGTGATGTTATTTGAAAAAGAAGGGTTCCCAGTCAAACATGACAAAGCGGTGCAAACGCAGTTCCATAGCCCTACCGAAGCATCATTACTTGTCGAGTTTACAACCACCAAACCAGAGTTCGCTATCAAGGTTTTACATGATGAAGACAACTCGCAAAAGACTTCTAAAAATTGGACTGGGATTATCCCATCGGAAGGTCTTGGGTTTTCAAATGGAGCCAAAATTAGCTGGCGTGGCCCGCCAAAATTTAACGATGCAAAACTCACTCTTGCAGACATACAAAGGCCTATTTCAATCTCAATAAGTTACCCATAATTCACTTGATGGAGTCATTGTTATGAAGCCCCTTTTAAAAATCATGTTGATATTGTTTTGTTTCTTTGCCTCGACTTTTTTTGTGCTTAAAGTGAGTGGATTACTCGGTATTGATGAGATTAAAACCTGGCTAAATACAGCTAGTCAACTCAATGTATATCTGGTGGCATTCACAGTGATTGGTTTGCTTTTTTTAGATTTGTTTATTGCTATACCGACGCTTACCCTCATTTTATTAGCTGGCTATTTCCTTGGGGCAATCATTGGTGGCATCAGTGCTATTGTGGGATTATTACTCGCAGGCATAACAGGCTACGCCATCAGTTACAAATACGGCAATAAGCTCTTTGATAAACTCGTAACGAATCCTGCTGAGCGAGCTGATGCAATTGCACTATTTCAAAAACGAGGTCCAGTGGTTATCCTACTTTCCAGAGCAACACCTATCTTGCCTGAAATCTCCGCATGCATGGCTGGAATGATTAAAATGCCATTTAAACATTTTATTTCGTATTGGCTGATCAGCACCTTGCCGTATGCTTTAATTGCAGCTTATGCAGGGTCAATTAGTACCCTCGAAAACCCAAAGCCAGCTATTTACACTGCAATTGGATTAACCGGATTTTTCTGGAGTTGTTGGTGGGTTTTTAACAAAAAAGTTGTTCAACCTAGACAAATTTGACAACGGGGTTTATCTATCAAGGCTGACAAACATTGGTTTGTCAGCCAAAGAGTCTTAGGCCTGAGTGCCAAATATTTTATCACCAGCATCACCTAGACCTGGCACAATGTAGCCATTTTCGTTGAGGTGACTATCAAGGGCCGCTGTATACACGTCTACGTCTGGGTGAGCCTTTTCAACAGCTGCAACCCCTTCTGGTGCTGCGACTAAAACAATGGCCGTAATGTTTTTACAACCGGACTTTTTGAGCAAATCAATTGTCGCAATTAATGAGCCGCCTGTTGCTAACATGGGATCGACGACTAATGCTCTTCTCGATTCTAAATTACCTACTAATTTTTCGAAATATGATACTGGCTCAAGTGTTTCTTCATTTCTCTGCAATCCGACAACACTGATTTTCGCAGCTGGCAATAACTGCATGACGCCATCTAACATACCCAGGCCAGCTCTTAGAATAGGCACTAGCGTGATTTTTTTGCCTTTGATCTCTTGCACATCTAAATCATCACCCGTCCAACTTTTTATCGTTGTAGTCTCTGTTGGTAAATCTCTTGTCGCTTCATAAGTTAGCAAATTGCCAACTTCCGAGACCAACTCGCGAAACTTTTTAGTTGAGATGCCATGTTCTCTCAATAAGCCAATTTTGTGTTGTAATAATGGGTGCTCAACAACATGTAGTGCCATAGGTTGCCTCGTAAGTAATTTATAACTCTGTAAAAAATGTGTTTGGTTCGTGACGAACCGGTTTAGTACACTGAACCGTAGGAGTACCTAAATATAAATAGCCGACTATTTCGTCTTTTTCATTTAAACCAAGCTCGCGTTTCACGGCCGGGCTCTGTGCAAAATAACCTGTTCTCCAAACACCTGACAGATGCTGTGCAAACGCGGCCTGTTGCATTGCAAAACACGCACATGCTGCACTTTCAATTTGTTCAACACGGGGAACTTTCGGGTGTTCTTGGTGAGGAGAGATTGCAATAATTAACATAGGAGCACGATGAGGCAATTCTTTAGCGCGCGAGACGGTGCGCTCATTTTGCTGCTCTTCGACTGCTGCGTTGTAATAGATTTCCCCCAATTTGTCACGGGCATCTTCATTAACAACGATAAACTTCCATGGTGCAAGCCCGCCATGATCAGGTACTTTTAACGCTGCTTTTTTTATGATTTCTAGTTGAGATTCGTTCGGACCTGGAAAGGATAAATTGCTGTCAGATTGACGTGTCAGCAAAAGCTCGATGGCATCCATATAAATTCCTTAATAATAAACAAACACTTATTATTGTAACGTGAAGTGTCAGGGAAAGTTTAGCACTTTCCCTGATATTTTTTAGGTCTTTGCCGAAAGCCTTTTCGCTATCCAGTAATCAACGCTAAAGAAGCGTCCTCCTCCGGTAAAAAATAAACTTAAAAACATTACAAAATAGATAGCCGCAAATTCTATTCCGTTGTTTAAAATCACTATGTTACCTTTTTCATAGAGATACTCAGGAAATCCATGGGAAGATACAATAGACTTGATACGCTCAAGACGCTCAGATACTTCAAGGCTATTTTCTAAGCTTTGTTGAGCAGTCTCACTCCCTAACCACGCAAAGACCTGAGCGGCACTGGTATCTGGATTAGCTGGTGCGACCGAAAACCAGCCGTTGTGCCAATGGACTTGCGTCGCTGCAATGAACATAGTCACCATTAAGGGAATGGATACTAAACGCGTTAACAGCCCGAGTAAAATAAGCCAGCCACCCAAAAACTCAGTCCAACCAGCTAAAAATGCGAGAAAATCAGGAAATGGTAAACCCAGTCCCCAGTCAGGGTTACCAAACCACGCAACAACGTTTTCATCTGCCATTAAACTTTCGAAAAAACCTGCGTCTGCTTTACTTAAATTCAGCTTGTTGTATCCTGCAATGATCATAACAGGCGCAACAATTAGCCTTATTAGAAGTGGTGCCAAGCCACTCATAATATCGACCTTTTCAATGCTAGTTTGATAAATGGATTGAATTTTATTAATCATAGAACGATTTACACCTTTGATAGTATTCATACAGTGTAGACCGAACCACGTGAAGTTTTATTGCAGCATAAAAAAATCGGCGCTTTGGCGCCGATTTATTCAGTCTATTGTATTTTATATCTTTCTAGCGACTTGCAGCGCTTCATAAATAGCGCGCTTAGCATCTATGGCACTTGCCAGCAACGCGCCGCCAATCACGTGATGATTACTTGGAAGGCCCTCTCGGTCAAAATGGTTTTCATTAGACGTTTGACCAATGCATGCAATTACTGTATCCACGTCAAGCGTTTGCTCTTTGCCGTCAATTTTAACTACCAACCCAGCATTGGAAAAAGATACATATTCGCAACCAGCGATTTGCTCCACTTGGTGATGTTTGGCAACTGCTCTATGGATCCAACCTGTCGTTTTTCCTAATCCTGAACCGAACCGTCCAGCGCTTCGTTTTAGCATATATATTTTTCGCTTCTCTGACGATGGTACAACGTCTTGCTCAATGCCCCATTGACCCTTAAAGTCGTCGATAGACTGGTTTTCTGGCTCGGTTAAAAAGGCGACCATATCAAAACCAATCCCACCAGCACCTAGAATAGCAATTTTATCGCCAAGTTGGACCTCTTTGCGGATCACTTCATCGTATGCCAAAACACGTTTGCCATCACTACATTCAATTTTTGACATACGCGGACTCACACCTGTTGCAAACACAACATCATCAAAGTTGGTCGCCATATCATCGTTATAAGCTTGCCCTAATTCCATCTTGACGCCCAGCCGCTCTACTTCGTTTAAAAAATATTTGAGTGCCAGCTTAAAGTCTTCTTTTCCCGGGATCCGCATAGCCAGATTGAATTGGCCACCGGCATGTTCGTTTTTATCAATGAGGGTGACGTTGTGACCTTTTTTGGCTAAATAACAGCTAACTGATAATCCTGCGGGGCCCGCTCCCACAACTAACACATTTTTAGCTTTTTGTGTTTTATCTAATGGATAATCCAACTCAAACCCAGCCTGTGGGTTTACTAGACACGTTGCACGTTTACCTTTAAAAACGTGATCAAGGCAGCCTTGGTTGCAACCTATACAAATGTTGATTTGCTCGGATTTGTTTTCAGCATATTTGTTAAAAAAGTCCGGATCTGCCAACAATGGCCTTGCCATGGATATTAAATCGGCTTCGCCATTATCCAAGATATTGTTAGCAAGTTCAGGGGTATTAATTCGATTCACCGCGACCACAGGGATATCGACGACATCTTTGAGTCGTTTAGACGCCTCTCTAAACGCGCCCGGCGGAACCATACTAGCAATGGTTGGTACTCGTGCTTCATGCCAACCGATACCCGTATTGAGTATATCCACACCAGCAGCTTCAAGTGCCTGAGCCTGCACTGTGACTTCCTCACTGGTTGACCCATTCGGTACTAAGTCCATCACTGATAACCGAAATACAATGATAAATTGAGCTGATACACGCGCTCTTACTGCTTTTACTATCTCAATCGCTAAACGCATGCGATTTTCGAGTGTACCACCATATTCATCATTGCGATGATTAGTATGCGGCGCCATAAATTCGTTAATCAAGTATCCCTCGGAGCCCATGATCTCAACACCATCGTAGCCTGCTTTCTCTGCCATGTAAGCTGACTTTGCAAAATCTTTTACAGTGCTTTTAATCATGCCAATGGACATAGATTTTGGAGTGTACGGGTTGATCGGCGCTTTTAGTTGACTCGGGCCGACATTAAACGGATGGTAAGCGTATCGGCCAGCATGTAACAATTGTAGGCAAATTTTCCCTTGATGCTGGTGGACTGCCTCAGTATACGCTTTGTGCTTAATCACGTCATAGCGGGAGTTAAAGGAAGACGCAATAGGTGTCAACTTTCCTCGAATATTAGGGCTATATCCGCCAGTTATGATCAATCCGACGCCCCCTTTTGCCCTTTGCTCATAAAACGCTCTTAGTCTTTTGCGATTATGCCAACCCTCTTCTAACCCCGTGTGCATTGATCCCATTACCAAGCGGTTACGTAGCTCAGAATTTTTAAGTTGTAGTTTTTGTTCTAACATTGCTCGCCCCAATGTAACTGGTCTTACCTGTGAACATTAACCAATTTATAGATTTTGGCAAGTAAAAAGCACAAATTATTTATTCAAAACCGGATAAATTTATAATATTTATGGTATTTTGCGACTAAAGTGAACGAAGTAATACTTAGTTACGTTTTATAGTTAACACTCATTGCACAACTAAGTTATGATACTAATGAGAGCATTTCGGTACTAGAACCAGAGGAATAACATTGAAGCTGATCGCAAAACTATTTAAAGGCTTATGGCATGCGTTGAACTTCTCACGCAGGCTACTTGTAAACTTGGTATTTGTTGTACTTATCATTGGCCTCGTCGTGGCTATGATGACATCTGAAGAGGAAATCCTCGTCCCTCAGGATAGCGTGTTAAGGCTAAACCTATCGGGTAAGCTGGTAGAGCAACTGACCTATGTTGATCCAATTGATGCCGCATTGGATGACACATTCGGTTCAAAAGAAAAACCGATGGAAATACTTGTTGACGATGTAATTAAAGTCATTAACAACGCATCCCGCGATAATCGTATTAAGGCGATTCATCTAGATCTAAGAAACTTATATCACGGTCACCTAGATAAGCTGCGTGATATCACAACTGCTATCGAAGCGTTTAAAGCATCAGGCAAACCTGTATATGCTCACGGTCCCTACTTCACTCAGACTCAGTATTATTTAGCGTCTACAGCCAATGAAGTCTCCATGCATCCGTATGGCGGTGTAAGTATTAAAGGTTTTGGAACCTATCCAATGTACTTCAAAGATGCGCTAGAAAAATTACAAGTTACTCAACACATTTTCCGTGTTGGCACATACAAGTCAGCAGTTGAACCTTTTATCCGAAATGATATGTCTGACGCTGCAAAAGAAGCTAACAAGCTATGGCTATCAAGCCTTTGGGAGCAATATAAAGAAGATGTTGCAGCAAGACGTCCGTTTAACACGGACAATTTTGACGAAACCCTAACCCAGCTTGGCGAGAAAATGGCTTCAGTTTCAGGTGATTCAGCGCAATTTGCGATGAAATATGGTTGGGTTGACGCGCTTGAGACTGATCAAGAGTTCAATGATAAACTCGTTCAGTTGGTTGGTACTCAGAACAAAGGCAATAAATACAAGCAAGTTAAGTACAGCGAATACTTGGCTTCAATTACAAGTTTCCAAGCCATTCCAAACCCGCTCTCGGATAAAGTTGCTGTAGTTGTAGCCAAAGGCCATATTGTTGACGGTAAGCGCAAAGCAGGCGTGATTGGAGGAGACTCCACAGCTGCTTTACTACGAAAAGCACGCATTGACGAAAATGTTAAAGCTGTTGTACTACGTATTGACTCAGGCGGTGGTAGCGTATTCGCTTCAGAGCAGATCCGCAATGAAGTGTTGGCGATTAAAGCAGCTGGCAAACCAATTGTTGCATCTATGGGCTCTGTTGCTGCTTCTGGTGGCTACTGGATAGCTGCATCGGCGAATGAAATTTGGGCATCTCCCAGTACTATCACAGGTTCAATTGGTATCTTTGGCACTATCTTTACATTCGAAAACTCTTTAAAAGAGCTTGGGGTGTATTCAGATGGCGTGGCAACCACAGAGCTTAAATCTTCTTCAATTTCACGTGGTATCGACCCTCAGTACGCCGACATCATTCAAATGGGTGTCGAAGATGCGTATGACAAATTCCTCTCTGTTATTTCTGAAGCTAGAAACTTGAATAAAGAAGATGTCAATGAAGTTGCTCAGGGTCGCGTTTGGTTAGCCCCTCAAGCATTGGAGTTTGGCCTGATTGACAAGCTAGGTACAAAAGAACAAGCCATTGAATCAGCTGCTGCACTTGCGAGCCTTGAGCACTATGACGTCATTAATGTTGAGCAGACTCTGACCGATAAAGAACGCTTAATGCAACAAATCTTTGGTGCAAAAGTCACTCAATCTTTACTGCCTACGACATCTCAAACAGATACATTACAAAAAGTGTCGCAGCAAAGTATTGGTAACTTAATATATAAAGTTCAGCAAAGTGCCAACATGATTGAACTATATAATGACCCAAATAGTCTATATAGCGTGTGCACCATGTGTGATGTGGCACAATAATTCAATACCATAAGGTTAATGAATAAACTGCAATGTGATGCTGCAGTTGGTATACTAAGCCCAGATTCGTATCTGGGCTTTTTTATGAAAAGAAAAAAAATCTACATTGCCTATACTGGCGGCACCATTGGGATGAAGCAATCGAGCAAAGGCTATGTGCCCGTTGCCGGTTATTTGACAGAAACAGTAAAAAATAACGCCGAATTCACGCGTGAAGAAATGCCGCTGTTCGATATTCACGAATATTGTCCGCTCATCGATTCTTCAGATATGTCGCCACAGCATTGGCAGCTTATAGCTGAAGATATTAAAGCAAAATACAATGACTATGATGGCTTCGTTGTGTTGCATGGTACTGACACCATGGCGTACACGGCATCCGCCTTATCTTTCATGTTCGAAAACTTAACCAAGCCTGTCATTGTTACAGGCTCTCAAATTCCACTTTCTCAATTGCGATCTGATGGTCAAGTAAATCTGCTAAATGCTATGTATTTAGCTGCCAACTACCCTATTGCTGAAGTGAGCTTGTTTTTTAACAATAAACTATTCCGCGGCAATCGCGCACTTAAAGCACATGCAGATGGTTTTGACGCATTCGCTTCTCCTAATTTGGCGCCTTTAGCGCAAGTTGGTATCAATATCCAACTACAAGAAGGCAAGCTGAGCCCTTATGTTGACCAAGAGCTGGACGTAACCTCTATTCAATCCCAGCAAATAGCTGTATTGCACCTCTACCCTGGGATAAGCGCAGCTATGGTTGATAATGTTTTGTCAGATGATGTAAAAGCACTTATTTTACTTAGTTTTGGCGTAGGCAATGCACCGCAACAAGACGATATTTTGAGTACTTTGAAATCAGCATCAGATCGTGGTGTTGTCATTGTCAATCTAACACAATGTATTCAAGGTCAGGTTAATATGGGTGGTTATGCTACAGGAAATGCACTGCTGAACTGTGGTGTGATTAGCGGCTATGATATGACGTTAGAAGCATGCTTAACCAAACTACATTATCTCTTTAGCCAAGAGTTAGAATTAGAAACGATACGCCACCTAATGCAAGATAACTTGCGGGGCGAACTAACTCGCTAAACAATAAAAAAGGCCACAATGTGTGGCCTTTTCTTTTTCTGTTAACGTACCTTTTCAGGTAGATCAACCAAATCAGTTAGGTGAGAAGTTTCACCACTGTGTGTCTTAATTCCGTGTTCACCAAAGTAATCACGTTGTGCCTGAACAAGGTGTCCGTTACTAGGTGTACTTAGCGTAGCGATATAAGTTTGTGTTGAAGCAAGCACAGGGAATGCAAGACCAGTTTGAATTGCTTGACCTGTTATGCTGCGCAGCGCTTTTGCTTCATTCTCTAAGGTGTCGATAAAATCAACGCCTTTGGCGATATCATCTAGATAATCTGCACGAATAATGCAGCCTGCTCGCCATGTTTGTAACGTTTTAGCAAGATCCACTTTCCACTGATGCGAGCGCGAAGCGCCTTTGATCAGTGCAAGACCTTGGCGATAACACAGCAAGCTTGCAAAGTAGAACGCCGATTTGAGCTCTTCCAAATCGATATCAATCTTTTGCGTTTCTTTCGCTTGGTATGTCATTTCTTTTGCAGCTAGCGTACTAATTGTATTGGTAAGGTGACGGGCTTGTACCGCTGCAACCAACGATGGTACCGCGATACCTAGCTCGAGTGCATTTTGTGCAGTCCAAAGACCTGTGCCTTTAGCACCTACTTTATTGTCAATTAGGTCAACCAATGGCGTCTGATTGCTATCTTCGAGACTCAAAATATGACGAGAAATCGATAATAAGTAGCTGTTTAATTCACCTTCAGACCAAGATTCAAAGATCTCAGCAACTTCTTTAGGAGAACGACCAGTACCAATGCGAAGTAAATGATAAACTTCCGCGATTAATTGCATCAGCGCATATTCAATGCCATTGTGTACCATTTTAACAAAATGGCCGCTAGCAGATTGACCAACACGCGCAAAACAAGATTCACTATTGTAGCTTGCAGCTACTTTTTCGAACCAAGGCACTAGGCGCTCCCAGCCACCTTCAGAACCGCTGGCCATCATTGCTGGGCCATGTCTAGCACCTTCTGCGCCGCCTGATATACCCATAGTGGCAAATTCAAATTTATTTTGGTATTTAAGTTTCCGTGCAATACCATCTTTGTAGTTACTATTTCCACAATCAACAATGATGTCGCCTTTTGACACGCCGGCTTCAATCAATTCATTGCAAACAGCATCTACAAGCTCGCCTGCAGGTACTAATAATAATACCGAACGAGGAGGCTCTAGCCTTCTTACCATATCACCGAGATCCGATACGATATGGAGACGCTCTTCTACACCCAAAGACTGTGCACAACTTAGTAATTCAGCACCTGCGTCTGGGTTTTTATCATAGGCGACTAACGTCATACCTTTCTCAATTAAGTTTAGTGCAAGGTTTTTGCCCATTACACCTAAACCAACTAATGCAACTTGCATTAAGTTTCCTCCTCGGTAACAACCACACTTAAATTCGTCTACACGATGTCCGCTACATTATACCTGAGCAATCAATAATATTCTGCTCGGGCCACCTCAAGCACCAAATAAACTGAAGTTTAGTACTTTTTACTCATAACGTCGTTTAACACAAGCAAAAGATTGCTTTACACACAGGTTAAATACATTATCAGTCAAGGTGTTAAATCCAATCTTAATTTCACTCTTGGATTGACGACCACTGACACCGGTGTCATAATCACGTCATACAGATCATATAATTTAATTTGTGTATGAAAAAGGGTTTAGGGGCAAAACTTTACATAAAAGCGTAATTATCTGAGAATATTTACTTAATTAGGCTTTGAAAGACCACTATTTAACCACTTTTTTGATAAAGAAAGATGCTAGCAAGAACAGCCTACAGGAGAATCTGATGCTAAGACGCACAAAAATAGTTGCCACATTGGGACCAGCTACAGATAGAGATAATAATTTAGAAAAAATCATTCGCGCCGGTGCTAATGTAGTACGACTAAACTTTTCCCACGGTGTAGCGCAAGATCACAAAGACAGAGCAGAAGCTGTTCGAGAAATCGCTAAAAAATTGGATACACATGTATCTATTCTTGCAGACTTGCAAGGTCCAAAAATTCGAGTGTCTACTTTTGCAGAAGGCAAAGTTGACCTAGTTGTAGGTGCAAAGTTCACGTTAGACGCAGAACTTGGTTTAGGTGAAGGCACCATTGACTCAGTAGGTATTGACTATAAAGAACTACCTCAAGACGTTCATACAGGTGACCTGTTACTTCTAAATGATGGCCTTATCCAACTTACAGTTGACGAAGTTGTTGGCAAAAAAGTTATTTGTACTGTCACCGTTGGCGGTATCTTATCTAACAATAAAGGTATCAACCGCCTAGGTGGTGGACTAACCGCTCCAGCTTTTACTGACAAAGATAAAGAAGATTTAATCACCGCGACAGAAATTGGCGTTGACTATATTGCAGTATCTTTCCCTCGCAGCGGCGACGATATGCGATACGTTAGAGGCCTTGCTGAAAAGGCGGGCTCGAATGCTCAATTACTTGCAAAAATTGAACGTGCTGAAGCTGTAGAAACAGTAGAAGCAATTGACGACATCGTATTAGCATCTGATGCTGTGATGGTTGCGCGTGGTGATCTAGGTGTTGAAATTGGCGATGCTGCACTTGTTGGCAAGCAGAAACAAATTATTAGCCGCGCTCGTTCATTAAACAGAACAGTTGTTACTGCTACACAAATGATGGAGTCAATGATTGACAACCCAATGCCAACACGTGCAGAAGTTATGGACGTTGCAAACGCAGTCCTTGATGGCACTGATGCTGTAATGCTTTCAGCCGAGACAGCTGCTGGAGATTACCCTGAAGAAACAGTTGCGACCATGGCACGTGTTTGTTTAGGTGCAGAATCACAACCTGAGACTCACATTTCTAAGCACAGACTAGACAGCATGTTTGCAGACACGTCTGAAACTCTTGCTTTGTCTGCCATGTATGCCGCTAACCACTTAGATTCAGTCAAAGCCATTGTTGCCCTCACTGAGTCAGGCAACACTTCAAAACTTATGTCTAGGATCAGCTCGGGATTGCCAATCTTTTCACTTTCTCGTCACGCTAACACACTAGGCCAAACGGCTCTATATCGCGGTGTATATCCGGTGTATTTTGACTCAACAAGCTGCACAGCAGATTCGCTGGTTAAAGATGCACTAAATACACTTGTTGAGAGCGGCGCACTTGAGAGAGGCGATACAGTTATTCTTACTCACGGTGACTTAATGGAAACCATTGGTGCAACCAATACATTGAAAATTGTCACCGTATAATCGTTAAATCACTAGTACAACTAAGCCCGACTCAATCAGTTGGGCTTTTTTTACCAGAGCTCCAGACAAAACGATTTTAAGTGCTACCTATTAGCTCGCCAGTGCAGACTTAACTTTATCTCTATAGCTGCGGCTTACTTTCAACTCTTGACCGTTATCCAAAACCAATAAATACTCGCCGCTACTTTGTGTAACTAGCTTACTAATCTGGCCTGTGTTTACGATAGCTGAACGGTGAACTCGTACAAATAACTTTGGATCAAGCTCTTGTTCCAGCTCTTTCATTGTTTTGCGCAGAATATGCGTCTGACCATCTGCACAGTGAAGACACATGTAATCACCTGCTGCATCAATCCACTGGATTGTCGCTGTCGACACGCGAATAATTTCACCCTGCTCTTTTACAGCTAATGACTCAGGAAACTTTTTATCTTCAATAGCGTCGCCTGTGGCTAGTTTCTTAAGTATTTCTTCACAATTATTGCCTGTGATCCCTGCAACAAAGCTCGCGAGCTTTTTCTTGTGGGCGTTATCTTGTTGGTTCTTTAAATAGCTTTGCACTTTTTCAATCGCCTGTTTTAGTCTGTTGTCATCTACTGGTTTAAGGATGTAATCCAGAGCGTGGATTTCAAACGCCTTAACTGCATAGTGATCGAACGCTGTGACAAAGACAATGGCAGGTAAAGGCTTAACACTTTCACTTAAAATCCGCGCAACCTCGAAACCATTTAAGCCAGGCATTTGGATATCTAAAAAGACCAAATCAATATCCTGTTGCTGACAAATATCTATGGCTTTTTGTCCACTGTTACAAAGTTCGATAACTTCTATTTCTTCAAATTCTCTCAATCTGACAGCCAAGCCTTTTCTCGCTAGTGGCTCATCATCAACAATTATCGTTTTAATCTTGCTCATTACTTCACTTCTCGGCCTTTTCAAACGGAACCCGTATATTTGCCTTCAGTCCTGAAGGCGTATTATTTGATAACACAAATGAGTAATTATTCTCATACAGTGTTTTTAATCTGTCTTGTGTATTGGCAATACCAACACCACCAGCATTAGTCAACTGACCATCGGACAACTCTGCGCCAGGGCCATTGTCACCAACTTCTAACAATAGTTCATTGGCGAAAACTTGCGCTTTAATTTCGATTTTCCCACCCTCGTCCATATGTGCGATGGCATATTTAATCGAGTTCTCGATCAACGGTTGCAATATTAAGCTGGGCACTAATGCATGCTTTGCTTGCTCAGTGACATCTAGTTCAATAGCGAGTCGCTCATCAAAACGCACCTTCTCTATTTCTAGATACAACTTAAGCGCATGAAGTTCCTGCTCCAACGGAACTTTTTTAATTGGGTCTGTATTTAACGTATAACGCAAAAAGTCACTCAACCTCGACACCATCTGGTTTGCGTCTTTATTTTCCTCTACCAAAATGAGTGTTGAAATCGCATTCAGCGTATTAAATAGAAAGTGAGGGTTGAGCTGGTAGCGCAGCATTTTTAATTGAGCTTCATGGGCCATTGTATTTGCTTTGAGTGCTTTTTGACGCTCGCTTTGTAATAGTTGGTAATATTTGATCCCAAAATATAGACCACTCCAACATAAAACAATGTATACCGAATCCAAGCCCTGTTGAAGATAGTAAAACCATTCATCTGGCCGGTAACCGTGTCGGTATATTTCCCATAAATTGTATTTTTGGACCACTGACCACAAAGTACCAGTGATATAAGACACGCTAAATACAACAAATATCAACACCCATGGCTTCGCATTCCAAACCCGTCGATAAAGATATCTAAGAGGTACCGTCATCAAACAGCCAGCATAAGCATTGAGTACGATGACAAAAACATAGATGTCTCGCATTTCAAATACCTTTGAGCCTATATAGTTGACTAGTGCATAACCTATCCAACCAGAAATCTGTAGTACCCAAAAAAATCGTTGTCGATTATCGACTAAAGCTTGCCAATTCAAATTTATACTTACCTCTCATAACTTAACTTCGATTATATCCCATAGAAAACCCGATAAGCACTACCAATAGTCTTGTATTTCCAACAATTAACCGCAAACCTTTCGCGAATGGGATCTTCATGAAATAGTGTTAAATGCATCCAAAGTAAATTCACTGTACGGCTTGAATTACCAGCTATGAGCTTCGGCTCTATGCTAGGACAAAAAATCTTAAAAATCACGATAAAAGGTACATTTGTGAATCATTTATAAATTATCACATACATGATTTATATCACTTTTTACATAAATGTATCTGAGTGAAAAAACACCTCAACATTATTGATAATCATTTTCAGTTGCAATAATATTCGCGCGTTTATTTTTAATTAGGGAAAATCATGCGCTCATTCAAAACCAAATATCCAATGCTTGTCTCAGCACTCGCAATCGCCTTCTCTGGGGCTTCACTTGCTGATGACGCACAAAAAAAGAGCAATGAATTAGAAGTTATTGAAGTAAGCCCTAAGGGTCTTATTTCCTATGTCAGTGCCAGTGCATCCAAATCAGATGTACCAATCACAAAAACCCCGGTTTCTGTGTCAGTTTTAACATCAAAGCGTATTTCTGACTTAGGCGCAGAAACATTACAAGATGCGATTGGCTATGTTGCTGGTGTTTATAATGGTCCTTATGGCGTAGACACTCGTGGCGATTGGTCCAAAATCCGCGGTGTAGACCCATTAACATACATTGATGGTCTTCAGATGCAATTTGGCCATTACAACAATACTCGTACTAACCCTTATACGTTGGAACGTGTTGAAATTTTAAAAGGCCCTTCTTCTGTATTGTACGGACAAGGTTCAACTGGCGGTATTATTAACTCAGTATCAAAACGTCCACACAGCGAGACACAAGGCGAAATTTGGGCGCAGTTAGGCAACTATGATCGAGCACAAATTGCTGGTGACTACAACACAGCCTTTGGTCAAGATGAGCAATATCAAGCACGTTTTGTTGGTGTATATCGCAACAGTGATACTCAAACAGATTTTGTTGAAGACAACACTTTGGTGTTTGCACCAAGTTTTGCTTGGGATATCAGCCAAGATACGCGCTTTACACTTTTAACTAATTTCCAAGAAAATGAGTCTGGCTCTTCAACTCAATTTTTCCCACACGAAGGAACATTGCTACCTGCCAAATACGGCCAAATCCCAAGTGAACGTTTTGTCAGTGAGCCTGGTTGGGATAGATACGATACCGAGCAAATGGCCCTAACAGCGATTTTAGAGCACAGTATATCTGATGACACTCAGGTTCGTTGGTCAACTCGTTACAGCGATAGCTCATCTGAATACCGTACAATCTTTTCATGGCCACCTAAGTTTGAAGCCGATAAGCGCAGCGTAAATCGTATTTTTAGCATGTCTGATGGTGAATCAAAGAGCTTCTTAAGCGATATTCAAGTTCATCAATATGTTGAATTCAGTGATATCGAAATCAATATCGTAGCCGGGATTGATTTTCAAGATGCTGAAACACGTACTAGCCGCTTACGTGGTGCAGTCTCATCTCCATTAGATCTCTACAATCCTGTTTATGGCCAGAATGCCCCATTACCGCAAGAAATAGCGGTTATTGCGCCTGAGCAAACTGACACTCAGCTTGGTGGTTACATCCAAGCGACATTTGAATACCAAGGGTTTATTTTAAATACCGCTCTTCGTCATGATGATGTTGAGCAATCAAACTGGGAAAAAGTGGATGACATTGCTTCGTTGATTAAGGTTGAAAAGTCACAGAGTGCTTTAACTGGGCGAGTTGGTGCACTTTATCAATTCGAAAATGGGCTATCCCCTTATGCTAGCTACTCGGAATCTTTCCAACCGCTATATGGTTCCAAGCCTCAAGGCGGCGGTTATGACCCAAAAGAAGGTCAGCAGTTCGAATACGGTGTTAAATACCAGCCGGAGGGCACTGAACACTTAATCACTGCTAGCGTTTTCCATATCACGGATAAAAACCATGTTCGCCAAATATCACCCATTGAACATGTACAAGATGGTGAAGTATCAGTAGACGGATTCGAATTAGAAGCGCAGCTAGAGTGGGATAACCTCGATATTTATGCTTCATATGCGTATACAACATCAGAGCAAGATACGACTCCATTATCTGCTGATCAGATCATGACACAAGCAGGTTTACTCGCACAACAAACGCAAGATCCTGCGCAAAAGCAAGCAATCATCGGTGGAGCTGTATTAGCAATTGGTACTGATGACGTTCCTTTATCTGCAACGCCAGAGCATTTGGCTTCTGTATGGGCAACGTATCGCGCAGATAACTTATTGGAAGGCTTGAAGTTTGGCGCTGGCATACGTTATGTAGGTAAAACATTTGATGGTAGCCGCTCTGTCTCAGCCGGTGGCTTTGACTATCACAAAGCACTAACTACCGACAGCTTTACTCTCTATGACATGATGGTTGGCTATCAATTTAACGACTATGAATTAAGCTTGAACATAGATAATTTGACGGACAAAACTGTAATAACGAGTTGTTTATATCGCGGTGACTGTTTCTACGGCCAGCGTCGTACAATTACAGCAAACCTAAAGTATCGCTTTTAATCTGTAAAATATGAATTAGCCTCATTGATTGAGTGAGTGATCAATGAGGCCGCTTTAGTCACATCTAGCTCAATTTCAAGCCAACCTTGTATTTTTGGCAACTCCCCTTCTAAAACAGCGGCCTGTTTCGAAACTGACATAAATCCCAAGTATGCAGCCTGACCTTTCAAAGTGTGCGCTTCTCTCTTCGCTTCTTCAAATTCCGCTTGCTCAATTAGACATTTCAGACGCTGTGCAAAGTTAGACTGTTTTACTCGAAACTTTTCAATCATTTTTTTAAAAAAGTCTACATCACCATTTACTTGCCTAAGACCTAGCTCAAAATTAATGTGTGAATCTGTCATTTCTGCTAAGACCGCATTGCTATCAGCTGGCTGTTCAGTTGTCGGACGCAGTCCGTCAAATACAAGTTTAAAAAGTTTATCTACATCAAGCGGTTTTGCTAAATAGCCATCCATGCCGCTTGATTCAATTTTTTTAATGTCTTCAGTCATTACATTCGCAGTGAGCGCGATGATCGGGAGCTGCTTAAACCTTTCGTCTTTTCGTATCAATTCAGTTGCTTTATATCCATCCATAATCGGCATTTGGCAATCCATTATAACCAAACCAATATTTTGATTGTGATTTAACGTTTTAATAGCTTCGCTTCCATTAGTAGCTGTAACTACTTTGAGACCAACTCCCTGTAATAACTCTACAGCAATCTCCAAATTAATATCGTTATCTTCAACGAGCAATACCTCAATGTTTTTCAACAAGTTTGCTTTATTCAGATACAAACTTTTATCGATAGATTTTACTTTTGGTTCCCGTGGCGAAGGCTCCCCCTTTTGAAGTAAGAAGCTAACAGTAAAGTAAAAACGGCTGCCCACTCCTTCCTCACTTTCAAAATCAATCTCGCCCCCCATCATTGACACAAGGTTGCTACAAATTGCCAGCCCTAGGCCTGTCCCTCCAAATTGCCTTGTTGTAGAAATATCAGCCTGAGTAAAAACTGAAAATAGCTTACTCTGTTGCTCTTTTGCGACCCCAATTCCCGTATCTGTTACTGATATTTCAATAGCAACGTCGTCTTTCGATATTATCTTTGCCTTAAGCGCTAAGGTAATTTCCCCCCCGTTAGGTGTGAATTTCACTGCATTGCCCAACAAATTAATGAGTATTTGCCCTAAACGCAGAGGATCCCCTACTAGAGCCGTAGGTATCGAGCTAGGTAAATCCACACTAAAGTCTATACATTTTTCATGGGCCTTATAAGCAATAATATCGCTTGCTAACTCAACAACATCTTCCAAACGAAACGACGTTTTTTCTATTTCAAGTTTACCGGACTCAATCTTTGATATATCCAAAATATCATTGATAATATTGAGCAGATTATCTGATGATTGGGTTAATTTATTTAAATAGCCACGCTGCTTTTGTGACAGTTGAGTACCTGACATTAAGCTACACAAACCTACAATAGCATTCATAGGTGTGCGAATTTCGTGGGACATGTTTGCCAAAAATGTAGACTTCGCAACGGTTGCACTTTGCGCCGCTTTCATTGCTTCTAATAGCACTTCCTCGGCTTCCTTTCGCTGCGTTATATCTCTAATAATTGCGGTGTAATATGCCTTCCCAGCGATTTTAGTCTCGGAGACGGCCAAATCTATTGGAAATTTTTCTCCACTTTTTCTTTGAGCAATAACTTCCCGTTTATTTCCAATAACTTTTCGTATACCCGTCTTTGCATAGCTAGCAAGGAACCCATCATGTTCGCTTCGAGTCGGTTCTGGCATGAGTATTTTTAGATTGGAGCCCAAGACTTCTGCCTTACTGAAGCCAAAAACTCGACTTGCAGAAGGGCTAAACTCCTGAATAATTCCCTCTGTGTTGATGACAATAATTGGATCTGCAGCGGTATTTACAATAGCCCGCATCTTAGCCTCACTTTCTAATAGAGAAAGTTCTTTTTGTCTCAGTTCGGTAACGTCTTGAACGATACCTGTAATTTTCGTTTGCTTACTTTGGGAATCATACACATGCTCTGCAACGAGGCGTATATAGCGTAAATCGCCTTTAACTTTAATGCTGTAGTTAAAGTCTCGGCAATCTTTCTTTGGGTTTAGGAGGTTTTGCAACAATTCGCGTTTTTCTTCATGTATATTTTCTATGCCGCCAAATAACCACTCTGCATAACCAGTTGTATCGGGTTCATCTAAACCGAGAATGCGCTTTGCTTCATTAGAATACTCACAAATACCGCTTGACAATTCGAGAGACCAATGGCCTAACATAGCCATGTTTTGTGCATATTTGTAATTTAAATTTGCGTTGTTCAGCTCGAAAGTTCTCTGTTGAACCCGTTTTTCAAGCTGTGCCCTTATTTCATCCAACTCTCCAATATGTAACGATACTGCTGACCGCATTTGGATAAAAGCTTTCGCTAGCATTTGTATCTCTTTTGCCCCTTGCACTTCAATTTGTTTGCTGTAGTCCCCCTCTGCAAGTGCTGTGGCTTGAAAGATAAGCTGTTTGATAGGGTCAACAAAAAAATTACGCAACAGCACCATCATAAGTACTATAACCATCAACCCTAATAAACCGATAAACATGAGTTGGTTTGACACAAACTCAGAAAGGTGAAATCTGTCGTAACTAAAATCATATTTCAAGTAAATTATGCCTCTGCGACTAGACCTTACCTCTCTATTGGATGGCCAAATAAAACTCAGTGTGGCTTCTACAACTTCCTTGTCTGGCGAATAATGCATCTGTATGGATTTATGCATTTGAGTATTTTTCAAGTCTTCATCTGTTAAAAAAGAGGCACTATCAGTTAACAGTTTCCCTCTCATACTGTAGTGATTCGAAGCCCACACAACCCCCGCATCATCGGTCACCGCAACATCATTTACGGCTGGAATAGTGCCTATGATCGAGGCTTCATGATTTAGTACATTCCCACCTTCTCTAAACACTTCTTGTTCAGCCTTATTTTTTAAAGAGAGTAATATATAGCTGATTTGCGATAGGCTGTTCTCTTGTGCGACTTTTAAGCTCCCCAAGTAAGTTAAGCTTGCCCCTGTGGCGATAGAAATGACAAATATCAAGGCTGTAAATAATGGGACCCAAATGATTATTGAGTTTGTTGAAATCGGAATTTTCATGGCTTCACATATGTGTCATCAATCAAGATTTTTGCGTCTACAGGCTTGGGAATTATACTTGCTTCATGCAAGATGCGATTTAAACGTTTAATGGTTTTATTTAACGTCCCTCCCCGCTCCAGTAGCTGTTGATTTTCTTGCATACTCGGGTAGTGAATACCTGCCATTGCAGTATTGAGTTCCTCTTTGGATATGCCCATACGTTGCGACATAACTTCCAAACTTTCATATCTCTTTTCATCTATTGCTTTTAAGGCTTCAGATTGTCCGTTAACCAATATTTTAATTAATTGACTGTGCTCTTTAAGTGTATTGTCTCTAGCAACTAACACATCAACGATCATATTTGGTATTTTTGAACTATCAAAAATAACGTTACTATCAAGTTGAAGTAATTTAGTTGCAACAGGTTCAAACGTAATCACTGCATCTATGGAGCCATCCTTAAATGCTTCTATTTGTTGGTGAATTTTTAAGTGAACAAGCTTTACATCGTCAATATTTAACCCTCCAGCCTGCATTGCTTCATGGAGCATCAGTGCTCCCAATGCAGTTTGCTCATACGCTATTGTTTTCCCTTTTAACTCCGATAGGTCAGAAATTGTTGATCGTGAGATAACCATGTCGCCTCCATGTGACACATCCATAACCAAAAAGATCTTTAGATTTATACCTTCAGATACAAGCGTCATGGCTTCATCCAGTGTCAGTGCAGCTATCTCAAGCCGCCCTAAACGAAAAGCCTCCATGACATCAGTGGCGGACATTAACTCAATTAATTTTATATTGTGTGGAATATGCCCTAGATGCTTAGCAAGATGTAAAGTTTCATAACCGGGCCATACGTTCGAGCCCACTCTAATTGTTTTTTTATCAAAATCAGAACAGCCAAGTTGAATTACCATAGTGAAAATAAGTAAAGACAATAAAAAATACTTAGTTTTCATATCTTTTCACCCATGCCCTCGTTTCTGGCGTCAACAAACACCGTTTCAAAAGTCTACTTGCCGTAATACCCTGATGTTTAAAACTAGTGTAGACCAACGAAATCACACCTGACTTATTTTCGGCAATTTGGAAAAATCAAGTGCTGTGTCCTAGTCTTAATGATACTTGCCGTAGACATATCGCCTGTTTTGCAACAAGCCAAACCAACATTTAATAGGAACACTGATAATTGACTCTTAAAAATCAACTAAAAACGCTCAGTGTTCTTGTGATCGACGATGACGACTTCATTCATGACATGCTTAAACACGAGTTTGGTCAGCTCGGTGTTCATAATGTCAAGACGGAATCTACTGGTAAACATGCCGTTGAAAGAATTCAAAACGGAGAAAGCTTCGATCTAATTATTATTGATTTAATCATGCCTGACATGGACGGCGTGGAAGTACTCAGGCACCTTTCTGAATATCATTTTAAGGGGGCTGTTTTACTTTTAAGTGCACAAGATCAACGTATATTAGACACTACGGCAACTCTGGCTGGAGCTCAACATATTAAAGTATTGGGCGCGATACCTAAACCAATTACAATAGACGTATTGACCCAAAAACTTCAGAAGCTTTTTACAGAATCACAGCCTAATACTTTGCAAGTTAAAGACAAAATTAGCTTGGAAGAATTAAAAGTAGCGATCGCC
The DNA here is from genome assembly GCF_030135505.1 of Pseudoalteromonas obscura. Taxonomy (NCBI): domain Bacteria; kingdom Pseudomonadati; phylum Pseudomonadota; class Gammaproteobacteria; order Alteromonadales; family Pseudoalteromonadaceae; genus Pseudoalteromonas; species Pseudoalteromonas obscura. The sequence continues at coordinate 187,684 of NZ_JASJUT010000001.1, forward strand.
AATGATGAGATTGTGCCTTTCTATCAACCTCAAGTTGCATTTACAACTAAGCAAGTCAAATCTGTTGAAGTGCTTGCCAGATGGGTACACCCGGAAAGAGGCACGATTAACCCTGCTGCATTTATCTCTCTAGCCGAAGAGTCAGGCATGATAGATGCCATCACACGCAGTATATTTCGCCAAGCTTTACCTCAATCTAAAGAGCTAGCCAACATTCTTGGTCGTCATCTGAATATATCCATAAACCTATCAACTGACAGTCTATGTGCTATCGATTTGCCGGAACAAATAGAAGATCTCGCTAACATGCATGATATTCCTTGCAGCAGTATCACACTAGAACTAACAGAAAGTCGATTAATACAAAACCTTATTTCAACGTTAGATGTGTTATTGCGCCTCAGGTTAAAAGGGTTTGGATTAAGCATTGATGACTTTGGAACTGGATATTCGAGCTTGGAGCAATTAAAGAAAATCCCCTTCACTGAATTGAAAATCGACAGACAATTTATTTGCGACGCCACAAACAACAACACAAGTAAAGCTATTATAGAGTCGAGTGTTAATCTAGCTAAAACGTTGAATATGTTAGTTGTTGCAGAGGGAGTAGAAACAGCGGCTGATTGGGATCTCGCGAAAAGCCTACAATGTGATTTAGCTCAGGGGTACTTAGTGTCTAAACCTATGCCTTTAGACGATCTCATTATCTGGCTAAATGACAAACAATCATGGTGACTATATGAACAAAATACTTATCGTCGATGACGACGATTTTGCCCTCGAATACCAAGTAAATACTTTATCAAATTATTTTGATGTTGAAACAGCTGCCAGCGGCGAACTTGCCTTAAGCTACTTAGAGAAGCACCAACCTGATTTAATCGTAATGGACATACAAATGCCAGGCATAAGTGGCTACGAAGCAACTTACTTAATTCGTCAAGCAGGACACCAAATGCCCATTCTTTTTCTTTCAAATTTGTGCTCAATAGAAGAAAGGTTAAAAGCTTATGATTCTGGAGGAAATGACTTTATTGCAAAGCCTGCAGAGCCTACCGAACTAATTAAAAAAATTAATACACTTCTTTCGTATGCACAACAGTCTTGCAATGACGCAGAAGATATCGCGATTCAAGCGCTTTCTGACATAGCATCCCTTGGAACAATCATTCAGTTTTATAAACAAACCCAGCAATGTAGAACATATAGCCAACTTGCCAGTGCCATTTTTGAAACAACTCGCTCTTTTGGGCTACGTACCTCGCTGGTTTTTAGAGTAAACCGAGAAGAGATTGTCTTTTTCGACAACAAAGTGTTTAACAATATCGACGTTAGCTTACTTAGTTCTCTTAAAAATGCCCAGCGCATCATGGAGTTCGGTAGCAGTCGAGCTGCGTTTAATTGGCAATATTGTAGTTTGTTGATCAAAAACATGCCACGCAATGACAGTCGCAGTGGCGTTATGAAAGACTATCTCGCTTATTTAATGGATGGAATTGAGAGTTGTATTTTAAGAATAAAGACGGAGATTAGCCTAGGTAATACCCTTGACACTTATAAAAACCAAAATGCCGTGATAAAAACCGGTATCGTCGAGATCATAGAACACCTTGAGACTGAGCTAAATCAGCTATTTGCGTCTTTTGAACTGGGCCATGAACTTTCCCAGCAAACAGAAACCCAGCTACTGTCTTTGATAACCAACGCTCAAAACAAAGCTGATACATTGATGGAGGCTGGCTATGGGATCGAATCAGACTTACAAGAAATACTTGAGCAGTTTAACAGTCCAAAACACCAACTTTGATATCTTGATTAAAATCTTAATTATCTAATAAGCGGTCATTGCGCATTGCGATGGGTATTTAACTCTGACTACTATTGCGATTCTGTATAACCCTTGGTGGGTAACGGGAAAAGCAGTTTTGCTTTTCTAACTCAATTGGAATTTTGGCGACTTGTTTTTAAGTAAATATCAAGGTCCTTCGTCAAGTCTAAGAGCTGGTTCACTAACCTAACCATACTTTCAATTTCTTGCTTGCTAATCGAACCCAAACCGTCAGTTTTATGCTTGTGCAGCGCTGCAAATAGGCTTTGTAACGAAGTTTTGATTGCATCATTGTATTCAGCTACTCCCCGAAGGTTTAGTCGCTGTTTTTCAACTGCCTCTTTTTCGCTTTTTTGAAGCGTCGAGATCACTGCTTCAGATTCTGAGCAACGACTTTTAATGCCGCGCGCCAACTCACTTACCTCTTCACAATTGTCTTGCTGAGCTATTTCAAACTTGGTTACCTCTGGATAGTGTTTTATATACGATACCAGCACACTTATCGGTTTAAGAACTTTATACCAAATTGAATAGATTAACCAAATTATCAAAATGGCATACACAAGCTCTAACATCACGATGGACGAAGAGAGTAATCTTTTCGCATCTTGATATTCTCTTGTGCGTTTACTAAGTAAATTTCTTTCCTCTTGTTCAAAAGCAAACAGAACCAACTCTATCTCTTCCATTAGGTGTTTACCTAAGTCAGTTTTTACTAAATCAACGGCTTCTTGCTTCGTAGCATGCTGTAATAGCTCGATTGTTTGCTCTAGTTCTGAAAACTTTTTATTAAGAATGACATCGAGCTCAGCGAGCCGTTTTTGTTGTGTCGGATTGTCAGCCGTTTTGCGCACTAATACCTCAAAAGTGCTTAAGCTTAAATTTGTTCCCTTTCTAAACGGTTCTAGGTAATCCATATTTTGAGTGAGCAAAAACCCTCGCTGACCCGTTTCTGCATTTTTAACATGTACTTTGAGCTGGCTAATTAAATCGATAACTTCATACGTATGTATTAACCAATATTCATGTTCATTTTTATTTGCATGACTACTCACTATGATAGATAGGTTCACGCCTGCTGCGACAAGGCTAAAAATCATAAAAATCAAAAGAACACTTTTTAAACTATAACCCAAAGCTCTATCCACCTTTTATTAACTCAATAAATTGTAGACCGAATAAGATAGGATGTAACTGGCTTCAATTTGACTTAAAACACTTTGTACAAACTAGTAAACTAAAGCTTAAAATACAGTGACAACAAATAAGCTCTCAGTCCTATTTTTAAAAAGACTCTGATCACCCTAAAATTTATAGCTAGAGGATGAAGTTGAAGCTCCCAACGGCTATATGCGTGCGTTAACAATGATTTTATATCCAACGCCCACTTTTGTTTTTATTACTTGAGGTTTTCTTGGGTTAATTTCGATTTTTTTCCTTAATCTGCAAATAATTGTATCGACAGCCCGGATAGATTCAGGGCCTTCACCTAGTCGAGTCGCATCTATTATCTCCTCTCGCGAATATGTGCGCGGCGCGTTTTTTGCCAGCAAAAACAGAACTGCTTGTTCATGGTATGTCAATTCGATCTCTTCACCGGAGTGTGCCAATAACATTTGATTGTCGATATCTAGCTTTTTGTCCGCAAGATACATTAATCCCTTTGTTATGGCCTGCATAGAAGTTGCGTCAATTAAGAGGTTAATTCGTAACAACAACTCCTTAACCGTATACGGTTTTGCTAGATAGTCACTGGCACCGAACTCTAAACCAGCAATTCTATCTTCATCACTTCCCCGGCCAGATGAAATAATGATAGGTGTCGAAATATTATTGCTTTTCAATTTGCGCAGCAAAACTAAACCATCTTCGTCTGGTAAACCTAAATCGAGTATCATTAGCGCGTAGCTTTTTGTTTGTAAAACATCCCAACAAGTTTTTGCACTGTTGACCACATCTACCTTGAATCCAGTTAATTCCAAGTATGCGCAAGTCACCTCGGCCAGTTGTTCATCATCCTCAATGAGGAGTAAAGAGTGCACTAAGCTTCCTCATTTAATCAATTTTGTGTACAGAGATATTTCAGAAACATGTTAGACAAAGTATAGACACATATGGACGCTATAAATGTTAACGATACAAACGTTTTCATAAGCAACGTCCTATACAACCATACTCCCTTCGAGGTATCTCTATGAAACAGTTAGCAGGCAAAGTCATGATTGTAGAAGACGATTTAGAGTATTTAAATCTCTACAGGGAGGTATTAAACACCCACTTCGATGTGCATTTTTTTACATGTGCACGGGATGCGCTCGGGGCAGTGAACACATTAAACCCGCAGGCAATTATACTCGATCTACATTTGCCAGATATTTCGGGAATAGAACTCTGCAATGAACTCAACCAACCAAAACGAGAACTAACGGATGTCGAGATAATATTTGTCTCGGGTGAAACTGACATAGCACAAAAACTAAAAGCTTATGAACTAGGTGCAGCAGACTTTTTAGGCAAGCCTTTTGAAATAGAAGAGCTCAAGCATAAAATCGCATCAAGCATTCAACGTCATATCACCAAGCAAAAGTTGCGTGAAGAACCTCTAAAAAACACCTACTCTCTCAATCACTACAATACACAAGCGCCGCTATGTAACCAAATTATGCACTTTTACAACTATTTATCTGGTTGTACCAACCTGCAGAATATTGCCGATGCGTTTTTTTCATTAATGTCAAATTTTGGTTTACAGACATCAATTTGTTTCAGGCTACCCAATGTTAAATGCTTACGCGATGACCATATTCGCCCAACACCAATCGAAGAAGAAATCTTTCAGATACTTCGACATACAGGGCAAGTACATGAATTCGCGAACAGAATGCTCGTAAACGAAGAGCAAGTTTCCTTTTTAATCAAAAATATAGAGTGCGAAAGCCTAAGCTTTAAGGAAATTAAACATTCCGTTTCAGACATAGCTCAAGCGATGAATGCAAAAATAATCGCGCTTTCTGCCTTAGAGGAAAAAACACCAACATCGTGCGACCTTTCTAGAAAGCTTGATGAGCTATGTTTCAATATATCTGACTATCAAAACGATACAAATAGATTGCTCACCATCATGACTTATAAAATCACCGAGCATTTACAGTCTTTAAACATCCCGAATGAACAAAACCTCAGACTGAATGAATTAATACAAAACACCATTCAAGAGATTGACGCAGCAAGTGAAAATATTTTAGTCACTACATCAAAATTGTCAGAGCTATTGAAATATTCAAAGTAATTTCAAAGTATCTCCTGCTTGCATATGCTCAATAGATACAGATTAACTCATGCATTACGCATTTAATCCTTTATACATAGCCCGCATACTTCACACGTTTTGACTATACTTTCATTAACTTTATGCCGTTCACGCTACCAACAGAACACAGTGGTAGCCAGATTTAATACCCCACTCACTTTTAGCTGGTTTGAGACAATTTAATGAAGCTGAGAACATTAATTTTTTTGGTTATGCTGTCTTGCACGACGGTGCCTTTAATCATTTTTCACCTGTTAAACATAACAAGCGAAAAACAGCTTCTACTTAACGAAACCATCGCAAAACTGCAAGATGTTGCAGACATTAACCACAAACGAATTACGAGCCTACTGGCGAACAAAAAAAATTCAGTGGCCCTAATAAAGAGTCGAACTCAACTCAGACAACTATTAAAACGATCTAACCGCGATCCAGCTCAAGAGGATGTAGCACGAATAGATAAGATTATAAGTCACGCGATTTCTTCGAGTGAAAGCATCTATGGCATCGCCATTTACAATCATGGCAAAGAGCTTGTTTATGCTTCGAGAGAAGGTTTACGCTCTCTCATCAATGTAAGTGACTTAAAAAAAGACAGTTCACGTTACAACGTAAAAATTCTGTTTTCAGACCAATTACAATTACTCCTTTTTATCGAACCAATCGAATTGGATGGACAACTAATTGGCTATATTGAAGTTGCATTTAAAAATGATGAACTGAGAGCCATTGTCAGTGACTACACAGGCTTAGGTAAAAGTGGAGAAATAGTTCTGGCTTCGCGCGATGTGAATGGTGATGCTTTCTTTCTTACTCCAACAAGAAACGACCCAACAGTTGCCCTCTCCCTTACTGTGCCTAAAAGCAACTTAGAAATCCCGATAACACACGCGATCAATGGTACTAATGACATATTTCCGGACTACGTGGATTATAGAGAGGTCCCCGTATTGGCCATTTCACATCACATCCCAGAAACTGATTGGGGTATGGTTGTAAAAATTGACAAAGCTGAGGCATTTAAACGAGTTGAAGAACTAAATTTGCAGTCAATAGAAGTTGTAATTGGCGCACTTTGCTTGGTTTCTTTGCTTTCTTTTATATTGATCAGTTGGATCACCAAACCCTTTTTGATAATTCACGAGGTTTTAGCAAAAGCGGTTAATGAAAAACGCATAGCGATCACTGAGCACCATACAATCCATGAGATCCAGGAGGTCGTGCAGTCCCTTAATTTTCTGCTTCAACAACGCAATCAAAATGAAGAAGCCCTGTATAACAGCATCAAGGAGCTCACCAAACTAAACCATCAACTAGACTCTGAGGCTGAGCGCTTTAAACGGTGGAAAGAATCAAACTTCATTGGCATTATTCATTCAGATGCAAAAGGGAATATCCTCGATGCTAACTCAACTCTGCTTGAAATGATTGGCTATACACAAGACGAATTAATTGATGGCAAAATAGATTGGAAGAACCTGACACCAGAAAAGTATTTGCCGCTTGATCTGCGTGCTGTAGAGGAAGCAAATGATAAAGGATACTGGACCCCATTCGAAAAGGTTTATCTCCACAAATCTGGTCTAGAAGTTCCGATATTAATTGGTGGTTCTATTTTCAATAAAGACAGTCAAGAGTTCATCGTTTTTGTGGTCAGTCTAGCGGATAAATATAAGCAAATGAGAGAGCTCGAACAATACAAAGGAATTATTGAGAATTCGAGTGATATGTTCGCATTCCTTGATTTGACGTATACATTTAAAACAGTTAATCAAGCTTATTTAAAATTGCATGGAAAAAAACGTGAAGAAGTTGTTGGCCATACCGTCTCTGACATTTTAGGCAACACCCTTTTTAAAAAACTAAAGAGCAAAATCGACCATGCTATAAAAGGTAATTCAGTCACGTTTAAAGAAAGTTTGTTTGTCGGGACACCACAAGAGCGTACACTAAGAGTCTCCTATATTCCCTACCACTCAAGTGAAAAGGAAATTATCGGCTTTATTTTCAAAGGCGAAGACATTACCGAGCTCGAATCCAAACAGAAATTGATTGAGCTAAAAGAAGCTGAGCAAAAGCGTATTATAGAGTCACTGCTAGAAGGCATATTTACCACAGATTCACATGGCACAATTCTTTCTTTTAACCCCGAAGCCGAAAATATATTCGGTTATCAAGAGGATGAAATTGTTGGACACAATATTGATGAATTAACCGATGGCATAGATCAGCATAGCGCAAAGCTAGCTAACTACATCAAGTCAGGAAAGTCTCAAATTATCAATAACCGTCTAGGAAGAGACGTGAAGGCAAAACACAAAACTGGTTATATTTTCCCTATTCGTATTTCAGTCGCAAGTATGCCGTTAACGGAACAAGGCGAACTGCATTTTATCGCTAACTTTCAAGACATGAGTGAGCATGAACAACAGGCAAAATTAATCAACCGCAGTTCAAAACTAGAGTCTCTAGGTAATATTGCAGGTGGCGTTGCGCATGATTTTAACAATATCCTAGGTATCATTTTGGGCTACACTAATCTTATTTCAGATCACGATAAAGACCCTACTTCATGTGTCCAAGCTATTGAAAGAGCTTGCTATCGAGGGCAAAAGCTCACTGGCAATTTGCTTACTTTTGCAAAGAAAAACCCCAGTACGCCTGTATATACCGATCTCAATGAGCTAATAAAGAAAAATAAAAAATTACTTGAAGCTGCAATGACTTCGAAAATTAGACTCACATTGGAACTCAACCCCTTGATTAGCCGTGCTCATATTGAAGAGAACCTATTTGAAGACCTCCTATTAAACTTATCAATCAATGCCATGCACGCGATGCCTAATGGTGGAGAGTTTAAAATATCAACTCAGCAAGTCACGTTAACTGATGAACAAATGGCTGCACTCGAACTTAAAACAGAAAAAACGATAAGAGTCAGCTTTAAAGACACAGGTGAAGGAATTTTGCCGGAAAATATTGATAAAGTGTTCGACCCTTTCTTTACAACCAAAAAAGAGACAGGAAATGGTTTAGGACTTTCACAGTGTTATGGATTTGTAAAAGCTTCAAATGGCGCAATCGATGTTTCATCTGAAATCGGGATCGGTACAGTATTTACAGTCTATTTTCCGGCTGTGATTGAAAAATCAGCCAATGGAACATTAACTCACCAGAAGCAGTTATTGTCCCTCCCCCAACAGATTGAAAATATACTCGTAGTAGACGATGAAGAAGATATTCGCTTTTTAATTCAATCTTTTTTAACAGGAACTAAGGTTAATGTCGTCGAAGCAAGCAATGCCGTTGATGGCCTATCAATACTGACAGAACAAAGCATTGATTTGGTGATCAGTGATGTCATCATGCCTAAAATTGACGGACTAGAGTTTATTCAGGCGGCTTTGAAAAACAATAAAGAATTAAAATATATGTTTATATCAGGCTTTATAGGCAATGAAGATATAGAGCACTTAACAACAAATTGTATTCTTTATAAACCTTTCAACAAGCAACAGCTTATTGAAAAAATTATCGATATCTTCAATTGAAAAACTAAAAAAGGCGACATTAAATGTCGCCTTGCACCTTTAATCTCAAGGTTTTAAGGAATTAGTTACACTTACCTAAGTCAGTCCATACTTTCCATGCGTTACCAACGTTGGAGTTTTGTGCTGGGTTTGCACCACGGTTCCACCAGTTACTGCGGTACTTGCTACCATTGTAAGACACCTCTGTACCAGCTACGTAAACTTGACCGCTGTTCCACTCAGTCAGACCTACACAACCTGTATTATCAACACCATCTGTCACTGTTACAGATTTAGTTACGCTGTGCGTTGCGCCAGCATCGTCTGTGACAGTTACAGAAACTTGGTATGTGCCAGCATTTGCAAACGCATGCGCTACTGTTGCACCCGTTGTATTAAATCCACCAACATTCCAGTCATAACTCACTACTTGACCATCTGAATCGCGGCTTGAGCTTGCATCAAAGTCACACGCTAGTGCGGAACAGCTAAATGTAAAGTCAGCAACAGGCGCTTGGTTGTCTTGTGCACCGCTACAGCCATTTGTCGCGATATAGTCTGAAGCAGCTTTAGCTTGAACTAGGCCGTAACCATATTCATCATCACGACCAGCTGTGCCTAAATCAATCGCGGTTGCATTTAGTGCATTACGGATATCTACGTTTGTACAACTTGGGTGCTGAGACCACACTAGTGCAGCAACACCTGCAACATGTGGGCTTGCCATTGAAGTACCCGTCTTAAGGCCGTAATCTAGCACGGCGTTCAACTCAACTTTTACGCTGCTGCCAACTGACGCTTTCAATGCAGTACCTGACTCTTGAGACAAAGACAGTACTGGAATTGTCAAACCATGATTTGCATCACCTAAAGTGCCGCCGAATGTACCTGGTGCATTATTGTATACGATTGCAGCAACACCACCACCAGCTTCACAATTAGCAGCTTTATCTTTAAACGAAGCACCACCGCGCTCTATCAAGCAAATACTTTGTGTTGCCGCACACGCTGTTAGGCCTTGACCACAATCAACTAGGTCTGCACTGACAGTACCTTCAACTGAATGAGTCATGCCACCAGCTTCCACAAAATTACCGCCCGCAGTTATACCAGCTAGGATCCCTGAACTTCTTGGTACAGTAGACAACACGTCTGTACCTGGTGCTGCAATTTCAACCTGTACATTATATTGAGAAGATGGGTTTTTCACGCGGTTTTCGTCGATATTAGCAACTGAAACAACCGTATCGTAACTTGCAGGGTAGCTCATCGTTGCATTGCCATCGTTACCCGCTGCGGCAATGAGTAGGACTCCTTTGTCATATGCGGCTTGCAGACGCTCTTGGAAATATTGACTTGGACTACCGCCACCCAAACTCATATTGATGACTTTTGCGCCATTTTCTACACAGTTATCTACGGCGCGAGCAATACGAGAAGTCAGACCTTGTTTACCGTCGTTATCAAATACTCGAACGTTGTGGATCCCTACTCTATCGTTAGGAAGTACACCTACAACGCCTTTGCCATTTTTAAGCGCGACGATAGTACCCGCTACGTGTGTGCCGTGGCCAGAACCGTCTTGGTACCAAGTTAATCCACCAGGCAAGTCGGTGAAACCTGTCGCGTTTTGAGGTAAATCAGGGTGTCCTAAATCATAACCAGAGTCGATAACACAGACTTTGAATAGATCCGCGTTGGTGTCTTGCAATAAGTTTGCTTGCACTTCAGCTAAACCGTATGGCGATGCCTCACCCGTAAAGTCTTGAGTGAAAGGTTTATATTCAATGTCTTCTTCGATATAAGCATATTGACCAGATGCTTTAAGTTTTGCAACCTGCTCTGGTGTTAGCTCCATAGTCACAACCGTACCCTGGGAATCCGCAGATAATACCTCTGCTGTTGGTTCCGCGCTAAAGCTCTCTGCAATATTTGCTCTAGAAAAACGGCTCGTCTCAGGAGCAAAAATACTCAGATCACTCTGTTTCAGAATGTACTGTTTTGTCTCTTGAGCTTGAGCAACCGTTGCAGAAAGCGCAGCAACTGCGAATGCGACCGATGTTAACTTAAATGTTTTTTTCATGTTGATTCCTAATTATTATTCTTATCCGCATCCAATGCGGTGGTGTCCTGTTTAATATTTAACCGTGTACCTTGTTTAAAAACAAACTACACAAACAAAATTATAATTACAACCTTTTATTTACACTTTTTAATTTTTTTGTCATTAAATACAAAAAAGCAATAAAAAAGTCTTTAAGCAACTGCCATTCTGGCAAGAAAAAGCAGGGGTTAAGGCGAATTATTTAGTTATTACACTTAAATACAAACTGGCAACATATAGAAAAATAACACCAAGATTAAAAAATCTTATCGCGTCACCATCTAAGGAAAAGTTTGCGCGTTGTCGTATTTATTAATCTGGCTACTTGTCGCTAGCCTTTACGCGTTACGCTGTATATAAACCTCGGGCAATAAAAACCAATTTAACTTATGGTGACCTACCCCTACTTTAAAACTCGCCCAAGTTTTCTAATGCGCTTCGACTTTACTCGTTAATTTATCGGCCTAAGGGGGCGATTTTACAGTGCCTTTATTAAGCAATTTACATAGGAGAAATGTTGGTAAAATATATAGTTGGGTGATCCAAATCACTTAAATTTGATTAAAGTTACCGTTTTTAGGTATCCAACAATTTACTAATAGACCGAATTGCTCGATAATGCGAATAATTTCCATTTAAGGAGTAACATCAATGAAGGTTATAAACAAAGTAGCAGTTGCCGCACTGTGCATTTCAGCATTTCAAGCTTCAGCAAATGACTGTGAATTAACCATAGAATCCAATGACATGATGCAGTTTTCTGAAAAAGCTTTGTCTGTTCCAAGTAAATGTAAAGAAGTAAAGCTCACGCTCGTTCATACGGGAAAATTACCTGCTGCTGCCATGGGCCACAATTGGGTTTTAACTGAGAAAAAGAATGTAAAGGCCGTCGCATCTGATGGTATGCGAGCTGGCGTAAAAAATAGCTATGTAAAGCCAAATGACCCTCGAGTATTTGCGTATACCAAAGTGATCGGTGGTGGAGAGTCTACTTCAATCACTTTTTCGACTAAAAGTATGAGCAAAGATTTGGAATATAATTTTTTCTGTTCTTTCCCAGGCCACTTTGCAATTATGAAAGGTTCATTCAAAATAGTGTAACCCCCTCTTTTTTGCCAGTGTGACTCTTACTACACTGGCTTTAATTAATTTTTTATTTGTCACGCCTCCCCCTACAAACCTATCTGATGTTTCTTTTGTGTAAATTTTAGGTCCATTTTTGTTATTTCTTAGAAAAACTTCGGTTTTTATATCTGACTACAACAAAACCGTAAGGATATATAAATGAGAAAGTCATTACTGGCTAGTACATTAGCACTTGTTTTTAGTTCAGCAACTTTGGCAAACAACTACGCGCCACTAGCTGAAGTGAGAGATCAAATTAAGTCTCCTGAATATACACAACAAGAAAAAGAACGCGTTGTAGAGCAAGCAAGAATTTTCTTAGAAGATCTATACGTACATCAATACGCAAAAGACATTTATTATGGCATTTCTCCGACAGGACATGTAAATGCTGTTTCAGAAATTCATAAAGTCATTGCTGAGCTAGATAACCTTAGTACTGATCAATTGCACTCGCGCTTAACAAAAATCTTTAAAGCTCAGCGTGATTTGCACTTAGTTTATGTGCACCCTCAGCCTGTGAGAAGCTATGCATCTTACCTACCATTTGAATTCGATAAAACACTAGATGTGTTTGGTAATTCTGAAGTGCGTGTTTCAAATATTCTTGAAAATATTACGCCATATGTAACCGACAGCCGTTTGCCAGAAGTTGGTGACAAGGTTGTGTCTTATAATGGCGTATCTATTCACAAAGTCGTAGAGCAAAACCTTAACGTAGGTTACGGCGCAAATGAAGATGCAGGCTTTATTCGAGCACTGAGCGCCATCACACGTAAAAGACACTCTGTTTCTCTAGTACCTGAACAAAATGATGTTACTATCGAGTTTGTATCTCACATAACTGGCGAAACATATACCACTACTATTCCTTGGATCACAAGGCTTCCTGCTAACTCTGCTGCTTCAAATAACAATGAAACAGCCATTGCAGATTTACTTGCAGAAAGTACAAATATTGAAGCTGCTGAACATGAATTAGTAAAAGCTGAATTAGACAGCGATTCAGGCACCCCATTTGTGACGAACCCGACGGCAGACCCTGAAGTGTCGTGGGCTATTCGTGAAGTTGACGGTAAACAAGTCGGTTATATCAAACTTGATAGCTTTAGCGTGGTTGGTTCAATCGATTACTCACTATGGCTGCTTATCGACCTTCTTCAAAATCAGCTAGCAGATACAGATGCATTGGTATTTGACGTACGAAATAACCCTGGTGGATTGATCACTTATGCTGATAGACTCGTGCAATTGTTTGCTAACAAATCAGCTAAACCAACAGAACTCAGATTTATCAATACTCAGCTGAACTATGACATCCTTCACGACACAATTTTCAGCACATTCGGCCCACACTGGCAAAAAGTACTTGCTGATGTTGTTGGTACAAATGCAAGGTACACTGCTAACGCGTCCTATATAACTGTTCCAGAAAACAATGTGTTTGGTCAAAACTATTACAAACCTGTCGGTGTGTGGTCTAATGCTAAAACTTACTCGTCAGGTGACGTATTCACTTGTGCGGTTCAAGATAACGGGGTAGCTAAGGTTTACGGTGAGCACACACGCACAGGTGCAGGTGGTGCAAATGTTATGAGACACTCTGTTTTTGCACAGTATATTGGCGCGCCTTATTTTGAAGCGCTTCCTCACGGTCAAGAAATGACAGTATCTTGGAGACAAATGGTTCGCCACGGCCACAATAAAAATGCGCTAATAGAAGATTTTGGCTGCGTATCAGACAAAGTAGTACCTCAAACACTTGATAGCCTACTTGATAACGGTGTTGGCAACTTTGATACGATTGCAAGAGATCTACTTAACCAAAGCCAAAGCAAATCAACGGTGACGTTCTTGCAACCACACGTTTCAGACCTAAGTGGTACAGATAGAACACTCTCTATCGAAGTCACTAATACAGAGTTTGTAGATGTGTACTTTAACGGCCAAAAAATGCAGCGGATCCAAGCGAGCGCTTACGGCAATTCAGGTAAAACTATCGAGTATGTAATTCCAGACGACGCGATTGAAGGACAAATCAAATTTGTCGGTCTAGACGGCGGTAACACACCATTATGGAATGGTGCTAGATACTTTTACTAATTCAATGCTCTCTAGCAACAAACACATCATTTAACTAAATGATACAAATGCACAGACTCACACAAATTGTGAGGCTGTGCATTAATGTTTAGCAACGATAAAACTTATAGAAGACATGATTAAAAAGATACACCAATAGATCAGTTTGTGGTTACGCGAATACGTACACAACCAACCACTGATTGAAAAGACACAAAGCGCAACAAATAAAACCGTTTCTTTTGATGGGTTATCAAATACCGTAAAGACAAAAATAACACCACCAAACCCAAACCAGCAGGCTGTTGAGAAATGCCATGCAGACAACAGCACCGTTTTAGTACACAAGCGACCAAACAAGCGTTTTGGTTTGACCCGGTCCAATACCTTTTTATTTAAAATAAGCTTGTATCCGATCCAATGGTGCAATGTGCCAATTAACAATATTAAGAAAAATACAGAACTCGGCATCTACTACCCAAAATCGCCACTGAAACACTTAAATGAAGAAAACTAACGTGAGTTTTTGTTTCCATTTTGGCAATTATATACTGAATACGGTAAAATTACTTCACATTTTTGGAACATTCCAAATAATGAAAAACTTTCATGCTCTTTGGAATAAAAAACGATAGATATCAATCGGCGACATTACTGTTTGTATCGCTTTGCTTCGCATTATTTACGAAGTTATCTATCTCTTCAGGGGCTTCAACCAGCTTATGCGCAATTGATATTAGCTCACTAAGTTCATCGCTGTTATTGAGTGATGCTGAATCACTCTTAAACTTTTTAAGAGAAGTGTACACCTTGTGTGCTGGTAATTTGGTCTTCAGACTCAAATCGACTAAAAATTGGTTTTGAGCTTTGATTAGATTAACGTCGAGTGTATGAGCGTGTTGCAATTTAACAATAGTTGCTTCGCTATCTGTACAGCGCTTTATTATGTCGCTAGCTAATTGCTCTACTTCGCGACAACTATCTCCCTGCGCAATCAAAATCGGGTTATCTGAAAAATCGCTGTTGATATATTTATTTAGGCAGTGAAGTGGCTCCATGACCTTATATTTTATCGTGTAAATTACCCAAATAATCAAGATCAAGTACATGGCTTCAAGCAACCAGATTGAAATATGATACAGCGTTTTTGCCTCTTTATATTCTGATGTTCTCGCTTCAAGTAATACCCTCTCCTCTTTTTCAAATGCCAGCAACGTATTTTCAATCTCTCCCATTAGATGACGTCCAAGATCTGTTCTGACAAGCTCTAATGCTTCCTGCTCTTGGCCACTTTTGACAAGTTGAATTGTTTGCTCTAACTCAGAAAACTTATCGTTTAGCACAACAATCAACTCTGACAACCTGTTTTGTTGAATTGGATTGTCTCGTGTTTTTGTTTTTAGCGCTTCAAAAAGTTTGGAAGTTAATTTGGTACCCGTGTTGTATGGTTGTAAATAAAGAACATTGCGAGTAAGTATGAAGCCACGCTGTCCTGTTTCAGCATTTTTAATTTGTGTTCTGAGTTGGTTTACTAAATCAATCACTTCATGCGTATGGATAACCCAATACTCATGTTTGTCTTTAACGCTTTGGCTACTATTGAGTATGATCAGATTGACCAATGCAGTGATCAAACTGGCTAAAATAAAAACCGTAAGCACAGTTTTGAGGCTGTATCTCACTATCAATACCTATATTGGCGAATCCATGTATATATAAATTGTAGTCAGAAAAACAAATGCAGTGAGAAATCATTGAGATAATTCTCTACACATACATAGATAATGTATAAGGATGGTTTTTACTTAGGTGCTCATCTAAATTTAGTTACAGCAACACATACCTGAGCACCTAAAATATTATGACTACTACGTATCTGCACATATTTGTGGTGAATGTTATGACAGGACTTTACTAACCAAGATCTCGCATTAGTATCTCATACTCCTCATTTGCATCTGCAATAAGGTGGGATAGCTCTCTTGCATCCCGCTCTTTGAGTACAACCTGCCAGCTAGTAGCGCCTTCAATACCTGTGATCACAATGTCGGCACCAGTGTGTTCATATTTAATATTATCAAACTGGGTTGAATGGTGCTCATGAAGCTCAACAATATCGACATCCAGCTGACCTGTTGGGAAGACTTCAACATGGGCATGTAAATTTCTTTCTCCAGATAAGCAATATTCTCTATGTATAGTAATCATCACAAGCTCCTTACTGTTTGTTTAAGCCAAAAGTAAGTGTAGATCAGGTTAGTCAGATAGTGATACCCCATCTAGATTTGTGGCGATTTATATTTCACAAATATCGGAATCAGCGTGAAAAAAGAACATATTAAATTTTTATGAATTATCAACCTTGGGTAAACCTCAAGGATCCCTTGAGGCAGATATCACATAGAGTTAATCTGTCAAAAATTAACCAAATTGGCCTTTATAACCCGCTACACCTTAGTGATTCACTGCTATTAAACGAGGATAGAGTCAGATTAATATAGTTGGAATCTTTCACGCTGCTCAGCGCAGAGTACCAAAAGCACTGGCCGGGACAGATAATGATGCCAAAGCGGAATTGAAAAAAACACATATCGTAAACAAGTGACCGTTAACTGTTACGTGATAAGGAGAATTGACAAATAATGCGAATGAGCTGTAGCTAATAAAAGGAAGTTGCATCAATAAGCATTCAGTAAATAACAAAGGGGGCTACCGCCCCCTCTAAGTATTATTGAAACCCGTTCAACATATTTTCACATACAACAGGCGTAGGCCTGTGATTGTCATCAACTGCGACAAATGTAAAGCTGCCTGAAATAGCCAAGTGCTTATCATCTTTGTGCATCGTTTCCAAGAAAATTTGTACTTCTACTTTGAGACTCGTGTTACCAACATGGACAACTTTCGCAACAAGCTCAGCAAACGTGCCCGCGGGAATAGCTTCTTTAAAATCTACACGGTCCGAGGAAATTGTTACTAATGGTTTACGGCAAAACCTTGTTGCCGCTATAAACGCCACTTCATCCATCCACGCCAACGCATCGCCACCAAAAAGCGTGTTGTGATGATTGGTTCTACCCGGAAATACAGTTTTGGTTACCGATGTTATCGAGTCATGAATACGTTTCGCAATGGTTGCGTCTCTATCTTGTTCTGTCATTATTTACTGCTTTTGTTTGCTGGTTTATCTATCATTAATAATTCAGGGTCCAGTCTCTCACCGTACCAATTGAAACGCCAATCCAAATGTGGGCCTGTCACGCGGCCTGTTGCGCCTATATCACCTATTACCTCACCTGTGGAAACCATGTCCCCCACTTTAACGTGTAGCTTGCTCATGTGAATGTAGGTGGAAGTAATACCGTAGCCATGATCTAAAATCAAAGTTCCACCACTGTAATAGAGATCTTTTTCAGCAAGCACAACTTTACCCGGCAAAGGCGCCCATATCGGTGTGCCGGTTTTGTTCGCGATGTCTAAACCAAAATGAGGGCGACGAGGCTCGCCATTAAAATATCTTTGACTTCCATAAACACCGGAAATACGGCCTTTCGCGGGGCGATATACTGGAGAATCAAAAAACTCAAGTGTACTGCTTTTGGCACGCGCAGCACTCACTTTCTTAGAGTCATTACGAATACGCTGCAATACCTCTTTCGGTGGGGAGACATATTTTTTTGCGACTCCAGTAATTCGATCGATATCGTAATCACGTGAGGTTATAAAGAACTCTTTCGAGTGCTGAATGTTATTTTTGTCGACCCAAATTAGCTTATGCTCGCTCTTTGCATCGCGTCCAAAACCAAAAACAAACTGTCCATTGGGTGTTATTTTCAGTTCTTTGCCATTTAGAGACACTGATTTTATGCCCTCTAAATGACCAGTCACCATGCCTCCTTGTGTAAGGTGGCCTTTTAACTCAATTGCTTGTGCACTCAGTGCAAAGCATGCGCCCAGTGCTAGCAACAATTTATGCATAAGCAATAGCTCCTTTGCCCACACCCTCATAGGCTCTGACTTTTACTTCTTTGTCTGGGTATGTCGTTTTAATTTTGTTAGCTAAGTAGTCAGCAATACACTCTACTGTGGTATCACACGGTAAAATATCACATCGCTCTTTGCTGATACACATTTCAAAATAGCCTTGAGATGATTCGTATGCGAACGAATAGTCTTCTTGTTTCGCTGAAATATACTTTAATTGAGCATGCTCAATTAAGTCTTCTTGCGTACCTAAATAGATATCTTCCCACTTTTGAGACCACTCTTTTTGTAGTCTAGGCATACTTACACCATCAAAGAATATGCCGATCAATGAGCGGTGCCCATGAATAATGCGTTGGCAATTACCATCGTGCTTTTTCAAGCCGTGGCTGTAATGATAATAGAAGCTACTGGTTTGTTCTGGACGTAGAGCAATTTCAATGTCTTTAACATTGTCAGGCATTTGAGGCAAAATTTGTTGCTTTAAAAAGGCAATGACAGATTGCTCGTCAATCTTTTCACCTTCAACAACACAAACCGCTTCATCTGGCGCACTCATAGCAAGGTGATGACCACCAAACTCATAATCAAATGATACCCTGCCGCCATTCAAATCTAACTGACAATCTAACGCTGAGGGAATGGCCAATTTATGATCTATTGTGTTATCAATAATTGCTTTAATTTGTTTTTTTACTTTTGCAAAGTCTAAAACCATTGACTCTTCATTCAGTTGACCATGCAGCGTCATATCAACTATCCAACTTTCTCCAACAGCGCCGCGTTTAGCACATAAGTAAGAAAAATCTATTACCGTCAAGGCATCTACAAAAAGGATCATAAATTTCCATTAAATTACTAACAAACAACCCGATTATAAAGTTTTTTCAACCAAAAATCGCGTAAATCACAAAGAGAATTGATTTTAATGTTACTGACGTATGATATAGATAAAAATTTAACTGTTCAGAGTTGTTTAGCGTACAAGTGTACGCTAGAGTACCCGCAATTAGAAAATGAAGAATGAATACTATGGAACCTAAAAATAGTTATACAAAAGAAGAACTAATCCTTTGTGCTGAAGGTAAAATGTTTGGTGAAAACAATTGCCGTCTGCCAATCGATAACATGTTAATGATGGATCGCATTGTAGAAATCAATGACGACGGCGGTGAATACGGCAAAGGCCAAATCATTGCAGAACTAGACATTAACCCTGACCTGTGGTTCTTCGATTGTCACTTCAGAGGTGACCCTGTAATGCCTGGTTGTCTTGGCTTAGACGCTATGTGGCAGATTGTTGGCTTTTTCTTAGGCTGGTCTGGTGGCCCAGGACTTGGTCGTGCACTAGGTGTAGGCGAAGTTAAGTTTACCGGTCAAATCTTACCTACAGCTAAAAAGGTAACTTACCGTGTCGACATGAAACGTGTTATCAAGCGTAAATTGTTTATGGGTCTTGCAGATGGTGTTGTTGAAGTAGACGGCCGTGTTATCTATGAAGCAAAAGATCTAAAAGTGGGTCTTTTCCAAGATACTAGCGCGTTTTAATTTCTATCAGTCGATAGAAACAAATAAGCCCCTTTTCGGGGCTTTACTTTATCTCTTCGGTTCTGTTGATTCTGTTTTAGGTTTTAAACATATTGCGATTGTCTATGGCCTCTCGCCAGCCACCTAACCATTCTGATCTGTGCTCAATTTGCTGATATGGACATAAATCTTTGGACCGTCCTGCTAAACCTGCTTTAAATCCTT
The DNA here is from genome assembly GCF_030135505.1 of Pseudoalteromonas obscura. Lineage (NCBI taxonomy): Bacteria > Pseudomonadati > Pseudomonadota > Gammaproteobacteria > Alteromonadales > Pseudoalteromonadaceae > Pseudoalteromonas > Pseudoalteromonas obscura. The sequence goes on from NZ_JASJUT010000001.1 coordinate 207,399, forward strand.
GTGAGTGTGCTCTCTCTAAACGGTCTCTTTTCTGTCTCTTCATAGGTAAATTCCTCACCTTCAATTTTTGATTGCTTAGTCTTACCGACATCCACATTTAATAAATAGTTAACCCAACTGTAATTTGCAACTATATTTGCGTCTTAATCTCGAATGCTATTTACAACCTCTTTTTAAGCAGAAAAATATATAAGCCGCGCAAATCAGGCACTACATGTCACTCAACTATCTTGGATAGAATCAAATTTAAATTTTGCAATAATGGTAACAATAAGACATCTGCTCACACTTGGTATCAGTGCGTGCAAAACTTATTCAGAAGGAATGGCCAAACCTCAGGTTCCAATTAACCATAGTTTGAAATCACATGCAATAGAGAATAGATAAGAACTTTTCTCAAATTGAAAAATTGGTTTTTTAATGCTTGAAATACTATAAAACAAATAATAAATACGATTAATAAGATTTTTATGAGTTAATGATGCAAGTTACACCGTAAAAAAACATTCATTATTTTGTCATAAAAAAGGCCGCTAGATAGCGGCCTGATATCAATCACTTGGGCTGATTACTTAAGAACCTCTAAGCCACCCATGTAAGGTTTAAGTACATTAGGCACAACAATCGAGCCATCTTCTTGTTGATAATTTTCTAATATTGCAACAAGCGTACGACCAACAGCAAGACCTGAACCATTTAGCGTGTGAAGTAGCTCTGGCTTCTTCTCTCCAGCACGGCGGAAACGTGCTTGCATACGTCTCGCTTGGAAATCTTGCATGTTTGAACAAGAAGAGATCTCTCGATAAGTGTTTTGAGCAGGTAACCAAACTTCTAAATCATATGTTTTAGCTGCACCAAAACCCATATCTCCCGTACACAAAACCACTTTTCTGTATGGAAGTTCAAGCGCCTGTAAGATGCCTTCAGCACTGCCTGTAAGCTCTTCAAGCGCATCCATTGAATCTTCAGGTTTAACCAATTGGACAAGTTCTACTTTGTCAAACTGGTGTTGACGGATAAGACCACGTGTATCACGACCATAACTACCCGCTTCACTGCGGAAACAAGGCGTGTGTGCAGTCATCTTGATTGGAAGTTCTTTCTCGTCGAAGATTTCATCTCTTGCACAGTTTGTAAGTGGTACTTCAGCAGTTGGGATCAAACTGTAGCCATCTTGGTCTTCTTCAAGCACTTCTGTATGGAATAAGTCAGCCGCAAACTTTGGCAATTGACCTGTCCCATACAAGCTTGCTTTGTTTACCAAGTACGGCACATACATCTCTGTGTAGCCGTTTTTGTCAGTGTGTGTATCAAGCATGAATTGCACAAGCGCACGATGCATACGCGCAACACCGCCACGCATCACGGTAAAGCGCGAACCACTTAGTTTCACGCCTGTTTCAAAGTCAAGACCCTTGTCTAGTGCTTCACCTAAATCAACATGGTCTTTTACTTCAAAGTCAAACTGTTTAGGCTCACCCCATTTAGAAACTTCAACGTTATCGTCTTCATCTGCACCCTCAGGGACATCTTCAGCAGGCAAGTTTGGTAATGTTGATGCTAAGTCTTGTAGCTGGGCTAAAATTTTGTCTTGCTCTGCTTTTGCAGCCGATAGTTGGTCACCAAGATTTGCAACCGCATCTAGCAGCGGCTGTACATCTTCACCTTTTGCTTTCGCTTGACCAATTGCCTTGGAGCGGCTGTTTCGCTCACTTTGTAATTCTTGGGTTTTTGTTTGCAAAGTTTTACGCTGCTCTTCAAGCGCGTTAACTGCTTCAACATCTAGCTCAAAGCCACGTTTTTTTAAGCGCGCAGCAGCTTCTTCGATGTCCTGTCTTAAATACTTTGGATCTAACATGTTTGTTCTTTTAACCTTTTTGCATGACTAAGCAAAGACCTATCCAGGCCATAAATATACATACGACGACATTCAACGTTATATTCAATGCCATCTTCATAAACTGGCCTTGTTGTAACAACAATAGGCTGTCCATGGAAAATGTTGAAAATGTCGTCAAAGCACCTAAAAAGCCGACACCTATCAAAGCCTTGGCAGGAGATACAGCTATTATTTGCTTTTCGATTAATCCGTAAAGAATGCCCATCGACAATGAACCAAGAATATTAACGGTCAATGTACCAAAAGGGAATCCCTTACCCATGAGTTTTAACACAATATCACTAATAAAAAACCTTAAGCAGGCGCCAAACGCACCACCAAAGGCTATCATTATATAAGTTTTGAGCATTTCCATTTATGCTTGACCCGGTTTTTTATTATACCGTTTTTGGTTACTTGTATTATCTAGGCTTTTTAAGTAGTTGAGCTTTTCTTTAATTTGCTTTTCTAAACCACGATCTGTTGGGAAGTAGTATTGCCGATCAGAAACAGATTCTGGAAAATAGTTCTCTCCCGCAGCATACGCCCCAGGCTCGTCATGGGCATAACGATACTCCTCTCCAAAGCCCATTTCTTTCATTAATTTTGTCGGCGCATTGCGAAGGTGCTCTGGTACTGGTAAATCTACATCTGTTTGAGCATCCCGTTTAGCCTGTTTGAATGCCGTGTATACAGCATTGCTTTTCGCTGCACTTGCAAGGTAGATTGTCGCTTGTGCAATTGCGCGCTCCCCTTCTGCTGGGCCTACTCTGTGAAAAATGTCCCACGCGTTGAGCGCGACTTGCAGTGCTCTAGGGTCTGCGTTTCCTATATCCTCACTGGCAATAGCGAGCAAACGCCTTGCCACGTAAAGGGGATCTCCCCCACCCGCTAGAATACGACAATACCAGTATAAGGCCGCATCAGGGCTACTTCCCCGAACTGATTTGTGAAAAGCCGAAATAAGGTCATAATAGATGTCGCCACCCTTATCGTATTTTGCAAGGTGTGTAGGCAATATTTGCATCAACACAGACTTATCAATGTCTACGTTGCTGCCATTTCGATGTCCCAAATCCACCGCTTGCTCTAATAAGTTGAGCGCTTTGCGTGCATCGCCATCTGCGGCTTGTGCCAGCGCATTTAAAGCTTCATCCTCAATATTAATTGCAAGTTGGCCCAATTGTTCGTCATCACTGAGTGCTTGCTTTAGTGCAAAAACCAATTCTTCCAAAGTCAATGGCTTAAGCGTGTAGACTCGCGCTCGTGACAAAATTGCATTGTTTAATGCAAAAGAAGGGTTTTCTGTCGTCGCACCTATAAAAACAAAGGTTCCATCCTCAATATGGGGCAAAAATGCATCTTGCTGTGATTTATTAAATCGATGTACCTCATCAACAAATAGCAAGGTACGTCTACCTGATTGGGCTAATCGACTTTTTGCTTCTAGTACGACTTCTCTGATCTCTTTAACACCAGACGTAACTGCTGACAGTTTTGCCAATTGCGCATCTGCATGGTTTGCAATGATCTCTGCCAAGGTTGTTTTGCCTACCCCAGGAGGGCCCCATAAAATCAAGCTGTGGCATCGACCCTGTTCGATTGCTCGATATAAAACGGAATCTTTGGCAATTATGTGTGTTTGGCCAATATAGCCCTGTAACGACTTTGGCCGCATTCTAGCGGCCAAAGGTCTAACATCAGGTGCAAAGTCAAAACCTAAACTACTCACTGGCAGTTTGGTCGTCTATGACCACTCCATGGGGGATTTTGAATGTAAATGATTTATCGTCTAGCTCAATATTTGTTTTGGCATTCGAAAACTTAAACGTCGAAGTTTGCCCTGATGCATCTTTAATACTTAATGAATCAATAGCAACGCCTGCACTTGCAAAAACAATGTCTAACAGCTCAACTTGTGATTCGACATTCGGCTTTGGTGAAATCCGGTAGCCTACAGTCGTTTTGCTTACATCGTACTTTTCCCATTGCGCTTTGTCTTGAGTAGTTAATAAAATAAATGGTGTTGTATCTATCAAACCCGCAGTATTCATTACTGTTACTTGCTCAGCAAAGCTGTCAAAGTAAAAAGTCTTATTTCCGTCAGACACTAACAGGGTTTCATCTGGTTCTAGTTGCTGCCAACGAATCTTTGATGGGTATTTAAGTGCAATATTGCCCGTTCCATCTTGCAATAATGTACCTTCTTCATCTTTAACTTTTTGAGTAAAACTCGCTTCAAATGTATTTAGAGATCTGAGCTTTAGCTTTAAGGATTCAGCTTCATTCGCAAAGCTTTGCGAAACAAAACCGCATGACAAACCTAGTACTAAGGCTATTGTTTTAAACTTCATTTTAATTTGCTCCACCTTTCGGTACTAATACTTCGCGTGCACCGTTGTGACCCGGTGCACTGACAACGCCAGACATTTCCATTTGCTCAACCAAACGTGCAGCACGGTTATAACCAACTCGAAGCTTACGTTGAACACTCGAAACAGACACTTTACCAGTTTCAATCACAAATCCTACCGCTTCATCATACAGTGGATCAGATTCTTCATCGCCACCTTCAGGCTGTTCACCCGGTAACAAAATTTCTTCTGTTGCATCACCGCATAAGATATCTTCGATGTAATTTGGTTTGCCTCGCGCTTTCCAATCATTTACTACTGCATGCACTTCGTGATCATCCACAAATGCGCCGTGAACACGGATTGGAACACTGGTACCTGGCGGCAAATACAACATATCACCCATACCTAGTAGATTCTCCGCACCTTGCTGATCAAGAATGGTACGGGAGTCAATTTTACTCGATACCTGAAACGCCATTCGTGTAGGTATATTGGCTTTTATCAAGCCAGTGATGACATCAACTGATGGTCTTTGAGTAGCTAAAACCAAATGTATCCCAGCTGCACGCGCCTTTTGTGCGATACGTGCGATTAACTCTTCAACTTTTTTGCCAACGATCATCATCATGTCAGCAAACTCATCAATTACCACAACGATGCTTGGCAATTTATCTAGTTCTTCTGGGCCATCAGCCATGCCATCAGTATCTTTAAACAATGGGTCCAGAATTGGTTGTCCGGCCTCTTTTGCTGCTAATACTTTTTGATTGTAGCCTTTGAGATTTCTCACACCCAATGCAGACATCAGCTTATAACGGCGCTCCATTTCACCTACACACCAACGCAGTGCATTGGCTGCCTCTTTCATATCCGTCACAACCTCGCATAACAGATGTGGGATCCCCTCATATACAGATAGCTCCAACATTTTTGGGTCAATCATGATCATACGAACATCTTCAGGTGGTGACTTATACAGTAAGCTTAATATCATTACATTAACGCCAACTGACTTACCAGAACCAGTTGTACCCGCAACCAGTAGGTGAGGCATTTTAGCAAGGTCTGCCACCACAGGCTCCCCTGCAATGTCTTTACCCAATACCATGGTTAATGGGGAAGCGTTTTGTTCAAACTTTGGCGCATTGATAACTTCTGAGAGCCTTACTATCTCTCGGTTTTTATTTGGCAATTCAAGGCCAACATAAGTTTTGCCTGGAATGACTTCAACAACACGTACACTAACCGCTGACAGTGATCTTGCTAAGTCTTTTGCCAGTCCGGTTATCTTAGCTACTTTAATACCCGGAGCAAGATCAAGCTCGAAGCGTGTAACAACAGGCCCTGGATAGACCCCGACCACCGCAGCTTGGATATTGAAATCCAAGAGCTTGGCCTCAACAAGGCGAGATACCGTTTCCAACTCTTCTTTTGTAATCGGGTTTTTTGCTTTATCTGGCCTATCAAGTAAATCAAGTGATGGAAGCGGATCGGCCGGAGGTTCAGCTTCTAATAAAGCTTCGAATTGTTCTTTTGCAGAAGGCGGTGGCTGATATGCTGCTTTTTGATTTGCTTCACCATCTGGCTTTTTTAACGGTCTCGCAGGCGACACAACCTTTGTTACTGGCTCTTCTTTTACTGCCGCATCATCCAACGCGTTCAATGCTGCTACTGTGTCCAGTGACTCATCGTCAATCGCTGAGAAATTGATTTCCTGCTCTAATATATGATCAAGTTCATCAAATACATCAGCTGCAACTGGTTCATCAAAAGGTGGCTGCGTCTGCAATATCGGTTCAACCGTTTCAGCACTTTGTGGCTTTTTATCTTCTTTTTTGCCGACAACAGAAAACAGCTTGTCTTTCAATTTGAGTGGCTTTTCGACCTCGTCAGGCACTGCTGGTTCAGCCACCGGAGCGCTTGGCTCTTCAAAATTATGAGCGCGCTCAATTTCTTCTTTATCTTCTGATTCAAGTTGTATCTCTTCAACAAAAGCTTCGCTTTTAGGCGCTTCGATTGCCGCCGCACTTTGAGGCATTGTGCCTGCTGTTTTCTGTATCGGGGCGTTTTTCTTGGTCATTCTAGCAAAAACAAACTTGATAAATTTAACGACTTTTTCGCCCAAATAATCAACAGCCTCAACCCAAGAAACACCCGTTAACAAAGTGATCCCTGCAAAGAAAAAACACAATAGAAGAATAGACGTGCCAGTAAAGTTAAATGCCGGCATCATGGCACCTGCCACGACGTCCCCCACTACTCCACCGGAAGAAAATGTATAAATATCGTCAAAATTGATACTACTTATCGCACTGGATGAAGCAATAAGCAACGTTGCACCAATAATTCGTAAACCAAGGGTGGTATAATCTAATTGGAAAATCTTGTGCGGTTTTTTAAATAGCAAATAGCCAAATAACTGCATTGCAGCAGGTACCCAAAAGGCAAGCCACCCAAAACTCAGTAACAAAATATCCGCAACCCATGCACCTGCAGCACCGGTGATATTATTTACTTTTACAAACTCACCCGCTTGTGTCCATGCCGGATCGGCTGGATCAAATGAAACCAAGGCGCAAAGCGTAAAAATTGCAGCTGCAGTGCTGACAATAAGACCCGTTTCTAGTAGGCGCTGAACACCATTTAAGCGCATTACATTCAACCTGTATTTATCTTTTATTGTAAACTTCTATTATAGGTTACACCATATCAAGAAATTCTTTAAGGTGCACAAGGTTTTATAACCTCCCCCTGCTCTCCTTTAACCTCTTCCATTACAACATAAGTACGACTTTCGTTAATATTAGGCAGTTTTAAAAGAATTTCACCGAGTACGCCCCGGTACTCCGACATGTCAGTAACCCGTGTTTTTAATAAAAAATCAAAATTGCCTGATACCAAGTGGCATTCAATAATTTCATCGTGTTGTTTGACAGCTTCATTAAACTGTTCAAATACATCTGGAGAGTTTTTATTAATTGTAACTTCAACAAATACAAGCAACCCCTGCCCCAACTTTACTGGGTCTACCACAGCTTTATATCCTTTAATGAAGCCATCTCGTTCGAGTTTTTTTACTCTTTCTAGGCAAGGTGTTGCACTAAGCCCAATGCGTTTTGCCAATTCTACGTTAGATATCCTGCCGTCTTTTTGTAATTCGACTAGAATTTTTCTATCAGTTCTATCTAGCTGAGTATGCATGAAAAGTGTTTTATCCTGCTTTTTAGTATTTTATAGATTTATCATCTTTAAAATAGCACAAAAAAGGTAGGACACACTAGCTTTGCATAATTATAATAGTCGAAAATGTTATCCGTTCTTACTTTGAGGCGATTTATTATGATTATTGGTGTACCTAAAGAGATTAAAAACCACGAGTACCGTGTTGGTATGGTTCCAGCAAGTGTTCGTGAACTAATAAACCACGGCCACCAGGTTATTGTTGAAACAAGTGCTGGTATCGGCATTGGTTTCACTGATGAAGATTATATCCAAGCGGGTGCTGAAATTTTACCAACAGCTGCGGACGTTTTCGCAAAAGCTGAAATGATTGTTAAGGTAAAAGAGCCACAGGCTGTTGAGCGTGCAATGTTACGTGAAGATCAAATCCTTTTCACTTATCTTCACCTAGCACCAGATCTTCCACAAACTGAAGATCTAATTAAGAGCGGCGCAATCTGTATTGCATACGAAACTGTAACTGATGCACGTGGTGGTCTTCCACTTCTAGCACCTATGTCAGAGGTTGCTGGCCGTATGTCTATTCAGGCTGGTGCTCAAGCGCTTGAAAAATCAAATCTAGGTCGCGGCATGCTATTAGGCGGCGTACCAGGTGTTGAACCAGCTAAAGTTGTCGTTATCGGTGGTGGTATGGTTGGTCGTAACGCTGCACAAATGGCTGTAGGTATGGGTGCTGACGTTACTATCCTAGATCGTAACATCGACGTTCTACGTAGCCTAAACGCGCAGTTTGGTAGCCAAGCTAAAGTAATTTACTCAACTGTTGACGCACTTGAGAAGCATGTTGTTGAAGCTGACCTTGTGATCGGTGGCGTACTAATCCCAGGTGCAGCTGCGCCTAAGCTAGTAACAGCTGATCATATCAAAGCAATGAAGCCGGGTGCCGCTATTGTTGACGTTGCTATCGACCAAGGTGGTTGTATCGCTACTTCTAAAGCAACAACGCACGCTGAGCCAACTTACATTGTTGACGATGTTGTTCACTATTGTGTTGCTAACATGCCTGGTGCGGTTCCTCGTACTTCTACTTTTGCACTTAACAATGCAACTCTGCCGTATATCATCAAGCTTGCAAACCTAGGCTACAAAGAAGCGCTTCTTTCTGATGAGCACTTCCTAAATGGTCTTAACGTTCTTAAGGGCCAAGTAACTTGTAAAGAAGTTGCTGAAGGTTTCAATATGGAATTTGTTGAGCCTCGTTCAGCTGTTGAAAACGCATAATCGCGATCAGCTATGAATAGTAAAAAGGCCTGCAACTTTGCAGGCCTTTTTTAATTTTCATTCAAGAGTGCTTTGTCGCCATTTCTCTATTTTTCTCGTTTTTTATAATTTTTGGCTATTCTTATTTGTATAAGATAATGCAGTGAGCGAGAAGTTATGGCCATATCTTTGACCCAACAAGAAAAACAGATCCTTAGGTCTATTTCAATCCCTCCGCGCCCAGAAGCGTTAGTCCAGTTTTCCGAAGAAACAAAATCCGCAGAACCAAATATCAGTAAAATTACGCAAATTTTACAAAGTGACATTGCAATCAGTGCCGCGATATTACAGGTGGTCAATTCAGCTGCATTTAGACGCAGTAAAGAAATTGAATCGTTAGAACAAGCCATTATGATTTTAGGGTTAAAAAGGTTGATCCCACTTGTAAAAGCTGTTGCAGTCAAAGCAACTGTGGATACACCAGCCGCACTTGATAACTTCTGGTCTGAGCAAAGTGACATTGCCCAGTTGTGCTCAACACTTTGTCAAAGCCTCAATAAGCCTGCTTTAGCAAACCATGCATATATGTTAGGTCTATTTCATACAGTAGGTATACCACTGCTGTGCGTGCATTTTGAAGACTACAACGAAGTTTTAGCAGTTGCTAAATCTGACGGGTGGACTAAAGCCACTGAGTTTGAATTCAATAAGTACAACACCAGTCATGCAACAATAGGGGCATTATTGGCCCAGCAATGGAAATTACCAAAACCCATGATAAACGTGATTTACTATCAGCACGATGCCAATGGTATCTATCGCTCTGGTGAGCTAGATGGTATTGCCCTTGAGCTGCTTTCAATTTTAAAGCTTGCACGCCATGGTAACTTCATATTTAAGAATACTGCTTCTATTGAACAAGACCCAGAATGGCATGCTATCAGTGATGAAGTTTTAGACTTTATTAATATGTCTGAAGATGAGTTAGATGAGTTGTATAGCTCATTAGAATCAGCCTAAATTCTCGGTTTTTGATAATTTTGTCGCAAATTTGTAAATAAATCCTTTAAACTAAAGGAAATCATTGCAACTATTCGCTTATGATTTACCTTTAATAATAAGCTCATATCCGGGAGACGTTCAGTGAAGTTTAAATATAAAGTAGTCGCCGTTTCTGCTAGTGTATTAGTGCTTGCCTTATTTTTGCTTTCAGTCAAGCAATACTTCCTGCTTAAAGAAAATTTAGAACAACAAGTCACACATAGTATGGAAGAAGTGATCCAAGGGATCAGTAATACTGTCACAGCTCAAATGCAAGGCTCGATGAACCTTGCTGCACTTACAACTGGTTTGGTTTCTCAAGTCAACGAACTTGAAGACGCTAGGCCAATGATATCTCAACCTAAACTCACGTCAGAATTTCTCTTAATAGGGTACGGAAAAGAAAGCAGTGGCAAATATGTCGCCAGCGACCCCAATTGGGACCCGGGTTCAACATGGGACCCAAGAGTAAGACCTTGGTACAAAGATGCCAAGTCGGCAAGGACCTTAGTTGTTACGGATCCATATGCCGATGCGGTCAGCGGTGAAATTGTCGTATCAATTGGTGCTCCTGTATATAAAGGCAATAATTTTGATGGCGCTATATTTTACGACGTCAGCCTAGCCAAGCTGGGTAATATGATAAATTCCTTTAATTTGTTTGATGCAGGCTTCGCATTTATGGTGAGCTCTAATGGCAGCATCATCTCTCACCCTGATATTTCACTCAATGGCCAACCAGCTCGTACATTTTTGGGGGATACTGTCGTTCGAGAGTCCTCTCAAGAAATTGAGATAGATGGCGTCAGCTATCTTGTTATGTTTAAAGCTGTAGAAGGATACGAATGGTATGTTGGTGTCGCACTTGAAAAACAAAAAGTGTTTTCCGCCATGGAAACTCTCACATACAATGCAACTGTTGTGTCTATCATCGCGGTTATTGCAAGTTTCTTAGCTCTTTCTTACGTGATCAATATTCTGCTCAAACCTTTGGAAGCAATAAACTCTGCAATGTCTAATATCGCACGGGGCAATGCTGATTTAACCGCAAGGCTACAAGCCTCGAGCGAACCTGAGTTTTCAGACTTAGCAGAGAACTTTAACCGGTTCACATCAAGGCTGCAAAATATCATCGCAGAGATCCAGACTTTGGGACACGAGGTGCTCGCAGATGCCAAACAGACTTCTGCCGGTGCAAACCACGCAACTCAAGCCATCCAAAGACAGCTCGAGTCGTTAAATTCGCTAGTTAACTCCACTGCCAATATGTCAAATACCGAACAACAAGTTGCGAACACCGCTCAGCAAGCGGCGGAAGCCATTAAAACTACCGATGGCCTTGCACAAGACGGCGAAGGGATTGTTGAACAATCAACAAACTCAATTGGTGAGTTGTCATCCCAGATAGAACGTGCCGTTGATGTCGTCAATGAGTTAGAAGTATCTTCTTCAGGGATAGAACAGATTTTATCTGTCATTAATGGTATAGCAGAACAAACCAATCTACTGGCCTTAAATGCCGCAATTGAGGCCGCCAGAGCTGGCGAGTCAGGACGTGGTTTTGCTGTTGTTGCTGACGAAGTTAGGACACTTGCCCAACGGACACAAGAAGCAACAACTGAAATAAAAACGATGATCGACCAACTTCAATCGGGCGCAGAAAATGCAGTGGGCGTCATGAAGCAAAGTCAGACAATTGTCGAAAAAACAGTCGTCAAGGCACAAGAAACAAAAGACGCTTTGCATGCGATCAGAGAGTCAATAGACAATATCGTCGAGCTCAATGTAAATATTGCAAGCATGCTTGAAGAGCAAAAAGCGGTTGTTGAAGCCGTAGACCATAATGCCTCAGAAATACGCAATTTATCCAACACTGTGGTTGATGAAGCAAAGGTTGTAGATCATACAATGCAATCACAAGTTGATAAAATCGCGAAACAAGAGGAAATGTTAGAGCAATTTAAAGTATAAACTGGTTAACACCTTGATTTAAATAGCTAGAGTGGAGAGAATAAGACACTGCTACTCTAGCTACACTGAATATTGGCATACATATAAATGCAAACAAACTTAAAAGAAAATTTTGAACAGTATTTTCAAATAGAAGAGACAAACCAAATCAACTTGTTCCCAGTTGAAGAAAATATGGTGCCTAAAAACCAAGCACAACTTGAAGCCGCTATCCCACCATTATTTAGACTCGCTAACGAAATTAACGAACTCGATCTCAATGCTTTGAGACCACTGCGTAACCTCGGTGATGTCGCATCCGACTTAGCCGCATATTTACAAGCACAATCTAGAAAAATTGACTTGATCATGAGCCATATTTTGGCAAATGAACAACCTGAAGATGAAAGCAGTTACTGTGATAGTTACGGTGGTGGTGGCATTAAAGTGACTACGGCTGAAAAGTTTCAAATTGGCCAAAACTTTAGGACAAAAATTTTTCTACAGCACGAAGCCAGTGCCATCTTTTGCTATAGTCAAATTATAGAAATAAGTAAACAGGAAGACGAAGCCTTACAATATACTTTGGCATTTACCCAAATAAGAGATTCTGATCAAGAATTGTTGGTTAGAGCAAGTCTACACGCACAAACTAGGCAACTAAAAAAGCGTCAATCAGATAACGAAAGTGATCAAAATAGCTGACACAGCGTTGTGCAGTGATACACTTAGCCCCTAGCAATCAAAAATCAATAAATTGTCATGAGTTTTACGTTATTACCAGAATGGTCACCGCAAGACGCGGTGATGGTCACTTGGCCACATAAGCAAACTGACTGGGTAGACATACTGGCGCAAGTTGAACCAGTTTATGTCGCGCTATGTCAGCAAATCTCCCAAATTCAAAAAGTTGTTATAGTCGCGCATAGTTCAGAACTCAAGGCACATATCACCACCCTACTCCTAGATGCGAGTATCAATATGCAACAAGTTGTATTCGTAGATGCACCTTGCAATGACACATGGGCGAGAGATCATGGTCCATTGACTACAGCAAATGACCAAGGTGAGCTCAACATCAAAGACTTTGTCTTCAATGGCTGGGGTAATAAATACCAAAGCGACCTGGATACGCAAATCAATACTGCGCTCTGCCGACAAGTTACTGATAAGAAGAACAGAATACAAAAAGTCGACTTTGTTCTTGAAGGTGGCGGCGTTGAAATCAACGAACGTAAAGTACTGCTCACTACCTCCGAGTGTTTACTTAACCCAAATAGAAACCCAGAATTGAATAAACAGCAAATTGAGGAAAAATTATCTCAAGAACTCGGCGCTGAATCATTCTTATGGGTTGACCACGGCTACTTGTGTGGCGACGACACAGACAGTCATATTGACACTTTAGTTAGGTTTGCGCCAAATGACACTCTTGTTTACGTGCAATGTGATGACGAGGAAGACGAACATTACAGTGCTCTCAAAGCAATGGAGTCTCAGTTACAAACATTTGTGACGCCGACAGGTAAGCCATACAATTTAGTACCATTGCCATGGCCTAAAGCGAAATACAATACAGAAAACGAGCGCTTGCCAGCAACTTACGCAAACTACCTGATAATCAATGAAACTGTTTTGCTACCAATATATGGTGACGAGAAAGATGCTTTGGCGCTTACGCAATTGCAAAAAGCACACCCTGAGCGCACTATCATTGGTATCGACTGTCTGCCCATTATTCACCAATTCGGTAGTTTACACTGTATTACCATGCAACTTCCTAAAGGTTTTTTAAATAGGGATCCAAATGAGCAATAATAATTTGAAGGTCGCTCTTGTTCAGCACAGTAACAGCGACAACCTTGAAAGCAATTTTGAAAAATCAATCAATGGAATCAGAGAGGCAGCCCAACAAGGCGCAAAGCTTGTGGTTTTACAAGAGCTTCATCGCAGCCTGTACTTTTGTCAAACTGAAGACACTGACCTGTTTGATTTAGCCGAAACTATACCAGGCCCAAGTACAGATGCATTTAGTGCGCTGGCAAAAGAGTTAAACGTTGTGATAGTTGCCTCGTTATTTGAAAAACGCGCGACGGGTTTGTATCACAATACTGCGGTAGTCATCGAATCAGATGGGTCAATTGCAGGCAAATACCGGAAAATGCATATTCCAGATGATCCAGGGTTTTACGAAAAGTTCTACTTTACTCCCGGCGATTTAGGTTTCGAGCCAATTCAAACTTCTGTTGGTAAATTAGGAGTGCTTGTATGTTGGGACCAATGGTTCCCTGAAGGTGCAAGGCTTATGGCAATGGCTGGTGCCGAATTATTGATTTACCCGACCGCCATCGGCTGGGATCCTCGAGATGATAAAGAAGAGCAAATACGCCAAAGAGACGCTTGGATGATTGCACAAAGAGCACACGCGGTGTCAAATGGCGTGCCAGTACTTAGTGTTAATCGAGTCGGACACGAAACTGATCCGAGCGGCCAAAGCGACGGTATATTGTTCTGGGGCAACTCATTTGTAGCTGGCCCACAAGGTGAATTATTAATACATGGCTCTGAAGACCAAGAAGAAGTACTGGTCGTCGACATCGACCAGCAGCGCAGTGAATCTGTACGCCGCATTTGGCCATATTTGCGTGACAGACGTATAGATCATTACCAAGACCTATGTAAAATATACAGAGATTAAGTAGTTAGGAGTTAAGAATGGCGTTAGTGCAGTGGAATGAGCTACCTTGGGTAAAATCGGCAAAGGATAAAATCCATTGGGGTCAATTACTAGGTAGTAGTTTGGCAATTTCCGTAAGCGAGAGCGTGAAGAACAACAGCTCACTCGTTGTATTGGTGACGCCAGATACCCCCAGTGCACTGCGCTTGGAAACCGAACTAGGTTATCTACTCGGTGAAGACAATGTAATGGTATTTCCCGACTGGGAAACCCTACCCTATGACCACTTCTCTCCTCACCAAGATATTATTTCTCAACGTTTGGCGAGTTTAAATGCACTACGTAAAAAACAGCAAGGCGTGCTCCTAATTCCAGTTGCAACCTTAATGCTAAGAACTGCGCCACCAGAGTTTATTTATGGTAATGCATTACAGTTTAAAGTAGGTGACACACTTGATGCACAGGGTCTAAAAGAAACATTAACACAAGCTGGTTACCGAAATGTACAACAGGTGATGGAGCATGGTGAATTTGCTGTGCGAGGTTCGATTATTGACCTCTATCCCATGGGCAGCCAACACCCCTACCGTTTAGACTTTTTTGATGACGAGTTAGATAGCATTCGCCTGTTTGACATTGAAAGCCAGCGTTCAAGCGACACTATTTCGTCTATTGACTTATTACCAGCCCATGAATTCCCGACCAATGACGCAGATATTGAGCGATTTCGCATAAAATACCGAGAGACATTTGGTGCCAGCTCTGAGCAAGACTCAATTTATATGCAAGTTACGCGTGGCAATTGGCCAGCAGGTATAGAATATTACTTACCGCTGTTTTATGACAAGCTTGCAACTATTTTTGATTACCTGCCTAATGACGCCGTTTTTATGCACCTTGGAGACATAGAGCATGCCGCAGGTGATTTTTGGTTGGATGTTAGCAAACGATATGAAAGCCGCCGAGTCGACCCTCTTAGGCCTCTTTTAGAACCAAAAGAGCTATACCTCAATGTCGAATCTTTGTTTGAATCATTTTCTCACTATCCAAGAATTAGATTGAGTGAAGCGCAACTTGGAACAAAAGCGGGCCACACCAATGTAAACTCTGCGCTTATTGACGATGTCCGCGTTGACCACAAACAAGCTGATCCCTACCATGCTATTTTGAGCTATATAACAGCCCAAAAAAAGCAAAAAGGCAAAGTACTTTTTAGCGTTGAATCAGACGGTCGACGAGAGTCCCTACTTACGCTACTAAAACCCACAGGCTTAAAATTAAAAGAGTTCGAATCGTTTGAAAAATTCGCTAAAGGCCGAACAGATGTAGGCCTTATTGTGAGCCCTCTAGAGGCTTCAGTTTTTCTCGATGGCAAACAGCCTTTGACTTTAATTACCGAGCAAGAGCTGCTTGGTATTAAAGTTTCCCAGCGCAGACGCCGTAAGCACAAGTACGAGCAAGGCCAAGATGCGCTAATTAGAAACTTGGCTGAATTAAAAGAAGGCCAGCCTATTGTGCATTTGGATCATGGTGTTGGACGTTATCTTGGATTGCAAACCATAGATGCTGCGGGTGTTGCAACTGAATTTGTGACAATTATTTATTCAGGTGATGCCAAACTCTACGTACCAGTATCTTCTCTTCATATGTTGAGTCGCTATTCAGGCGGTGAAGAAGCCTCTGCACCTCTGCACAAATTAGGCTCTGATGTTTGGGAAAAAGCCAAGCGCAAAGCCGCTGAAAAAGTGCGAGATGTTGCCGCAGAGCTGCTGGATATTTACGCCAAACGTCAAAGTAAGCCTGGCCATCAGTTTAAACTCGATGGTGGGTCGTACAGAGATTTCAGCAATAGCTTTCCATTTGAAGAAACCGATGACCAGCGCAATGCTATCGAGGCCGTTATTGGTGATATGCAAACTAACCAAGCAATGGACAGGTTGGTTTGTGGTGATGTAGGTTTTGGTAAAACTGAGGTGGCAATGCGTGCCGCGTTTGTTGCCATCAACGACAACAAACAAGTTGCGGTGCTCGTTCCAACGACGTTACTTGCTCAGCAACACTTTGAAAACTTTAAAGACAGGTTTGCAGACTTACCAATAGAGGTTGGTGTTTTATCACGATTCAACAGTACAAAAGAGCAAAAAGAAACCCTCAGTGCGCTTGAAAGTGGCAAGATAGACATTGTAATTGGTACGCATAAGCTGATCCAAGAAAGCATTAAGTTTAAAGATTTAGGCTTGCTTATAGTCGATGAAGAACATCGCTTTGGTGTGCGTCAAAAAGAGAAAATCAAAAAGCTTAGAGCAGATGTAGATATCTTAACACTCACGGCAACCCCGATCCCGAGAACGCTAAATATGGCGATGAGTGGAATGCGAGACCTGTCCATTATTGCGACTCCACCAGCGAAACGCCTTGCTGTTAAAACCTTTGTACGCGAGCGCAATGACGAGCTGATCAGAGAAGCTATTCTGCGTGAAATTAAGCGTGGTGGTCAGGTGTACTTTTTACACAATAACGTAGAAACCATCGAAAAAACAGCAGCCGATATAGCGCAATTGGTACCTGAAGCAAATATTGCTGTGGCGCATGGTCAAATGCGTGAACGAGAACTTGAACACTTAATGAGTGATTTTTATCACCAAAAACATAATGTTTTAGTGTGTACCACAATCATTGAAACGGGCATTGATATTCCATCGGCCAACACCATCATTATGGATCGTGCTGACAAATTAGGTTTGGCTCAGCTGCACCAGCTGCGTGGTCGAGTTGGCCGAAGCCATCACCAAGCCTACGCCTATTTACTCACTCGTAATAGCCAAAGCTTAACCAAAGATGCTGTGAAACGTCTGCAAGCCATCGAGTCTCTTGAGGACTTAGGTGCAGGTTTTGCCCTCGCGACCCACGATTTAGAGATCCGTGGTGCCGGTGAGCTTTTAGGTGATGATCAAAGTGGTCAAATTCAAACAGTTGGATTTACGCTATATATGGAGATGTTAGAGCAAGCAGTCCAAGCGCTTAAAGATGGCAAAGAGCCAACTTTAGAAAACTTGCTGCAACAGCAAAGTGAAGTAGACCTTAAAATCCCAGCACTGTTGCCGGATGATTACATTCACGATGTCAACATCCGTTTGAGTATGTACAAACGCATTGCCAGTTTGGCGTCTGAAAACGAGCTTGATGAATTGAAAGTAGAATTAATAGATAGATTTGGTTTACTACCTGACGCTGCGAAGAACATTTTTGAAATACAATTACTCAAATGCAAAGCCCAACAGCTTGGTATCCAGAAAATAGAAGCCAACCCGAAAGGCGGTTACTTTGAATTTAGTAATAATACCAGTGTTAACCCAACGTTCATTATCGGGTTGATACAAAGCAACCCTGCTATATATCGTATGGAAGGCGCGAGCAAATTACGCTTTAATATAGAAGAAAAAAATGGTCAAGAGCGCTTAAAGCTCATTAACGCCATGATGGATGACTTTCAGAAAAAGGCTGTTGCATGAAGCAATCTTTAGTTAAATGGGGACTTTTGGCGGCATTGTCCACAGCGACAATGCCTGCACTTGCAGTGCGCTGGTTTGAAGTAGAGCTCATCGCTTTTGCGCAAAAAGATGCATCGCAAATTAGAGAGGATTTCTCCATTGAGACCCCCCCTTTGCCAAATAACAAGCGTTTGGATTTGCTAACACAAGGCTATAACAATGTTGGCCATCAGGCCTGCTTAGCAGGTAACCCCAACTATGACCCGCGCAGTGTAACAGAGCAATTTACCACAGCTCAAAGCTCTTGGTATTGCGATGATGACATCAACTACGTTCAAAAGTATGACGTTTTACCCGTTGTGCCTGTCAGCGAACCTCTAGAACACATGCAGTCGATGTACTTACTTGCACCAGAGCAGCTTAAGTTCGAGTCGATTAGAAAAAAACTAGAACGTAAAGGACATACTGCGATATTACACACTGGTTGGCGATTCCCAGATCAAAGTAAAAAACGAGCGCCCAATGTTGTTGTATACGGTGGTAAAAAATTCGCGCAACCAGCCAGTTATATATATCGCGCACAGCCCAGCGATAACTTCATTAGTTTGCTCAATAACGCACCGCAACCAAGTATTAAATCTGGCGGAGAAACGCTCTGGGAATTAGACGGCACAATGAAAATTCATATTCGCCACTATTTATATGTGACGAGTAACTTTGATTATCGCTACCTGTCCGACTCAGGTGAGCTAGAATCAGCGAGAATGTCACAGTTCACACGTGTATACAGTGGTGACATACACTATTTAGACCACCCCAAAATGGGGATTATTTTCCAAATAAGAAAATATAAACACTAACAGGACCGACAGCATGAAAAAATTTTGCGTTATGCTTGCTTTGCTTTCACTTACAGCATGTTCAAAAGTGAACATAGAAAATTATGAAAAAATATCCGTAGGTATGGAACGAGCTGAATTGGAACAAGTACTCGGTTCTGCAGACTCATGTGAAGAAAAGACGCTGCATACTAATTGTGTTTGGGGTAACGAGACCAAAAATATCACTGTGACTCTGGTGTCAGATCGCGTTACGTTATACAGCAAAAAAGGTTTATAAATATTAAAAAGGCTTTTAACTCAAGTTTAACCTATATTTATCTTGCTTGTGTTCAAAGCCTAAATATTTGAGAAGATTAATACTCCGAACATTCTTTGGCGCAACTTTCGCGTTAACTTGTGCAATTAGCGCTTTCGGCAAGATATGATGCAGCGAGTTAATTAAGCAAGTTGCTGCTTCTCTCATATAGCCTTGATTCCAATGCTCCGGTGATAACTCATAACCCATAGATATTTCAGCACTGCTCTGTTGATAGTCAAACAGCCCTATCGACCCAATTACACTCCCTTCTTTCAATAGTATAAAGCGCACACCAATGCCTTGGTAAAACAGCTCCAAATCGCTTTGGATCATTGCTTTGATATCCTGTAGGGTCAGTGATTTGCCATAGTCATTGTAATGGCTCACTTTAGGATGATTTAAGATCTGCAATAGTACATTGCTGTCTCGATAAGAAACCACGCGCAATGTAAGTCTCTGTGTTAGTAGTTCCATTGGGTTTAATTGGTCGATTTTTTATTATTTTGGTATAAACTACCCCATCTTATTTGAAAGTCCAGTGAAGAAAAAAATATGGCGGAAAAAAACTCAGAATTTAAAGTCATCCCCCCCACTACCAAGGTACTTTGCCCGGAAAAAGGGGAAGGTTGGACACTAACAGGCATCACTGGCATAGATGAACATACTTCAGTGATGTTTCAGGGCGTGCGCTACACATTACCGGCAAAATTAATTGTTGACGAACTCTTGCCTAACTATTTGGAATCTCAGAAAAACAAATAGTCAGATATAATTTTCATCCATTTGTCGTAATTTATTGTTGCAATTTTGTTCATAAGGAGACATGATACAATTAGATTGCAAAGATAATAATGGAAGCGTCTGTCTCGAAGGACTAAGAATGCACGTCGTACAGTGGACGTAGATGTGTGATTACTTTGTGTTGTATTAGCTTGCTTAGGATAAACCGAACAGAGTTTGTTACCATGCTAAAAACATCACTAACCATTTTAACCCTCGCAACTGCGTCATTGCCCTCCCTCGGGTTTGCCAACACCTGTCACGGTGAATTGTTTGGCATCAACGCTGGTCGTGGCGATGTGGGGATCTTATTTGGCTTAAATGAGCAAAACAACAGTGCATATGCACAAACCCTCGCCGAATTTAGTGCTTCAGCGCTTGCTTATGATAGTCAAAGCAAACGAATGTACTACATCTCTGCGCCAAGACCCATCGAATACAAGGTGGACGTTAGCGGATTGGCACTCACCGCAGAGCAAAAGGAACACTTGCCGATAGAAGGAAGTCGGTTCAAGTACTTGCGTTTAGCGTATTATGACTTTAACACCAATTCACATACTATCGTTGACAGGACAAGTCAGGTACTCAGTCTTGTGTATGATGCGGATAACGATGTGTTGCTTGGAACTGACTTTAAAAAGTTGTACCAAATTAATAAAAACTCTGGAGCTGCAACTGAGCTAGGTGCTTTAGGATCACTGAAAGGTAAATTTAGAGGTGACTTGGTTATTCAAGACGGCAACCTCTACTTGATCACCAGCCGATCTGTTTATCAAATAGACAGAAACACTTATGACGTGACTAAACTCGCAAATCACTCGTTGACAGCCGCAACGGGTGCTACGTTGAATCAAGCTGGTGAAATCGTGGTCAGCCGCACGCTAATTAATGACTATGGTCATGTCAACAAATCCAAATTATATAAATTAAACCCCCAGTCTGGTAATACCTGCCTGTTAGCCACAGTTCCAGTTCGTCTTAACGATTTAGCGACAAATACAGACAACGCGGTTGCCTGCTATACCACGCCGACTTGCGAAACAGATCCACTGCCATCATTTACATTAGAAGCGATAACAGACTCAGCCAATGAAGGTGGTCAGTTGGAGTATCAAGTCACTCTAAGCAATGACTACTATCAAGATGTTACGATTGATCTAAACATAGTCCACGGGTCAACTAGTGCGAGCGATGTTAGTTTGAGTGCTAGCAGCGTCACTATTGCCAGTGGTGATACAACAGCAAGCATCATTGTAAATGCGCTTGATGACCAAGATCATGAGGATAACGAGACATTTACCCTTCAGGCTACGGCCGATCAAAATGTAACTGGCTCAGCCTCTTTACCTGGTACTGTTTTGGACAATGATCCAGCATGTGTCCCTGACGATTACACCCGGATCAACTATCAATTTATCAGTGAAAGTGCCGCATATAACAATGATTGGGGCGTGCAGGTTAATGGCAGTTATGTGAAATTGCTTGATGAGTATGGTGGTTCAGGTAGCTATGATGTACTTGTCGGTGCCAACTACAACTACGTTTTGGCAATCAATGGAAATAATAACCAGCTGACTACCAATTATTCAGCTTACGGTGATAAACAGTATTGGGAAGATCAAAATGACAATGACTACAATGACTTTGTAGTTAGAGTGTGGACAACATCTATTCAAAAAGGATGTGATTAAGCTTAACTTAATCTAGCTTTTATGCGGTTTGCTGCTTAACTGGCCTTAACAGCAAATCGCTTTTTTGGTACAGCCTCTGCCACAGCCCCTTATTCCCAGAAAATATAGTATGTATGCTTCTCTACTTGGCCAGATGAGGTTGTAACATCGTAAGTTTGTTTATGCAGGGACTCAAACGTGACTGTTCTGCGTAAAATGCCTTTTTGATACTTATATTTTATCTGCTCATCGGGTGTAAGCGCTGAATACACAGCACCGATAGAGTTGTTTTGATGATGCTTGATGTCTAAATAGTCGTTAAAACGGCTTTGTGTTGTATTTTCAATCGCTACCGATTTAGCACTCGGTATATCTACCCTATCACTAAAGTCTGAAAAACTAGGTGTCGCCGATGTATTGAATGAAATTCCAACTATGCACGTGAGATATAGAAAATCAGGTCTAATCATAATTACTCCTTTTGACTACTCACTTCTTACTTTAACCAAGGGTTTCTATATAAAGCCAGCCAAATATATTATGGAAAGTCTCTATTTTTAGTCCACATTAATACACACCTAAGATCTAACCTTTAAAATCAATAAATTAAAAAAATAATGTAATTAAAGAGTCCATTTAAATAAACATGGACGCTCAGCTCAAACTATCTCGATAAAGTGGCTCCAGTGCTTAGCAAACAAGCACACCTACTCAACAAGCTAATCATTTTTTAATGACATTAGCTAAGTAGAAAAACCTAAAATCGGAGTAATTAAAATGAACACATTTAAAAAAATGGCCATTGTAACTGGACTGTCCTGCATTTCTATCACTGCAAGTGCCCATCACCTCACACCAGATCAGCAGGCAAAGTTATCAAGCATACTCGGCTGTCTATCGCAGTCGAATGACACAGTCCATATTCATGGCTGTAATTTGCAAATCACCAATGGACTTGGTGAGACTAGCTCAAACAATGGTACAGGCAACTTAATCATTGGCTACAATAATGGTGCTTCTGCCCCATCAGCCCCTACAGCTTCTACCTCTGGCTCTCATAACTTAGTAATTGGCCATGGCCATACCTATACACGTTCTGGATCTTTCATTGCTGGGACGAACAATACCGTTCACTCCCCCTCTAGTTTTGTAACTGGTTCTAGCGGGTTAGCAGAGGGTCGCAACGCATCTAGAAGTACAATTGCAGGTGGTTTGGGCAATAAAAACTTAGCTTTTCAAAGCGGAATTTTAGGAGGCAACAGTAATACAATTTCTGACCAATTCTCCCATGCTATGGTTATTTTGGGCGGACAACACAATGATCTAGACGGTCAATACAGCACTATTGCAGGTGGTGTAAGAAATAAAGTAGTGAAAGCACTACAAGCCAACATCCTTGGTGGTGAAGACAATACTGCAACTGTACAACAAACTGTAATTGCTGGTGGTCGATTCAACACAGCAGCCAGAGAAGCAGCCACCATATTAGGTGGGCAAAACAACATCGCAAAAGGGTTCCGTTCAACCATTGCAGGTGGAGCTGAGCGCCAGACAACAACAGATCACGAATTCAGAGCTGGCGTCTTCAATTCTCAAGACCCATATCGAGCTGACGCAACCAACTCAAACGACTAAAAAATAAATTAGAAGGATAACTAAAATGAAAACACTATCTAAATTCGCTTTTATCGCGCTATCGGCAGCTTCTGTAAATGCCCATGCAGCGCTTACTGAGCAAGAGCAAACAGCTTTAATTGACATTCTTTCTTGTTTGGAAAGAGTAGACAACACGCTGGTAGTAAGAGGATGTGATGTTCAAGTTGTTAACGGCTCTGCGGGTAACGTAGAAAAAAATGGCAAAGGAAATGTCATTATTGGTTATAACGCGCAGACCCTACCTTCGCAGCGAGTTGCGACAGGCTCGCACAACCTTGTGATCGGAGATGGTCACCAGTATACCTCCGTGGGCTCTGTAATTGCAGGTGACAACAACGCTGCCTTTGCAAACTCAACCTCAGTTGCAGGCGCAAATAACCATGTATCAGGCTTTCATAGCGCAGTCTGGAGTGGCGAGTCAAACGTTGCTGAGTCAAGCTTCTCGGTGATATTAGGCGGTCAAGAAAATCACACGCCTGCTTTTCATAACTTTGCGTTGATTGCTGGAGGTAAATCCAATACGGCAAGTAACTTCTTTGCTTCTATTTATGGTGGTGAAAACAATACAGCAACAGGTCAAAGCTCTATGATTTTAGGCGGACAAAATAATTTTACTCAGGGTCCAAGCTCCAGTATCACCGGCGGCCGTAATAATGAGGCCAATGGCGAGCTCAGTGCTGTTTTAGGTGGTGAGTTCAATCGCACCAATGGTTTCACCTCGAGTATCGGTGGCGGTCTTAGTAGAACTGTTAATGGCCAAGATGACTTTCAAGCTGGCTACTTCTTCTCAGAAAAATAATCTAATAAAAAATATTTTGGAGCTACAACATGTTTAACTTTAAAAAATCAGTACTACTAATGAGCCTTAGCCTGCTGAGCAGCGCAACTATTGCCAGTTCACACGACCACGACCCTATCAATGAGGAGCAAGCACTGCGCGCCATCCTACAGTGTATGACTAAAGTTGGTAATACTTTAGTTATTAATGGCTGCAACTTACATATTTCAAATGGTACAGGTTATACACATAAGAAAAATGGCGTCAGCACAGCCAACGCCGTCGGAAATTTAATTCTCGGATACAATGCAGTGCGCTATGGAAGTCAAACGCCGCAACTTGACCACAGCGGCTCTCACAACGTGATTTTAGGCGATGGCCACAGCTTTCAATCTACTGGCGCATTACTTACAGGACAAAACAACACCGTAACAGGTCAATCTGCCGTGATTGCTGGCGCAAACAACCAGATCAGTGGTAATGCATCGGCAATAATGTCTGGCAGTAATCACACTGTTGAAGCAAATCATGGCGTCATATTTGGCGGCACTAATCACACCATCTACTCCGATGCAACATGGGCGAGTATTTCGGGTGGCGAATCAAACAGAGTTTATGCGCCACTGGCAAGCATCGTTGGTGGTCGTCACAATACGGCCTACGGTATCGCCTCTTCTATCAGTGGTGGTCAATTCAACCAAACAACCGCTAACGCGCCATATGCAGTTGTCGTAGGCGGAAGTGACAACAAATCAGGCAATGCTGCTGCGGTCGTCTTGGGCGGGCGCTTCAATGAAGCAAATGGTGAAGCTTCAACAGTTGCAGGCGGGTTCAAACGCGCTACATCAGGCAAGCACGACTACAGAGCGGGAAGTAACTACTTCTCAAATCAATAAGTTTATTAGGCACAATCTATATCATTGTTCGGTCTAAGCCATCCCTAAAGATGGCTTATTTTTTAGACCACTCAAATTATTCAACTAAAAGATGGCTAAGCTCACGACGGTACCCACTGCCCTTGTCATCATCAAACAAACCGCACTTTTCTTTGCGAAATTGACTCGGCGTTAACCCAGTATAGGATTTGAACAACTTATTAAACGTGGACTTGCTATTAAATCCCGCATCAAAGGCCACAGCTAGAACCTTATGCTGCGTATTACACAGCAGCAACTTTGCTTCATCAACGCGATATCGGTTTACAAAGTCATAAAAATTCATCTTGAGGTGCATATTGAGTGTATTGGACACCTCAGCAGTCGTGGCATCAATATGTTCCGCTAGTTCCGAAATACTTAACTGAGGGTTTAAAAACAGCTTGTCAGTTCGCATCGACAGTTTTAACTGATGAACTATTTGCTCATTTTGATGTGAGTTTATTGCCTGTGCCTTCGCTATCGGCTCTGCCAATACGCCTTGTACATAAAGTGGTTTTATTTGATTGAAGTAAGACAAATAAAACAACCAAAAACTCATAGGAATATAGCTGGCAAGTGTGATCAGCTTGCTAATAGGTATGGAAAAAATATCATTTACAGATAGTAATAATAACGTAAACACCCAACATATCAGCTGAAAACGGGCCATAAAAACTAACCAAGCATAATTATCATATTGGCGACCCGTTCCTGAAAAAGATATTTTTGTTTTATGAGAATTCAGGTAACGCAATATATACACGGCATAAGATAACGCACATATCACACCAAAGCAGAATTCCCAGGTCATGCTAAACAGGTAACTTGCAAAAACAGGCAATAGGTGAAAAACATCTTCGAAAGAGACTTTTCTAGCTTCTATATGAAAGCGTACATAGAAATAAAAAACTAGCCCATAGAAGGGGTCAAAAGATACATAGTTCTCATAAGTCATGAAGTCAGCCATGACGAAAGCGACTTGCGCTAGTTCCGCCATAAATAACATTATCCATATGCTCAAAAGGCTACATGCGAGCGTTTTCGTTTTAGAAAGCAGAAGTAACAAACACAATATACCCGCCAAAGCTAAACTTAAAATATAAAAGTTTCTTATCACATCAGTGAGTAGCTCAAACATGTTGATTTTCCTTATTTTAATTTGCGCTATCATGCAGACCGTGAAAAACACACAAATGTTACAAATAAAACCAACTTATTTAACAAGAAAAATGACCTGTAGACTTAAACGCAATGTTTTAGCGTCTAAACTAAAATATTGCGTTTGGCGTATTGACGCACATACTTACATATCAAGACTTAACGAAACGATGCCGATAGGCAGACCACCATGAAAAAATTCTCTGTGCTCCTAGTCGAAGATAATCATGTCTACGCAAAACTAATACAACTGTTAGGTAGCGATAAAGCACAATTTACTTGGTGTAAAAACCTACAGGCCGCTAATGAGGCCATTAAAACACAGCAGTTCGACATCTACCTACTCGATCTTTATTTACCAGATGGCGACAGCATTGAGTTTTGTCGATGTATAAATACCCCCAAAAAGGAAGACACTATCACAGTGTTCATTAGTGGAGAAACAGATTTGGAGTGGCGACTTCGTGCCTTTGAGGCTGGCGCAGAGAATTATATTCAAAAAGACATTTCAAAAGAGCTGTTAAAACTAAAGCTGGATAGCTTACTGGATTATCAAGCTAATCGTCTACTCGCACTAAAGCACGCGAAAAATGATTCTAAAGTTCAAACTGATAGAACATTTAGAACGCAGTTAGATCACAATGCCCTTATTCACTTCTATCGTCAATGTCTCAATCTCAATGATATCAGCAAATTTTCTGGCTATTTATCCTCATTAATGGAAAGTTGGGAACTAGACTACATTGCGCGTCTGAAGCTAACCGACGGAACTGAGTATCACTTTAAAAATAATGATGAAGCAATTTGTGATATGGAGCTTGAGCTATTTAACGATTTAGAAGTAAACAGCGCCAATGTTCAATCATTTGGTCAATCTACATTTTTTAAATATCAGCAAGCGGAGCTTATTGTTAAAAATATGCCTACTGATAGCTATAGTAAAGGGTCTTTGGTCGATATATTTCACTATGTTGTTGAAGCTATTGATATTCGATTAAATGAAATAGCTAAACTACAACATATGGACTCAATCATTCAAGAAATAAAAGAGCATTTAAAAGAACGAGAAGATGACAAAAGCCTTAGTTTGCTGAATGAGTTGGTTGACGATCTCGAATCTATCACAGTTGAAAAAGATTTGTCTGATGATAATGATGACATGGTATTTTTCTAACAAATAAGAACCAGTATAAATCAATTGTTAAAAAGCATTTAAAATATAAAACCAATAAGCAATTTAAAATATAAAGAACAAAAAAACAGCACTATAAAGCACTGTTTTTATTCTATAAATTAAACAAATAAGTCTATGTGTTTAACTCAATTAAAATTGTTCTGAACTTGCGTTTAATTGCTCTTCAGTTACATCATGTGTGAACGGCGTGATCACAGGACCGCTGCCATACCAGAACATACCGTATGCACAAGAGTTTAAGTTTTCCCATGTACCATCTTTGTAGAGAACACGTGTTGCACATGCTTCTGCATTGCCACTTGGCTCTCTTGTGCTATTGCTAAATACACAGTACTGGCCTTTTCTGCAATCCCAACGGCCAGAAGTACCGCTATAATTCCACGTTACTTCTGCAATTGGCTTACTCGACGTAAGCCTAAATATGACCTCGGTCGCAGGCGAGCTAGCTTGGCTAGAGCAAAACTGAGGCGTAAACTCTTGAGGTGTAGGTGTACCACTTATCAAACACTCTACTACGGCAGCCTGCGCCGATACACTTGCCATACCTAAACCCAGTGCAGCTAATAAAGTAAGTTTTTTCATTTTATATATCATCCTTTAATATTTTTAATTCATTATTTTTATTTAAAGATTAAATGGCATAGCAAATTTAAATAACACCCCCCTAAAGTGGCCGCATGATTTAATGCAGCTAGGCTGGAGTTGAACAACAAAATTTAAACAGTGCTATAAAACTTAATTTTAACCACCCCATTGCTACTCCATTATATCTTTTACAGTGCGCAGCAATAGTGGCGAAAATAAAATGCCAGCTCCCTCACACAAAAGTCAACCAAAGTAATAATGAATTGAAAAATATAAGGTTTGAAAATCCACAATCATTTCATATGCAGTTGATTTTTTAGAAAATAAACATAAGAACAAAAGCAAAAATTAATTTAATAAGGTTATGAAGGGATAATCCCACTTTCCACAAAATACAAGATTGAATCGCGGCTGTATCACTATAATATTATTGGTTATATAAAAGCTGTTTTCGAATAGCTGTTCAGTACAGCGAAATAACTGCGATCTACACGATGAAAAGTGGGCGGTCTAAGCTCCACTTAATGAAGTTGCAAATTGCTCGACTAAGATAGGCTCAACTTTGACGAGAGTAGAAAAAGACAATTCAGGCCTATTTCGAATAGCTTAACGACTTTTGATCGATAAGCTATTTTGAAGTTTAGGACAATGATTTAGAGTGTTTTTTGACTGACCAGCGTACCAGAATACAACTCGCGCACTTCCAAGATATGCTGATTTGACGTGTTACTTTTCAAAAGAACAGATATATTAGGCACAGTGCTGTCAAGGCTGGGCTTGACTGGTGAGACACTGATAGGCTGATAATCCTTAGAAGCGAACTCTACTTTCGACAAAGTGTCATGAGTTATTGAATCTTTGACAACAACTTGTACGGTACCTGAGTTGCGCTTTCTCAGCAAAAGTAGTTCATCAGCCCCATTCTCATTAAGATCCGAAATCGACTCATGATCAACATAAATCGCATTATTCTCGTTGATTTTAACTTCCAACCCGGTGCTACCGTAGCTCCAACCACCGTATACCACAAAATCAACAGTGTCACCTTGTTGCAATGCTAAATCATCAAATGAAAATGCCCCGGCATTTGCTTTTGACCACACCGAACTACCATTCACTCTAATTGCTACGGTCATAGAGCCTGAATCTCCAGCTAGAAATGCACCATCAATTGCATAGTCAGCTCCCGCTGGAGATGTAAATCGCGCGACGGCAACTTCACCTTTTGGCCCAGGGTGCAAAGATAGAGATTGAGGCGCAATACCGTACTTTACGACATTAGAATAATTGAACCCCACATTGGGTGTGTAACCCCTATCAATTGCGTCATCAAACCAATGATGAATTTGTCCTGTATCTACCTGATTGGGATACAAAGTAAATGACGAAAAATCTTTAGGCTGCCAACCGAAGGTCCATACATTGTTGTACGGCGATGCATAGTTAAAGTCCTTTGTAATATCATACTCTTCAGAAAATGAAGCATTGCTGTAGGCAAGTGTCGACAGAAGTAGCGACGATAATAAAGCGTTTTTCAAAATTTTAAATCCCTATTTTAATAGAATAATGTAAATTCTACCGCCTAGAGGTATTAAATTATTTATTTCAAATAATTTATGTAGACAGCAACGGCATAACCGCACAACCAGCCAAGCTCGACACCCGTAATGAGAACGGTTATCATTATAATGGAGTTCAATTGAATATTGGTTTCAAGAATTTATTAGAATATCGGAATTTTCATGATACAAACAATGCACTTAAAAGCAGCACTATTGCTATCCACTTCAACGTTTTTGATGCAAGGTTGCGTTACCACGAACCAAGATAAAACGCTCTCACACAGCATTGTCACGCTGCACGACTACACTTTATATGATGCAAATAAAAAGCAGCAAATCGATATTAAAAAGCTCGTATCACACCTAAACAACGCGGACGTTATCTTTGTGGGCGAATATCACACCCACAGTGCTTCTCACCGCCTTCAAGCCAATATACTGCCCTTGATATATCGCCAAAATCCAAACTTAACACTGAGTTTTGAGCAGTTCACACGCGATAAACAATATGTGCTTGAGCAGTACATAAAAAATGAAATTGGAGAGCAGACTCTGATAAAACAAGCCAATGCGTGGGATAACTACCAAAGTGACTATCGGCCCTTGGTTGAATTCGCCAAACAATACAAACTGACCACTGTCGCAGCCAATACGCCATTGAGCGTCGTGCGTTGCGTCGCGCGCAAAGGGCCGGAATATATAAATACCTTTGATAAACAGCACCAAAACTGGGTTGCAAAAGATATCACCACCAGCTCACAGGCATATCAAGACAAGTTTATTGAGGCAATGAGTCATCATGCTCCAAAAACAGATAAAAAGTCAGGTCCGATAAAGCTAAGTAATAGTTTTTACGCCCAACTAGCTCGCGATAATACAATGGCAGAGTCTATTTACAAGGCACTCAAATCAAACCCAGCAAACCAAGTTGTTCATTTTAATGGTGCATTTCATAGTAATTATCATCTTGGTACCGTTGATGCGTTGAAACGACTGGATCCGCAACTCAAGGTTGCTGTGATCAGCCCACAATTTATCGATGATGCAATTGATTGGAACACGGGTGATTTTATATACACAATACAAGCACTTCCTGAGCGTTACGTAAAAAAAGAAAACTTGAACAAAGCTATCAAAGAAATGATGAAAAAGCGTAAAGAAACGCAATGTGAGCTGTAATCAAAAATGTATAAAGTGTGTTGCCTCCTGTAATTGGCTAAACTCTTTCAGCCCTTACGTCTTATTTAGTATGTTCAGCCACCGAACTGCAAGATTACTTTCTTAATGACAGATTAATCTGTCATTAAGAAAGCCGCCGACATAATGTGAGGAGATTATAAATTAAAATTATGGAAAACAATGAAATATATAGCTCTTATTCTGGGTGCATTACTTGCGTCAGGTTGCTCTACATCCTCTACACACAGGCCATCAGACTATCAGGTGGAAACCAATGCGCCACAACCAACTGTGAGCTTGTTTCCGAATGACGGCCCCAGTATGAGCGATGCTCAAATCAAAAATGCCCTTGCCCATCAAATTTCATTGCCTCAAATTAATCGCATCGCCATTGTTAATTTATCGACCAAAAATAATTCACGAATGAACTCACAAGAATTCGTACAAATAGACAATGAAATGATTACGCACTTTATTGATAAGCTCAAAAGCTCACATAGGATTTACGACGCTTCTTTTCTACCGACATTATTGTTACCACAACAAAAAACAGTTCCCTTTTTACGAGAAGCAGCAGCACGCTATCAAGCGGACCTTATCTTAGTTTACAAAAATGGATGTGATAACTTTAAACAGCTAAGACTTTTTGAACAAGATCGAGTGCGCTCATATTGCTCTACTGAAGCTGTGCTGATAGACACAAGAACTGGAATTGTGCCATTTACACTCACTGCAACCAAACAATATACTGTAAATAGAGATGCTAAAGAGTTAAATTTCCACGAGACATTGAGAAAAGCAGAACTAAAAGCAATTAACGCCGGTTTAAGTGAAGTTGCAACAAAACTAACATCACATATTGAAGCCACACCAAAACTTTAAGCAGCACCTATTAGAGCCAATGGCACAAACATACATTGTGCCGTCAATCCATCTATTAAAAGTCAGCCAAGATTGACCAATGTACTTTTAGCACTTCACAGGCAGAGCCCAAAAAATTTAATTCTATCTAGTTTAGGGGCGACGTGAATAATGTTGACGTTCTGCTGGTATTGTTGCTTGAAAGTACAGTTACTTTTTAACTCTGAATAACCGAAAAGATATTTCCACTGTTGTCACTTATGTGAGTCATTATACCGCCCCAGCTTTGTTTTTCTGGCTCGTTAGAGAACGATACACCTCGCTTAGAAGCCTCTCTATAGAAGGTATCTATGTTTTCGACTGCAAGACTAAAACCAAGATATCGTCCACATTCAAACTCGCCTTGTTCTTCTGGCTCAAAAATTAACTGAACGTTTTGCAGTTGCATGCCAACAAAACCTTCAGATGGCGATCCGAATAACACGGTTAACCGTAATTTATCGGCATAAAAAGCATATGCATCATTGAGGTTTTTACAGGGTATTCGAATTGCTGCAAGCTTCATTTTTGCTCCTACTGGCCAAGTTATATCAATATCTAGCTCTAGGCCAAATACGCGGTTCTATATACTATTAAGACGAAACAATGCCAGATTCTTTAAGCTCATTTGGTAACTCGATACGTGCAACAGCCCCGTCAGCATCTGTTCTGCTGTTTAAGGTCAATTCTCCGCCTTGTGCACGAATAATTTCTCTACTCAGTACCAAACCAATCCCATTACCTTGCTCTTTTGTTGAATAAAAAGGCGTAAATAAATTGTCAGTATTGCTAATCCCTTCACCATTGTCTAAAACGTCAATTTGACAAACTTCATTTTGTAAGCGTAATGTCAATTCTACCCTTTGAGAACCTATTACCTCATTGGCCTGTTGCGCATTTTTGACCAGATTCAATAGTGCTTGTTCCAATTGCTCAACGTCACAAAATAAAGATAAATTTTGCCCAGAGAGAAGCTTTACGCAAACCGAAGGAAATAACGTCTGCAAACGCAGCAATAAACCAGAAGCTGTGATGTGGCTTTTTTGTGGGACAGGTAATTGAGACAACTTCGAATAGTTAGCAACGAAGCTCAGTAAATGCTCTGAGCGCTTTTCAATCACATTCAACATGGTATCTCTGAGCTCTTCGTTCGATTGGTCCGATAATTCTTTTAGTGACTGAGCCATTGAATAAATAGGCGTCAAAGAGTTTCTTACTTCGTGGTTAAGTACTCGCACAAGCTTTTGCCATGCTTGCTGCTCATTGCGTCGCAGTGATTGCTCTATGGATACGTACACCATCAATTGGTACTTTCTCTGGCCTCGGTACAAACTGTGTTCAACAACTTTAAATCTTTGATTTTGTTTTAAAGTTTGCCACCTACCTTGCACTTGCTCCAACTTCAACTGGGCGGTACTAAACCCAGTGATGTTTTTACCATGGTAAAATGTCTCAGCCGCTCGATTGTGATGATAAACATGATAGTGATGATCGAGCACCACTATCGGCAAGTCTAGTTCGTTGATAAAATCGAAGATAAAAGTCTCATTCTGCAAATACTCTTGCCGTTTATTTTTCATGCGCTCAGCAATCGTCTTGAGGTCGACTTTAATTTGTGCAACGCGCCCTTGTTTATACTTGGCTAAATGCCATACGGTAAACTCTTCATTTGCCAATCCATCCAGTTGCACCGCAACACCATCTAAGCATCCAAAGATGCGCTGGTAAGCTTTATAAAGCGCGAATAAACTAGGCAACAAGACAACCAATATTAGCGTGAATGACGCCAAGGCACCCAACGCCAAACTAATGGACGCCCAAACAGCAAACAATGTTATGGTGCATATAGGTATGAAAAACAACCAAATTAGGCTGCCCTCCAACGAGGCTGGCCGGGTTTTCATCTTTAGTCTTTTACCTGAATGTTAAACTTATCCACGCGACGATAAATCGCTGATTTACTCAAACCTAAAAATTCTCCCGCTCTAACAACATTGCCATCAAAGTGATCAATTGCCTTGAGGATCAGTTTTTTTTCTGCTTGCTCTAATGTCATCAAAGGCAATGGCAATAATGATTCGTCACCAGGTTGAATTTGCACATCTTGAGCTTGAATGACATTAGTATCCGCCATGATCACCGCCCGCTCTAATACATGAGATAACTCTCTCATATTGCCTGGCCAGTGATAAGACTTCAGCTTTTTATAAGCTTGCTCACTCAACGATACATCCGTTCGACCGTATCTATTCATGTGTTTTGCAATGAAATGCTCAGCAAACGCAGCTATTTCATCCAAGCGTTCTCGCAAAGGCGGTAGCTCTATCACTAAGGTATTGAGCCGAAATAACAAGTCACGCCTAAACTCCCCCTGCTCGATGAGCTTATTTAAATCAGCATTGGTTGCAGAGATCACTCGCGCATTGCTGCGTTTTGATGTCGAGCACCCTACTTCTTCATATTCTCCACTTTCCAATACTCGCAATAGTTTTGCCTGCAAAGCGATGGGCAAACAGCCAACTTCATCTAGAAATAAACTTGAGTCATTGGCCAGTGTAAACCGGCCAGTGCGATTTTCTTTCGCATCTGTAAAGGCCCCTTTTTTATGACCGAACAGCTCACTTTCAAATAAGTTCTCTGGTATCGCTGCCATGTTCACACTGATCATCTCGAGACTTGCTCGTAAACTTTCATTATGAATATATTCAGCTAGCATGCTTTTTCCAGTACCGTTTTCACCGGTGATCAATATATTCGCTTCCGTTTTTGCAATGCGCTGCGCTTTTTCTAGAAGTTGTTTACTCTGCGCGCTGAAAGCCAAAAAATGTGACTGTGTCGACGTGGTTTGCAGTAAATCAGTCTGTATTGTTGCGCCTTGCACAGCTTCTAATAAACGCGCGTTTTTCCAAGGCTTTTCAATAAAGTCACAAGCCCCCTTTTGCATAGCTTGTACTGCCAAGTCTATTTTGGCCCATGCCGTGATCACGATAACGGGGATGGTGTAGTTGAGCGATTGCAATTTAGATAAAAAAGCCAACCCCTCCTGTCCTGATGTAGTGTCTTGGCTAAAATTCATATCCAGCAATATTAAATCTATTTGATTTTGCTCCAAGCAAGTCATTGCGGCACTCGGGTGCTGGGCTTCTAAACAATGAAACCCATGACTTTCAAGTACGATTCTCGCACTGAGGCGAACGTCAATTAAATCATCGACAATTAAAACTGTTTTCATATTTCCTTACTAATTATCAATTATTGTTTGGGAAGTGGGCCTGGGATCTATTTCCAAGCCCACTGTCTATTACTCTTGACGCAAAGAAGCCATCGGTTTCGCGCCCAATATTTTACTCATCGGGTATAGGGTTGCGAATAACGCAAACACAACAATACCTGCGCTCACAGCAGTCAACCACAGCGGATTAACCAACATATAGCCGCTAATTTGCTCAACAAAAAACGTGTAACCTAATACACAGACTAGGACAGCTAGGATGAAAGCAAGTGCCAATGGTAGGATAGTGTCCTGAAATAGTTGTCGATACAATCTTTTGCTTTTTGCACCTAAAGCCATACGTATACCTAATTCATAACGACGTAACCCTAGGTTGTAACTTAACACACCATAAATACCAACACCCGCTAGCACTAACGTAAACAGTGCGAGCAAAATACATAAGTTGCGAGTGATCCGCTCCATGTGTGTCATAAGCCCGTACTCCTTTTCCAAATTGGTTAAGCGCCATATCCCTGTGCGTTGATCAACACTACGAGCCGCTGTAAACAAAGTCTCTCGGCTTAAACTTTTCCCTTCTTCCATCTTGACGATATATGGAAAAGCAAAAGGTTGAGAGGCCCACCAAAAATGCCGCCCTTGATGTCTGCCGAATGATCTAGGATGATTAAAGTTCTCTGTTATGCCAACCACTTCTACCGGGTTGTCGGGGTCAAAGCTAATAAAAGTTTCGCCAATCAAGCTACCACCAGGCTTGAGTAAATCATTGACTGCTTTAGTCACTAAAAACTCATGTTTTTCACCACGCATGGCCGCTTCACTAAACGTACGCCCTTCAATGATTTTTAATCCGGTAACATCAAAATAGTCCATACCAACCCAAGCTTGAGGGATAAACACACTTTCGTTTCCTGCCATATCAGTAACTGTACTGGCTCGAGTATTGTACTGCACCGGGCTACTGCCATGAGCCACTTTCGCGACGCCATCTATTTTGTATAGCGCCTCTCTATACGCTTCAATAAATCGATAGCGCTCAGCAATGCTTTCTTCCATATCTTGGATAAATAGGTGCACCGCATAGAAGTTTTCGGTTTTACTACCTAATGGGCGATTTAATGTCTCCAGCGTTTTGCTCAGCACCATCGTTGCGCCAATTACCAAAGTTGAAGCTAAAAACAGCTGCACGGCGACCATCATCTTCACAGTTGTTGCGCTTACTTGGCTGACTGCCCCTTTGCCTGATGACTGAACCTGAGCGCGCAATTTGGTAAAATTAATAAGGCGACTTGTGATAAATGCAAATAGCCAAGCTAATAAAACACACACGAGTAAAGCACTGAGCAATACCGTACTGTCCAATGATAAGTCAGCTATCAAAGGCAAAAATCCAGTACTTAAAGAAACAAAGAGCTTTATACCCCATGCAGCTAAAAACAATGCCACCAGCACAGACGCGGTCATTAAAACCGAAGTTTCCAACAAAATGCTTTGAAACAAGACGCGACGCTTCGCACCCAAAACGGCTTGAAGCGCAAGCTGTTTGTGTTTAACAACAGCTCGAGAGACAAATAAATTGCTGACATTTAAAAGCGCAATTAAAAGCAACCCGGTTACACCGGCTAGTAACAAAATAGCAAGTTTATTGTTGTCACCCAATTCAGCTTTACGAAAACTCGTTACAATGGGCACTAAGTCTACGATATTCGGGAAACCCTCAACCCATTGCGCTTTTATTTCTTGCAGTGATTGGTGTAAATGGGTTTTTGCAGTAGCGTTGGTTTCGCCCGGCTTTAAAACTCCTATTAATTTAAGTGTGCCAAATAAGTTGTACCAAGGGCTTGGCTCGTCCTCTCGAAAATAACGTCTATCTGCGCTGAATTTAAACCAAATTTGTGCTTTGCCATCATTGAACATAAACGGGTCATTAAAATTTTGTCCAACCACACCAACAACGGTAAACTGCATCCCTTCCATCGTTATACTTTGACCTATGGCCTGTTCACTTCCGTCAAAGTAGCGCTGCCAAAATTGGTAAGAGATCATCACCTCCTGTACTTTTTCATCTAAAACCTGCACATTTGCGATATGTCGGCCGAGAATCACTGGCACTCTAAATAATTCATAGTACTCATCTGTGGCATAGGTTACATCTATTTTTGGCTGACCTGGTAAGTTAGTAACAATCTCTTGGCCAGTACTCACCGCTGCTGCTTTTTCAAATACTTGCTGTGTTTTGTACCATCGCTCTATAGATTGAAAGCTTTGATATCCCGGGCTGTTTTTATCGGCAAATACATTGTCTTGCTCGACAATAACCAAACGATCTTCATGTTCTACATTTAATGGTTTGATAAAATAGTTGCTGAATAAACTCATCACAACAAAGAAACATGCCAGCGTAAGTGATAACGTCAGTATGATTGCAACAGAAAACCCTTTTGCTTGTCTAAGAGACTGAATTGCCAATTTGAGTTGATTGGAAAACCGAATGGTATTCATGCTATCTCCCTCTTTCCAGCCACATTATCACTGTCGTTCACTTCAGACTGAGTTTGCAGCACCTCTCCATCCAACAACTTAACTTGCTGTTTCGCGTAACCTGCATAACGCGGGTCGTGTGTTACCATACAAATAGTAGTGCCTTGCTCATTCAGCGAGGCGAGTATTGCCATGACCGCATCACCATTTTTAGAGTCCAAGTTACCCGTTGGTTCATCAACCAAGAGGATGCTGGGCTCTCCGGCCAATGCCCTTGCAATTGCAACACGCTGCTGTTGGCCACCAGAGAGTTGATTGGGCTTATGGTTGGCGCGATGATCTATTTCAACTTGAGACAAAGCGCGGTTAACACGCTGTGTTATGTCTGATTGGCTCAAAGGCTGTTCTCGATAAATAAGAGGCAGAGCCACATTGTCAAAGACCGACAGCTCATCAATTAAATTAAACGATTGAAAAATAAAGCCTATATGCAAGTTTCTCAACTCTGCAAGCGTGTCGGCGTCCAAGCTTTGAGTATCCACACCCTCAATTTTATATGAGCCCGAGCTGATGTCATCCAAAAGGCCCATTAAACTTAACAGTGTAGATTTTCCACAACCTGAGGGCCCACTTATTGCAACATAGTCCCCTTTGTAAATACTTAAATTGATGTTAGTAAGTGCGTGTGTTTCAACATTTTCACTGACGTAAACTTTTGAAACGTTTGTCAGCTCGATAACAGGTGTATTAGCCATAATTGCGTCCTTTTGAATTTATTGAGTTATTTTTATTTGTTCGAGATGTTTAAAATCGGACATGTCCGAGATCACAACTTGCTCGCCGGCCTTTACACCAGTTCGAATTTCGATGGCGTTACCGGCGAGTGTACCAAAC
The DNA here is from genome assembly GCF_030135505.1 of Pseudoalteromonas obscura. NCBI lineage: Bacteria > Pseudomonadati > Pseudomonadota > Gammaproteobacteria > Alteromonadales > Pseudoalteromonadaceae > Pseudoalteromonas > Pseudoalteromonas obscura. The sequence goes on from NZ_JASJUT010000001.1 coordinate 245,361, forward strand.
TCTATTGGGGTTTTAACTAGTTGATTTGTTTCTTTATTGAGAACGTACAAAGCCGCTGTACTTTGTTCCGCTATGTAGCTAGGCCTTTGCAGAGATAACGCCCTAGCCTTCGTTTCTGTAATGATTCGCCCTTCAATTGACAGTGCAGGCCGAGCGTTGTCTGGCAAAGCGCCTGTTAGCTCTAGTTCAATGGCAATACGCCCATCTCTAACAACTGGGTCGATGCGATTAACACGAGCTTGAACTTCTCCACTGAAGGTGTTGATAATACCAACCTGACCGATTTGCACTCTACTAGCTTGTTTTTCTGGCACTTGTAAGTCAGCCAATAACGACATCTCGCTGCCGACTAAAGCCAAAGGTGCACCAACTTGTACCGATTGGCCCTGCTCAATATTGACCTCTTGGAGCATACCGTCAATTCCAGCTTTAACTTGTAAATTACGAACGTCGGTATCCGCAGCTTGGTAACTTAACTCGACTTCTCTCATTAACTCTTGCTCAATCTGTAAGCGTTGAGTGTGAAGGGCTTTGGTTTGTTGCAGCTGTAATTGTGCAAGCTTGACTCGCTCAGTAAGCTGATTTACTTCTAGCTGTGAACGCTTATGATCAAGGGCCGATACGATCCCCTTGGCAATCAATTTTGCCTCAGCTTCTTCTCTGATCTGTGCATTGGCAAGCTCGCTTTTAAGTAAAGTTAGCTGCCCCCTTTGGGTCAACAATGCACTATGTTGACTGAGTTTGAGCGCTTCGAAGCTGGCTTTTTGTCTTGCTAGTGCAAGGCGACTACGATTGAGGGTTTGCAGTAAATCTGGATTTGAAAGACGCATAATAACGGTATCATGGCTAACACGGCTGCCGGGTAAATGGAATATCTCTTCCACTTGGGAGCGATGACTTGCAGTGATAAAGCGACTTTGCTTGGAGCGTAATTGACCGTAACCTGAAACAGCCAAGCTTAGCTGGCCGCTTTGAACTTGCGCAAAAACCAAACTCGGAGCATCTACCTCTTCACTCTTAACATCTATAAATGCGACACCTATTAGCAAGGCGCAGCTGGCAATACCGATAGCTAGCGATTTAACCGGAAATTTTCGCTGTTTATTTTTCGCAAGGGATGCTTTTATGTCCATATTTGACCTTAGTGGTTGTTTTAAAACACTAAGGCGAATTACATGCCAAAATTAAACCCATGATTTATAATAGGATTTTTATTTTGTTAGCTTAGTTCTCTTCCCACTTTTGGGAAGTTAGTTTCAGTTTTGGGATAGGTTTTATCGACGCGAATAAGTGAACTTAAGGCGCGACAACACCTGCAAATATATTGAAGTTTTGAACTTGTATTGACACAGTCTAATACCAAATTATGATGGCTTTTTTGTCACCCCTATAGAAACTTGATTACTTTAAAAGCGCAATTTTAATTGTTCATGGCTTATTGCACATGCATTGAGTAAAAAAACAACTATTAATTGGATTAACTAAAATGTTTCTTTATTTACATTGCAAGCTAGTCTAGCATTGCGTCCTATTTTTTAAGAGTGGCCTTAAAATGCAGTTTTCACTGCCATGCCGCTCACGCGGATTTGACATTAACCTAGTAGGAAACCAATGCCTAAGATTTTTACCTCGCTCCTGTTTTTGTTTAGTTCCTTGCTGTCCACTGTAGAAGCGCACGAAACATCAAAGAACACCCTGTATAAAGAGGGTGATATTTACATAAAACAAAAAGATAAATGGGAAACATTGAAAATAATCAATGTTGATCATGACAACCCTGACGACATAACATTACATGTCACTTTTTTTGAACATTCCGAAAAAAAGCCTACCAAATCAAGTGTCGAAAAACTCGGAGTTTTAGTGGGTCACACGACTTTATCAATAGCAGCACTAGCTGAAGGTTGGGAATCAATAGGAAATAAGCCAGTAAGTAAAAGAGAATTAGGCTACTTCTATCAATATTTGAAACACAATAACTTTCAAAAATATGCACATGTTACCGGGCAAAAAGTTGACGAGCTGATCGCTTTAGCAAATATAAAATATAAAGAAGCATACGCGCTTAGTGAACAAAAGAAGTTTAATGAAGCAATATCTTTATACCTAGAAGCGCTGGATATATTTCCACCTTTTTATGAAGCCATTGACAACATTGCCTTTATTTTTATGGATAATGGCGATTGTCCAGAAGCGCTCAAATACTTTGATCACTCCCTTTCTATTAACCCAAATAATGTCACTGCTCGCTACTATATGGGCCAATGTTATATTCAGCTTCGAGAATATCAAGCTGCAGCGAGTTTATACAAAGACACAATGGAACAATTCCCGGATGAAAAAGAAGCGTTTGAGAAAACCTACTTTCTCTTACTCGATGTACTAAAAGAGGCTAAAAAATAAGGGACTTCAAGGTAGGTACTAAAAACACCGTTTATTAAATTTATATTTTTTGATGTGTGTTTTCTTTAAAAAGTGAAGATGAAAAGCAATCTTTTTAGAGTGAACACACATTAATTCGAACTCTCCCTACTCAATACATTGTCACACTAATAACATACGGTACAAAGATTGCGGTTTCGAAGTTAAAAAATGCTTAAGAGCCTAGGCTCAGGAAAGTAAAAAAGCAAAGCTGAGATAGCTTTGCTTAGAAAATATGTTAGTTTGCCACAAGTATCCAAGCAGGTGAACGCCAGTAGTCAATATCAATATGTGTTCTGTCTCCTTCCCTTTCACCAGTTGTCAAATAACAACGATCCTGATTAGGGATATATTTACCAACTACTTTGATTTTACCATAACCGTTAATATACTTTTCTGCCATACAGTGATAAGAATACTCACCAGAGTCGCGCGCTCCACCAGTGATTTCTTTACCTGTTAAGTTGTAACCTCGGCCTATTCTTTTCCATGTATAGCCACCGCTAGGCGCCATTAGAATTGAGTAATCACTGTTACGCCAATTTTTTTTGTATTCTACATAGCAGTTGCCATCTGCACTTACTACACCCGGAACACGTCTGCCATCAATACAAACCATAGGGTCAAATTGATTACCATTTAATGGCGCTTTTACACCAGGGCCGTTGTAACCATTATTAATATAATCTTGCTGACTAAAAGGTACGTAATTGCCCATTGTTGCTGCTTGCACGCCAACAGTGAATAAAATAGAGGCAACACCTGCCAAGTACTTAGTTGTCATAATTTTCCTTAAATACACAATAAGTAGCATGTTTAACTATGCTAATAAATTCATCCCAAAATCGGGAAAACAAAAATAACAAAACACCCAAGCCAAGTAAATATATTTTATACAATATCCAAATGTTTTTTAATTAATTTCATTGTAAAAAAAACAATATAATTTAAATTGCAATAATTGGATTTTACTCAATAAAATTTTGATATTACCTGAAAGCTATAGGTGTGATGTGACTCGTGATTATGATGTTAACTGACAGAATAAAAATAAATTGCTGGTGATAAATGCGTGTTTTTTATTAGATACCCCACACATGTGCAAGGAGTATCTATTTAATATTTATCAAATATCATGATAGGTTTGAGTACGAAATATATGGCTGTTAGCTAGGATTACTTGTTTTTTCCATAAATTCAATTGCATTCACAGGCTGGTAGCATTCGCTTTCACAAATGCGTCGATAGACGCTATCATGCAGTGACTCATTGGTACGTTGCCCTACACCTAATTTGCGTATTTTTTCTGTAATTTTATACACCCAACTCATTGAGTCTCTATATTCATCTAAATGATAGGGTCGATAGTAAGACAAAAATCGTTCATTAAAGACTAAACCGTGCTCAGTCGCTCTCTCTTTGATCCAATGCAGTGAGATGTTAGCAAGCCCATCTTGTGAATACCCACCGCCTACATTACTGTGGCTACCTGCAAACCATTTTTGCTCCAGAGTTTGAGTTGAACCTTCTGGCAATGTCCAAATTGCAGGTTTAAAAGGCCCTCGTTTTTCATCAATGGCCAGAGCGTGATAAGCATGCTCAATGTTGTCTGTTAGACTGACATCATGAAATTGATAGCGGCGATTAATTAAATCAAAGTCGAATGGTAAACCTAGCGCGCCAACTGTATCCCAAACTCCTACGAACTTAATCGATACGTCTGTACATTTGTGTTCTGTTTTGAATGCATCGACTTCAGTGTCAGATGCCCTATTACGGTACAACCTGTATGCTTCTGGCATATAAAAAGCGTGGTCTTTAGGTAACAACCCTATTTTATTGATAAGCCCAATCACGCTTCGAATGGTATATGCGCCTCGGCTAAAACCAAAGCCATAAATCTCATCACCTGGCTGATAATTTAAAACCAAAAATTGATAGGCACGAAGTACATTTTGCGATAGGCCGAGGCCAAAACCGCCTCCTAGAATTTTATCCATTCCCCAATGTGTACCGACGCCTTCACTATAGTAAACAACTTGATGAATGCCATTTGGACAAACTTGTTCAACACCTCGGGCCAACTTAACAACATTGGTTGGTTTTCTTTTACCACGATCATATTGCGCAGGCTTATTCCACGTCCCATCCATACACAACACCAATCTTTTCATCACTTTTCCTTTTAAAATCAGCACGATTAAGAATTGACGCTAAGATACAATTAAACTCATTGATAAAAAAGGGCAATTTTCGCCTTTACTTTAAATTAATCAAACTCGCTAGACATTCAATGCTATGCGTCTGATTCAACTATTTCGTACTCGCGAATAATGGTGATATCTCTGACTGATGGCGTAAAATACTTCGCCTTTACGACTTGATACTCTGGCGCATTAAAAAATGATGTCATGACGTTTTTATTTGGGAACCGAATAGTAAATACACGGTTGATGTTTTGCGTAACTTCGCTTTTTAGCACTTCTTCAATGCGGAAGTCATATCCGAATTCACCACCCATTGACACTAAAACTGGTTTCATCGCTTCACGATAATCACTATATAAGTTATCGTCCTTCACATCTAAGCCTACCAACATTTCATAGATTGCCATACTTTTTCCTTCTGTGTTCAAACCCGGTATTGCTGCGCAAAGAAACACTCGCCGAACTGGTGATTTCTATTACTATTGTTGATCTAGTACTTACCTAGCCTGTTCGTCGCATTCATCACATTGACTCCAAACAGTACTTTCCTTGCTTTAAACCTAATTGACATTAATACCTTGGTGCTATTTCCCGGGGTAGATTGGAGGTGAGACCACCTCCGAAGTATTTATTTAATCACGTCTGTATCACAGAAGATCAAAATGGAAGTAATGCCTTTTATCTCAGCTCCACCTGCAATCTTTTTTGTATCCTGTGGGGTTAAATGTGTATCTGCTACTACAAGCTTTTTTAAGTTTGCTTTTTTTAATACTGGTTTCATTTTTCTATTCCTTGTTTATTTTTAAAGTGTTGATTTATTATGTTTTTGTTTAATTTTAAGTCAATGTTATTTTGATACTCTTTGATTTTCAACATTTATCTTTGAATTTTTCACTGTTGCTTCAGCCTTTTATTATTTATCGGCTTATTTGATCTGAACACGCAAAAGGTCTGAAGTTCACGTATTTAGGAAACAGAGTCTGTCATGAACGAAATACACCATTCCAGATTTTGTACTGAGTATTATTGTCACAACCTTCACAATTGCTCCTCAATGATCTTTTATATAGTACTGTAATTGTATTTTTTTGGACAAAAGCATGATAGCGCCACTCTTTAAACACGATACCCAAATTAATGATGCTTCGCTCAACGTCATTGCCCATATGCCCACAGCGAGTTTATCAACTTTAATGGCTAACGAGTTTGCCTTGAAGCTTAGTGATACTGACTATATGCGAATCGCAGTGCTGCTTGCGAAAAAAAGTTATGACGAAGGCGGTTGCCCCATTGGTGCAGTAATTGTCAACAATCATACAAAGGAAATTGTGGGTAAGGGACACAATACACTCGTGCAAGAATCCCATCCTTACAACCATGGCGAAACTTCTGCAATTAGAGATGCTGGCAGGATAGACTTTTCTCAGACGACCCTATACACCAGTTTAAGCCCTTGTGATGTATGCGCCACCTTGTTATATATGCGTGGGTTTAATCGTGTGGTGGTTGGCGACGTAAGCAACGCCTGTGGCAATGAAAGGCTATTGAAAGAAAAAGGCATTGTTGTCGACATCCTTGAAGACCAGATGGGCATAAGCCAATACGCTCAGTTCAGAAAGGAAAAGCCGAACCAAGATCTAGAAGACTGGCAAGGTTTAGCCGCAATATCTAAATCGTAACTAAGACCAAATGCACATATTTCAAAATTGGCCTTTTTGGTCGTCCAGCTAATTTTGTTGCAATTGAACTCTCAATTCTACGATAAATGACGAAAGTTTTTTAATTCCAGTTTCATTAACCTAAAGGCATTTATACTTTTAGGTTACCCTCTTTCACACTACAGAAAAGCCTAAGTTAAGCCATTTATTCGGTATTTCAATTTTATCGTATTAAGCTATGAAACCATGGGGCATAAGAAGCATCTTGGCAGTGTTGATCATTTATATTTTGCTTATCTTAATGACTGCTTTTGTCGATAACCCAGCGAAACACAAGCTTTAACCATATGGTTTAAGATACCTGTCTTTAACGTATTATTGTGGTTTATCTTTGGACCTCTTTGGTCCATGATCTTTTTTAAACGCTGCTCAAACTAACTGTTTATAGTAAGTTTGGGATGGGTTTATAACAAAAGGCGTGCTGTCAGAGTTAACTAGCAATCAACTCTGACATCAAGTTTGGCATCAGCCGTTAAAGGCGAATGCCTTCAATATGTAGCTCTAAAGTCACATGGGTTGATGCAGGACCAAGGTTATAATCAATACCAAAATCTTTTAGCTTTAGCGATGTTTCACCAGAGAAACCTACACGGTAACCACCCCAAGGATCTTTACCTTCGCCAATTTTTTCGACTGGGAAAGTAATCGTTCTTTTAACACCGTTTAACTCGAGTAAGCCTGTAAGCTTAGCTTCTGTGTCGCTAACTTGCTCATACTTAGTGCTTTCAAAAGTTGCTTTTGGAAACTGTTTGACGTTCAAAAAATCTTTGCCACGAAGGTGCTTGTCACGCTCTGCATGGTTCGAGTCAATACTTGCTGTATTGATCACGATGTTAATTTTTGAATCATTCGGCTTATTTTTGTCATAGTTAAACTTGCCGTCAAAATCGTTAAATCTACCCGTCAACCAGCTATATCCTAAGTGCTTAATTTTAAAATTGATGAAAGCGTGTGCTCCCGCTTTATCTACTTTATATTCTGCGGCGTTTGCAACGCCCGACATCACTAAACCAGTTGCTAAAATCGCACTAACGATACGCTTTTTCATATATTAACCTCTAATAATTTACTTTGATTCTTAAAATTAATTTTTATTTAGATGCTTTTAATATCCGGCTCAAACCGCCATCTTTATTAATAAGCTGATGTTTTAGCGCAGCCATTATATGTACAGCTACAAACCCAATTAAACCCCATGCAAGCCAAAAATGGATATCACCAACAATATCTTCTTGATTGTCAAATGACCAAGGCAAAGCTGGCACTTCAAATAGCTCAAATACGCTAATTGGTTTACCGTCCGCCGTGGAGATAAAGTAGCCACTCAATAGCAACAGTAGCATAAGGATATATAGTACTTGATGGCCAAGCCGCGCTGCTAGCTGCTCTAGCTTAGGTCCTGGCAATTCCTGTGGCTTAATGTTGATACATCGCCACACAAAACGGAACAACCACAGCCCCATTAAAATAATCCCTAATGACTTATGCAAATCTAGAGAGCCTTTATACCACGGGTCGTAATATGTTAACTCAACCATATATAAGCCAAGGCCAAACATAAAAAAGATCGCCAGAGCCATTAACCAATGCACTGCGATACTTACCCAGCCATAACTCTGATTGCTGTTTTTCAGCATATGACACCTTACTTCTATAAGTTACTGATCTTAGGTTACCGCGTAGAAGGTGAAATGCATAGTGCATAAAGTAAAGAACTAATGTGCAAAAAACTATATACTCAGACACTAGACGAAGTTGAATAATTTATATTTATAATTATGCAGAAATTAAATTGGGATGATTTCAAAGTTGCCCATACCGTAGCAAAAGCGGGTTCCCTTGCCAAAGCTGCGGCACAATTAAGATGCAATCATACGACCGTATTACGCCATATTAACCGCTTAGAAGACGCACTCAACGTTAAATTGTTTATCCGCCATCAACGGGGTTATCAACTCACCGATGCCGGGCATATCATGACTGAAACACTGACGGATCTTGATACCCAATTTATTGCCTTAGAAGATAAATTGCAAAGTATTCAACAGGAGTTTAGCGGGAAAATCAGGGTCACAACTGTGACATCATATTCAGCTATGCTTGCTCCGGCAATGTATCAGTTTAGGAAAACCTATCCAAAAGTTAGAATAGAGTTGTTGGCAACTGACGAAGTCATTCCTGCGCAAAGTGGAAATATCCATGTTGCGCTCAGAGCTGGCCCTGAGCCCAAAGAGCCAGACCTTATTGCTCGCCATGTCTTATCACTCAAAATGGCGTATTTTGCATCACAAGATTATATCGCAGAACATGGTCAACCGAAGCATGAAAGCGATTTTAATAACTTTCACTGGCTTATGCCTGACAAGTCTAAGCACCATATTCCTTTCATCAATCAGGTTATTCAACACTTGCACAATGAAAATATTGTTTATACCAGCAACCAGTTTCTTGACATACAATCCGCCGTTGTCAGTGGCATGGGGATCGGCCCACTGTCTGACAACGACGCCAGAAGATATCCAAATTTAGTTAGACTTGATGCGTGCCCCTTGCTAAGTTCAGAAAATGTCGGGGCACTTTGGTATACCTATCACAAGGATCTTAAACAAAACGCTAAAATACGTGCGTTATATGATGTTTTGGTGCAGCATACCAGCCACCTTGCCGCTGGGTAAACGCACGTTTTTTATAGTGAACAGGGCTAAAAACCTCATCTACTAGTGCTTCTTAACCGTGATATCCTTGCCCTGTTCACCCGCATAAAACACGATGATCCTGACATCTTCATTGCCGACGGCTTTGCCTTTATGCCACTGGTGGACTAACTCAACAATGGGGTCTCCGGATTTTAATATTAGCTGCTCTCCACTTTGTTTGGTTACATGCAATTCCCCGGTAATCACGACACCCGCATTGATCACTGGGTGAAGGTGCATTGGCAACTCTGTTCCGGCGGGTATGACAATATCCAGTACGGTAATTTCTGGTTTTCCAGATGGGTATGCTGGCAATTCCGTGCCATCCCAACTTTGGGAAGTTTTGGCTAAGGTTTTTACGCTTACTTCCTTACTAGATACAGATGACGTGTTGCCTAATAATAGAATCAAAGACAAGGCTGTTAAAGATGATCTTATACTCATAATTCATGCTTATTTTATTTTTAATTGACCTTACTGTAATCAACCTGTTTAAAATTAGCCATGAGATTTTAAATAATTACGACTATTGCCTGAAAAACAAAAAGCCCGCGAAATGCGGGCTTTAAGACTAAGTAATGTAAAAATTACGCAAGCTTGTCTGAGGCAACCTTATATTTTGGATCCTCAATAACGTTAATTTCTACCAAATCAGACGCTTTATCTAGCAACTGTTTACAGTCTTGACTTAAGTGGCGTAAATGCAACTTTTTGCCAGCTTTCGTGTATTTCTCAGCCAAAGCATCAATGGCTTCAATTGCACTGTGATCTGCAACACGGCTATATTTAAATTCAACAATAACATCTTCAGGGTCATTGGCGATATCAAAAAGCTCAGCAAAGTTCTTCACCGAACCAAAAAATAGCGGACCATGTAACTCATAAACCTTAGAACCGTCATCATCTATATAATTGTTGGTATAGATATGTTTTGCATGCTCCCAAGCAAACACAAGTGCAGAAACAATAACACCTACACATACCGCTATTGCAAGGTCAGTGATAACGGTTACACCTGAAACTAACACAATAACAAATGCATCGCTCTTAGGAATACGCTTCATTAAACGGAAACTAGACCATTCAAACGTCCCTAGCACTACCATGAACATAACACCAACAAGAGCAGCAAGTGGGATCATCTCAATTAAGCTGGCAGCAAATAAAATGAAACCAAGTAATAGCAGTGCTGCTGTAATACCTGATAAACGGCTACGGCCACCAGAGTTAATGTTTATCATAGATTGGCCAATCATGGCACAGCCACCCATTGCACCAAACACACCACACGTTACATTTGCAGCGCCCTGACCAACACATTCACGGTTACTGTTGCCGCGAGTTTCAGTGATTTCATCAATAAGTGTTAATGTCAGTAATGATTCAATTAGGCCAATAGCAGCAAGAATTAGCGCATATGGGAAAATAATTTTCAGTGTCTCAAGGTTCCAAGGTACATCAGGGATGTGGAACATTGGGAATCCACCAGCTATAGTTGCATCTGCATTGCCGCTCATGTCTTTTAAGTAATCTAGTACGTTGCGTGCGTCTAAATCAAAACCAATCACAATACCTGTTACAACTAAAATCGCTGCCAAGCTTGACGGGATCGCAGTCGTCAATTTTGGTAGAAAATGAATGATAGCCATTGTCAATGCAACTAACCCCGCCATGATATATAGCTCTGAGCCTTGCATCCATTGCAAAGTACCAGCTTCATCCATTACTTTAAATTGACCTAATTGGGCTAAAAATATAACAATGGCTAAGCCATTCACAAAACCTAACATAACTGGGTGCGGTACCATTCGGATAAATTTACCCAACTTAAATATACCCGCTAAAATTTGTAAAATACCCATTAATAGCACTGTCGCGAACAGGTATTCGACACCATGTTCAATCACAAGACTTACCATTACTACTGCAAGTGCCCCGGTAGCACCTGAAATCATTCCTGGACGACCACCAAAAATTGATGTGATCAATCCGACGATAAATGCTGCATACAAGCCAACCAGCGGGTCAACTTGTGCAACAAATGCGAATGCGACCGCTTCTGGTACCAGAGCTAATGCAACTGTTAAACCTGAAAGCACGTCGTTCTTAGCAGAGCTTGGCGCCTTGCCTATAAGATTAAACATTTATATCCCCAAGTGTTTTTTACTACGACAGAAAAGCGCTGGATCCTAACAAAATCCAGCGCTTTTAACAAACATGATACATTATAGTGTTAATTTGAGATGTCTGTATGACACTAAATGATTGGTAATGCGGTTGAGCGTTTGACGCACGTCATGGTCACATTAGAATGAACTTCTTGTACATATTCCAAGTTAAGTAAATTATCACGAACGAAAAGCTCGTAACCTTCAATGCCTTTAGAGACAATACGCAGCATAAAGTCCATTGTACCAGCCATGGTGTAGCACTCTGTCACTTCATCATAGCTCATTATCAATTTTTCAAATTCAGCAAGATTGCTACGTCCATGATTTGAGAGTTTTACATGGGCATACACCAACATATCAAACCCAAGCTGTTTTTCATCTAACAGCGCAACTTTCCCTTTTATAAATCCATCTTGTTCCAATTTAGCGATGCGCCTCCAGCACGGAGATTGTGACAACCCTACTTTGTCTGCAATTTCAGCCGTGGACAAACTCGCATCTTGCTGTAACAACGCTAGTATCTGACGATCAACTTGATTTAATGACATATTTTTCTTTATATTTTAGTGTTAAATTTTACGCTATTCACGTTGCGTTACCCAAAGCGACCGCTCATAAATGGGTTATTACGCTTCTCGTACCCTATTGTGGTATCTTCTCCGTGACCACTCATTACCCGAGTTTCATCACCTAAGGTAAAGAGCTTAGTTTCAATAGCGTGCTTAAGTTGTGCGGCATCTCCTTTAGGAAAATCAGTGCGCCCCACAGAACCTTTAAACAGCACATCACCAACTAGTACTGTCGCACTTGCAGGTTCATAAAAAACTACATGTCCTGGTGTATGCCCAGGACAGTGCCTAACTTGCAATTTTAGCTCACCTAATTTTACCACTTCACCTTCACTCAACCAGCGATTGGGTAAGAAAGCAGTATGAGGCGCAAACCCAAACATTTGAGCTTGCATAGGTAACTCGTCTAACCAAAACTTATCATCAATATGGGGGCCGATAATCTCTACATCGAGCGATTGTGATATTACCTTGCTCACTCCCACATGATCTAAATGCCCATGTGTCAAAAGCACAAATTCAACTTGTAACTTCTTCTCTTTAACAACAGCGAGAATCTTCTCTGCGTCGCCACCTGGATCTACTATGGCAGCTTTTCCCGTCAAGTCGCAAGCTATAACTCGGCAGTTTTGCATAAATGGTGTAACTGGTATCGTGAAAACTTTCATGTTACTTCTTCGCATAAAACATCAGTACAGGGTATTTTAAGTACGCTTGATCATAGTATGGTGTTTTCTCATACAGCCATTCAAGCCTTTGTTTATCACTTTTAGCAAATGAATTATCTTCACGGATTTTTTTGTCGAATGCCAAAGCAAGCTTAGGGCTCTCTTTTAACATTTTCCTAGCATATGGCTCAAGTGCATAATTTTCAACATATTCTGTTCGTTGGAAAATACTATGAAAATCACCCCATGCAAAAAATGAATCAGGCGCTGCGGGATGAAGCAAGTGTGTAACTAACTCTGAGTATGCTTGTTTTGTTGATACTTTCGTCCAGCCAGAAAGGGATAATTCACGCTCTATCAGGTGATGATTAAATGTCGCATCGACTCTAAAACGCCCTTCAAAGGGCATTTTAGCGAAACTATAGTCATCTACATTAAGCTGAGTTAGCCCCGCCATAACGTCACCGTCGACGAGCTTTTCTATCTCAATTCCATGCAGTTGAAGTTTTTCAACCAATGCTGAATATTGTGGAGGAATAAAGTAAGCCTCCGGCACAGATACTTTTAACTTAACTTCCTTTTGCCAGAAGACCGGGAGTTTATCATAGTGAATCGGCTCTCCCAGATACTTAACTTCTTCATGACCTGACAGTGCGCTTTGAAAGCGTTTAAATTTTATTCCTTTAAAGCTTACGAAATCTGGCTCTTTACTATACTCTCTTGAAACCACCAGCTCGGTTGGGTAAAAGTGTTTTTCCGATTCGACCGCTTTTTCTAACGCCTTATGCTGTTGCGACAATGCATCTATCACGCCATCGATAAAAACATAAGTCCCTAGCACCCTTTGCTTATAAGGCTTTAATGAGTGGTTTTCTACCAAGATAGTTGGCAACCCTTTAATATCTCCCCAGCCATTTGAAAACCTTGGTGATGCAACCCAACCCGCCAGCCCTTTTTCAAGGTTTCTTTTATCCATAACAAATACAAGCGGGCCTGGGATATGACCAAACTTTGACAGCTTTTCGTCAATAATAGGGGTAAACTGCTCTTCTAACACCTTCGCAATAGCTGGCGAGTCGCTAGCAAAGCTTGGGTTAAAGCCATAAGTGACATCATATTGATAATCAGCGCCGTCAGTTACATGTACATCAATGTATAGCGCAGGATCGTAGTCGTTAATGACCTTCAAGATCGCACGAACACCAGGTGTGTCTAACTTGGTGTAATCACGATTAAGGTTTAAGTTTTGTGCGTTTGTTCTAAACCCCATAGTCAACGGGCCACGTTGGTTTATTCGGTTAAACTCACTGCTTCGCTCATGGCCATCCACATTCAAAATCGGCACAAACAAGATATTGACTTTGCTTAAGATGTCGCGGCGCTTTCCTGTAGCAATATCTCTTAGCAGCATAAACATGGCATCTTTGCCATCTATTTCACCTGCGTGAATACCCGCTTGAATTAACACTGTCGGCTTATTATTATTTTTCATCATAGCTGGCGAAAACTGACTTCCTTCTACAGCCAGCAGCATATTGATGTCTCTACCTTGATCGCTTGTACCAATCTTTATTGATTGAAACTGAGTCGGATTTGACGCCACTAATCGCTTGATAAATGCGTTTGTTTGTTCGTAATTCGGAGACTCCAATCCGCCACTTAACTCAAAGTCTGTTGTCAGAGGCCCATTTTGTTGCATCAAGCTTTGACTTTCCCCTTGCCAAGGCTGCAATGGAGGGAGATGACTATTCAAATTAAGTGTTGCAGAAAGCAGAACAATACCTAAACTCATAAACATTCTTTGTGTCTTTTTTGTATTAAGTTGATTATATCAATATTTTATTTAACGGCTTACAATGTGCGGTGATTCAACAAAAATTCACAGTTAAACGCACTAATGCGTCGCTAATTTAAGGAAAGTTTAACTAAACCAATGAGTAAAAGCATATTAATAACGGGGTGTTCTACCGGAATAGGATTATATTGTGCAAAAACTTTGCATAACTCTGGGTACAAAGTAATTGCCTCAGTAAGGAATCCAAAGCACCTTGAACAGTTTACAGAGCTTAATATCCCTTGCGTCTTACTAGACTTGTCAGATGAGAGATCAATACAAGAAGGATTCGAACAAGCACTTCAATTATGTGATGGTCAATTGGATGTCTTATTTAACAATGGCGCTTACGGACAACCAGGTGCCGTCGAAGATTTACCTACGAATGTGTTAAGGCAGCAATTTGAAGTCAACTTTTTTGGATGGCACACATTAACCCGATTAGCGATCTCCCATATGAGAACAATTGGGCAAGGGCGTATCGTACAAAATTCGTCTGTACTCGGTTTAGTTGCATTGCCCTACCGAGGTGCCTACAACGCGAGTAAATTTGCCCTGGAGGGATTAACCGACACACTCAGAATGGAGCTTGCAGACACTGACATTCAGATCAGCTTAATTGAGCCAGGTCCAATTTTGTCGGAATTTAGGAAAAATGCACGGCAAGCTTTCGAAACACATATTGATATTACTGCTAGCCATCACAGTGCTGAATACCAAGCACAGTTAACCAGGTTAAAGGCACAAACAGCACCGCAAAAATTTACGCTTGGTCCTGAGGCTGTGTATGATAAGTTGCTCCACGCCATTGAGGCGCCGAAAGCCAAACCTAGATACTATGTCACTTTTCCAACTTACTTAATGGGTTATTTAAAGCGGGTTTTAAGCTCACGTTGGCTGGATAAGTTATTGCTTAAGAATCGTTGAGAGATTTTTAGGAAACGCAATTTGTCGGCTAAATTGAAAAAACAGTTTGTTTGAAAGCTAAAAAAGGAGCCAAAGGCTCCTTTTTAACATCGCTTTACTTAATTAAAAAATTAAGCTGCAAGACCTTCTTTTGCTTTCTCTACTAGAGCAGTGAAAGCTACTTGGTCATATACTGCGATATCAGCTAGGATCTTACGATCGATTTCGATTGACGACTTTTTAAGGCCGTTAATGAAGCGGCTGTAAGATAGGCCGTTTTGACGTGCTGCAGCATTGATACGTGCAATCCATAGTTGACGGAAAGTACGTTTCTTAGCGCGACGGTCACGGTATGCATATTGACCAGCTTTAGTTACAGCTTGGAACGCTACGCGGTAAACACGTGAACGTGCTCCGTAGTAACCTTTAGCTTGCTTTAATACTTTTTTGTGACGTGCACGTGCGATAACACCGCGTTTAACTCTTGCCATTTCTGATATCCTCTATTAAGCGAATGGTAACATACGATCGATAAGACCTAGGTCATTCTTATGAACCATAGACTTAGCACGTAGGTGTAGTTTACGCTTTGAAGACTTCTTAGTCAGAATGTGACGAAGATGCGACTGTTTACGCTTGTAACCGCCTGAAGCAGTCTTTTTGAAGCGCTTTGCAGCACCT
This sequence comes from Pseudoalteromonas obscura, assembly GCF_030135505.1. Classification (NCBI taxonomy): domain Bacteria; kingdom Pseudomonadati; phylum Pseudomonadota; class Gammaproteobacteria; order Alteromonadales; family Pseudoalteromonadaceae; genus Pseudoalteromonas; species Pseudoalteromonas obscura. Next base: position 261,232 of record NZ_JASJUT010000001.1, read on the forward strand.
CTGTGTGTTTTTAGCTTATAAGCCATTGCAATAACTCCAAATGATATTGCGTTTAATATATGCAAGTAGGCGGATGCGAACATCTCTTTTAAGGCCCAGCTTACACCCTGTTCCGGTGAAGCAAAATGAAAACAAAATGCTTACTTATAACCGGTTAACACAGGTGACTCAAGATTAAAAATCTCAGTACTTTGTATACCTGTGCTAAATTCTTTCAAAAATCGGCGCGAATTATGCCTGACTTATGCTTTTTTTGCAATAGGTGCCATCATCATAACCATCTGGCGACCTTCAACACGATTTGGGAAAGACTCAACTTGAGCGATCTCTTCCAAATCTGCTTTTAAGCGGTTAAGCATGTCAATTGCGATTTCTTGGTGAGCCATTTCACGACCACGGAAACGGATGGTGATTTTCGCCTTGTCGCCACCTTCTAAGAACTTGCGCAAGTTACGAAGTTTAACTTGGTAGTCACCTTCGTCAGTACCAGGACGGAATTTAATTTCTTTAACCTGGATCTGCTTTTGCTTTTTCTTCTGTTCTTTTTGTAATTTTGCTTTTTCAAAAACGAACTTACCATAGTCCATTACCTTGGCCACTGGTGGCTCAGCGTTTGGACTGATTTCAACAAGGTCTAAACCTGCGTTTTCTGCTTGCGCTAGCGCATCTCTCGTAGAGACAATGCCCGCTTGCTCACCTTCAGCATCGATTAAGCGAACTTCTTTCGCTGTGATTTCATCATTGATACGATTCTTTTGAGCAGTAGTTTGCCCTTTTTTGCCGCCTCTAATGGTACGTTCCTCCAAAAAATCCAAAATTAAACGTGCGGCACTGTTGTAAATATGTTTGCCGCACGGGTTTCAAAAGTTAAGCTCTGTTTTTAATTTCTTCGCTAATTTTAGCGACAAAATCATCTACAGAGAATTTGCCAAGGTCTTCGCCCTTGCGCGTTCTTACTGCTAGCTCTTGTTGCTCAACTTCTTTATCGCCAACAACAAGTAAATAAGGTATACGTTTTAAAGTATGCTCGCGGATTTTAAAGCCAATCTTCTCATTTCTCAAGTCAGCACAAGCTCTTATTCCAAGTTTATTTAGTTTTTGCACAACTTCTTGGACATAATCAGCCTGTTTATCCGTGATATTCATGATAACAACCTGTTTCGGTGCTAACCATGTTGGGAAGAAACCAGCATACTCTTCAGTTAAAATACCGATGAAACGTTCAATCGAACCTAAAATCGCTCTGTGAATCATAACAGGCGTTTTACGCTCGTTATTTTCAGCTACATATGTAGCGCCCAAACGACCCGGTAACGCAAAGTCTAGCTGCACTGTGCCACATTGCCAAGCTCGCTCTAAGCAATCGTACAATGTGAACTCAATCTTAGGTCCGTAGAACGCACCTTCACCCGGTAGGTATTCAAACTCAATGTCATTAGACTTCAGCGCTTCAGCTAGTGCTGCTTCTGCCTTGTCCCACATTTCATCTTCACCGATACGCTTTTCAGGACGAGTAGAAAGTTTTACAACAATCTTTTCAAAACCAAACGTTTCATATGTATCGTAGACCATCTTGATACAAGATGATACTTCATCCATGATCTGCTCTTCTGTACAGAATACATGGGCATCATCTTGTGTAAAGCCACGTACACGCATAAGACCGTGTAGTGCACCTGACGGCTCATTACGGTGACAACAACCAAACTCAGCCATACGAAGCGGTAAATCACGGTATGACTTCAGGCCTTGGTTAAAGATTTGTACGTGACCTGGGCAGTTCATTGGTTTGATAGCATATTCACGCTTTTCAGACTCTGTGGTGAACATTGCATCTGAGTATTTATCCCAGTGACCAGACTTTTCCCAAAGCCCTCTGTCCATCATCAATGGGCCTTTTACTTCTTCGTAGTCGTACTCACGTAATTTTTCACGTACAAAGTCTTCTAGCTCACGGTATATGCTCCAACCGTCGTTGTGCCAAAATACCATGCCTGGCGCTTCTTCTTGCCAGTGCCATAGATCTAGCGCTTTACCAATTTTACGGTGGTCGCGTTTTTCAGCTTCTTCTAAACGTTTTAGGTAGGCTTTTAACTGCTTTTTATCTGCCCAAGCGGTTCCGTAGATACGCTGAAGCATTTTGTTATCTGCATTACCACGCCAATATGCGCCTGCCACCTTCATAATTTTGAAGTGTTGACAGAACTTCATGTTTGGTACGTGAGGGCCACGACACATGTCAACGTATTCTTCGTGATGATATAAACCCGGACGGTCATCTTTAGCAACATTCTCGTCTAAGATTTCCATCTTGTAACTTTCACCGCGAGATTCAAATGTGTCTCGAGCCTCTTGCCAGCTTACTTTCTTTTTAACAACATCGTAGTTTGTTTTTGCAAGCTGTAACATCCGCTTTTCAATAGCATCAAGGTCCTCTTGAGTTAATGAATGCTCCATGTCGATGTCATAGTAAAAGCCATTGTCGATAGTTGGGCCTATCGCCATTTTCGCTTCAGGGAAAAGTTGCTTTACCGCGTGACCAATTAAGTGCGCACAAGAGTGACGAATGATCTCTAAACCGTCTTCGTCCTTTGCGGTAATAATTTCAAGATTGGCATCTTGCTCAATGATGTCACATGCATCTACACGCTCACCGTTTACACGGCCAGCGATGGTTGCTTTTGCAAGACCAGGGCCGATGTCTTTAGCAACATCAAGAGTAGTAACAGGGTTTTCGAAAATACGCTGACTGCCGTCAGGAAGAGTAATTACTGGCATTTTTAATCCTATTTACAGTGGTGACACCTACGCCGCGTCACATGTATCTATTATCAATTTTAAGTGTTAGTGTTGCCCATCAACGCTTTTACGAATAAGCATTGGTTATTCAGTGATATGCTAAATTTGACTGGGGTCTTTCAATCCTGGCGCTATTGTGACCTGATGCGTGACGAGTTGCAAGGAAAAGACTAAGATAAAATAGTCGTTATTAATGGAAAATTGAGGGAATTATATGGAGCAGCGAACAACATTCAAATTTGCGTCATTCAATCTTTTGAATTTTGCAGAGCCTCCGTATGCATTTTACCAACCTGAAGAAATGTATTCAGACACTCAATGGACCACTAAAACACAGTTTATCACAGGGCTGATCCAACACATTGACCCCACTGTTATCGTATTTCAAGAAGTGTTCAATCCAGACACTCTCGCATCACTGTGTGAAGATTTAGGGCTCACTCACTTTGCCACGGTGGATTCACCTAAGCCAGATGCTGTCTACTCCAATGTACTTTTTAACCCAGTTGTAGCAATCGCATCTAAACTGCCATTTAAACAGTGTAAACCGTTAGAGCCCAGCCACGAGTTGTTAGAATATTTAAACAACCTCGCCCACTTCAAGTTCAACCGGACACCGATAAAGTGTACATTTGAATTAGATGGTTTTGGCTTATTAACCCTCTACGCAGTTCATTTTAAATCCCAACGAGTTCATTCAATGGCCCAGTTACTCGGAGATCCAGATCAAGAAGATCCCTTCTTAACTATGCTCAATCAAACAGTCGGCGCAATGCAATCTCAAATATCGCGCTCTCTTGAAGCCTCCATTGTGTATTACGATGCACTTAAAACACAGCGAGAAAAAAACTCAGCGACCTTAGTGATGGGTGATTTTAACGCACATATTACAAGCCCAGCACTGTCGTTTATGACTGAGCAATTTCCCGTTGCAAGTGAATCCAGTCTGATTGAAAGTGTCGGCCTGTATGAGAGCTTTGCAATTGCAGACAACCAACCTGAACTAGGTATCAAGCCCCCGACTCATTACTTTCAGGGAGAAGGTAATGTATTGGACTACATTTTAACGTCCAAAGAGTTTTCTCCTCGTCACCCAAGTTCGCAGGTCAATTCGCTAACTTATCACAATTACGCCAGCCACTTGGACCCAAAAAGAGATGAAGAGGACATAAGATATTCAGATCATGCAGCAATTGCGATAGAAATTACTATTTAACAAAAAAGCTATGCTATTATCCCTGCCATTAGGTATAGATTGGAAAATACAATGAGAACATTAGGTGTTGAAATTACCGGCAGCGAAGCGATGCTTTGTCTTTTAACGAAAGAAAGTGACGTTTTCGATATTAGGGATATTCGACAAACTCGTTTCACTTTGCCAAATATTGGCCAAGATCATGAAGCAATGCGCAAGTTTCACTTCGACTTATCAAAACTTGTGGAAGACTACCAAATTGACACTATCGCGATTCGTCAAAGAGCGCATAAAGGCAAGTTTGCAGGTAGTGCTGCTGGTTTCAAAATGGAAGCGGCTTTACAATTAATTCCAAATACAGAAGTTCACCTTTTAAATGCAACTGAAGTAAAAGAACAACTTAAGCGTAACCCTGTGCCTGTTGACTATGAAGAGACAGGTTTGAGAAAGTACCAACAACAAGCGTTTACAAACGCCTATGTACTTATCATGCGCAAAACATACGGCCACGATGTAGAAGACGAACAAGCTTAAACATTCGGCCTTAGCGATGGTGAGTCAACTTGCTCACCGTCGAAATCTTACTCCACCATTTACACACTTCTCTTTTTTTAAAATACACTTAAAGACATTAATTTCTGTCAATGTCCGTAATCTTATATATGGTTAATAAGACACTTGGGCATTTATAAGGACATTTGATGTATAAGTTGTTTGAAAAAATTACTAACCCATTTCCAAATCGCAATGCGGATCAACCTCCCAATTCGCTCTATGCCTTCTGTCGTCATTACAGCCGAGGCATGGAATACCCACTTATCATTATGTCTATATGTGCTGCATCGCTGGCGACGTTAGAAGTCGTGTTATTCAGCTTTATGGGAACGCTGGTAGATTGGATGCAAACCATGACTCCATCCCAACTTTTGAGCAACAAAAGTGAGGCCTTGATTGCGATGGCTGGAATAACCGTCATTGGTATCCCAATTTTGGTATTTGTGCATAGTGCATTTTTGCATCAGAGCTTACTCGGTAACTACCCCATGTCTATTAGGTGGCTTGCGCATCGCTATTTATTAAAACAGAGTATGTCGTTCTATCAAGACGACTACGCAGGCAGAATTGCAACCAAGCTCATGCAAACCTCATTGGCCATTAGAGAAGCCGTAATGAAGTTGCTAGACGTATTGGTATACATCGTGGTGTATTTTGGTGCCACATTGGTGCTGATAGGCAGTAGCGACCTCAATTTATTATTGCCGCTTTTTGTTTGGTTACTGCTTTATATCGGATTACAGTTTTATTTTTTACCACGTCTCAAGCAAGTCGCTGCGGAACAAGCCAATGCCCGCTCTGAAATGACCGGACGTATTGTTGATAGCTATACCAATATCTCAACTGTAAAACTTTTTTCTTACACTCGCCGTGAGGAACACTATGCTAAAAGCAGCATGGATGTGTTCATGCAACCGGTTTACCGCCAAATGCGCCTAGTAACCAGTCTCAATGTCTGTATTCAAGCTTTGAACTATTTATTAGTTTTCACCATTGCTGCACTCTCTTTATACCTTTGGTCGAAAAATGTTATTTCCGCTGGCGAGATTGCCATTGCAATTAGTCTATCCCTAAGACTTAATGGTATGTCTCAATGGATCATGTGGGAAATTAGCAGCTTATTTGAAAATATCGGCACAGTAGTCGACGGTATGAACACCTTGTCACGACCTGTTGAGGTAACTGATAGTCCAAATTCGAACGAGCTTATCGTGACCGCTGGCGCCATCAGCTTTGACAACGTAACTTTTGCTTACAAGCGATATGATGAGAATTTACCTAACAATGTCTTCTCATCTCTTTCATTCAAGATTAAAAGCGGTGAGAAAATAGGCATTGTTGGGCGCTCTGGCTCTGGTAAGTCGACGCTGGTAAACCTGCTGTTGCGGTTTTACGATATTCAAAATGGGGCTATTTCTATAGATGGGCAAAATATCAATGATATAACCCAAGAAAGTTTAAGAAAGCAAATTGCGATGGTGACACAAGATACAGCTCTGTTGCATCGCAGTATTAGAGATAACGTTTTGTACGGCAGACCAGACGCAACTGAGCAAGAGCTAAAGCAAGCCATTTCTAAAGCCCAAGCCGATACTTTTATCAAGGATCTCGAAGATAGCCACGGGAATCAAGGCTTAGAAGCACAAGTTGGAGAGCGCGGCGTCAAACTCTCTGGTGGTCAACGGCAGCGCATAGCAATTGCTAGAGTGCTGTTAAAAGACGCTCCGATACTAATTCTCGACGAAGCTACTTCAGCCTTGGATTCCGAATCAGAGCATGCCATTCAGGCCAGCTTAGATGAGCTTATGCAACAAAAAACCGTTATTGCCATCGCGCATCGGCTATCGACCATAGCGCAAATGGACCGACTAATTGTGCTAGAGCAAGGCGTCATCGTCGAGCAAGGTTCTCATCGAGAGTTGCTGGCAAAAAATGGCATTTATGCAAAGCTCTGGGCTCACCAAACAGGCGGCTTTATTGGCGTGGATTAACTCCCCCACAAAACAACTTACACGCCTGCTCAATAAAGGCTGCAAGTTGCTGCTCGTCGACTGGTGGTTGCCATCGAATAGCCATCTCCCAAAAGGTAAGCCTTTTTAAGCCACCCCAGAAAAAAGCAGCTGCAAAGTGTGCGTCATGGTCTCCTAAACACCCAGCCAATGACGCTTCTTCAAACCACACCACCATAGAATGTTCACAATGGCTAAATTTTTCGTTAAGACGCTTAGCCTGAGCCTCACTGCGCATAGATTCAATCATCACAATTCGAGAAAGTCTTATATAATCGGGGTCACAGAGTAAGCCAACCACACTTGATGCAAGATGTTTTAGTTGCACTTCAAAGTCATAATTTGGAATAAATTGAATTGCTGTTAGAGGCTCAATTCTCTCAATAAGTAAAATAACCACTGCATCAAACAAAGCTTCTTTGTTGGGGTAATGTTTATATAAAGTCCGTTTTGATACTTCCGCTTTTTGGCAAATCGCCTCCATAGTTGTTGCTTGCAAGCCCATAAGCGCAAACTGATCTATCGCAGCACCCAGTATTGCTTGCTGCTTGGCTGACAATTGCGTCATCAATCTTTCTCTCTTTTGATAATTAACATAAGTTTAACTAAAAATAGGGACAATAAAAAGTATACGACAGCGTTTATATTTAACCCAAAAAAGTACACGGATCCGTTTACCTTCATTTCAAATAAGTATACACTAGCGTTTACTTGTATAATTGTCGAGTTTATAACCTTAGCTTTGGTGTGAGAAAGGTATGACATGACAAAGTGACCGCTATTTTTTTCCAGTGGAATATTTTATACAAGGCAGTAAGCTAAACTGTTATTATTGATTTAATGCAGCGGTTTAGAAAGCACGATATTAAATAGGATTTGGAGTGTTCATGTATCCAGCATCATTCAAAAGCAAAGTTAAACACCTCTCTTTGGCACTATTTGCCGCAGGTACATTAAGTGCTTGCTCGGAAGCACCACAGCAACAGGCCGGTTTTGGTATGCAACCTGCTAATGTCAGTGTTACACACGTTTCAACGCAAAGTGTACCATTTAACATCGAATTGCCAGCAACTCTTCTGGGCGATAAAGAAGTAGAGATCCGCGCAAGGGTACCCGGGCTTATTGAGTCAAGAAACTTTGACGAAGGCCAATATGTAAAGGCGGGCCACTCACTCTTTACCATTGAACTTAAACCATTCGAACTTGAGTTAGAAAAAGCGCAAGCAGATTTGCACGCAGCAGAAGCCAATGTTGCCCAAGCAAAGCGAGAGAAAAACAGATTAGAAAGACTGAAAGATGAACGCTCAGTGTCGAAACGAGACTTCGACAATGCTGTATCAGCTTACGATATTTCTTTGGCAAACCTAGAATCCGCAACTGTTGCTCTCAATGAAGCAAAGCTTGACTTAGATTACGCTCAAGTCAAAGCGCCGGTATCAGGTATTATTGGTCGAGAAAGAGAATCTCAAGGCAGCTATATTTCAGGTCCAACCGTATTACTCACGGAATTAACTGACACCAGCACAATGCGTGCACGCTTCGGTTTTTCAGAACGAGAACAGCTCGCTATGCGTAAGGATGTTGAGCTTGGCAAACTGACCTTGCCAAACAACAACGAGTTTGACGCGACCATCATTTTGCAAGACGGTTCAACTTACTCTCAGCAAGGCAAAGTAAACTTTTCTGATGTCCGAGTGAACCGTTTCACAGGCACCTCAGAGCTTCAAGCCAGAATTGCCAACCCCAATGGTGAGCTGCGTCCAGGCCAGTTTGTTCGTGTGCAACTCAGTGGAGCAGTCCGAAATCAAGCGATTGTCGTCCCTCAAAGAGCCGTATTGGACAATGGTACTGGTAAATTCGTGTATGTGGCCGCTGACAATGAGCAAGGGATGAAAGTAGCACTTCCTGCCCCTGTAGAAGTTGGAGAATGGGTGAATTTGAATGGCCAAAACATGTGGATTATTCGTTCAGGCCTTCAACCAGATCAGCCAGTCATTGTCGAAGGTATGGCTCGAATTTTCTTTCCGGGCATGCCTGTAAATATAGCGGCTGAAGGAGAGTAAGCCCTATGTTTTCAAAATACTTTATAGATAGGCCTATTTTTGCCTTTGTGATTTCAATAGTTATTGTGCTTGCGGGCCTTGCAGCTATGCGTACCCTGCCCGTTGCACAGTATCCTGAGATCTCTCCGCCACAAGTACAAGTCACTGCCGTATATCCAGGTGCTTCTGCCGATGTCTTAGAGCAAACGGTAGCTGCACCTATAGAAAATGCGATCACTGGCGTTGAGGGCATGATGTATATGGAGTCGATCAGCAGTAGCGCTGGTGCAACGACGATTACGGTGACATTTGAAATTGGCACTGACGTGGACCAAGCCGCAGTTGATGTGAATAACCGAGTTAAGCAAGTCGAAGCCCGATTGCCTGAAGAAACTCGTCGTCAAGGTGTTGTCGTTGCTAAAGGTTCATCAAGCTTCTTACAAGTTCATGCTTTTTACTCGCCTGACAATAGCCGTTCGAGCTTGTGGACATCCAACTACGTCACTATGAATATATTGGATAATATTAAGCGTATCCCTGGCACCACAAATGTGCAGATATTTGGCGCGCGTGATTATGCAATGCGGGTTTGGCTAAGACCAGACATCATGAGTCAGCTGAAAGTTACAGTAGAAGAAGTAACTAGTGCTATTCGTGAACAAAACTCACAATATGCGGCGGGTAGCATTGGCGCAACACCCACTTCAGCGAGCCCACAAGAACTGGTATACAGTGTCACCGCACAAGGGCGGCTCTCAACCCCTGAAGAATTCGACAATATTATCATCCGAGCTAACACTGACGGTTCAACATTACGACTAAAGGATATTGCACGTGTTGAACTTGGATCAAAAGATTACAACTTCAACGGTACCATCAATGGCAAAGATGCAGTACTGCTCGGTATCTTCTTACAACCGGGCGCAAATGCCCTAGATGTCGCGAAAGAGGTTGAGGCGGAAATTGAATCACTCAAAACCCAGTTTCCACAAGGGCTCTCACATATTAACTCTTATGACACTACGCGCTTTGTTGAGGTGTCTATTCGCGAAGTGTTAATCACACTGGGTGAAGCAATGGTGCTTGTTTTCCTCGTGGTTTATCTGTTTTTGCAAAACTGGCGTGCAACTTTAATCCCAACACTGGCAGTGCCTGTATCACTACTTGGTACATTTGCTGGCCTATATATGCTCGGGTACTCAATCAATACCTTAACCTTGTTCGGCATGGTGTTATCAATTGGTATCGTCGTCGATGATGCCATAGTGGTATTGGAAAACGTTGAACGGATCATGCATGAGCAACACGTCAGCGCAAGAGAAGCAGCCTATAAAGCTATGGAAGAAGTCAGTGGTCCAGTTGTTGCTATCGTACTGGTACTGTGTTCAGTATTTATCCCAATCGCGTTTCTTGGTGGGTTAACAGGCGAGCTCTTTAGACAATTTGCGATTACAATTTCAATTTCAGTCAGTTTATCAGGTGTTGTTGCCTTGACGATGACTCCAGCACTTTGCGTACTTATCCTAAAACACGAGCACAAACAAACTGCCCGATTCTTTTTGTGGTTTAATGATTGGTTCACTCGTATGACAGGTAAATATGTTGGGTCGGTCAGCTTCATGATCCGTCGCGGTGCCCTCGGCTTCTTATTGATGTCTGCTATGGTAGGAGCGACTCTGTTTATGTGGCAAAAAACGCCAGGTTCTCTCGTTCCTGACGAAGATCAAGGGTTTTATATCAGTGCCGTCTTTTTACCTGATGGTACTTCTTTAGAAAGGACCACTGAAGTCACAAAACAAGTTATAGAAGCTGCACAGTCAAACCCGGCAAATGAAAATGTTGTTGCTTTTACTGGCTTTGACTTCTTAGGCGGTGGTTACAAAAATAACGCAGCAACACTTTTCATCACTCAAAAACATTGGGATGAACGAGAGGTAGACACTAAATCTCTGGTTGGCGAGCTATTTATGAAAACCGCGCACATCAAAGAAGCACTGGTACTAGCCTTTAACCCCCCTGCTATATTTGGTTTGGGTAGTACTGGCGGGTTTGAGTTCTACTTGCAAAATAAAACTGGTGCGGATCCTGAGAAGCTGAAGCAAGGCATGCAGTTAATGATGAATGCCGCTCAACAAAGCCCTATTTTAGGCGGCTTACAAACACTTTGGCGAGCCGATGCTCCACAGCTCAAAGTTCATATGGATAGAGAGCAAGCACGTGCAATGGGCGTCAATATCAACTCTGCCTTTAATGCGCTTGCTGCAAACCTAGGTAACTATTACGTCAATGACTTCAATAAGTTTGGTCGCTCATGGCAGGTCATTATGTCCGCTGAAGCGCAATTTAGAATGACGCCACAAGATGTTGGCCGCATTTACGTTAAGAATAACCAAGGTGATATGGTTCCAATTTCTGCCTTCACCGACATTGAATTTTCTAGAGGGCCTGAAAGCTTACACCGCTACAACAACTTATCAGCGGTAAAGCTGATGGGTAACGCAGCACCGGGATACAGCTCGGGGCAAGCAATAGCAGAAATTGAACGCATCGCAGCAGAAGTGCTACCACCTGACATGACCTTCGAGTGGACAGCATCTGCTTTCCAAGAAAAGCGTAGTTCTGGCACTACAGGGCTTGCGTTAGGGCTTGCCGTTGTCATGGTATTTTTAATATTGGCGGCACTTTATGAGCGTTGGTCTCTGCCTATTTCTGTGCTACTTGCACTGCCGTTTGGTACCTTTGGTGCACTGGTTTCAATTTGGGTTGCAGGATTAACGAATGATGTCTATTTCCAGATTGGTCTAGTTACCCTGCTAGGTCTTGCGAGTAAAAATGCCATCCTGATCGTTGAATACGCCTTGATGAAACATCAGCAAGGTTGGAGTGCGAGTGCAGCGGCTCTCGAAGCGGCGCGGCTACGATTCCGTCCTATCATTATGACGTCAATGGCCTTCATCTTAGGCGTTGTACCTCTAGTGTTAAGTTCAGGAGCGGGAGCTGGTGCGCGACATAGTGTAGGCACAGGCGTTATGGGTGGCATGATGGCCGCAACCTTCTTAGCAGTGTTTTTTGTTCCCCTGTTTTTTTATTGGCTAACCACCAGGAAATTAACAGAAAAGCGATCAAAACAAGAACTTGCCAATGAGATAGCGACACATCATAAACGAGATCATACCGATACACAGGAAGACCTCGCTTAATTTTCAAACATAAAAAATGCCAGTAACACTGGCATTTTTTGTTTCTGTAGATCCTCGATTACAAATCATAACACCTTAATGGCTGTAAAAGCGCCAAACTATTATGTTATTATTCGCAATTATTTACTCCCAAAGGCTATCTCTTTGCGTTTTTATGTTGCTCTAGCATTATCACTATTATTATTTGGTGCCTCCCCGGTTTACAGCTCAACACAAAGTTCTTGGCAACAAACCTACGATATACTTCGTGCACAAAATACTCGTACTGCATTTGATTATTTAGTAGAGCAAGTCAACATTACGCAGCCCAGTGCAAAACGTGTCTATATCGGCGCAACACTGACTCGAACGGCATTAGCGCTTAAGCAAGGATCAACCTTAAACACGCTAATTGAGTATAGCAACAGTGAGTACGACGTTATTTTGCAACATCTGGTTATGGCCCTAATAAGTGCACATAATAATGAATACGAGCAAACAATGCAGGCTTTTAAGCTGGCTATAACACGCGCGTACACCATGGAGGACCCTGCACTCACTGCTACTGTCGAGCTCTTTTATATCAATGCAAAAATCACATTAGCGAACTACATTCAATTAGACCATCATATCCAAGAGGTTGAGCGCAATGCCAGCGTGCTGAAAAAACCATTTTGGGGCTTAAACGCTTTACAAAATGCGAAGGCGTTGAACGCTAACTTTTTAGGGGACCATGCTTTAGCAATTGAGATGTATCAACAAGTTATTGCCAACTCAAAATATGAAGGAAATAAAGCCCCCTATTACAATAACCTGGCTCTCACGTATCTAGAAATTGGAAATTATAACGATGCCACAAAGTATTTGGAAAAGGCATTGATGCTACGAAAAGCACAAAAAAACCAATTTAAAGTTGCATTGGCCATGCTCAATTTAGGGATTGTTGCCAACAAAGCGGGAAATTATGACCTCTCATTGCAATGGTTAGATAAAGCATATCAATACTACGTACAGTCTGATAACGCCTATCGCCAAGCCTACGCACTTGTTCAAAAAGCCAAAGTTTATACCAACACGGCGAAAACAGAGCTCGCAACACAAGCCTTAGATCTCGCCCTGTCAAAAATTAGCGTGTCGAATAACATTAATCTAATCACTGATATAAGACTACAGGCAGCAGAAAATATGCGTGCACTTGGCCAAATAGAGAAAGCTGTTCAGCAAGCCTCTCAGGCTAAAGATCTATCTCGAAATGCCAGTGACAAAACGCACCTTATTCAAAGTCTAGAACTGTTGTCAGACTTATATGCACAGCAATCAAACTACGAACAAGCCTATACATTGCAAAACCAACTCATTACTGAAAAAGAACAATTTAATAGCCAAAGAACGATGCAAGCGATGATTGCACTCGAGTCAGAACTTGAAGTGACAGCACAACAGCTAGAAAATATTCGCTTAGAAAAGCATAATAATTTGCAGTTGGACCAGATCTCCCAGTTAGAGGAGCGACAACAATTCCAAGCAATAATAATTTTGTTCTCGCTGCTACTTCTATTCATTAGTTTGCGCGGATACTCAAAACACAAATACCGAGCGCAACACGACAACCTAACCGGCGCTTTGACTCGCAGTGCATTTTTATCTGTGGTGTCGCGTACAAACTTGCCGGCGATCGGCAAACAACACTGCCTTGTATTATTCGACTTAGATCACTTTAAACAAGTCAATGATGTGTACGGACACCCAACAGGAGATCGTGCATTAAAACAAACAGCATTGCTGGCAAAAGAATTTTTCGGAAGCAACGCACTTTTATCTCGTTTTGGCGGAGAGGAGTTTATGCTGTTCCTTCCAAACTTGGCGCGTTCAAGTTGTGTGGATATTATTGAGCAATTCAGAGTTCAACTTAGCAACACACCAATAGATACAGAGTCTGGAGAGGAAATCAACATAACCGCAAGCTTTTCGAGTTACTATTACCAAAACTCACCTCAAAGCCTAGACAAAATTTACAGCAAACTCGACGTTGCGCTTTATCAAGCTAAAAAGTCAGGTAGAAACCGTGTTGTGTGCGCACTTTAGCTTTTATAGCTACATACAGGGCATACATGAATTATTGTCGCAGAGCGAATAAATCAGGCTTACACTATTGTATCGTGAGCACAATAATTACGCTACAAAACGCACTGTCAACACGTTAAAACAGCAACAAAAACTGGGGCACTTAAATACATTTAAAGTAAGTGGTGATTGCCTCATTCCAAGTCATTGTGCCTTGGTTATCTGTGGCACATCGTCAGGTGTTGTGATTGAGTTCAAAACTAAAACTGTTCGTGCTGATCTGCAGTGGGTTGAGCACTGAAGCTTGCTCAACCCATTTAGAACAATATTAATTAAAGGCCAAATACAACCTTTTCACTCTTCAACATTTTGCTGCTCAACATAGTGAAAATAGCAAACAAGGCCAATGTGCCAAAAGACGATAATATCACTTGCATCAGAGGGAGTTCATTACCCTTGATAACCTCAATCATGGCGTACTGCTGCGCTGCAATGGGGATCCATTGTACATAGTCGGTCGCAATATCATAGGTTGTCATCATACTCAAACCGATGGGTACAAATAACACAAAAGCAACGTAAGACTGAGCCTCTTTGAACGACTTCGCCATAAAGGAGACAAACACAAGTAGACTCGCCGACATCAAGGCAATAGGTAATCCTATAATAGTGCAAAATAGTATAAACATAACGTCTAAATTGATGCTAAAACCAAGCTGCTCCCATGGCACCATGCCATATGCGAACTTGGAAACAATCAAGACTAAAACCAATCCTATCATCGAATAACTGGCGATGGCAGCCACTTTTGCTAACACTATTTGCGTGCTACTCAATGGGTGGCTTAATAGGAGCGCCAATGAATTCCGCTCTCGTTCACCTGCACTGGTGTCAATGGCTAAGTTCATCGCAGAATAGAATAGCGCAATGATTATAGACAGAGTTGCAATACCTAAAAACATACCCCCTTTTGAATCTGGCGTTGCCTGATCATGAGTTTGTACATTGATTGCACGCATAATACTTGGGTCAATGCCTCGGCTAATCAGCCTAAGTCCTGCTACCTCAGAATTATATCGAGCAAGTGCTGCTTCTAATCGACGAACTGACTTAATCAGTTTATTATCAGATTTGTCGGCAACGATCGTTACACGCGCACTGCGACCTTCAGACATATCTAGCTCATAGTCTTCATCTATGATGAGTGTAATCGCTTTTGTATTGCCTTCTTGGCCATGACTAATATCATAAGCCTCTAAATAGCTTACAAGACTAGGGGCAGCATCTGAGTTTTCTATCGTAATTTCGAGTGCTTCTGGAGAGCTCAATTGTTTCAATAATATAGTAAACAACAAGCACATCACGATGGGCGCACCAATCGCGTAATAAAGACCTGCCATTACCGAGCGTTTATCTCGACTAGCATCCAGCATTTCTTTTTTATACAGAACTTGAACGAGTTTCATCATGCTGCAAGCCCTTCATCTGATCCTATTAATGCAATAAAAGCTTCTTCCAGTGTTTCTTTTTTAGTCTGTTGACATAATGCTTGTGGAGACCCTTCGGCAACCACTTTTCCGCTGACCATAACAACAACATGGTCGCACAATGCTGCAACTTCTTGCATCACATGACTAGAAAACAAGACGCAATGTCCCTGCTCTTTGAGCATAAGTAACAAGTCTCGCAAAATGCGTGTACTCATCACATCGAGCCCACGGGTAGGCTCATCGAGAATAATATTTGTCGGCTGATGAACAATGGCCTGGGCCAGCGCAGTTTTCATACGCTGCCCTTGTGAGAAGCCTTGACACTTGCGATCAGCAATATCTTCCATTTGAAGTTTTTCAAGTACATCATTTGTAGCTGTGATCGCATCTTGCTTTTCCATCCCACTAAGCTCTGCGAAAAATTGGACATACTCTCTAGGGGTTAAACGCTCGTACAAACCACACGGGTCAGGGAATAAGCCTAGCTGTTGCTTGGCACGCATCGGTTCGGCCGCCACATCAATATTGTCTATCTTGGCAAACCCGCTATCGGCTTGAAGAAGGCCAAATACAGTTCGCAAGCATGTGGTTTTGCCTGCCCCATTGGGGCCCAAAAGCCCTGTTATTTTGCCATCATCAGCGCGAAAACTTAGTTTATCCAGAGCTTGCACCGTGCCAATCTTTTTCTCTAAGTCAGTTACTTCAATCATTAGTTTTCCCTTTACTCTGGTTGGCAACTGGGCCATTAATATTCATGAAGTACTGCTTTCGGTTGTCTTTATCTAAACAATCAGTAGTCAGCTCAGAAAACGTCAAGGTATTAATGAATTGCCCTATCACTTTGTTGGCACAGGTTTGTGCCGCAACGCCATGAGTTGCAGATGGCGCTACGAGATGTTTTGCATTGGACAAGTTAACCATGGCAAGCTCTGCCCAGCTTGGTGGAGTTGCGGGGTCTAGCCCACCAGAGAGAAGTAAAATAGGTAAATCTGTTTTTACTGGTTTATAAAATGACTCATCCACTGGCTCTACTTGCCATATTGGGCAGATGGCATCTAGCGACTCAATCATCATTTTACCAAAATAGGATTGGCTATATTGAATTCGGTCGGGTTCGGTCAGGTTTGGCCAGTCTTCACCACATGTGATAGCGCTGTGCATACCCATTGCAATGCCACCTAATGTTGTTTCATTGCCAAGTAATCCAGCCAGTGGGCTATAGTTTCCACGCTTAGCCGAGTCTATTACCAGCGGGATCAATGAACGTGTAGTATGGCTATATAGAGCCATTCTTACCGCGCCTCGCAGTTTACTTTCGGTGATTACAAGTTTGATCTCTTCAAAGGTGCGAGGATGCCTGACTTTTACAGTAATCGGTTTATCTTTAAGCGACGCGATAAGCTCTGCATAGTCATTGGCCAGCGTTGGATACTGTTTTAAACACGCATTGTCAGCCATGCAATCCAAAAACACTTCATTTAGCGCACCATCAATAGCGTCGCCGATCGCAACTAAACTTTGCTGCATCGGTACGACACCGTCAAGTGTTGCACTGGCGACCGACTCTGGGTATTGACGCAAATACTCTTGTGCTATGCGAGTACCATAAGATGCACCATACAGGTGCAATTTGTCATACCCAAGCGCGATTCTCACAGCTTCAAAATCGCTGGCGGCGGCTACGGTTGTAAAGTTTGATAAGTCGACTTGTAGTTGCGCTTTGCACTTATTGGTTTCTTCTTGCGTAAAAGTAATAAACGACAGGGCTTGATCGTCGAATGCAAATTGCTCTTTTATACTGCCACTGTCACATTGTAAAAGTTGAGATTTTCCTGTTCCACGCTGGTCCACAAGGATAATGTCTCTGTTCTCTCTTGCATACTTTAAGTTACGTGCAAATATTGCCGCCACTTCAATCGCTGATTGTCCAGGACCACCAGCGAATGCTAATACAGCCTCATTTGGGTGCAATTGTTTTATCGCCGGGATCACGGCGAAATGAATTTCCACTTTTTCCGAAGACGAATTCTTTGACAACGGTTGGCTAACCGAGCCACACATTAATCGGTCTTGAAGCCCTTCAACATAACACGCTTCAAGAGGTGTATTTTGTTGCGCAGTGGCTATCCCAGAACAGGCAATGGCAAGAGTCGCTAAGCCAGAACTAAACAGCTTAACAAAGTGGCTGCCGTACTTATTCATTACTGTTTTCCTTATGTAAATCAACACCTGTTTTTAGATTCGTTGTTGATATTTTTTGTATTAGTCGATTAATACAGAGGGCGTTAGAATAGAGGGCCGATTGTGGCAAGTCAACTGTTCACGTTTCTAATTTAGATGCATAGAGTGAGCAATCATCAATTCAGCATGACTGTGATATTTGCCCGTCGGCAGGTTTATTTGATTGACGTTACTTTGAAAACATCTGTCCAATAAAAAGGCCAGCAAATGCTGGCCTTTTAGTTATTTCTTACGTTTTTTCTCTTCTTCAACCCACTTACCATCAACAAAAGTTGCTTTCCAGCCTGTGGCTTTTCCTTCAACTTCTGTCATGACATATTGAGTCTTCGTTTTTCGAGAGTACCTAACTACCGCTAAGTTCCCGTCGTTATCCTGCTCTGGCGCATCCGCAAGATAATAAAACTTAGGAGAAATTCGATCTCTAAATCTCTTCAACTCTGCCACTTTTGGCGCACGAGTTTCCCTCGATTTAGGGAATGTATGCGCCGCCAAGAAAATGCCCGATGCACCGTCTCTCAGGACGAAGTGTGCTTCCGACTTTTCACATTCCAATTCAGGTAGCGGAACTGGATCTTCTTTTGGTGGCGCTGGCTCACCACTTTTCAGTAGTTTACGCGTATTTTTACAATCTTCTTTTGTACAGCCAAAGTACTTACCAAATCGCCCTGACTTGAGCTGCATATCAGCGCCGCATTTGTCACACTCAATAACAGGTCCATCATAACCTTTTATCTTGAATGTTCCCTGTTCAACAACATAACCACCACATGCAGGGTTATTACCGCACACATGGATCTTGCGTGTCTCATCTATCAGGTATGAGTCCATTGCCGTTTCACAGATTGGGCAGCGTTTTTTCTGTCTTAAACTCTCTGTTTCAGCATCTTCAACATCTTCAGCATCAATGGCTTCATCACCAGAGATCAAATTCATTGTTGTTGTGCAACGTTCTTTAGGTGGCAAGCTATACCCGGTACAACCTAAGAACACACCAGTCGATGCTGTACGAATACCCATTTTTCTGCCACAAGTTGTACAGTCAATGTCTGTCTCGACCATCACATTTTGACGCATGCCGCCTTCGGCTTCATCTTGACCTGCCAATTCAAGCTGCTGTGAAAAGTCCGCATAAAACTTATCAAGAACATGAGTCCATTCCCTTTCACCTTCAGCAATGTCATCCAAACGACCTTCCATTTTTGCTGTGAAGTCAAAGTTCATTAGATCATTAAAGTTCTCAACTAAGCGATCTGTAACTATCTCTCCCATTTTTTCAGCGAAGAAACGTCTGTTTTCCACACGTACATATCCGCGTTCTTGTATTGTTGAGATAATTGCCGCGTAAGTAGACGGACGTCCGATCCCTCTCTTTTCCAATTCTTTAACTAAGCTTGCTTCACTGTATCTAGCCGGTGGCTTAGTGAAGTGCTGTTTAGGATCTAGACTCACTAAGTCAACGTTGTCACCTACGGCCACAGCAGGCAATGCTTGCTCTTCTTCGTTCTTTTTGCGCACTGCTGGTTGTACTTTAGTCCAACCATCAAACCTCAATACACGTCCACGTGCTTTTAGGGTGTAGTCGTTTGCACCAAGAGTGATATTGGTCAGGTCATACTCAGCAGGAGTCATTTGACAAGCAACAAACTGTCGCCAAATAAGTTCGTATAACTTCTTAGCATCCGCGTCAACGCCCTCGACATGTCCTGATAATACATTTACATCAGACGGTCGAATTGCTTCGTGCGCTTCCTGTGCATTTCCCTTAGCACTATATTTTATAGGTGCTTTTGGTAAATACTTGTCACCGAAGTTCCCTTGAATATATTCGCGACACATTTCAACGGCATCATTTGACAAGTTTGTGGAGTCAGTACGCATATAAGTTATGTAACCAGCTTCATACAAACGTTGCGCCAACATCATGGTTTTCTTTACGCCGTAACCTAATCTGGTACTCGCAGCCTGCTGCATGGTCGAAGTAATAAAAGGTGCACTCGGCTTACTCTTACTTGGCTTCTCTTCAACTTTAACAACAGAAAGACTTGCGCTTTCAATATCCGCAACTGCTTTTAATGCTTCTTGCTCATTAACGGGCTTAAACGCTTGACCTTGATACTTAGTCACAGCAAAACGAACATCGCTTGCTGCCAGTTTTGTATCGGCATGAATATCCCAAAATTCTTCAGGGATAAACGCTTTAATTTCTCTTTCTCGCTCAACCAGCAAACGCACAGCAACCGATTGAACTCGACCAGCTGATAACCCTCGCGCGACTTTTTGCCACAGCAAAGGTGAAACCATAAATCCTACAACTCGGTCTAGAAAGCGGCGAGCTTGTTGCGCATACACCATATCAGTATTGAGCTGACCCGGCGCCTCAAATGCTTGTGTAATTGCGTTTTTGGTTATCTCATTAAATACCACTCGCTTATACTTTGACGCATCACCACCGATTATTTCTTCAAGGTGCCAAGCAATTGCTTCCCCTTCTCTATCCAAATCGGTTGCGAGATAGATATGGTCTGCATCTTGCGCAAGCTTTGTAAGCTCTTGAACAACTTTTTCCTTGCCAGGCAACACTTCATAGTGAGGCTCCCAGCCCTTCTCTGGGTCAATACCCATTCTTGCAACTAAATTAGCGTAGTCCTTTTGTTTGCGATATGCCGCCTTCTCTTCTGGTGACATTTTACGTACTTCAGCCGGAGACTTGGTAGCAACCCCTTTGGTTTTACCCGCTCCTGACGTTGGTAGATCACGAACATGACCTACACTGGATTTCACAATGTAGTCTTTTCCCAAATACTTATTAATAGTTTTGGCCTTTGCGGGAGACTCTACGATTACTAGCGATTTGCCCATATTTGCCTATTTTGACTAATTTTGTCTGTTGTGCCCTCTTGGGCGTTATTATTTATAGGTATATCCACAAACACCTATTGTTACAAGCTTTTCATTCTAACTTTTATCTGAACAGTGATTAATTAAGCAATTATTGCTTCATTTTTACTCAATCACATCTTTGTGACTCGTTAAAGAGGCGAATATAGCGGATATGTGAGGAAATTCAAGCGTTAATAAAAAAGGGCCTTAAAAAAGGCCCTTTGACTACGAAATTTTAACCATTATCTTGAATCGTCAGTGTTTTGGTTCTGACTATAGTTTCACCAGGGTTATTTGGATCTGGAATCGTGAATGTCACTATTAAGTTTCCAGAACTTAAATTATTGGCTGCATTTTCAGGCGTGACTAAAACGACAGCTTTACCACGATCAAAACCACCACTGGCATATATAGTACCAGTTAACTCCTGTACGGTTATTGAGCCGTTTTGAGTCGAGATACTCACCGTGGTGCCTTCTGGTAACGTGTTACCGTACAGATCAGAGTAATATATCTCTACCATCACCTGCGCAGTTTCATTTTCACCATCACCATTGAAGTCCCCTATCATTATACGATTTATATCGCAATAATTAGCGTTTTCAGTATCCTCAAGTCCAAATAGACCTTCGACAGGTAGCGTAACTACTTCGGAATCAGGATCTTCAGGATCTATTGGACCGACTGGATTGCTGCACGCTTCACCAACGCCGCCAATATGTGATTTATTGACGACGAAACGAGCATATACTACGTCGCTTGACGCAACAATTTCAAACTGCTTCCTAATATCAACGAGATCTTTACTACATTGGCCGGCTTCTTCGGCAGCCTGTCCACATAAGAGACCATTGTAAATACCAGTTGTTGGATCAGCAGGTAAGCCGTCGTAGCGGCCATTATTGTTGGCATCTAAATAAGGTTCATTGTGACCACCATTACTCAAAGTCGGTTCACATGGGTCGTTTGCTTCCCCATTACTTGGGTCACAATCTACAGCGTCAAATTGGTTATTGCCATTAAAATCAATGAAAGCTTCAGGTAAATCGTCGTTTAGTGGCTGAAATTCACCGATATCGAATAAACCATTTTTACGCGTAATGGTATCTGTCGAAGGCTTATCATGGAAGTTTTCTTGGCCTTTTGCTGTCGCAAGAACCGTAACACGAGCACCACGTACAACCGTTCTTGTTACATCAACACCGTCAATATTCTCAGTTACCGTGGTAGGGTAATCTCCAATACAAGGGACTGGTTGTCCTTGGTAGGTATCACACACGTCGTTAATCTTATTGCGCCACTTGTCCGCGGTAAAAGGTAACTCCCCTTGAGATCGCCACTGGACCTGACAACGTCCTTTGTCAGCAAAACATTGATAAGACTCATCTCCACCCGAGCCATCTATATTTCCTACAACCCCTGCTTCTGTTTGAACATTCGCAACTAGGTCATCTTTTGAAAGTTGATTAAACTGATCACCAAAGAACACATTAATGGTCGTGGTTATACCAACATAATTTTGCGTGTTAAGAATATACGTCTCGGGTGCCGCATCAAAGCTATCTTGATCAGGAACACCTGACGATAGGACAACGCCAGAAGACACCGCGTTGATCTGGTCATTCGCTGGAATTAATGTGTAGCCTGTAATACCAGCAGGAAGTTCGCAAAACTCTAAACTTGGGTCCGCAGTACATTGATCAATTTTAGACTGCCAGCACGTTGGAAACAGGTTGGTCTGAGCTGCCTGTGCGATTGTTTCATCAGGAAGGTAACAAGCCTCTACTACTAAGCCTCCAGGTACAACCCCACCCTCGATCAAGGTCTTTGCTTCACCATCGTTATCCGTATTACCTTTATACGTATTTAGGCTGGCCTCACCCGTTAAATCCGCAAACCTGAATTCAATCTGCTTTTGCCTTAGCGGGATATCATCCGTGTCAATTAACTGGAATGTAATGGTTGACGTAACAGCCACACTGCCGGTTGCAGGAGGTAGCCCAATAAAACGGTTGCTTGCGCTGATAAACTTCAATGATTGCACAGGGGCTGTTTTTACAAAGAAAGCATAGTTAACCGGATCCGCGGCAGAAATACTCGCTGTTATAGTGTCATTGCCATTACAGCCACTGGCGCGATACGTAGAAGTTGCTACTCCAGCTTGAGTTCGTACTGGGCTGTCAATTGTTGCCAATGTACCAGCTGGCTGTTGGCTTGCGCAAATAGACGAAAAGCCAATGTCTACAGGCTGTTCATATAAGCTAGTTAAAGCTTCATCTGTAAAGACTCTTGCAGTCACGATAAAGCTATCGCCGGAGTCTAATTCAGGCAGAGGTTGATCTGGGTTAGTCGAAGCGGGTAAATCTGCAGACAACTGCAAGTAAAGCTGCTGTATACCAACAGAGAAATTTTCGCTTGCATCTTCTCCGTCAAAGCTAACACTGATTGTGCCAGCGCCGTCACTATCACCGGGCTGCAGCTTTAAGATTGCAATGCCATTTACATCCGTCAATACCTTTCCTGAGCTTGGCAGAACTTGTCCTTTATCCGTCGTAACTTCGATAATTTGGTTCTCTACACTCTCACCGGCGCTGGTCACCTTACCCAATTCAATAAATAGTTCAGGAATTACACTGGAATCGACACTGGTTACTTCTGTACAATCACTTGGGTCAACTGGGTTGGAAGTGTCATTGCGTACTGCGTCCCAATCAGGTGCACAGTTGATTAATAGGCGAATGTCAAAACTATAATTGCCATCAATAACAACCGCATCACCTTTAGAGTTAAACACTGCTGGGTTTGTTGTGATGCCCTCATATTCCGCCGTAACTTCTCCAACGCCTGACACCGTTGTAACAAATAAATCTATTGAAGCTTTACCTTGGCTATCTGTCACCGCTCTGCCATTTTCCGGAGACATTGTCCCAACATCATCTACCGTAAAAGTCACTAAAGCACCTTGAACGGGGCTGCCGTCCTCTGTAAGCACAGCGATGACTTCCGCTTTATTATCTTTTGTCAACAGGTTGCCTTCGCTAATGTCAGTACCGTTGCCGTCCTTGATAGATTCAATAATCAGTAATAAGCCACCATCGCCTTGGCTATTAAAGTTGAAGTTGCGTGATACTTCTTCCCCGTTACTTGCAGTAAACGTCGCTGTAACTCTACCAGCTCCTTTAACGGAGTTATCTTTAAGTTGAATAGTAGCAACACCCAAAGAATTAGTTAAAACCGAACCAGATTGCGGGTCTAATGTCCCAAACGCGTTGACCGTGAATTGAATTTGTTGATTTTCAAATGCAGAACCATTTTGTAACAGCGTTGCACTCAAAGTCAGCTCTGAATTACCAGACAGCTCATTAGTTATTTGACCAGACGCATTTCTTGCAACAATTGATAACTCAAATGCCGAGTCGCCAAAGTCAGGATCTCCCTCGGTGTAGTAGATATATTGCTGTGTCACGGTTTCAGATGTCATTGGATCTGTATAAGTCGCTGACAGTTGCCCAACGCCAGTTTCATTGTTAGCAACCAGCTCTAATGATGCTTTACCGTTTGCCTGAGTTGCAGCCTGGCCATCAGAGGGTACAGTGGCTGCCTTACCACCCGTAGAGACATTGACAATAGCATTACTGACCAATGTACCATTGTTGGAAAGCGTGACTTCTACCGAGCCTTTAGTCGTACCACTGAGCGGATTGCTTTGGCTAATTGGATCGCCGTTTTCTTTATCTGTAACAGTGAGTACCATCTGTAAGCCACCGTCACCAGCACTAATAAAGCTGAAAGATTTACTGATCACCTGATTATCTTCAGTCGTATAAGTTGCCGTGACTACACCCGCACCGTCTACATTGTTTTCAGTTAGCACAACCGGAGCAATACCATCAGAGCCAGTTTCTACCACACTGCTCGCCAGCAAACCTTTGTCATCAACCGAAAAGTTCACATTTTGCCCTGATACAGGCGAACCGTTTAATGTAAGTGTCGCCTTTACCGTCAACGGTGTCGCAAAAGATAATTGATTTGAAGATGCTCCTGCGGCCGTCTCACCGACAATTGCAAGTTCATACGTCTGTTGACCAAAAAACTCATCTCCATTTGAGTGATAATTAACTGTGTTGGTTACAGTCTCTGTTTCAGTCGTATATGTCACCGTTAGCGTGTCAACGCCCGACTCCATGTTTGGAATAAGTGCCAATGTAGCTTGACCGCTACTATTTGTCTCTACGCGGCCATCCGATGGTAATGTAATGCCTTTTGTGCCCGCATTAACAGATACAATTGCGCCAGACAGTGGCTGACCGTTATCTAACAAATTAATTGAAACCGAGCCGTTTTTGCCTGTATCTAACGGGTTTTGTTCAGATATTACATTACCCTGAGGATCAGTGATTTGCACCTGCATCTGCAAACCGCCGTCACCCTCACTTTCAAAACTTATAGATGACGAAACGTCTTCGATTTCAGTGCCCGGAGTTTCATAGGTCACATTTAACTGTCCAACGCCGGATTCATTGTTGTCAATCAGATTGAAGGTGACTACACCCTGCTCATCTGTTTTCAAGACATTGGTTGCTGAACCAATCAGTGCCTTATTAACGGTAAACACAAGAGGTTCATTGGCAAGCGGTTTACCGTTTAGTGTTAAGGTTGCTCTGACAGCTATCGGCGAAGAAAACGACAAGTCATTTGTTTCATTGCCCTGTTGGTCTAAGCCGACAACAGATAAGGCATAGACTTGTAGCCCAAAGAATTCGTATCCATCTGAAACGAAGTTCGTGCTATTAGTTATGTCACCATAAGTAACGACGATTGACCCTGCACCAGTTTGCCTAGTTGCATTAATTTGAAAACTAGCCTGCCCGTTCGCATCTGTGACTATTTTGCCATTACTTGCCGTGCTGATTAGTTCATCAAATGTGAAGGTCAGAATTTGGCCTGTTAAGGGCGTCCCGTTGCTAGTTAATGTCGCCATAACTGTTGCTGGATTTTCACCAGCTAGCCTATTGGTTGTGTCGACTGCATTACCATTGGCATCAGTGATAGCTAGCGCAATTTGAGTACCACCATCGCCCATTGCCGCATATTCGATTGATTTGGTCAGTGTTTCACTATTAACATCAAATGACGCTGTTATGGTACCTGCGCCTTGATTGTTATTCGCAACGATCCCAACTGTTGCAATACCTTCACTATTTGTGAGCGCAGACGTTGAGCCATTAAATTCGGAAAATTCATCGCCTACAAATTTAACAAGCCTATCTGCTTGAGCTTGGCCATCTTTTGTAATTTTGGCTTGGACCTGAATCGGGTTGGAAACGCTGAGTTCGGAGGAACCACTTTGAGAATTGAGACTTAATGCAATTGCATATTCATCTGTATCATTACCACCATCACCGGAGGTGTCTTTTTCTATCGACCCCCCTCCGCCACAGGCTGTTAGAAGGAATATCATAAATATGGTGCTAAACCAACGCATTGAAAACATCCGCAGTTCTCCCTCGCACAATTTAAAATTAGAGTTATTTGCACAATGTTAACCCAAACCAAGATAAAAAATCACAATTTTTTCGTAGTCTTGGCATTTTTTTTTGTTCATTTTGAACCATCCTGTTAGGCTATAACGATTTTAACAACGAATAGTTTTAGGGCGTGTCCAAAACAATGACTGATAATAATAAATTTAGCCTGACTACACGTATCATGATAGCCATGATCGCGGGTATTGGTGTGGGTATAATTTTCCAACAAATTCTTGCCGGTGAGCCTGAGTTCTTAATTCCCCTTGGATTTGTCGACTTTCCATTAAGAGGCTTCTTTGTCGATGGTCTTTTCCACGTCGGTGGCCAAATCTTTATCGCCAGTTTGAAAATGCTGGTTGTTCCGCTGGTATTTATATCATTGGTTTGTGGTACCTGTAGCCTAAGTGATCCTAAAAAGTTAGGTCGTTTAGGTGGTAAGTCCATATTGCTATACTTAACAACTACTGCTATCGCTATCACAGTTGCAATATCTCTTGCTCTGCTGGTGAGTCCAGGTGCAGGAATTGATATGCCAACAACAAGTAGCTTTGATGCAAAAGAAGCCCCGACTCTCGCTCAAGTTATCATTGGTATGTTCCCAACTAACCCAATCGATGCAATGGCCAGTGGCAATATGCTTCAAGTTATCGTATTTGCTTTGCTATTCGGAATTGCTATGGCATTAAGTGGAGAGCCTGGCAAACGAATCGCGGCTGTTTTTGATGATTTAAATACGGTAATTTTAAAATTAGTTACTCTATTAATGAACTTAGCGCCATATGGTGTGTTCTGTTTAATGGCAAAACTGTTTACCGATATTAAAATGGGTTTAATCGTTGAGCTTGGAAAATACTTTTTAGTTGTAGTAGCGGCACTGTTTTTCCACGCTTTAGTAAACTACACCATTTTACTTAAAGTGCTTACAGGCCTTAACCCTGTGACCTTCTTAACTAAAATGAAAGATGCTTGCATGTTTGCATTCAGTACTTCTAGCTCTAGTGCAACGATGCCTGTCACACTTGAAACCGCGACCAAAAAGTTAGGCGCAAACAATACCGTCGCCTCTTTTACGGTACCTTTAGGTGCAACAATCAATATGGATGGTACAGCCATTATGCAAGGTGTTGCTACCGTCTTTATCGCTCAGGTATTTGCTGTTGACTTAACTCTTAGCGACTACCTAATGGTGATTTTAACTGCCACGTTGGCTTCTGTGGGCACAGCCGGTGTACCAGGTGTTGGCTTGATCATGCTTGCAATGGTGTTAAACCAGGTTGGTCTTCCTGTCGAAGGGATCGCTATTATCATGGGTGTTGATAGGCTACTCGATATGACCCGTACAGCTGTTAACGTTACTGGTGACTGTATGGTTACTTGTGTCGTCGCAAAATCTGAAGGTGAGTTAAATCATGATGTGTTTAACGACCCTAACGCAGCAAAAGACCTTGAAGAAAACTTAACTACTTCTAAAGTTTAATTGCACAGTACAGAGTAGCTTGGACACCAAGTTACTCTGTTATAAACCTTTCAAAATAAATGCATGAAAACAGTTCATTATCATGCAAAATATTCAGCCAAAACTCCCCCACTTAAGTTACAATCGAGTCACTTGTCACAACTGGATTGTTAAATATGACATCAAATAACAAAAATGTAGCTTTTATTGGCCTTGGTGTAATGGGATTCCCGATGGCTGGTCACCTAGCAAATCAAGGCTATAACGTCACTGTATACAACCGCACTACGAGCAAAGCACAAACTTGGATGGAGACTTATTCCGGTCAACTTGCTACAACCCCAGCTTTAGCAGCTGCGAATGCGGATATCGTATTTATTTGCGTTGGTAATGACGATGACCTCAGAGAAGTAACCACTGGAACTGATGGCGTTCTTCAATCTATGCGCGCAAATACTACACTAGTTGATCACACAACAGCTTCCGCAGATGTAGCCAGAGAATTGTTCAAAGCCTGCGAAGCTAAGCAGATTGGCTTTGTTGATGCACCAGTATCTGGCGGGGAAGCTGGCGCAGTTAACGGCCAGCTTACCATTATGTGTGGTGGTAAAGCAGACATCTACAAGGCCGTTGAGCCTGTAATGGCCGCTTACGCTCGCTTTTCTAAATTGCTCGGCGATGTCGGTTCAGGTCAAATAGCAAAAATGATGAATCAGATTTGTATCGCAGGTGTTGTACAAGGTCTCGCAGAAGCACTACAGTTTGGTCAAAATGCCAACATAGACTGCGAAGCCGTCATTGAAGTAATCTCCAAAGGTGCTGCTGGAAGCTGGCAGATGGAAAACCGCCATAAAAGCATGTTAGATGACCATTACGAACACGGGTTTGCGGTAGACTGGATGCGAAAAGATCTGTCTATTGCCCTTGATGAGGCAAAAAAGAATGGCTCCACTTTGCCTGTGACCGCGTTGGTAGATCAGTACTACGCAGATGTTCAAAAGATGGGCGGTAATCGCTGGGATACCTCCAGCTTATTAAAGCGCCTTGTTTAGACTCTTCTTTTTTGTGCCACACTCGTGGCACTTCTCTCTAAAGCCCTGCTTCACCTATCATTTGTGTACGTTTGGTTAAATTTAAATTCCCTTGACATAAAATTGACCAAAATGACTGCTATGCTTGAACAATGGAGGGGATTACACCTCATTGGCAGTCAGTGGACTACATAACAACTCCACATGAAAATTATAAATACAACTCGTTATATGCACGGAACTTTGCAGCATGGATAATATTTACAGATACAGTGTTAAGTTACTTACCGGTGAGACAGTTTCACTTAGGTCATTTCAAAATAGGCCCGTTATCATTGTCAACATCGCCAGTAAATGCAGTTTTACGCCACAGCTCACCGCCCTTGAAAAAATGTATCGTAAGTATAATAAACAAGGCTTAGAGATAATTGCATTTCCATGCAATCAATTTGGTAAAAACGAGCCGCTAGAAAATGAAATGCTTCGTGAGTTTTATCAATCACATTTTAGTTTAAGTTTTAAAGTTGCTGAAAAAACATTGGTCAACGGCCCTGATGCACACCCTTTATTTAATTACCTAAAATCACATACACGGGGAATTGCTCAAAACCGAGCAATAAAATGGAACTACACTAAATTTTTAATCGGTAATAATGGCGAGCTTTTGTCACGCTATGCACCGCGTACAAAGCCAGAATCTTTAAAGCAGATCATCGAGGGTCAGTTGCAAGATGAAAGTAGCACTTTTCAGTTCGCAAAAATATGAAAACGCATTCTTCTCTCAAGCAATTAAAAATTTCATTGATATAGAGTTTGCGTATTTCGAACATAATCTAAACAGAGATACCGTTTACTTGGCGTCTGGTTGTGACGCAGTATGCGTGTTTGTCAATGATGACCTCAATGCTTGTGTACTCGCTGAATTAGCTGAGCTCGGTATTAAATACATCGCACTGAGGTGTGCCGGCTACAATAATGTAGACATTGAGTCAGCGCATGCATTGGGCCTGCAAGTTGTACGAGTGCCCTCATACAGCCCTGAAGCGGTTGCAGAGCATTGCATGGCGCTTATACTCACCTTAGCGAGAAAAACACATAAAGCATATAACCGGATCAGAGAAGAGAATTTTGACCTCAATGGATTATTAGGCTTTAACATCCACAACAAAACTGTTGGGCTAATTGGCTGTGGTAAAATTGGTCAGGCCTTGGTATCTATCTTAAATGGCTTTGGCGCACACACACTTGTTTATGACCCCAATATAGGCGAAGGCTCTTATACACAAGTGTCACTCGATATGCTTTTGCAGCAGAGCGATATCATATCCCTGCACTGCCCCCTAACCGATGCCACACATCACTTACTTGATGCTCAAGCATTTGGAAAAATGAAGCAAGGCGTTATGGTAATTAACACCAGTCGCGGTGCGATAATTGACACACGCGCATGTATTGCTGCGCTCAAATCAAATAAAATCGGGTATTTAGGGCTGGATGTATACGAACAGGAATCGGAGCTTTTTTTCAAAGACCGCAGTGAAGAGATCATCCAGGATGATACCTTTGTAAGGCTTAGTAGCTTTCCAAATGTGCTAATAACGGGACATCAAGGGTTCTTTACACAAGAAGCTATGACTGAGATAGCGAATACAACACTAAAGAATTTGCACGCACTTAAACACAAAACGCATACTCCAAATCTCGTTTAGCACATACACGCTTTATTCATCCGAGTTAAAATAAAAAGCGCAGCCAATTGGCTGCGCTCTCTTGTTATCTGCAATTTGGTGTTATTTATTGATAACGACATTAACGAATACGGCAGTCATTAGTATCGGACAAATAAATCGCAAATACTGAGCAAACCAATAGCGTAAACCTGTCGCGTCCAATAGCAGTGTATTACCTCGCTTCCACATCCAACCGACTGTGATAAAGTAGAAAAGCCCCATCAAAGGTAATTGATATCGAGTGAAAACAGAAATCACCAAACCGAACAGCCAATCAAAGTTCATTATGATTAAGCTTGAGCATACTAAAATCACCAAAGTAACAATCCATGTTGCTTTTCTTCTTTCCATACCATGATTTTCGACTAAGAATGAAACCGGTATTTCTGTAGAGGAAATAGTCGAAGTTAAAGAAGCAATTGACATAAGCACGAAGAACGTTAATCCAACCCAAATACCTATCTGGCCCATACTTTTAAACAGCTCAGGTAATATCGCAAAGATCAGACGCCCTTCCCCAGCCAATTTTCCATCTTGAAAAACTTCCACGCCATTTTGCTGCGCCACAAAAATAGCCGGTATAATCAGCAAGCCAGCTAAAAATGCAACACCGGTATCCAACATGGCAACACTAAAAGTCAACTTAGGTAGATTTTCATTCGGCTTTAGGTATGAGCCATAAATCATCATACAGCCGACACCAAGGGACAGAGAGAAAAATGCCTGACCCATGGCTGCGATGATCAAGTCCGGATCTGTAATTTTATCAAAATTAGGAACCAAGTAAGCTTTAAAGCCTTCTGCCGCCCCCTCCAACGTTGCCATGTAAGCAATCAAACAGCACAACAACAGCAACAACATCGGCATTAGTCGACGAGACCAAGTTTCTATACCAGATTTCACCCCTTTAAGAATAATTGCCGCAGTTAGCAGCAACATCAGAGGCGTAAACACAAAGTTTCTCGTCGTTGAGTCACCAGTTAAAAACTGACTCACGGCATCCATACCAAACAACGAAGTTAATGGTTCTAAAGAATGTGCCAGCATCCAACCAGCGACAATAGAATAGAAGCTGAGCATCACAATTGCGCCACTCAAACCTATGTAACCGGCGGCCGCCCCCACACTTGGCTGCTTTTCTTGCCAAGCTTGCTTGAGCGCTTTTACTGGATTCGCCTGTGCTTGATGACCGAGATAAAGCTCGGTATACAAGGCTGGTAATGCCAGCAAAAAGATAACGATAAAATATGCGAGTAAAAATGCACCACCGCCATGATTGGCAGCTTGAGTTGGGAAGCCCCAAATATTTCCTAAACCAACAGCGGCACCCGCTGCTGCTAGGACAAAGCCAAGTCGGCTTTGAAAACCATCACGTACCTGAGCCATATTCGAACACAAATATAATTATTGTTTTGGCCAGCGATTATACCTTTTTGATTGAAAAATGCGAGCACAACAACCCCGATACGGGGACTTCCCTTGCCCATTAATGAATAAAACTCACCAATTAAAAACTAGACCCTGGCTGCTGCAAAAACTCAATTTCTTCATCCGTTGAAACTCGACCTAAAATCTCGTTTCTGTGAGGGTAACGTCCAAATCGATCAATTATTTTTTTATGTGCCAGCTCAAATTCATAGCCTGGTAATTCACGAAACAATACCTCTGCTTGGCGATGAATAACCGCGCTCTCACTATGCATAAACGGCATATATAAAAAACCGACTTCTGTATCGTTTAACGCCTGATCAAACCCTTTATCTATGGCTTGCTGAGACAAGCTCAAAGCCAGAGCATCACTGGCAAAGGCCTGTGGTGTATCACGGTACATATTTCTTGGAAATTGATCTAAAACGATAATCTCACACAATGAGCCGACTGGGGTATCTCGCCACCTTCCCAACTCGCCATTGTGTGCCATTTTATGTAGAACTGAAAATTGGCTTTTGATTTTTTGGTCAAATGCTGATGACTTCTGCCACCAATCTTTTTCTGAGCATGTAACAAACCAAAACTCATAGATATCTTGATACTGCATGGGAGGCCCTTATGCAAATTATTGTTACTTTATTAAGATTGCCACCTCGGGTTCTTTATTGCAACTTTATCATTAATATTTGTTATAAAGTTATTTCGTCAACAACAGAAACGATAGTAGCCTAGAAAATATACCTAAGCTACTATCGTAAAACCAGAATTTTAGGCCGCTTCCAACAATTTTTGATGGATTGCTTGAACGACTTGATCAGAGCTGGCCTGTTCAACTAAGAAGCATAAATTGTGACGACTTGCACCATGGCAAATTAGACGTATATCGAATTCAGATAACACATCAACCAAACAATCATCGCCCCCTTTTAGTTGAATTTCAGAACCTATCATAGCGACTAACGTCAAATTGTTCTCTACACTAACGTGGCAAAATTCACCGAGCTCATCA
This sequence comes from Pseudoalteromonas obscura, assembly GCF_030135505.1. Taxonomy (NCBI): domain Bacteria; kingdom Pseudomonadati; phylum Pseudomonadota; class Gammaproteobacteria; order Alteromonadales; family Pseudoalteromonadaceae; genus Pseudoalteromonas; species Pseudoalteromonas obscura. The sequence continues at coordinate 293,871 of NZ_JASJUT010000001.1, forward strand.
AGACACGCTTGTTCAAGCTCTGGACGAGACGCGTTGGGCGCGTTATCTAAGGTCAAAGCAACGCTTATTTCAGAAGTCGTAACAAGATCGACCGATATATTGTAGTTACTTAATATCGTAAATATTTTCGCGAGAAAGCCGCTAGCTAACAACATCTCAGGGCTTTTTAATGTTAATAGGATTTGGTTCTTACGTTGTGTGACGGCACGGATCCCAGACTGAGTCTGAGTTTCTTTTTCGATCCACGTGCCACCTTGATCGGGCGCTTTACTGGAGCCGACAAAGACAGAGATGCCTTTTCTGCTGGCTGGTAAAATCGTCGCTGGATGCAGTACTTTCGCGCCAAACGTTGCCATTTCAGCCGCTTCGTCAAAGCTCAATCTCGGAATTGGTTTTGCTTTAGTACAGAGCCTAGGATCTGTACTAAAAATGCCAACTACATCAGTCCAAATTTGAACACTGCCAGCATCAATTGCTTCTGCGATCAACGCCGCACTGTAATCAGAGCCACCGCGACCTAAAGTGGTTGTTTGCCCATATTTATCACTACCGATAAAACCTTGTGTTACGACCACGTGATTGTCTAGCAACGGAGCCAAATGTTTAGCGGCTGCTACTGCTGTAGCTTCAATGTCAGGTGTCGCTTTGGAAAAGCTGCTATCGGTTTTTAGAATGTTTCTAACATCAAAACGGACTGAATTGACGCCTAGCGTTCGTAGCACTTGAGTAAAAATGAATGAAGAAAAGCGTTCACCAAAACTCAACACTTCATCACACTGCTGTGTGCTCAGTGCAGGTAACAATGCTACCTCTTTAAATTCTAAATAAGTTTCTTCAAAACCAGTTTGTAAATCAGAGTCTAGGGTCACGTGTTCAAGAATACGATGCTGAATTTGCATGACCGCTTCTACCAGTGCCAAGCGCTCTTCATGATTGGCTTTTTGTTGAACTAGTTCTACTAGGTGGTTTGTAACACCAGCACTGGCACTTACAACCACTACTTTTACTGTAGGGTCGTCATTAATAATTTGTGCACAACGATACATAGAAGTGTAGTCAGCAACACTTGTACCACCGAACTTAGCAACAACAGACTGGGAATTCATTTTATCTCCTTGTGATAGCACATGTACTATCAAAAAAATAAGGAGAACTAACTTGGCAAGAGGAAATAGAAATATATTGAAAAAACCACTGCCAGAAGCTCTCCACCAATAAACGGTGACAGTTCCGAGGATTCAACCCCGTAAACCGAAAAGTCATTGATACGACCAATCACTTTCCTCGGCGAATACTTCCCTCGCTTGCTGTCGTCGGATGTCGTGTCCTCGAACAAGCTACCTAAGCATCGCACCTCTTCTGTCTATTTTGCGGGTATTAAGCTGAACACCGGCAAAATAAAACCTGCTACAAGAGCAGGCTTTTAAAAACTATCTTTTAGACGTCTAGGTGTCAAGTAGTTTTGTACCTTAAGGCTAAAAAAGGCTTAAATAAGTTGCCCCATATAATACGAGCCAGCGTAACCTATGGTATAAGCAATCAGTAAATACAGCGCCATTTTTAAATAACTCATAAAAGTCAATGCTTTTACCTTACTCATCGCAATAATACCAGCAGCTGAACCAATAATTAGCATAGAGCCACCCACTCCTGTTGCATAGGTAAATGTCAGCCATTGCTGTGGGGTCATTTCGATCTGCGCTTTTAATAGCGCTGCGGTTAGTGGCACATTGTCTACTGCTGCACTAAGCAACCCAACCAAATAGTTTGCATATTCAGGCGCCAAATATTGATAGAGTTCAGTAAACATACTTAACACGCCAACTTCCTTGAGCGCCCCCACCAGCAGCAGTACACCAACAAAAAATAGCAGCGTGTCGTATTCTATTTCTCTAATGTAATCAATTATCTTTTTGTTGACGTCTTTTTTTCGCATTAAAAATTGCGCAACTAGAAACATAAATGACAAACCGAATAAAAACGTCAGCATAGGCGGTACTTGATACTGAACACTTAAAAACAACGTAGCGAGTACGGTGGACATAAAAATGACTGCAATAGTAATGTCAGTCTTTTCTATACGGCGTAATTCTTGACGTGCAAAGTAAAGTTGCTCATTCATACCGATGGATAACATAGCTGCCAGTGCAAATACGCTCACGATGGCCGGCAAAACTAACAGCAAGAGATCCGGTATTGTGACTTTACCCGCCAAAAATATCATCAAGGTTGTTACATCACCAGTGATCAGCGAAACACCGCCAGAATTTACGCTAAAAATGATTAATGTGGCATACTTTACTAGCTTTTTCGCATCCAGCTTTAAGGACATGACAACAGCCAAAGATATTAGCGTCGCAGTAATGTTGTCAGAAATCGAAGAAAATATAAACGCAAAAGCACCGACGAGAAACATTAACTTTCTCTCGCTGATCTGCTCAGGCATGATGCGATGGACAATATTTTGGATAAAACCTTTAGAGTTTAAATAAGCAACAAAAGTCATCGCAGCCATTAAAAAAAGCCATAACGTCGCAATTTCTAAGATGTTGTGATCGAGCTGATGTTGTATAGTTTCTGAGCTTTCGCCATGAATTGGAGATATAAAAGCGATAATCCAACATAAAGTACCAAAAAAAAGCGTCGTTTTGGCCTTGTTTACATGGATAATATCCTCTATAACGATAAGCACAAAAGCTAGCGCTATTAGGGTTAGGATTATGGAAGTGACCATACGCGTAAACAACCTGTAATCAAATGTAATTTTTGTAAAGGGTGATGTAAATCGGCGCGGAGTCTAACACTATGGGCAAGTGACCGCTATCAATAATTACAATTTATGACAAATTCGTGAACAAGTGATGTCACAAAAATGATACAAACTGGAAAGTTATGATCCCAGCGAAAAAAGTTCTTAATACATTAAATGAACACTGGAACGTTTTAGAGTTGCTATTTAAGCGATTTAAAATGTCTGATTTCAGTATAAAAGATGTACAAAACTTAATAAAATTGAAGAACCCAAACTGGTCAAGTGAACGGGTTTACAAAGAAACAAATAGACTGCTTAATCAAGAAATTATTATTCCTCTAGCTAAGTCTTCGCAACTCGAAATCAACCGTGCAGTCGCTGATTTTGCAAGTTTTTTGCTCCAAGAGGAGCACTTAGGTCTTGCTGAAGAAATCACCGTATTAGTTAAAGATTTGCAACGGCTTGGAGCACGCTTAGCTCAGGCGGGTAATGAAGGCGACCATAGTGAGCTTCGACGCTTTAGCCGCATAATGGATGAGCGAGTCAGAAAAATTGTAAAGCTTTATCAACACAATGAGAGTGCAATTCTCAATCTTGTAGAGCAAGCCAAATCTGATCACAGCAACTTATCATTGAAGCGACGTTACCAAGCAGTCATCGAAGCGTTTGACGAATACATTGAACCAATGCTTGAAATGGTTGACATACACGGTCCATTCCAAGCTTGTTTTAGCGACATAGAAACGCAAATTAGTGAGCAAATAAACCAAATCGAACAGCTTGGACGAGGGGCTCAAGACAAACGTATGCTTGAGCAACTGAGAACACGTATTTTAGACATGCATTTAATTGGCAGAGAAAGTTTGGGTAAGAGTGCCGATATGCTTATGCCGTTGCGTGAAGAATTAAGACGCAATACGCTAATTACTCGCCAAGCAGCCAAAGTACTGGGACTTATCCGGAAAAATGGTGTGGATCGTATGCTTAGCCCGGTTCAGCCAGACTTTGTATCCGATATTCAGCGCTTTAACCTCGGCCAAAAGCGTCACATGGTCGCTTATATGGCAAGCCTTGCCGAATTTGAACATGAAGAATACCAATTGCCAGATCATCAAGATGTACCAGCATATCAAAGCCCCAACATTCCTGATTATCAAGACATCAAAAAGTCTTTTTCAACCAGTGGGCAAAAGCGCACTGCCCTGCTTGGCTTTTTAAGTGATAGCTATCCTAGCCTAGAAGCTGACGAAATGCTGTTTTTGTATCAAAAACTTATTAGCGACCCTGAATTGATAGTCAGTCAGTCCGATTCAAAAGAATCGATGCAACTCGCTAATACCAAAATCAAATTGTATCCATTTAGCGCTACAGAGAATAATACTTCTGACGCTGAAAAAGCAAAACAATAAGTACGACACCATGACACAAATTAATCTAAACGATTTATCACAACTGCAAGCCATCAACAAAAAGCTTGCTGGTGGATATCACATCAGTGAACAAGATACGACACTCTGGCAAGAGCTGGACCAGCATATAGAGTCATACCAAGCGCTTTTTGCAGCGCTTGGTCATGATTTACAACATGATGCGAGAGGGTTTTACTACCTTGCCAGTGACGAAAGTACCCCAAATATGGGCAAGATAAGTCGCGCTATCGCTTTAACGGTTTTTATTCTCATAGAATATTACGCAAATCAGGGTAAAGATCCATTACGTGCATTGTTTGATGAACAAATTGATTTGGAACTGATGCAAACGCTTATCCAGCTCAACAAACATTTATCTGATCAGTTAGAGATCTTCTCAGGATCAGACTTGAGAAAAGACGTTTTTTTACGAATGTTGAGACTTGGATTGTGTAAAGAAACTGAACGCGGTTTTGTACTATTAGCGCCAGTTTATAGATATATCGATGCCCTAATGGAAGTTAACGAAGACAATTTTGAAGCGCTAGAGGAAGAAGTATGAGCGAATTATATGGATTAAGTAAGCTAGCGCTTTTAAATACCGCAGGTTATGCAAAGTGTGTTATCCCACTGGACAAAAGTGCATCTATTTGCGCCCCTAACAACACAGGTAAAAGCTCAGTTATCAATGCACTTCAATTTCCTTTGGTTAACGATTTACGCTTGACTGAATGGGACGGTCACGATTTAGAAGAAACCCGAAAATTCTATTTCTCAAGCGATCAGTCATACATTTTACTAGAAGCAAACCTACCCCATGGTGACGTAGTCATTGGCGTGGCAGGGCTTGGTAAAATCGCAGGTTACGCGCACCAGTTTTTTTGCTACAACGGTAAACTTAACCTAGATGATTTTACCGAAGGTAAAAGCATCATTAAATACACTAAACTATTCAATCATTTAGATTCAAAAGGTTACAAAGCCATAGAGCTAAAAGCCGCTGAGCTAAACGCACTCTTGACCGGGGGCGCAACCCCATATGATGGTGACATCAATCTTAAAATGATCCCACTTAACAATGTTCAAGACGCCGCGATCTACAAAGAGATCTTTAGACGCATTTTGAACTTACATAAGTTAGGCGCTCATGATGTTAAACGTTTTATGTTACGTGTTTTTGAACGCCATATGTCAAACTCAAAAGTCGACTTTTACGAAGTCTGGCGACGTGCATTCGATAAAGTCAATCGCTCTAAACGTGAACTTACCGCCTTAGAATCAATGCAAGAGCCGATTGCTGCACTGGAGCAAATGATTGAAAGCGAAGCGACCATCAAGGGTAAGTTGGCAGCTTATGCGCCAAAAATTGATCAAGCTATTATCGCATTCGATGAATATCAAACGTCACAAATCGACGAACTGAACGAGCAACTCGAAAATATCGAGCAAGAAAAACGCGATTTTGAACAAAAACAGCAGCTTTATGTTCAGCAATCTCGTGATATTGAACGTAAACAAACACAAATTGAGCAATGGTTTACTGACTATCAGGCACTCAAATCTGAGTTTGAATTAACCAACCATGCGACACTAAAAACAAACCTCACTCTTTTAAAGAAAGAGTATGAGCAGTTGTCATTCTCAATCAACAGCGCACAAGGTCAGAGTTTACACACTTTAGATTACCGTATTGGTGAAACTCAGAAACAGATAAAGAGCTTAAAGCTGCAACTTAAAAACCTAGAGTTCAATTTATTTACTCGTATGAGAGAAGATCTATCACTCAAAGAAGTGGAAGAAATCTCTCGTATACTGAACCCTGATCTGCTTTCGTTTGCAACCACCTCTCAAGGTGAGGTAACCATTCACGATGAAGATGCGTTTGCTGATTTCTTATCCTTACTTTCAAACGCAGTAAAAGGTGGTGAGCTGAAATTACCTGGTGTGAGCGTTAAACTCAAAAAGCTAGCGCCAGTGCAAATGCAAAGTGGAGAGAACAAAGCACAATTGCAAGCCCAGCTCGAAGCACTGCAACGTTCATTGACAGAGCTAAAGCAGCAAAGAGAAGTTGCAGCGAATGTTGCTGACAAGCAGCAAGAGCGCGATGCCTTGTATCAAGAACTCATGGCTACGGAAGATGCCCTTAAACGCTTCGAGCAATTCCAAACCATGCAACAGTCGGCAGAGGCACAAATGGCTCTCAAAGACCAATTAGGTGCCGAACGCGAGCAAGTAGATGACTATTTACAAGATGTACAACGCAACGCAGGATCAATTTCAGATCGCCGCTCGATCATAAAAAGTAAACAAGATCTTATTTTGAGACAAAGCGATCGTCTTAAGCAAGTTAAGTCCGAGCGTATCGACCACACGTTAGCAATTTATGAAGGAAAACAGACACCCTATCCTATTGACGTGAAGATCGACTTTGATAACTTGTCGGAAATAGTCCATCAGTTCAACAAAGATTGCCAAGAGCTGAGAAACTTAGATGTTAATGTGCGCAATACATATCTACATATCTACAATGCAGGCATCACCAAGTTTGACAACGAAACCGACGAGTCAACCAAGTACGCTAAATTGATCAGCGCATACCACAATATTGATAACGAACGCGATGCTGTTGAGCGTCAAGCGCGTGTTGCCCTGACCGAAGTCGCTGCGACAATAAAAGGCTTAAGAGAGGATTTAGATCGATTACGCCGTGAAATGAATAGCTTTAACCGCGGTATCAGCCAGCACCGTATATCGAACTTAAAAGCATTTAAGATCAATGTTATCCCTCGCAAAATGCTGGTCGACAGCATTGATACTATTATCAGCACTTCTGAAGTCTATGAGCAAGGTGACAGCTTCGACTTGCTTAGTGAAGCAAAAGCAGATGAGAATGCAGTTAATGAAGCAAAAGACCATATCATTAAACTAGCCAGTGAAAAAGCAGGCTTAACGCTTACCGATTTATTCGATATTCGTTTTGAAGTCGTCAATAGAGCCGGTGAAACCGAACACTTTGATAAAATTGACTCTGCGGGCTCAAATGGTACCCGCATTACCATTAAACTGTTATGTGGCATGCTGTTCATTCGCTACCTATTGTCTGATCAAGAGCAGGCTTTATATCGCATACCGATATACATTGATGAGGCTGCGGATATCGACCCGCAGAACCAAAAAGCAATTATCGAAACTGCACTGAGTTTCGGGTTTGTGCCAATATTTGCTTCAGTTAAGCCACAGATCAGCTGTGATTACTTGGTTCCTATCCGCAGTGTTAATCAGGGAAGTCAGAACTGGGTTGATGAAAAAGACTGGATTGAAGTGGAACATTCATAGTTTTAACTGGTCTTACTTACTGGATCTTAAAGTTTATTTGCTTTTTGCTTATCAATTTTGGTCCAGTTAGTATTACAAGGCCAAAAGCCTTAATTAAGGAGTAAAAAATGACTCGTAACCTGCTTGTAGCGCTAAGTTTGATTGTATTAAGTGCTTGTTCTAACACCCCTGATTGGGACTATGATAAATCAGTTGAATTTGCCAACTACAAAACTTTTTCATGGTCTCCAGACACTGCAAACTTTGACAAAGGTGCCCAAAACTATCAGATCAGTGAACTGATGGAAAAGCGCGTTCGCAATGCAATTATTACTGAAATGGCGCAACATGGACTCTCCTTGGTAGAAAATGCTCAGGCAGATGTCATGGTAAACTTTCATGCAGCGGTTGATACAAAACTTGACGTAGATACATTCAATACCAGCTACTCTGCCCGTTGGAATTATTGGGGTGTTGGCTGGAATACGCAAACACAAGCACGTGAATATGAAGTAGGAACTTTGGTTATTGATGTCATCGACAGAGCTTCCAATCAGCTTGTATGGCGCGGCGCAAAAGAAGGACGCCTTCGCAAGAAAGAGTCACCTGAAAAGCGCACAGAAACGGTCAACAATACCGTAAGGGATATTTTGTCCAACTTCCCTCCAAAAGTGGAACACTAAACCAGTAAAGGCAGCAACATGCTGCCTTTTTTGATTGTATTAAACAGAAATAAATTGTTCAGACTTGCAAGGTTAATTCAATTAGGTAAAATTCGGCGGTTTATGGTTCTTAATGAGCAAATACCTTGATTGAGCAACTTCGGAAAGACTTCCCTTTATTACAAAACTTGGTTGATGAGCAGCCGCTTTGTTACTTTGATTCAGCCGCTACCACGCAAAAGCCGCAAGTTGTTATTGACGCTGTTAATCAATTCTATCATCAAGAAAATGCCAATGTGCATCGAGGTGCGCATACACTAAGTGCACAAGCAACAACAAAATATGAAGCGGTGCGTGATAAGCTTGCTCAATATTTAAATGTCCAACGCAACGAGGTTGTTTGGACCAAAGGGGCGACAGACTCACTCAACCTTTTGGCCTATGGCCTTACTAATATACTTGGTCAAGACGATGTTATTGTGCTTTCACCGCTTGAACATCACGCGAATATTGTACCTTGGCAACAAGCTGCTGAAAAAACCGGGGCAAAAATTGCGCTTTTACCTGTTTCAAAAGAAGGGGTTTTAGATCAATCTGCCGCGATTGAGCTTATTCGCGATACAAAACCTAAGATAATAAGCCTGTGCCATGCGTCAAACGCTCTTGGTAATATTCATGACGTAAAACAACTAATTGAAGCGTCTAAACCCTACGGAACCATCACAGTCGTTGATGGCGCACAATCTTTTATGCATTTGAGGCCTGATCTTAAAGCGCTAGATTGCGATTTTTTTGTATTCTCAGCTCACAAAGCACTTGGGCCAACAGGTGTTGGTGGATTATATGGCCGTTATGACTTGCTCAACAATTTACCCGTTTATCAAACTGGCGGGGAAATGATTGATACCGTGAGCTTTACAGGCACAACATTTAGAAATGCCCCCGAGAAGTTTGAGCCAGGTACGCCAAATATCTGTGGCGTAATTGGTTTTGGTGCGGCGCTTGACTATTTGACTTCGCTTAATAAAAACGAGCTACTTGCCTACGAGCAATCACTACATCAATACCTGTTGACTCGACTACGCCAAATCGACGGCATTAAAATATGGGGTGACAATAAAAACAATATCGGCGTGGTAAGCTTTACGTATAAAAATGAGCACCACTTCGACATTGCCACGCTTCTCAACTCTTATGGCATTGCCGTCAGGAGTGGGCACCATTGCACCCAGCCACTTATGGCACATTTAAATATTACTGGAACTGTTCGCGTGAGCCTTGCTTTTTATAACAATCAGCAAGACATAGATTCCTTTATCGCTGCGCTTATGGAAACCATTGAGATGTTGGAAGAATAAAAATGGATATCAATCAAATCCAAAGCAAATTAAACAGTTTAAAAGGCTGGCAAGCTAAGTATCGAGAGATCATGTTATTAGGCAAGCAGCTACCTGCATTACCAGAACCACTAAAAACCCCTGATGCGCAAGTTAAGGGTTGTGAAAGTAACGTGTGGCTTCATTTGGATCTAGATGAATCACAACAAAGACTAGTCATCATTGCTGACTCAGACACTCGAATTGTGAAGGGGCTGCTAGCTATCATCCTAGCGTGTTACAACAACGCTCTCCCACAGGATGCTCAATCCATTGATGCTTATCAGCTGTTCGAAGAAATGGGCCTAATTAAACACTTAAGCCCATCAAGGGGCAATGGTGTTAAAGCCATTGTTGAGCAAATAAAACGCCAAGTTGAAGTACTGCAATAGACAGCCCTTCAACAAGCTCAAACAGAAATCACCCTTTACCTAAGCCCAAGACATCCATAGGCATGAACATGGTGTTTAGCAGCCCACTTAATCGTGACTCACTCATCTTTTAAGTGGGCTTTAAGACTTATCTTAGCTAACTGAAATGATTTGTCATTCTCGAAGCGCTTTGCAGTATGTATCCTCTAGGTGATGCGAATATGCTAATTAAATGGCTCATTGGTTTAATTGTTGTACCGAGCTGTTTAGAGTAGCTGATACATTAAGGCTTGTTATTTTTAACCAATCTATGGTCAATAGTCTTTATCGCTGATACGTAATTAGATTAGCAGTTCCACACGCAGCACATGTACTCAGACATACAGCACCTAAAGGTTCACTCACCAACTACCGATGGAGTAAAGTGTTCGCTATTTTTTCAATAAGGTACGTTCCGCCACCTAATATATTTTGCATGCGAACACTGTATTGACTTTGAAGACTTATTTGCTGATCCGAGCACACTTATCTAAATATTTTCTAATAGACCGTGCAGCTGCAAAAAAACCAAAGCTGCCAGTCACCATAGTTGCAGATCCAAAGCCAGTAGCACAGTCCATATTTTTGCTACCATCAGCTTGCTGCTTTGCTTTACAAACAGCCCCGTCTCCGGTCGGATAAACAAGTTGCTCCGTTGAATATACACAATCAACGGCAAACTTTCGTTTTGGATTTGATGTAAAGTTGTATTGTTTACGCAGTAGGTATCTCACTTTAGCAAGCAAAGGGTCATGGGTCGTTTTAGCAACATCACCAAAGCAAATTTGGCTCGGATCCGTTTGTCCCCCTGCACCACCAGTTGTCATTACTGGTATTTTATTTCGTTTGCAATGTGCGATCAGGGCTGCTTTTTCTTTCACAGCATCAATACAATCAATAACGTAATCAAAACCTTGAATATACTCTTTGATATTTTCAAGTGTGATAAAATCATCGATAACGGTAACCTGGCAATGTGGATTAATACTTTGCAAACGTGTTTTCATTGCTTCCGCTTTGATATCACCTACCGTTTCGGTAACAGCGTGCAATTGACGATTGATATTAGTTACACAAATATCATCTAGGTCAATTAAGGTAATATGTCCGATACCTGTTCTTGCTAACGCTTCTGCGGCCCAACTACCAACCCCACCGATCCCGATGACGCAAAAGTGAGCTTCACTTAGCCATGTCAGTTGCTGTTCACCGTATAATCTACCGATGCCACCAAAACGAAGTGACGTATCTTGTTCTGTCATATTACCACTCTAACTGCTCAGGCTGACGCCACGATAAAAAAATGTCATGCTCGATTAATTGCATAAATTGCGAACCTTCTTCTGGTACTGCGCTAAAACTTTGAAGTGTTCCGTTCCAATAAAATGAAAGGGAAAAAGCGTGAAGGTATACCCTATCTGACTGCTTACCACCATAGCTCTCATCACCCAATATTGGTGCTGATAAACTTTTTAATGCCACTCGAAGCTGATGCGTCTTGCCACTGTATGGCTTAAGTAAACAGGCCCTCAAACCGGATTTAATACTCGCAGTATAAAACCGTGTGACAGCAGGGTTGTCTTGGCTTTTTAGCAACTTAAAAGTACCACGGCGCGACTTAGCCATATCACCTTTTATCCAACCTTGCTTTTTTTTCGGTTTATCAGAAATCAGCGCAAGGTAAAATTTGTTTACCTCTCGAGCCGTAAAAAGCTCTGTGAGCTTCGCAGCCGCTTGACTTGATTTTGCCAAGACAATCAACCCTGAGGTCACCTTATCCAATCTATGTACAGGAAATAAATTGCATCCCAGTTGTTGCTCCAACAGTGCGACAAACCCTGCCTGCTCTTCACTGTGAAAGCTCAAGTTACAGGGTTTATAGGCAACAATGTAATCTTCGTGTTGCGCAATGACATTGAAGTTAGTCATTCAAAAACTCGACCACTCTCTCTAGATCCTCTGGGGTATCCACACCTGCATGAACTGGTTTAATCGCCTTTGTAACCTTGATTGGATAGCCATGAAACAATACCCTAAGTTGCTCTAGTGACTCTTGTACTTCAAGTGGTGAAACACTTAGTGCTAAATAAGTTTTAATAAAACCAGCACGATAGGCATAAATTCCAACGTGACGATTAAAATGAGATACTGGGATGCGCTCTTTATCCAGTGCCATCATACTGTCTCGCTGAAATGGAATGGGTGAGCGTGAAAAATACAGTGCATTTTGATTAATATCACTGACTACTTTGACTGCATTGGGGTTTAGCACTTCTTCTACATCGTTAATATCCACACTCAGAGTTGCCATAGGTGCAGACGATTGGAACAATAAATCAGCAACTTGAGAGATGTTTTCGGGCTCCAGCAGTGGTTCATCACCTTGCACATTTACCATCAGTGTGTCGTCGTCAAGATTGAGTAACTCCACAACTTCAGCAAGGCGCTCTGTACCGGACTGATGGTCTTCTCGCGTCATTAATACGTTGTCAGTAAAACGCTTTACTTCGTCATAAACCAATTGATGATCGGTAGCCACATAAACAGCTTTTGCACCCGACTTGACCGCCTGTTCATACACTCTTTGAATCATGGTTTTGCCGCAAATATCAACCAGCGGCTTGCCCGGTAATCGGGTTGATGCATATCTTGCCGGTATGACAACTATGAATTCCACTTTTCTACCTCTTCAAGGGATAACTCCCTTGCTTCATTTTCTAACAAAACAGGAATATCATCTCTTACAGGATAAGCAAGCTTTGCGGCTGTACTTATAAGTTCTTTGTTTTCTTTATCATATGCTAATTTGCCTTTGCACACTGGGCAGGCAATAATTTCGAGTAATTTTGTATCAAACGCCATGGGTGATGATCCCCTTTTTATCTAATAAATTATGGAGCTTAGTAATAAGCCCTTCTGACGGAACAGCATCTACACGTAAAAAATACCAGTTGTCTTTCGCAAAAGACTGGCATTTCACCGCGTCTTTTTCTGTCATGAATAAGTTGTTTTTGCTAACTGTGTCAAAATCCTGCTCGGTAAACATATGATGATCAGCAAAGTGCCGGCTTTGAATAATGTTTACGCCATTGGCTTTTAACGATTTTTCGAATCTTGCAGGGTTGCCTATCGCGCTTACGGCAATGCCTTTGGGTGTAAAGTCACTCACCGGGAGCCCTGTTTTTACACTAAAAATACCTGTCGTATTTAGTGAGTAGCCATCCTCTTTAATTGAACCATTGAATACCGTTAAATCCACGGTCTTCAAACGTTTAGGTAGCTCTCGTAGAGGGCCTGCGGGCAATAACAAGCCATTTCCAAAACGGCGTTCATTATCGACAATGCATACCTCGATATCTCGGTCTAATTGGTAGTGTTGCAAACCGTCATCGCTTACAATTATATCAGGTTCATTATTTTCAATGAGGTATTCAATACTCGCTTGTCGATCAGCGCCAATGACCACATCGCAGCCAAGTCGCTTAAAAATCAATAGTGGCTCATCGCCCGCTAGCTGTGCGGTACTATCATTTGAAACTTGATACGGTGTATGAGGTGGCTTCGCGCCATAGCCTCTGCTTATCACAGCTACTTTTAACCCCAGTGATTGCAAATAAGGCACCAACCAGAGCACAAATGGTGTTTTTCCATTGCCACCAATGCCAATATTTCCAACAATCATTACTGGTACAGAGGCTTTGTACGAAGATTTAATACCCAAGCGGAACAAAACACGTCTCCCCCCGCTTATTAACCAAAATAGCGCACTCAGTGGCAACAACAAAATATTAATTAGGCCAACTGGTTTGTACCAGCTCTTCTCTATTTTATTCACAATTATTCACCGTATTGCATTTTGCAAAGTGCTGAATATGCCCCATCCTTTGCTAATAACTCTTGATGCTTTCCTTGTTCAAGCACACGTCCCTGCTCAAGTACATAGATTTGGTCTGCCTTCTCAATGGTAGATAAACGGTGTGCAATCACTATCGAAGTTTTATTCACCATAAGTTTATCAAGCTCCTCTTGGATCAAACGCTCTGACTCAGTATCCAAAGCCGAAGTTGCTTCGTCTAGAATTAGAATTGGCGCATCTTTGACTATTGCTCTTGCAATAGCGATGCGCTGTCTTTGACCACCAGAAAGCATCACCCCATTTTCACCCACTTCGGTGTTCAGCCCATCTGGCAGATCTTTAACAAACTCCCAAACATGTGCTTTTTTGGCAACTTCCACGAGCTCTTCGTCCGACATTTTTTCATCTAGCCCATACATTATGTTATTGGCTATCGTATCGTTAAATAGCGTAACGTGCTGCGATACCAAGGCAAATTGCTTCCTTAAGCACGCCAAAGAATAGTCGCTCAATTCAATGCCATCTAGCGTAATTGAACCGCTATCTAAATCGTAAAATCTGGGTAATAGACTTGAAAGAGTTGACTTACCTGAGCCACTTCGCCCGACCAATGCTATGCTTTGCCCTGCTGGAATATTAATCGATAAGTTTTCTATGACTGGCTCATCTTTGGTTGGATACGTGAAAGAGACGTTTTTAACCGCGATATCACCTGCAACTGCTTCAACACTGTGCGTACCCAAGTCTTTTTCTTTTTCCTGATCCAGTACTTCAAATATGCTATTGGCTGCCGCAATACCGCGCTGAAAGTCACTATTAACATTAGCCAATTGCTTTAAAGGTCTTAACATCATCACCATAGCAGTAATCAACGACGCTACGACGCCTGGTGTTAGTGACTCATGCACATCAGGCATGGCAATTATAGCAAGCACGACAGCCATGGCGCTGGCTGCAATCAGCTGGATCACCGAAACGCTTAACGCTCTAGTTGCATCCATTTTGACACGCTGTTGACGATTGTGGTTGTTCACTGTGGCAAAATGTGAAATCTCTTTCTCCTGGCCACCAAAACCGTGAATTTCTTTGTGCCCTGATAACATTTGTTCAGAGCTACGGGTGACTGCCCCCATCGCGTCTTGTATTTTTTTCGAAATTTTTCTGAAACGTTTAGATACTACGCTGACCACGATGGCAACAAATGGCACGATCACCAAGAATAGCAATGACAACTTCCAGCTAATGGCAAACATTCCCCAAAGCAAGAAAACAACAAACGCGCCCTCTCTAATTGCAACCTGTAATGCACGCGTCACAGCTTGCTGGACCTGCTCTGTATCAAATGTAATCTTCGAAACTAGCTCACCGTTTGAGTGTTTATCGTGAAAAGAAACTGGCATAAATAGCATATGTTCATATAACTGTTGTCGCAGCTTCCTAACCACCTGAGAGCCTACATAGCTCAAACAGTAAGACGACATGTAATTAAATACTCCTCGCCCTAGAACGAGTAAAATTACAACAAAGGGAGCCATCGCTAATACGTCTTGGTTGCCTTCAGTTAAACCTTCATCCATAAATGGCTTCATAAGCTGGATGAACAATGCATCCATGGCCGCATACCCGAGCATACCAATTACGGCGAACAACGCAGCAGCTTTAAATTCGTAGGTGTAAGTCAAAAGCCTTTTATATATTTGCTTTCCAGACGATTGCATAGTATTACTCTAAAACTTCAAAACCCCCTTATTGTATCCGCCAATACACAAAAACTGAATGCATTATCTTAAAAACCATAGATTTTTCGCGTTTCTTGCGGTGTAAACTTCAAAGTGGTCAGAAAACACTCTGATCTGAATTTGCCCATCTAATGCAGTATCGTATATTTCGTATTCAGCATCGAGATATCGCTTCAGTATTTGTTGGTGGGGTAATTGCCAAGCAGTGTTGTGACTTCGAGAGAAGATCACAGTCTTTTTGGCGCCAACAGCGCGTACAAAAGGTAAGCTTGAAGAAGTACGGCTACCATGATGTGGTGCTAATAAAAAATCAGCGTCTAATTGTTCACCATATCGAGCCGTTAGTTTTTTTTCTGTCGCTGACTCAATATCACCAGGTAAAAGTAACTTGTACTTCCCATCATCGACGACAACAACGCAAGAGCTATTGTTATCATCATTCTGACGCTCACTAGGCCAAATTGAACGAATTGTTAACTGACCAAAAGTTATTTCCTTCAAGCCACAAGGCTGCCTGTATGGAATACCATGAAAAGCGTTTAGAGTTTTCTCGAATGAAAACTTTATTAAATCTGGTAACCCACCTGCATGGTCACCGTCATCGTGGCTCACAATTGTATGAACAAGCTGAATGTCTCGAGCGCGTAGATAAGGTAAAATCACCTTCTCAAACATGGAGTAAGTGCCAAAATAATTGGCTCCCAAGTCATATAAAAACCCTTTACCCTGATGCTCTACCAAGATGGCACTACCATGACCAACATCAAAAATATTAATTTGCCAAGGTGGCGAAGTATCCACTGCTTTGTGCGCTATTAACACAATCATTGGTATTACCGCGTAAGCACGAATAAGAACATGGCTGAGCATAAGCAAAATTAGCATTATCATTGCTGTTTGAGTGGCGGATATATAGCCTACTTCAAGCCAGTTGTAGTCAAGATTAGTTAACCACTGATAACCAAGGTAAATAAGATGGTCTAGTTGACTCATCAATTGAATATTGTAGCCAGCTGCAACCATTATTTGGAACAACAAGGCAGGAAAAATAACACAAGACAATAAAGGGATCGCTATTAGGTTCACTACCACACCCGATAAACTGATCCCTTGAAATGCAAAAATCATTAACGGACTCAGGGTGAGGAAAAGAAGTAACTGAATTTTGAAAAACCAAGCGCACTTTGCTGTCCAGCTTGCTTCGAAACTTTTGTGAGAAACAGGGCCTGCGAGCAGCCACAAAATGCTCGCGACGGCGGCAAATGAAAAATAAAGTCCCAAATTAAGGAGTGTAAATGGTGAGATGAGTAATATAACCGTTAATGCATATGTCAATGACCGGGTATAGCTTACTCTCGCCCCCATCACATAACATAAAACGCCTATGAACGTCATAAACCACGCACGCTGCGCTGACACCTGCATACCACTCAGCACAACATAGCCACCAGCCAATACCAGAGCACAAACTAACCCAAAAATATGTATATTTATACTTTGTGCTATAACATCTTTAAATGGGTAAACAGCTGTTTTTATTAAAAGAAAACTCAGAGAAAAGAAAATAGCAATATGCAAACCTGAAATTGCCAATAAATGACTCAAGCCCAACATACGAAAGTGTTCTTTTTCTTTTTTGGGGACTAGTGATTTGTCTCCAGTCATTAATACGTAGTACAACCAACCAAATTTATACTCACCAAATGTACCCAAAACAAAATGTCGATACTTATCTTGCAGAGTATTTGTATCCCCGACCCTAAACGTTACTTTCAACCTACCTTTAAAATGGACATGATTGCGAAAGGCATATAATTCCGTATTGAAGCCATATAAATTTTTCCGGGAGCGAAAAGTTTTCAGTCTGGCAATGCCGGCGACCATATCGCCTTCTCGCAATTTAATGCTGTCAGTATCCGCCGACAAATTTGCATACACTTTTTGCCAGGATTTAACCTGAAACTTGTCAATAGATTTGATGTCTACCTGTATGTAGGGACGTTTTCCCGCTTTTATAATTTGGGTCACTCGAGCAGTGATCTTTACTGGTTTATCAACAACTAGGTTTTTCCAAGAAAGCTGATAAAACAACTGGTAATGTAAAACTGTAACAAAAATACCTAAAATAAAACCTGCCAAAACGTTTGAAAAAAGCTTAAAATAGCTACTAACTAAAACGAGCAAGGCTAAACTGCCGGGTAACTGCCAATTATCCATGTAAAATACGGATATTAGACACCCACAGATTATGCCGCAGCAAATCAATATTGAAGTAGATGGTTGCTCTATATGGCGAAGAAAACGATCCAACGCTTTTTACCCGATCACAATAAGATCAAAGAACAAAAATCGTTAAAAATTTTTGGAAGTTTATTGCATGATGCAAACCTCTGGCATCTTAATCGACGCTCAGCACGAGGTGCATTTTCTGTTGGACTATTTTTTGCGTTCATCCCTGTCCCTTTTCAAATGGTTTTAGCAGCTGCACTCGCAATTCCATTTCGAGTAAACTTACCTTTATCAATTGCGCTTGTTTGGATTACAAACCCGCTGACAATGCCACCAATATTTTACTGTTCTTATCTTGTCGGGGTTTTTGCCCTTGGTCAAGAGATGCAGCCTTTCCATTTCGAGCCAACCTGGGCATGGTTAACAGAAAGTATCACCACCATTGGTCCCGCATTTATCGTAGGATCGTTGATCTGTGCATGTATCGCAGCCATTATCGGTTTTTTTGGTATCGATTATCTTTGGAGACGCTCAGTAAATAAAGCGTGGGAAGCAAGGAATCAGTAAATTTTTATTTGGAGTTTAAGACCAACCTCCTTCAAAAGTAAATTTCATAAAAAAGGGCCTAAGGCCCTTTTTTTATTTGTTTACTTTCTGCGTCTTCGCAACATTAACAGCGGCAAAGCCAATAAACTAAATACACCAAAAGATGCTGAGCTTCTCTCGTAAGTTTCAGCTTCTTCAGGCGCACATTGCTCAGGTTGACCACTGCTATCTGGAGTTAGTAATACAGGCACTGCTATCGACTCATACTCGTCCGCACCTGAACTATCTTTCATCACTTGTCCTAGGCTATCTCTGCGCTTTGCCGTTTTTGTCGCTACACCGTATATTCGGTTATCTTCCGTAATCTTGACAGCTTCTACAACACTATATGGAAAAGCATCACTCTTACACGGCAACAAATCGTTTATGTTCTGCAGCTCAGAGTTAGAAGTATTATAAAGAAACGCTTCTCTTCTCGGGTTGTCACCTAAATTTTCTGCCTCTGCCTGACCGACAATATAACCGGCATCGTTGATATCTTCAGGGAATAATGCTGAACCATCATAGAATGACTTTATTTCTGTATACTTCTTGTCATTTACATCGAAGTAAAAACCTTTAACTTGCTCTTTTCTACCAAGTGTAAATTCATTAAAACGGTAACCGATTGCTACACCTTGATTGTTAATTTCAACGCCATGGCTTGACTCATAACCTTCAACATGATCAACTATTTGTGTAAATGTACCGTCTTTGAAAAAGCCAGCTCTTTGTCTGATGATGAAGTTGTCGTCTTTACGTGTTTGTGAATGACCAACAGCAACGCCTGCATTGTTAACTGCTAGCGCAGTTCCGATATGAGCACGCTCTTCATCATCTTCACGAACCAGACCAACACCGATGCTTTTAGATTCACCCGGAATAATATTGAAATTAGCGTCAAGCTTCCATTGGTATGCTTCGCGGTTGTAATACTCAGATAAATTCTGTAACCGCCACACACAAACATTCACCGGCTCGCTTTCATTTTTACACATATCGTCAAAGCGATCTTGACCATCTTTAGCGACACTGACAGCACTTTGGCCAATTACTAGATAGGTACCGTCATCTAATTTTTGCACGTCAGTAGCGATACTCTGCCCACCGTAATCCGCGTCAAAACTTGGAGATGGTAGTTCAATCACTTCTCCCCCTGGCGTTATAAACACCCCTTTAGAGGAAAACTCTCGCTCAAAAAAGACCGTTGTTTCATTTTCGTCTTTTTTAGTAAATTCGTTCTTTTTCGTGTAGGGCGCAGTGCCCCAACCGACCATGGCGCCATCTGATGAAACAGCAGTGATAAAAGAGACTACTGAACGAGATAATTCTCCTCCTGTATAGTCTCTTTGCGCATCAAAAATCACCTTTTCGTCGGCGCTTGAGGTCGCATATATCAAGCTGGTGCTAGCGTTTAATTTTTGAAATTCTGCATTACCATTACGCTGGCCCAAATAGCCACGCATAAATGCATGTGCATCTGGATCTGTTGCTGTAGCGTTATTATTTTGGATATCATCAAGCGTAAATTTGATAGGATCATCGATTCTATCACGCGCTTCTTTCAAACGATCATATTCTCTTATTAATGTTTCATCGCTAAAGTCGATGTAGCTAACATCAATTTTTAAGTTAAAGAGTTCTGTTGCTCGACCTGCAACAACACCTGAGTCATTAGCATCAGAGACAAAGGTATTCTTTGATCCATTATGTGATGGTAACTCTGTTAATTGGTACGTTGCAGCAAATAGCTGCCCTGAAAAGCACAAACCAATACTGGCGGCTAAAAGTGAATATCTCATTTCAATCCTTACTGCTGATTCTGTAAAGCTTCTAATTCTTCCCAACGTTCATACGCGGTTTCGAGCTTGGACTCCAATTCCGCTAGTTGGTTCAATGCTTGTTGTGTTACATCAGACTCTTGTTTAAAGAACTCAGGGGAGTTAACTAATTCTTGCTGACTTTCAAGCGCGGACTCAAGCTCCTCTACTTTACTCGGCAAGCCTTCTAATTCAAGTTTTAATTTGTAACTGAGCTTACTAGATTTGTTTTTACTTGTATCTCGCTTTGCCGGGCTTGTAGCAGCCTTTTCTTTATCTAACTTTTCCAGCTCTTTTTGTTGCGCCAGTTTATTGTCACGATAAGACTCGAAATCACTGTACCCACCGACTATCTCAGTAACAACACCATCACCTTCAAACGCCCACACGCTATTACACGTATTATCGATAAACTCTCTATCGTGGCTGACAATTAAAATTGTACCTTGATATTGCGTGATAATTTCTTCTAACAGCTCAAGTGTTTCTATATCCAGATCGTTGGTCGGTTCATCCAAGACCAATACATTTGATGGTTTTAAGAATAGCTTAGCGAGGAGTAATCGGTTTTTCTCACCACCTGAAAGTGCTTTTACTGGTGTTCTCGCTCTTGCTGGTGGAAATAAAAAGTCTTGTAAATAGCCTAAAACATGACGACTTCTGCCACCTATTGAGACCTCTTGCTTACCTTCCGCAACATTGTCTTGCACTGTCATTTCTTCATCAAGCTTTTCTCGGTATTGATCAAAATACGCTACTTCTAGATTCACGCCTTGCTTGATCTTACCGCTGTCTGCTGACAACTTGCCAAATAACAGCTTGAGTAAAGTCGTTTTACCTATACCATTTGGACCAATTAATCCAACACGATCACCACGCATAACCAGCGTTGAAAAGTCTTTAACAATTGGCTTATCTTTAAATGCGTGATTTACAAAGCTCGCCTCAAATACCAACTTACCTGAACGCTCGGCCGACTCAATATTGAAATCAGCTTTACCGACCTGCTCAACACGTTGTTTGCGCTCTACACGCAACGCCTTAAGTGCACGAACTCGGCCTTCATTACGTGTTCTTCTCGCTTTGATCCCCTGCCTGATCCAAGCCTCTTCTTCAGCTAGTTTTTTATCAAACAGCGCATTTTGCGTTTCTTCTACTTTTAAATCATGGGCTTTTTGATCTAGATACTTTGCGTAGTTTCCTGGATAAGAAACCAGCTTACCTCTGTCTAAGTCTAGAATCCGAGTTGCCACAGCTCTAATAAAAGCACGGTCGTGGGAGATAAAGACGATGCCACCTTTAAAATCTTTTAAAAACGATTCAAGCCATTCCACACTTGCCATATCCAAGTGGTTGGTGGGCTCATCTAGTAGCAATAAATCAGGATCGCTTACCAACGCCTTTGCCAATGCAACTTTTCTCAACCAGCCACCAGAGAGCTTTTCCAAGCGCATTTGCGCGGTCAGTTGCAACTGGCTCAATACTAAGTTGATACGACTTTCAAAACGCCATGCATCCGCAGCTTCAATCTCCGCAGACAACCGTTCAAGTTTATTAAGCAAGCTCGTTGACTGATCTGTTTGAAGCGCCTCACTGACATGGTTGTATTCGATTAAAAGACTCGCAACGTCAGGTAAGCCTTGCGCCACGTAGTCAAATACACTCCCTTCGGCGCCTTTTGGTGGATCCTGTTCAAGTCGCGATACTTTTAATCCAGTCAATCGGTTTATTTCACCGTCGTCAAGCAATACCTGACCATCAAGGACCTTTAATAAAGTTGATTTACCGGCACCATTTCGACCAACAATACACACCCGCTCGCCAGCTTCGATAAGCGCATCTGCGTTGTCTAATAAAGGATGAGAACCAAAAGCAAGTTGTGCTTTAGCAATTCTAATTAAATCCATCTTCTTTTATTAACTCTTCAATTTGTTGTTGAGTAAATGGCCAGTTCAGCAATTTACCTGTTTTTATATTCTTAATTACTGGGATTGAAGTTTGAAACTGTGTCATCAATTTCTCGTCTTCCACAATATCTTGATGATGAATGTCGTTAGTAGCAAGCACATTAACTGCTAACGCATATGCTTGCTCACAGAGATGACATCCATCAGTATGATATAAAACCACCTTAGCCATGAGTGATAAGCCAGCTATTGTGAATTTGCTTGTTGCGCTTAAAGTCAGGAGATAGTGTTTCCTTTGAGATATTCTCCGCTTTCAGTCCCAAGCCCATTAATGCAACTTCATCCATTTTAAATCCACGCTTGTTGTTAGAGAACAACAGAACGCCATCTGGGCTCAAAATATTCTTTACCCAAGTTAGCAATTGAATATGGTCTCTTTGCACATCAAAAACATTCTTCATTCGCTTTGAGTTTGAGAACGTAGGAGGATCTAAGAAGATCAGATCGTATTGACCTTTCGCATGCTCAAGCCAGTTCAGACAATCCGCCTGCTCGAACCTAAAACGCGGATTTTTAAGGTTATTAAGCGCAAAGTTCTCTTCAGCCCATTTGAGGTATGTCTTTGACATATCAACTGTCGTCACCGACTTAGCCCCGCCAAGAGCAGCATGAACTGATGCAGAGCCGGTATAAGCAAACAGGTTTAACACTCGTTTATCTTGTGCGTTTTGTTGCATAAATCGACGCGCAAGACGGTGATCTAAAAACAGACCGGTGTCTAAATAGTCATACAAATTTACTTTAAATTTTGCACCAAATTCTTCGATAACTTGATAACGATTTTGTTTTTCGTATGAAGTATACTGCTCATCGCCGCGCTGTTTTTTACGTACCTTAACCGCTAAGTTGCTTGGCGAAATATCTAATGTCTCAGCAGTCAAAGAGATGACATCTTGTAACCGCTTATCTGCGACTTCCGCGTTAATTTCTTTTGGTGCTGCATATTCAAAGATAACCGCGTTATCGCCATATACATCAACGGCTACGTTATATTCAGGGATATCTGCGTCATACAAGCGATATGCTTCAACAGCCTCTTTTTTCAACCAACTTTTTAGGCCCTGCTTATTCTTTTTAAGCCTGTTAGCAAATGCGCGAGACTGTTCATAATGTAACTCTGAAGTTTGTTGATTCTGCGCAACTTGCTTCTCATTCAGCTCATACATATACAAAGTGACATCAATTGGGCCGTTCTTAAACTTATAACGTTTTTTAGACGCAAGCTTAAGCAACCTAAATAACTCATCGTCGGTACCGAGCAGCGCAGCATTCCAATCACGATAATGCTTTTTGAAGCTCACACCCATGTTACGATAAAGATTAATTAATTCGGCCATTGAGCCCAAGCGCTCACCATATGGTAAGTTACTTAGCACTGTCCCAGGTCGTTTCGCGACAGACTGCAATTTTCCAGCATCTGCCACTTTAAACTGGATAAACTCGCCAACACCAGCGCGATTAGCATTAGATTTTGCGGTTTCTATTACTTTTGAATCAATATCGTGACCAATTAACCACAGCTTAGAATCTACTTTTTGTTGTTTCAGTTCTTTTTGTAACTCTTTAAATTTTGCCTCTCTAAAACTTGGCAAACGTTTAAATGCAAAAGATTTATTCAAATTAGTAGGCATTTTTAGCGCCATACTCGCAGCTTCGATGAGTAACGTACCCGAGCCGCAGCAAGGATCAAAAAGCGGTTTAGACGTATCATTCAACCAACCACTGCGGGTCACAAGTGCTGCTGCAAGGTGCTCGCGAATTGGCGCCTTGCCTTGTTTTAAACGGTAACCACGGTCCGATAACCTCGGTCCTGAGTAATCCAAATATAAGGCAATTTTTTGTTTGTTGAGCTTAGCAATGATGCGAACATTGGCATCTTGTTTATCTACTGATGGACGCTGCTCATAAAGATCTTGAAAATAGTCAACCACAGCATCTTTGATGACTAACCCTGAAAACTGAGTGTTTTTTAATTCTTTATTTGTACCGTTGAATTCAACAGCAAAAGTTTGTGAAGGGCCAAACCACTCTTGCCAACCCTGAAAACGAGCAAACTTATAAAGGTCATCTTTATTATTAATGTCTTCATGCTCGTCAATCAACAACATGACGCGCGTTGCGTATCGCGTCATCATACAAAACTTTTGGGCAGTGAGGTTGTCTGCTTCAAAGCGAACCGAACCAATACTTTGCTTTGTGACTTTAATTTCGAAAGATTGAAGTTCTTCGACTAGTAAATTTTCGATGCCAATCGATGTAAGCGCAATAAACTGCAATGTGATAACCCTGTAATTTCAATTGACGCGATTATAACACAGCTATGTACAGACGGGGATTGGATTAAGCTCTTATGCTTACTTTATTACTAACCAATACTGGGTGGATACGATCGTTCAAAACTTTTATCGCTTGGAACTGTTCTAAGCTAATATTTTCGTCAAGTTTAAAGTCCGCGGTCAAGTTGATGCACAAACTCGCTTCACGTTCATGATCAACAATTAGGCACTCGCCTGTCATCACTTTAGACTTAAGACTTACAACAGCGTTGCAAAGCACATCAGCCCCTGTATATGACCGAAAAAACCAACTTTTGGCTTGCACAGGCAACAAGTGAAACTTGGCAGCAGTTGCGTTTAGTGCAATCTGGCAGCATTGTGCTTCAGACCAAACTGAATAACTGCACAAATAGTCAAAAACATTTTGATAGAACTGCGCTTCTTCAACGCTAAAGGTAGGACTGGAATCAGAATCAGCCGTAAGTTGGCGAAGACGATAAGGAGTGCAAAGCTGAAGCTCATCACCCAAATCAACAAGCAAACGGTTCTGCACGCGACATTGAAGCCAACGCCACTCTTTTGATGCTTGCAAAATCGCCCTCCGCATTACTATTAAATTAATTCATCCAGTAACGCGAAGTATATCGCGATTTTTGCAAGTGTGAAAATATTTATAATAACAATTTGTTTAGGATCTTTTCGTTATATGACTGATCCTTATAAAGAGTTTACGATCCTTTTGATCAATTGTGGCCCTTCGTATATAAAACCAGTATAAACTTGAACCAGATCTGCACCTGCATTTAGCTTTTCTTGTGCCGCGTCCGCGCTATCGATACCGCCCACACCAATAATAGGTAATTTGCCCTCAGTCAAACGCTTTAATTCAGACACTACATGGGTCGATTTTTCACGGACAGGACGACCAGATAAGCCCCCTGCTTCATTGGCATACTCAAGTCCCTGTACAGCATCTCGCGCCAGTGTAGTATTGGTCGCAATAACGCCATCAATTCTATTATTTACAAGTGATTCAGCAATTTGCGTAAGCTGTACTGCATCTACATCAGGCGCAATCTTAACTAACATCGGCACAGACTTTTTGTGCTTTTCAATTAAATCAACTTGCTCATTCTTTAAACTTTGTAACAAGTCATCCAGCGCTTCGCCATACTGTAAATCACGCAGCCCTGGAGTATTAGGAGAAGAGATATTTACCGTGATATAAGAAGCGTGTTCAAACACTTTTCTCATACAGTGAATATAATCATCTTTGCCCTGCTCGTTTGGTGTATCTTTGTTTTTACCAATGTTGATCCCAAGGATCCCGGTATAATTCGAAGCTTTTACGTTAGCAACTAAATTATCTACGCCTTTATTGTTAAAGCCCATTCTGTTAATCACAGCATGTGCTTCTGGCAGACGAAATATACGTGGCTTATCATTACCAGCTTGAGGCCTAGGTGTAACAGTACCTACTTCAATAAACCCAAAACCCATTTGGCCAAATGCATCAATACATTCAGCGTTCTTGTCTAGACCTGCAGCTAACCCAACTGGGTTGTCAAATTCTAAGCCTAAAAAGTTAACTGGCTTTTTAGGTAGAGACTGTGACCAAGCAAGACTTAATGGGGTATTTTTGAAACGGCGCAAGTTGCCTAAAGCAAAATCGTGGGCCCATTCCGCATCTTTATTAAACATATAACGACGTGCTAAATCGTAAAACATCGAGACTCCTTAAGTTCCTGGTAACAGTTTGAGGCAAAAAAATACCCCAGCAATTGCCGGGGTATTTTAACGTGTTAATTTTTATTTGGAAGTGTCACAGTTGTGGCTGAGTAACATTAATTCTCTTAGTGCCACTGAGAACTTCGCAAAGTCATGGTTCTGAGAGGTCTTGAACTCAGCTAACATTTGCTGCCAGCGGTGTAACAACGAAGCTTGGTTATCCATCCACTGATCAATCAATGAGTCAACTTCACCATCACCTTCAAAGCTATTCAATACTACCTCAGACAACGCACGCTGCTGCCAATCAAGCTCTTCACGATATGATGCACGTGCAAGCGCTTGCCAATGGTTAGCAACTGGCTGAGCTGTAATTTGGTCTAAGAACCAATGCAAGCCCATGTTTGCACCTAACTTGAAGTAAGTATTCGATACAACCGAGATATCACGCTTAGCATTGCTAGCAACTTCTGCTAAGTCCATAACTGAGAACAAGCTAGATAGCGATACAATGCGATCCGCTAATGCTTGTGGAACACCTTCTGATGTTAACTCAGCGGCCTTCTCAGCAAGACGTGCGCTCTCTTCTTCAACCATATAAGTTGTCAGATTAGTGCTTAAGTCTGCAAATGTCGGTGCGAAGAACTCGATTGTTTCTTCGATGCTTAGTGCTTTGTTACGGTGGCGCAAGAACCAACGCGTAACGCGGCGAACTGTACGACGTAACTGATACAGCATTTCTGTTTGTACAGCTGATGGGATCTTGTTATCAAGCGCTGAAATTTCAGCCCATGTTTCTGACATCTGGAATGTCGCACATGCAATTGAATAACAAAGTGCAATTTCAGCTTCCGTAGCGCCTGTTTCTTCATGCATACGGATCATGAAGTTCAAGCCCATATCGTTTACGATATTGTTTGCAAGCTTAGTCGCGATGATCTCTTTTCTTAGTGGGTGCTCATCCATGGCAGCGTTGAATCGGTCACGCAGAGGCACAGGGAAAGAGTTCACTAATAACTGACGGTAGTATGGGTTTTCAGTGATTTCATCAACCACCAAAGTTTCTTTTAATACCATCTTAGAGTAAGAAACCAGTACAGAAAGCTCTGGACGAGTTAGGTCAAGACCTGCCGCCGCGCGCTCTGCTAGCTCTTCATCACTTGGCAAGAACTCAATGTTTCTATCAAGCTTACCGTCTTTTTCAAGAGCATGAATAAAGCGGATCTTTTCTTTAAGAGTCGCTGGACCTTTCGACTTAGTTACTGACAATGTATGTGTTTGACGGTAACAATCAGCCAATACCAACTCAGACACTTCGTCGGTCATTGCATATAGCAATTCGTCACGCTGCTTCTTAGTTAAGTCACCTTCTGCAACTAAACCATTCAGCAGGATCTTAATGTTTACTTCGTTATCTGAACACGCAACACCACCAACGTTGTCGATAAAGTCCGTGTTGATTCGGCCACCTTTAGCTGCAAACTCGATACGACCAAGTTGCGTTGCACCTAGGTTACCACCCTCACCGAAGATCTTAGCACCGAGCTCTGAACCATTAATACGTAACGCATCATTCGCTCTGTCACCTACATCAGCATCACTTTCGCTTGCAGCTTTGATGTAAGTACCGATACCACCATTCCATAATAGGTCTACTGGCATCATGAGAAGTGCTTTAATCAACTCATTTGGTGTCATGCTTGCTTTCTTAGTGCCAAGCATTTTCTTGATTTCTGGTGTTAGCGTGATTGACTTAGCAGCACGTGAGAAAATACCACCGCCTTGAGAAATTAGGCTAGCATCATAGTCTTCCCACGAAGAGCGTGGCAATTCAAACATACGTGCACGCTCTTTATATGAGCTCGCAGCGTCAGGGTTCGGATCGATGAAGATGTGCATGTGGTTGAACGCAGATACTAAGCGCGTGTGCTCTGATAGCAACATACCGTTACCAAATACATCACCAGCCATGTCGCCGATTGCAAC
The DNA here is from genome assembly GCF_030135505.1 of Pseudoalteromonas obscura. NCBI lineage: Bacteria > Pseudomonadati > Pseudomonadota > Gammaproteobacteria > Alteromonadales > Pseudoalteromonadaceae > Pseudoalteromonas > Pseudoalteromonas obscura. The sequence continues at coordinate 321,981 of NZ_JASJUT010000001.1, forward strand.
CGCAGTGAAATCTGTTGTTTGACAATCAATATCCATTTCACGGAAGTGACGTTTAACTGATTCCCACGCACCTTTCGCTGTGATACCCATCTTCTTGTGGTCATAACCAATAGAACCACCTGATGCGAACGCATCGCCTAGCCAGAAGTTATACTCTTCTGCAATGCCATTTGCGATGTCAGAGAAAGTTGCTGTACCTTTGTCGGCTGCAACTACTAAATACGGGTCATCTTCGTCGTGACGAACAACGTCAACAGGAGGAACGATATCACCGTGAATGATGTTGTCAGTAATATCTAACAGACCACGGATGAAAATCTTATAGCACTCTTGACCTTCACGGAAGAAACCTTCTCGGTCATTTGGAAGCTGTTTACAAACGAAGCCGCCTTTAGAACCCACAGGCACGATAACTGTATTCTTAACCTGTTGGGCTTTAACAAGACCTAGTACTTCGGTACGGAAGTCTTCACGGCGATCTGACCAGCGTAAACCACCACGAGCAACCTTGCCACCGCGCAAGTGAACACCTTCGATACGTGGAGAGTATACAAAGATTTCAAACGCTGGTAATGGCAACGGCATTTCTGGAATTGCGCTTGGCTGGATTTTGAATGATACGTATGACTTGTTTGACCCATCTGCTTCTTTTTGGTAGAAGTTCGTTCTTAAAGTCGCATCAATCATTGCAACGTATAGACGAATGATACGGTCGTCATCAAGGTTTGCTACACTTTCTAGCTCGTGATAGATTTTCTCTACAAGCTTATCAAGTGACTTTTGTGCCACTTTCTTCTGAGGACAGAATTTCTTCTCAAACAACTCAACCAATTGGTTAGCGATATGCGGGTAGTGTTCGAAAGTGTTTTCAATATAAGACTGTGAGAAAGTCACACCAATTTGACGCATATACTTAGCGTATGCACGTAAGATAGACGCTTCACGACCTGTAGAGCCCGCTTTTAGTACTAAGCGGTTAAAGCCGTCGTTTTCTAGGCGGTTATTCCAAACGTTGATAAGCGCTGCACGGAAACGAGCAGATACTTTATCAAAGTCAGCCAGTCCCTTGCTGTCAAGCAACATTGAGAAGTCCATGATCCAGTTGATTTGACCATCACTTGTCTTAACAGCATATGGCGTTTCGCCGATTACACGTAAACCAAAGTTTTCTAGCATTGGCATTACGTCAGATAGGTGAATTGGCTCATCTTTATGGAATAAGCTCAGACGAACAATTTGCGAATTTGCTTCTTCTTGAGGTCTGTAGAACAACATTTCTAGTTTGTTCTCATCGCTCAATCTCTCAAGTTTTGAGATATCAACGACAGCAGCACTTGGCAATACTTCATCTTTATATGCACGAGGGAAAGCTGTTGCATATTTACGGTTTAATTCGTTGCCGCGAGCTTCACCTTCACCAGCAAGTAAAGCCGTTTGTAGTTTATCTTCCCATGTACGGGCAGCTTCTACTAAATTATTTTCGATTTCTTTCACGTTGTACTTAATGTTGTTGTCAGCTACACGAACAATGTAATGCGTTCTTGCTAATGTAGACTCAGAGAAAAATGTAGTGAACTCAACTTTTTCGTTAGACCCAAAGGCATTGCCTAACAACTTTTGAGTTTCGCGACGAAGCGCGGTGTTGTATCGCTCACGCGGCACATAGACCATACAAGAGAAGAAACGACCATAGACATCTCTTCGAACGAATAGACGACACATGTCACGCTCTTGGGTTTGCAAAACGCCCGTAGCTACATCTAATAACTCAGATTCACGAGCTTGCACTAACTCGTCACGTGGGTACGTTTCTAAGATATTGAGAACAGCTTTGTATGCGTGCGTCCCTTTCGCAAAATCACATTGCTCCATGATGCGAGCAATTTTGCTCTTAAGCACTGGAACATCTGATGCACTGTTATTGTAAAAGCTTGATGAGAACAGACCTATAAAACGGTCTTCGCCAATAACGTTCCCTTCGTCGTCAAATCGCTTAATACCAACATAGTCAATATGAGCTGGGCGATGAACACGAGACTGGGAGTTCGTTTTTGTTAGGATCAATAAGTTTTTACTACGTGCTTCAAGGCGAGCAACTTCTGGCAACCCTGATAGCAAGCGGCTGCTTTCAGTAGAGTTTTTCATTAGGCCTAAACTTGAGCCTGCAACCGGCTTAAGTTCATAGTCACCTTGAACTGGAACAAGGTCATATTGACGGTAACCCATGAATGTGAAGTTATCACGAGCTAGCCAATCTAAGAATTCAACTGCTTCATTGAGCTCTTGCTCAGAAGAGCTGTGCTTACGGTTAGGAATGTCTGCACCGACAGCAACTAGCTTATCCCGGATTAGCAACCAATCTTCAACCGCTACAGTAACATCTTTGAGCACTGATTCTAGCTCTTGCGTAAAATCAGCAATAACTGCTTCGTCTGTTTGACGATCGATTTCAATAAAGAAAACAGTTTTAGTAGATGAAGATTCTTGTTCGGTTTTTAATCCTGAAACAGCGGAGATTTTATCTTCTTGGTCACGGTTGATTTTGAGAGGACAGTGTAAAAGCAAATGCGATGCAATATTCTTACGGCTAAGCGCCATACGCACTGAATCAACCAAAAACGGCTTATCATCTGAGATGATTTCTACAATCGTGTGAGACGATTGCCAGCCATCTTTTGCAACTTCAGGGTTGAATACACGGATAACTGCATTGTCTGAGGTATTCTTTTCGAGAGAATTCCAAAGACTCAAAGCAGCACCGTACAGGTCGCTGTCGTTACGATGTGCCAAATCCTCTTTAGACATGTTGCTGTACAAGGCTTTGGCGAATGTTTCAACGAGCGACACGTTATCGGCATGAACTTTTTTCTGGATCAACTTGCAAACGTTATCAAGGATAACCGATGCTGGACCTTCACTTTGTGTCATTATGTGTTCCTTAATCTATACCACCTTTGAACGGTAGATTATTTGTACAGCCAATTATTAGCGTGGAGTCCAGAGGATTTTAACCTTTCTGGCGCTAATAAAAAGCTTTTTTGACAAAAACATTTGAGGCTTTTCAGCCAGTTGGTCATATATTCACAAATTGTAGATATAAATGGCCAATTAAGGCCATTTAAGAGCACAATTATTCACACTTTTTTTTCTGGTCAGGCCAGATAAAAGTACCTATCGCAGGTAACAGCAATACAGCACCAAGCATATTCACTAAGAACATAAACGTCAGTAGTATCCCCATATCAACTTGAAACTTTAATGCAGAGAAAATCCAAGTACTCACGCCTATCGCCAGTGTTATACCCGTAAATAATACAGCACTGCCTCGCTCAGCCAACGCGTTACGATAAGCAGCTGATAAAGGCATACCTTGTTTTAGCTGATTCATCATTGAAGACAGGATATAGATACCATAATCGACACCAATTCCTACGCCCAGTGCTATGACTGGTAGCGTGGATACTGTAAGTCCAATTTCCAACTTAACCATCAGCGCTTGAGCAAGTGTTGAAACAATATACAAAGGTAATACAACTGCTACTGTTGCGCGTATACTCCTGAAACTGATCAGACACAAAATAATCACCGCACCATAAACATAGATCATCATTGGTAATTGTGCAGCCGCGACTGACTCGTTTGTTGCTGCCATCACGCCAATAGGACCAGAAGCCAGCTTAAAACTAACTCGAACAGTTCCCTCTTCGTTTGCAAACAATTTAATTTGAGACACGACGTGGTCGATGGTTTCGGCTTTGTGATCATCCATAAAGATGATAATTGGCATTACGGAGCAATCGCCATTGAGTAGACCCGTACTCGTTTCTACTCTTGAAGTAGCCTGTACTAACGACGCGCCATTTCTAGGCAAAGTTTGCCATTTCAAATTGCCCTCGTTGTAGCCAGCGTTAACCGCTTGAGCAACCGAGCTCAAAGAAACTGCGGATTGTACGCCATCTAGGTTTTCTACTCGCCACTGGAATCGACTTACTCTCTGCATCGTATCATGTTCAGTACAAGCCGCCGGATATGCCTCTACCAACACTTTTAAAATGTCTGATGAGATCTCATATCTATCTGATATCAAGAAGGTGTCTAAATTATAGCGCGCGTCTTCATGAAGTGCTGGTGCACCCGCATGTAAATCGCCAATGCGCATGTCTTTCGACTGCCAATAACCAAATGCAAATAAGCCCGCTGAAATGAGTAGAATAACACTTGCGTACCGTTTATCTGTCGCTAAAACCAAGCTCTCTCGCAGCTTAGTGAACACACTATTGGCTTCATTCTTCCCGTCATCAACCCGGTTCATTTTAGAAGATTTGAAATAAGAGGCCAAAACAGGCAACAGTATTAAGTTGGTGAAGATAATTACCGCAACACCTAAGCTGGCTGTAATTGCAAGCTCTCGTATAATCCCGATATCAATCGCCAGTAATGTCATAAACCCAATGGTGTCTGATAATAAGGCGATACCACCCGGGATCAATAGTGCTTTGAAACTCGCCTCTGCTGCGACTTTACTACTAACACCTTCAGATACCTTTTTGCCTATGGCATTAATCATTTGTACGCCGTGGCTCACACCAATGGCAAAAACTAAAAATGGCACTAATATCGACATTGGGTCAAGACCAAAACCAAGTACCGACAACAGACCAAGCTGCCAAACAACAGCGATCAATGAACATGCAATTGGTAACAGTGTAAGCTTAAAGCTCTTACAGAACAGCCAAACCATAATAAAAGTAAAAAGAATGGCGATTGCAAAGAAGAACACCACGTCTTTGGCGCCATCAGCGATGTCCCCAGCCATTTTAGCGAAACCGATGATATGAATTGAAACTTTGTCTGTACTAAGCGGATCTCTGATCTCTGACTCAAGTTTTTTTGCAAATGCTAAAGTGTCCAGCTTCTCTTGAGTTTGTGGGTCGGTCTCCATTAACTGAGCCGATACCATGGCACAAGAATAATCGCTTGCAACCATGCGGCCAACGACTTTGGCTTTTTCAATATTTTGCTTAACAACCGCTAAACCCGCTTCATCTGCTGTAAAGTTTGCAGGAATAATTGGCCCACCCGCGAAGCCATCTTCTACCACTTCAACAAATCGGGCGCTTGGCGCGAATATCGAGTTTACTAGCGGGCGATTAACGCCGGGTATAAAGTAAAGCTGATCATGCACAGCCTTTAATTGCGAGAAAAATTCTGGATTGAATATGTCGCCATCCGCATCACACACGGAAATTAAAATACTATTGGCACCGCCAAATTGCTTTTCGTGCTTCAAATACACCTTCATATAGTCATGATTTAAAGGAATATTTTTATTGAAGGATGCATCCAATTGGATTTGGGTTGACTTAAAGCCTAAAAATAAGGTGGTGAGCGCAAACAGCGCAATAACCATAAAACGATGTCTGAATACGACGTAAACTAGTTGATTTAATATAGACTGCATTAGCGATCAACCTCGATATTTTGAATGCCTTCTTCTGTTGCAAGTACAAGTTTGCCGTTGTGTACCACTCCAGAGAGAATAGATTTACCGTTCTTCAATTGTCTTGTTTGAACTCTGTCGCCTGTCACCGTGAAGATAAAACCACTATTAGCCAACATTATTTGATTTTTATTATGTTCAACGATGCTGTTAATCGTCGCCGATTTATCTACCTTAATTGGTGCAAAGGAAATGTCATCACTCAATGATTGAAAGGTGTTACCACGAAGGCCTGCGACTATCAGTCCACTGTGTTGGTTTTTATTGACTGCAAACAAAGAGCCTGAATAGAACTCCTCCAGCCTTTCCCAGGTCGCCCCTAAATCATGACTTACAGCAAATAGTCCCATCTCACCAACGAGGTATATACTTTGACCATCAATTAGCATGCGATTGAAATGGGGCAGTATGAATTGCGTTTCATCTTCATATGCTTGTGGATCGTCTTGTTTAAGCTCTGCTAAGTAATCGACATCATCGGGATGAACAAACTCATTTAAAAAGCGCTTATTCCAGCTCTTTCCGCCGTCTTGAGTTTGATACATCATGCCATACGCACCAATTGCAAAGCCTTGATTGTCGTTAACAAACTCAATATCTAAACAGGGCTTTTCTAGATCTGGTAGATATTGTTGAACTTGCCAAGATACGCCACCGTCTGTGGTGTGTAAAATAGACGCATCATGGCCACACGCCCACCCTCTTTTCGCCGTAGTAAAATCTACCGCGGTTAATAAAGATTGAATTGGTACGTGTGCTTGTTGCCAACTCGAACCGTCATCACTGAACACAATGGTGCCATGCTTTCCTACCGCGACTAATCTATCGCCACTATAGGTTATATCGGTTAGCAAGGTTTTCTCTGGGTGTGCAACTCTCAACGCTTCTTCGGCGCTGCCAAAAGCTTCACTTTGCATAACGAACACTGCAATCGACGTTGCAATTAACTTCTTAATCATTATGAATACTCAAATAAAAAATGTCGTGAATGACTGGGGGGATAAGGTTGGGCTACAGCAAGCCCAACCTTAATAGAGTGTAGAAAGACCAATTACTTGATCCTAGAAGACGTAATATTAACGTCTTCCCTCTCGACGAAGTGCGCTTTGAGTAAACTCATTGTCTTGGAAAGACTGCGTAAAATCATACATTTTTTCTTCGTTGTCTAAACCTATGGCTAGATAACGACGAGAGTTTAAATCGTGATAAACGTCAAGTGTACTCCAGTGAGTTGGTACATCGTAGTAATTGATACCGTGTGCCATCGCTACGCGATACATTTGGTCACGATTATCGTACAGATCAGCTACATGAATCTGCCAGCTATCTTCATCTATAAAGAAAACACGCTTTTTATAAATGTGACGTGTGCCTTCTTTGAGGTTTGCCTCGACAACCCATACACGGTGCTTTTCGTAGCGAACATGTTCAGGGTTGATATGACCGGCTTTCAAAATGTCTTCATACTTAAGAGAGTCACTGTGCAGCTTATAGCTGTTGTACGGAATGTACATCTCTTTTTTCCCTTTTAATGTCCAGTTGTAACGGTTTGGTGAACCATTGAACATATCGAAGTCATCTGTTGTACGTAAGCTATCAGAAGCTGTTCCCGGTGCATCATATGCAACATTTGGTGCACGACGAACACGGCGCTGTCCCGTGTTATAGGTCCAAGCTTGACGCGGCGTCAAAATTTGGTCCATTGTTTCATGAACTAGTAGCGCCGTACCAGCTAGTCGAGCTGGTTCTGTTACTTTCTGCTTAAACTTAAATAGTACGTTAGACTTTTGCAGCTCTTCTGGCGTTGCACTTGGATCTGAGTACTTTACTAATAATTTTTCATCAAAACCGATAATGTTGTATGAACCAGAAGCCGTTGGCATTGCCTGACCACCATTACGAGCGATTGACAGACCACGGTATCTTAACAGGTGGTTCCAAATTGCTTCTAATCCATTTTCAGGGATAGGGAAAGGAATGCCAATTGCGGTGTTTTTAATACCATTGCCGCCTTCAATTAACTCTGCTGTTGATGCGTACTTCTTGGTCGCATCGTAAACAAATTGCGGATATGCAGCACTGCGTCGCGTCTGATAAACATTCATTTTGAATGTATCTGGGTATGTTTCAAACAGAGCAATTTGCCCAGGGCTCAAGTTATCCTTGTATTTATCAAGGTTACTCTTATCAATAGTAAACAAAACTTTATCATCAGCATATGGGTCTGGATGGTGCATACCTGGTTTAAAGTTAGCTGGTGGCTTAGTAATTCCGCCTGTCCACGATGGGATCGTGCCATCTGCGTTACCGGCGACTTCCGCACCAATTGGAGATAAATCTTTGCCTAAACGAGCGACTTCTTCTGGTGTCATTTTCGCTAGTGCAATCGGAGCAGCCATTATTGTCATTATTGATGCTGCGAGTAGTGTAGGTTTTCTAAACATATCGAAAGCCCTTAAATTGAATACTTAATATTAAATGATACAAAGTCACGGTCTGAGAACGTATTTGTTGCGCCACCGCCCCAGAAAGTGTTGTACCCTAAATCAAACGACCACGCATTTTGATAACTAAAGTTAAGGTTTAGACCCATTGACTTTCTATCTTCAACAAACAGGAACATAGGATCTGGTGTCGTACCATTCACGTCATGTGAAAATACAACTCTTGGTGAAAAGTTTACGCCAGAGAAAAGGTTGTTATACTCACCTTTTGCAATGAGACGGTAACCCCAAGAAGAAGCTGTTGGGAATGGATTTACTTCTGGACCATTTGATACAGCTTGGTGAATTAAATCGTAGTTACGGCCTTCTACCCCTTCAATTGTGCCACTTCGGCCCGTGCCTGCTACATTTAGACGCAGCTCGTCGTAAGCTGGCATGTCTTTAATGGTAACCGCACCGACTTCACCAACCACTGCCCAGCTATCAGCGCCTAATGATGGGCCAAATAAATGCGTCGCGGTAAATTGAAGTTGCATGGTATCTTTTAGTACGTAACCTTGAGCAACTTCACCAGGCTTAACATAAGCGGTTGCGTCACCTTGACTCAGCTGAGAAAAACCTCTGAAGTCATCTCTAATTCCCGCAGCAGCTAACTGCTCTACCATACCAGCATAAAGAAGTTCTACATCATCAATTTGTAGCGGCTCATCTTGGCGGTACGCAAATTCACCTGAGAAAGCTGTTTCGCCAATCGCCGTATTAAAGCTCAGACCATAGAGTTTGATATCTTCAGGATAGACAATCACAGCCTGAGTGAAGGCATTCAGGTTAGTAATGTTGTCCTCAGTGATCTTATTGCCTTGAATATACTCAAGGTCCTGCATGATTGCGCCAGTGGTAAAGTTAGAAGCTTTACCTGAAATCAGGGGCCTACGGCTGTGGTAATTGATATGATAAAGCGCAATCTCTGTATCATTTAACTCAGGCACAAACATACCTAAGCGAATACCAAATTGACCACTATCGTCCGCGTCTGTTTTACCTGCATTACCTTTGCCTTTCAGGGCAACACGTGTTGGGTATGCAAGATACATAGAAGACAGCATTTGTCGCGCTTCTGCGCTGTTTAACACACTCTGGTCAGTAACATCCAAACCTTGTGCAGCTAGTGCACCAACCCAATTTGCCTGAAGAGAGTTTAATGCTTCAGTTAGGTGGTGTAAGTCAATATCCGGGTTTGACGTAAAACCAAGTTGCACGTTTTGACCGTAACCATTTGCAGAGGCAAAATCATTTGTTGAGAAATAGCTCCCTGTCGCAGGCAGGCGCGTTTCATGCCATTCATACTGATAAAAAGCTTCTAGCGTAATGTTCTCTGTAATACCCAACGAGGCCCAAAGCATACCTACAGGGATAAACGCCTCTTTTAGCTCTGAACCAGGTGCTTTAAGTCGATCTATATCAACTGGGTTAACGTTTATACCGTGTGAAATTAACGTACTTTCACCCCAGTTAATAACCTGTTGGCCTAAGCGAATTGAGAGTGGGTTATTACCGTCATTTAAATCGAAATCAGCCCAAACAAATGCATCAAGTAGACGCGCATCCGAACAAACTTGCTCTTTCGTGTCGTCATCGGCACAAGGGTCTACCTGCTGGCCTGACACAGGGTTGCGATATGCGAAATCGCCGTCTTCCATCGCAAAGTCATAAAAATACATGAAGCGAGAGAAGAAACCGTAGTTGTCTTTAGTTATAGCAAACTCATGGGTTCCTTTGAGCAATTGCGAGAAAGTATCGCCAGAGTCAAAATTTAAATTACCCGCATCACCATTGTTGGAGTATGCACCAGGCTGACTCCAAACTTGAGAAGAAGAGTATAAAGTGTTGCCTGTAGAGGCATTATAACCAGTCCAATCAAACCTTGGATGGTTACTCTTACCAATATGACCAAAGTCTCTATCTTCTACCCTGATGCTCTGACCATATGAAAACGTTGAATCGAACGTTATTTCAAAATCACCGACCTGGAAATTCGCGGCGTGCGCATGCATGCCAACACTTCCAAAAATGGCTGCTCCAAGCCCAAGCATAATCTTGTTCTTAGTAAAGCGCGCTTTTTTTATCATTATTTCTCCCCCTTATGGCGGGTAAATCTAATCAAGTTATTGTTTTTTGTTGTCGTAACGATAGAAGCGAAAATCGAAAATTACAAATTTTACGCGTTCGTTCGGTGCATTTTTAACTTTTTAGCCCGTCTTTTAACCTTGGTAAGACGTCTTACCAGAGTAGTTATAACACGTAATTTAAGTTTAAAACAAACCGAATTAACAAAAATACTATATCTCTGAAAGCCTTTTTGCCGATCAAGTCACCTTTTCAAGGGCTATAAATCGATTACTATCGTCAAGTTGCAATCTAAATCGACCACTAACACCAATGCTCGATACAAACCGTCTTATATGTGTCGCTGGGAAGCGAATTCGCTTCCCGCCATCTTCCACAACCTGTATATATTCAATGTCACCTTCGTAATAGGCTAAACATTGCTCGTAAGTAAGTCTTAAAAAAAAGTAATATTCTTGCATCAATTAGTTTAAGGCTCTATCTATTTTCTCAAATAAATCATCACTTAAGTCAGAAATTGCAGCTAAACGCTCCAATTGGGTACGCATTTTGTCCTGTCGGTTTTGGTCAAACCTTTTATATGACAATAGCGGCGTGATTATTCGTGAAGCATTTTGTGGGTTGAGTTCGTTTAACTCTACAATTAAATCAGCTAAGAGTTCATAGCCTCTGCCATCAGCTCTGTGGAACTGCTTTGGGTTTGATCTGGCAAAAGAACCAACTAAAGAGCGAACTCTATTTGGATTTGATTTATCAAAACAAGGGTGGGAATAAAGTGACAACACAACATCTATACACTTGTCAGACTGATTGGTGGCCTGTAATGCAAACCATTTATCCATCACAAGTAGGTCGTGACTCCACTGCGCATCAAACTCTTCCATTAGCTTTGTTGATAGCGTGTGCTGCGCATTTAAAGCACTTTTTAACGCCCCTAATTTAGTTGTCATATTTGTCGAGCTAGCCTGCTCAATCAGATGGCTTGTCACATCAAATTGAGTTAATGCCAAATAGTAAAGGCATTTATTCTTAAGTGCACGTATTGCCACATCTTTAGAACTTAACCCCCCGCTGTCATGTGTGCTGGTATAAAATGCCACAAGATGCTTTTCGAGCAGTTGAGCAACCTGCTGCTCAAGAAGTGCTATTGCATTGCACAGCGCATCTACAGGCACAACGTCGTACCCTCCAGATAAAGTATCAAAGTTAGGCACTGAAATGTACTCAGCAAGAATAGCTAGATCTGCCGGCTTGTTCTCAAACATACTAACTAATACTGACGCAAGCTCCTCAGTCATAGACTGTGTTGGTTCTGTGCTTTCTACATACGAACGTATTTGATGAGTAAACAAAATTTGCATTGCTTCCCACCTTGCATAGTAACTAGACGCATATTTGGCGATGTGGCTAAGCTGCGACAAAGAGTAATCATATTTTAGTAAACACGGTGCAGAAAAGTCCTCAAGTAGCACAGGTATCGGCTCTGCTTCAATGTTCTCAAAAATGAAAGTCTGATTGGCTTGCGTTAACTCAAGAACACGGCCCTGTTTTAAGTCAGCCTTACTTAACTCAATTGCCTGCCCTTGCCCATCCAGCAGCTCTATTGCCACTGGAATATGTAAAGGCGCAGTGACCGGGTCATTTTTAGCATGTGTTTGTGTTAGCTCAATTTCATAAGTTTTTGACTCTGGTTGGAATTTTGTCGACACGTTTAAAGTAGGCGTACCAAATTGTTGATACCAAAGCTTGAACTGATTTAAATTTGTATTCGTCGCATCAGCCATTGCATTCACAAAATCATCGCAAGTGACCGCTTGACCATCGTGTCGCTCAAAATACAGACTCATGCCTTGCTGAAAGCCCTGCTCTCCCAATAACGTGTGCATCATACGGATCACTTCAGCACCTTTATTGTAAACTGTCACAGTGTAAAAGTTATTCATTTCAATTACTTTTTCTGGACGTATTGGGTGTGCCATGGGTCCAGCATCTTCGGCAAATTGGTGCGTCCTCATTGCATTGACCGCGTCAATTCGGTTAAGTGCTCTTGACCCCAAATCGCTGCTAAATTCCTGATCTCTAAAAACTGTTAAGCCCTCTTTTAGGCTCAACTGAAACCAATCTCGACATGTAACTCGGTTACCTGTCCAGTTGTGGAAGTACTCGTGCCCAACAATTGATTCAATGACGTGATAGTCTCTATCCGTTGCAGTTTCCTGGTTCGCTAAGACACAAGCGCTGTTGAATACATTCAGGCCTTTATTCTCCATTGCTCCCATATTGAAAAAATCAACCGCAACAATCATATAGATATCAAGGTCATACTCTAAATTAAAACGCTCTTCATCCCACTTCATTGACTTTTGTAGTGATGTCATTGCGTGTGGTGCTTTAGAAAGGTTTCCTTTATCAACAAAGAGCTGTAATTTCACTTCTTTTCCACTCTTTGTGACAAACTTGTCTTCTAGCTTGTCAAAGTCTCCCGCGACTAAAGCAAACAAGTATGATGGCTTTTTAAATGGGTCTTCCCATGTCACAAAGTGTTTGTCATCCCCAATAGTGCCCGAGTCAACTTGATTTCCATTGGATAGCAAAAATGGAAAATCTTTACTGCCAATTACGGTAACTCGATAGGTCGCAAGTACGTCTGGTCTGTCAAAGAAGTATGTGATCTTTCTAAAACCTTCTGCTTCACATTGCGTACAGTATGCACCGTCAGAGAGGTATAACCCCTCTAGAGAAGTATTTAGTTCAGGCGCTATTTCTGTTTCTATTTCAAGATCAAATGAAGCAGGTACCGAATCTATTCTGATACCGTCAACCAACAGAGTGTATTGAGCGTGAGGCTGACCGTTCACTTTTAGAGAGATAAGCTTCAAGTCAATACCATCTAATTCAACATAAGACTGCTCGCTATTTGCGCATAAACTGTACTTGGCTATGACTCTTGTTTGCTTAGGTGATAGATGAAAAGTCAGATCAAGGTGCTCAACTTGGTGACTAGGTGGCTGGTAATCTGCTAAAAGTTTAGCTTGCGGTTTCTGCGTCATTTAAATTCCTTCATCGCATTAGTTGGCCAGATAATATAAACAATGCCCTGTGGCCAATATCTGCTTGTCTATTAAATGCCAATATCTAATTACGCGTAAGTTTATCGCCCGTTTAGAGCGCTCATTATCTATTGGACAGGATTTTATAATATTAAATTAGTGAAATGTAGCCTTTCAGTAAGTTTAGACGAGTAATATCGTTGTTAAAACAATAAAAAGGCCCCACTTGTGTGAGGCCGGTTGTTTTTATTCTTGCTCTCTTGGTTTGAGCTTTAAAACTTTAACTCCGAGGTAACCATAAACAATTGCTAGCAGTGGATTTATTAGATTGAAAAATGCATACACAGCGTAATCAAGTGGGTTGATTAATAGGACGCTTTGCATGTAAGCACCGCAGGTATTCCATGGAATAAGTGGACTGGTAATTGTTCCGCCATCTTCAAGCGTTCTTGACAGGTTGACGCTTTGCAATCCACGGCGTTTATATTCTTCTTTGAACATTCTACCAGGCACCACAATGGCAATGTACTGATCGGCAGCAACTAAGTTAGTACCAAAACATGTCGCGATAGTAGACGCGATAAGAGAACCCGTACTTTTTGCAATACGAAGGATGCTACGTACAAACACTTCTAGAAGGCCTGTTTTTTCCATGATGGCACCAAACATAAGTGCAGTCATTATTAACCAAGTCGTCGTCAGCATACTAGACATACCGCCACCACTTAAAAGGTCATCCATTTTTGCATCCCCAGTTTGGACACTAAAGCCATCAAAGAAAGTAGCCCAAATCAGTTTAAATTGCCCTACTATCTCTCCTTGACTCGTATCAATCTGGCTCGCAATCAAATCTCCTTGAAATAAGATAGCCCAAACAGCACCAACGACAGCACCAATTGAAATGGCAGGAAACGCTGGCATTTTTTTAACTGCCAGAGCCAATAGAATAACCAAAGGAACCAACATAAAGATATTGATGTTAAAGTTACTTTGTAAAATAGCACTAATAGCGTCTATTTTATTTGCATCACTCGCGACATCAGCATTAAAGCCCATAATGATAAAGATAATGAGCGCAATGACAAAGCTTGGAACTGTAGTCCATAACATGTGTTGAATATGGTCAAAAAGGTCACTGCCTGCGACCGCTGGTGCTAGATTCGTGGTTTCAGAAAGCGGGCTTAGTTTGTCACCAAAATATGCACCGGAAATGACAGCTCCTGCGGTAACAACGGGGTCTAACCCAAGCCCATTAGCCACCCCCAAAAGCGCAACACCGATTGTTGCAGCTGTCGTCCAAGAACTACCTATACTCATTGCAACGATGCCACATATTAAGCAACTGGCCGCATAGAACCAAGCAGGGTTAATGATTTGCAGTCCGTAATAGATAAGCGTGGGAACCGTACCTGATAGTAGCCAAGTACCGATTAGAGCTCCTACCATGAGCAAGATCAATATCGCGCCTAGAGAAATAGTGATACCCTTAATCATCGCTTCTTCAAGCGTTTTCCAGGTAAAGCCATTTTTTAGTCCAATAAGTGCAGCTGTAAAAGTCGCAAATAATAGTGCGATTTGGTTTGGACCTGATGATGAATTATCACCATACAAATAAACAGCAGCACCTAATAAACTGACTAAAACGATAATTGGTATAAAAGCATCCCAAGCTGATGCCGATTTTGGTTGTTTCAAATTTATGTACCCCTCGCACTCATTGCGGTGCGTATTATTATTTGACCGAGTAGTTATTACTCAACTTTACCAATCCGGTTTAATAATTATTAATAAACGAGTATTCAACTTTCAATAAAAGCATATTGCTTAATATGAAGGTTTAAATTTCTCGTTGATTGATTGTGCCAATTATCAATACGGATTGATAAACATGGTCTCATGTTGTCTTGTTGCGGCTGACGATAATAACAAATTTGCAAGCAGGAGTAACGAAAAAAGGCGCTATTGCGCCTTTTTCATTTGGAGTGTCTTATTAACTCGACTTTATATCGTTTTTCACAAGCCTGCCGTAATTAATCATATCTTGCGTAATAAGCGCTGCTTCTTCGAGATACGGATCCATATCTGATATCACATCTGGTACATCATCCAGCTTTTCAATCGCTTCCATCCCTAAACGCTTTAATCTTTCGTTTGTACGGACCAGCGCTCTTTGATCTCTTTCTTCACGCTCTTTTTTACGCTCAGACTCTACAAGCGAAATTGAGACTTCAGTTTCCTGCTCTTTATAACGTTTAATATCGTCGAACACATAGGAAAACTCAGGTTCTTTCGCAATACGCTTGTTATGCTTGTCATTTAAATGACCAATAACAGACGTTAAGTCATCAATCGTTTTATATTTAGCTCTTGCAATACTATCCCAAGGAAGTGCATTGTCTTCTTGGCTTTCTCCCCACTCTTCTGGTTCGATAAATGAAGGGAGTAAAATATCTGGGATCACGCCTTTGTTTTGCGTGCTCCCACCGTTAATACGGTAGAACTTCGCAATCGTATAGGTAATGCTACCAAGTGGGTTTTCAAACAGATCGTAAGTTTTTCTTAGACCCCTGTGCTGCTGCACCGTGCCTTTACCAAACGTTTGTTCACCTATCACAACAGCACGGCCATAATCTTGCATTGCCGCAGCAAATATCTCTGACGCAGACGCGCTGTATCTATCAACCAGCACAGTCATAGGCCCTTCGTAATAGGTTTTTCCATCTTGGTCTTGTTGCACGTCAATACGGTTGTTCGCTGTATGGATTTGGACAATCGGTCCTTTATCAATAAATAACCCCGAAAGCTTCTTCGCCTCGTATAAAGATCCACCACCATTTTGTCTCAGGTCTATCACAATACCATCGACTTTTTGTGCTTTAAGAGATTTAATTTCTTTTAACACATCTTCTGACAGGTTGTTATAGAAACTTGGGATCTCGATAACGCCAATTTTGCTTGTTAGATCTGAATACTGTGCTTCAAACACAGACGACTTCGCTGCGCGATCTTCAAGTCGTATTTTATCACGGGTTATTTCAACAACTTTAGGCGTTCCGTGGGAGTCACTGCCCTTCAGGTACTGCAATCTCACTTTAGTGCCTTTTGGCCCCTTAATAAGGTCAACAACATCATCTAGTCGCCACCCGATGACATCGACAAATTCTTCACCGTCTTGGGCAACACCGATGATTTTATCGTCAGCTTTAATTTTTTCAGATTTATCCGCTGGCCCGCCTGGTACTAGGCTTCGGATAATTGTGTAGTCTTCATCATAACCTAAGACAGCACCAATTCCTTCGAGCTCAAGGTCCATATCCATCTTAAACTGTTCCGCTCTGCGCGGCGAAAGATAAGATGTGTGTGCCTCAACACTACGAGCGAAAGCGTTCATGACGATCTGATAGGCGTCTTCATTATTTGTTTGTACTAATCGCTTTTGAGCATTTTTGTAGCGCTTAGTTAAAATTTCTTTGATACCTTCCCAGTCTTTACCTGTGAGCTTTAAACGCAAAGCATCAGATTTTACTCTTTGACGCCAGAACTCGTTCAACTCCGCTTGGTCTTTGGCAAATTTCGCCTCTTCGCGGTCATAGTAAAATGCATCTGGGGTATCAAACTTCATCTCT
The DNA here is from genome assembly GCF_030135505.1 of Pseudoalteromonas obscura. NCBI lineage: Bacteria > Pseudomonadati > Pseudomonadota > Gammaproteobacteria > Alteromonadales > Pseudoalteromonadaceae > Pseudoalteromonas > Pseudoalteromonas obscura. Next base: position 338,728 of record NZ_JASJUT010000001.1, read on the forward strand.
TTGTCTAACAAAGAAATGGCGTATTCAAAACGTTCAAAACGTCTTTGCATGCTCACGTTGAACATTTCAAAAGCAAAGTCCAACTTACCACTCATCAGTGCTTCATCAAACTTTGCTTTATATTGTTTAAAAGCATCTACGTCAGACTGAAGAAAAATAGACTTATTGTAGTCCAGTGTTTCTACATATCGGTCAAAAATCTCTTCAGACAATGTTTCGTTGAGCTTAAAACGTTTGTAGTGGTCACGAGTAAATTTACTTGTCACTCTCTTCGTAGCTGTTGCGTGCTGTAATTCTGGCTTAAGCACTGGTATATCTTTTTCTGTTACAACGCTATTTGCTGCCAAACATGTGCTTGAAACAAACAGTGCAACTGCCCCAATGAGTGGTAAATTTTTACTCATACACTACTCCTTATAGAATAAATAGGCTTTCGGCCTTGGTCTTAACCTGCATACCAGTAACAAGCTCAACGTGTACTTCGTCTTTATTGACTTCCGTAATCGTCGCATTTACTAGTGCTTGGCCAAGTTTAACTTTAACTTTATTATTAACCTTGACCTCATTTGCAGGAAGAGGTTCAACTTTTCCTGAACTTCTGCGCTGCTGTTGCTGTGCAGGTTTCTTATTAACTCTAGGCTTTTTATTAGCATGGCGTGGCTGGCCTTGCCCTTTTGATTTGTAAGATTTTGTGTCACCGTCGTTTCGAGGTCTTTGCGGCTTCTTACGTTTAGCCATCTTGGCACGGCTTTCTTCTAGTGCTTTTTGTGCATGTTCAACGTGCTCTTGTTCTACTTTTTCAGCCTGGCCGCCTTCTAAGTCAACACGAAATTCATTTTTAGTTACGGCTTCTAAATAGCGCCAGCTAGATGTGTACTTTCTTAGAGCTTGCCTAACTTGCGTTTTACTAACTTTATCAGAGCCTTCAATCTTCTCAGCGATATCTTTGAAGATCCCGACTTTGAGTGGTTTAATACCATCCTTTTGTTTAAAACACTGAGGAAATTCTGAGTATAAAAACTCCAATACCTCATTAATATCTTTTAGCTTGTTTGTGGTTTCCATGTCTAAACCTATTTAAATATTTTCATCTAATGATGAATTAATATAGTGTGTAACCCAGTCTAAGAGTTCATCTAAGTCGGTTTCAATTAATGCCATATCACCGCGAAGATGTTCCCAAATACCATTTATAATTTGATCAATTTGCTCACTTCCAAGATCTTCGGGTAATCTCTCCCAAGCAAAGTGAATAAGTTCATTAAGCGTTTCTGCAACTTGCTCTTCATCACCTTCCCAGTCGCCAACATCAAAGTTGGAAAACAAGTAGTCTTGTACATTAAGCATATCTTTCATTTTAAAGTGTTTCCTCGAAGCTTTTAACTAACGCTTCTAATCCCAGTCTATCTTGTTCATCAAATCTTGCCAAACTAGGACTATCAATGTCCAATACCGCAAAAACTTTACCTTGCTTATACACTGGTATCACTATTTCTGAATTGGATGCAGCGTCGCATGCAATGTGCCCTTCGAAAGCGTGCACATCTTCAATTAACTGTGTTTTTGCTTCTGATACTGCGGTGCCGCAAACGCCTTTACCAACAGGAATTCGAATACATGCAGGGTTGCCTTGGAATGGCCCTAAAACAAGTTCATTGTCGCCATCCATCAAATAAAAACCGGACCAGTTAATGTCTTCCATATTAGTGAAGAGCAAGGCACTCAAGTTAGCCATATTTGCGATATGGTTTCGCTCCCCATCAATGAGTCCCTTTGCCTGTTGATTTAACAACTCATAAAATTTTTGCTTTTGCATTGTTGGTACTGAACATTCTTACATATAAACAGTAAAGGTACTCTTTCACGCACACAAATGAAACCTTTTACGAGGAAAAAGTACCAATTTGTCGTCAATACAACACCAACTGTTCATTTTGCACACAGCACAATTATTATTGCTTTCTTAAGCTGTATAAAAATAACGCAGACGCCAACGCACACATCACCGCATTAGCTATCAATATCGGCCCCCCCGACACGGAAAGTAACAAAGTCAATGCGGTACCTCCCAACATTGCCACTGTTGTCAGAGCAGAATAGGTTAATTTGTTTCGCTTATATAAAAACAAGTAAACAGGTAAAACGCACAACGCCATTGCCAAGCCAACAATGTGGCCATTGGATATGGCCGTCGTCAACAACTGAATGAATAGCTGTCCCTGCCCTGTAGTAATATAGAAATATATACCTAGTAAACTACCGACAATAAGTGGAGAAAGCATTGAAATGCCGATTGCAGTGGCCACTTTTTTCATCACAAACACCTTAATAAACTATGTTAGAGATTAAGTCTTTGACTTTAGTCCAATCGCATCAATGCTACATTAGTCTCATTTTCCAAACCCAAAGCAGCTTCACACGGTTTAAAATTAAGGTAAGTAATGAATAAAAAAGCCCAAGCTAAAAATTAGCTTGGGCTCAATATGGCGGAGAGATAGGGATTTGAACCCTAGATACGCTATTAACGTATGCCGGTTTTCAAGACCGGTGCTTTCAACCACTCAGCCATCTCTCCGTATTTGTAAAGCATCATGTTGTCATTAAACATATTGCTTGTTGTAGTGGCGGAGAGATAGGGATTTGAACCCTAGATACGCTATTAACGTATGCCGGTTTTCAAGACCGGTGCTTTCAACCACTCAGCCATCTCTCCGTATTTTTAAAGCATTATGTTGTTATTAAACATATTGCTTATTGTAGTGGCGGAGAGATAGGGATTTGAACCCTAGATACGCTATTAACGTATGCCGGTTTTCAAGACCGGTGCTTTCAACCACTCAGCCATCTCTCCGAAACTTGTAAAATCATGTCTAAGACACAATTTATAAATTTAGTGGCGGAGAGATAGGGATTTGAACCCTAGATACGCTATTAACGTATGCCGGTTTTCAAGACCGGTGCTTTCAACCACTCAGCCATCTCTCCGCAGCGGGGCGAATAATAGGGAAACACTTTTAGAATGTGAAGCTTTTTTTTTGCTTTTTTGATTGTTTGGCTAATTTTCGGCTCGTTTGTAGACAAATCCATCTGATCTGGTGACTTTTTTATCAATCTCTTGTTATCTCTGAACTATTTGTCTCAAAATATGGTCTACTATTCGAGAAAGGTTTGCTCAAGCATGTAACTCTTGGTAATCTTTGATAAGTTTAATTATCGGAACATCGTGTTTCTTTTAAGGAGCTATAATATGGCGTTCAATCATTCGTACTCTACTGAAAAAGCAGTATTGTCAACGACTGAAACTAATAAAGTGCTTAAAAACACTTATTTTCTGTTAGCAATGACTTTGGCATTTAGTGCCGTTACTGCTGCAATATCAATGACAATGGCACTGCCACGTTTCACTGGCATGATCTGTTCACTTGTGGCTATGGGTCTGATTTTTGTTATTCACAAAAAAGCACACTCTCCATCTGCAATTGGTTTAGTGTTTCTTTTCACCGGTATCCTTGGTTTTGGCTTAGGTCCGATGCTTAACGCTTATTTAAGTTTACCAAATGGTGGGCTGTTGATCGCACAAGCTCTAGGCTCAACGGCTTTGATTTTCTTCGGTCTTTCAGCATATGCATTGACTACTAAGAAAGATTTCTCTTTTATGGGTGGTTTCTTAACTATCGGTATCTTAGTTACGGTAGGTGTGTCTATCGTAAATATCTTTATCGGTAGTCCAATGTTGTTCATTGCTATTAATGCGGTTTTTGTACTGCTTATGTCTGCAATGATCTTGTTCGAAACAAGTAGAATAGTAACTGGTGGCGAAACAAACTATGTAATTGCAACTGTTGGATTGTATGTTGCTATTTATAACTTGTTCACGTCATTGCTTATGCTTCTTGGCATGTCAAATGATGACTAATCTCGTCATTCTGATAAAATAAGCCCCACTAGGGGCTTTTTTTATGGGTTTTCTTTGAGCCAGTTTATTATTTCAGTACATTGTGGTCCTGAAGATCATGACTCTTTACAATGTATCGAGCGCTTCATAAGCGCTGCACTCCAACAAAAGCACACAATCAAGTGCGTTTTTTTATACCAAGAGGCTGTATTACACGCCAGCCAGCACTTTCATTTATCTAGTGATGAGTTGCAAGTCAACAATGTTTGGCAAAACGTCCACAATCTAGGTATTCCACTCAAGTTGTGTGTCACCGCAGCTGAAAAACGAGGGATCAATACCGCTGATACTGGGATATTTACAGTTGCTGGTCTCGCTGAGTTCGCAATGGAAACGTGTCAAAGTGACAAATGGGTGCAATTCAAATGACCAAAAAAATACTAGTAATTTGTGACGCTTCCCCCTTTGATAACCAAAGAATAAGAGACAGCTTGGATATGGCCTTAATTTTTGCAGCTGTCGATCAGGAAGTAAGCTGGCTGTTTAGAGGCCCCTCAGTACTGGCGCTTAAAAAAGACCAGCAGCCAACTAAGCTGGGTATTAAAGATTTTCTGAAACAGCTAAAGACGTTAGAAATTTACGATGTTGACCGCATTTTTGCATGCGAGTCTGCCTTAGCACAATTTGCATTGGCTCCCGAGCAAATTAGTATAGATATTGAAGTCTTAGACGTTAGCCAGCAAAAAGCGTTGATTGACACACAAGAGTACGTGGTAAAGTTATGAGTTCTACATTACACATTTTTTCAAAACCCAAAAGCTATTATACCGCTTTTGATATGAACCTTGTTGGTATACATGACAAAATTTTACTACAACAGGATGCGTGTTATGACCAATCACAGTTTGCTTCGAACAGCCCTGTGCAAATCTACATGCTTGAAACTTGTGCGATAGCTCGTGCAGTGACACCAATAGACTCAATACAGCAAGTCGATGATCTGAGCTGGGTTGATCTAATTGCCAATTGTGACAAATCAATAACGTGGTAAATTATGCTAGAAGTAGATAACAAAATAATTGAAACCGACAAAGAAGGCTATCTTTTAGACCACTCAGACTGGGATGAGAGCCTTGCTCCTATCATTGCATCTCAAGAAAATATTATTCTGACTGATGCACATTGGGAAGTCATCAAATTTGTGCGCAACTTTTATGAGGAGTACGGTACTAGTCCCGCAATCCGTATGCTAGTAAAAGCAATTGCGAAAAAGCTAGGTGAAGACAAAGGAAAAAGTATTTATTTATATAAGCTTTTTCCTAAAGGTCCCGCAAAGCAAGCAACTAAAATAGCTGGGCTGCCAAAACCTGCAAAGTGCATATAAAAAGAGAAGGTGTTACCTTCTCTTCTATTCTCTGTCCTAACAACTTCAAATCGATATCATTCATCAATTGGCCATGTAAATGGCACGTTTGGAATTGAGAGGCCTCGCGCCAATACTGATTCTGCAACGCTAAGCGATGGATCTGTTGGCGCCCATAAATCTGTGTTAAACGTTGATGAGGCATCTTCTGAGGCAATATCACCCAGCACCCCACTTGCGTCTATATCAAATACGAATGACCCTGATCCGTCATAACCACAGGAATTGGTTGGTGCATATTCAATGTTTGCTCGATGATCAGTACCTAAATACACATTAGTTGAAGAGTCAAATTCAAAGAATTGCCTTTGCGTAAATTCTTGTAAACTGTGACTATTACCTGGGCCAGCCCAATTACAAATAAAACCCTGAACCAAGCCACTAGTTTCATCAATATCAGTGCCATAGCCAAAATGCGCTTCTCCATTTTCCAGAGTTGCATCATTAAACCCAATGTTGAGAATGCGACTATGAGAATCATTGACGCCAGCTTGCCACACATAAGCATAATCACCAGCTAAACTAGTTAAGTTGAAATCTGCACCAAAGATTGCGAAGTTTTCACTCCACCCGTCGCTATTGTCAGTACTGTGATATTTGTTCTTTACATCCACTTGTTGGTCACTATTGAATGCACCTGCAATTGAGTGCCCACAGTTAACAGCTGACCTTGATTGCAATGACATTTGTTCGCCATTACGTTCATAGGCAAGTGATCCCACCAATGTCCGTGCATTTTGACTGCAATTACCACCGGGAAATTCAATACCAGCTACCCCAACCTCTCCTTCAACAGAAAAGTTTAATAACCCTGTATAGTTTGTCGCGCTACTCCCGGGTGTATGCATCATCGACATCATTATCTCATAGTCCGATCCTGATACCGTATAAGTCAAATCAATACTATATTGCCAAACCCCAGACGTAAGCTCTATGTTTGCCGAACTGAAAGTAATGTCAGCCAGTCCTTTCGAGTTCATTTGTGTGGTTAAGTCAACTGAGCTTCCTTCGGATGGTAGCCCCGCACCATCATCTATCGCAGCAGACACCATACTCGCCAATGTCATTAGCGCCATACGTGAACGCTCTCTAACGGCGCGCAGTTGCGAATTTGTTTGCGCGACAGCACATGCATTACCATTTTTTGCACTTGCGAGCCAAAGTCCAAGATCTCCTGTTGGCAAAGTTCCTGAGCTAGTACTTGGGTCAGTAGCATCAGGGTGTCCCTGATAAGCAACTTGAGGACCAAAACAGTCTGCATTCACACTGTTTCTATAAAATGAGCCAATTCTAAATACATCTCTCAGTGGCGTTTCTCCACTTAATAATGCGTCAATTCTTCTCGTAGCCCAGAAATAAGTTGGCGATGCAGGCCCTCTTGCTTCATGTGCCCTATAAACATATTGCCGATCTTGCTCATCACTACTATCAGAAAAAGGTGAGGCCACCGCCAGAGATTTGGGAAAATATAGCCCTCTTTCACCCACTTCGTCAGTGTTGCTATCATCTGTTGTGTCATCCTGTGACGCTGAATCATTATTCACATCACTATTTTGATTGTCACTACTTTGGCTCGAATTGTTACTCTGATCACTCGATGTTTGTTCACTCGTACTATCCTGTTGCGATTCGCTATTTACCTGAATTGGACTATCGCTCTCTGACGAAGAGCAACCAACAACCAAAGACGCCATAATTACTGGAATATAAGCTTTCATATTTGCATACCTTCTTTGTCTAACCCTGTACAAATAACTTATGCTAAAAAGTGCAACGGAACAAAGTTGACAGCATTAACACCTGTCATTAACTGTTCATAAAACACACACCTTTTAATGAGTTTCCGGCCACCATAATGAGAATAATTATTCATTAAAATTGATTATTAATTTCAACCATTAGATAACATAAAGAATTACAAACACTTTCTTTAATGTAGAAATGTTAGCCTAAAACAACAGGCTTTATACAATTTCTTACATCAAATAGTGAACTTTTTCAGTGACTAGATGCTTTATACAGGTTGTTAAGCCTAGTTGGAGCGGATCCGACAGGCTTAACCTGATAGCTTTTTTGGAAGGGGTTTGACTTTTAAAACTGACGCAGTGGTACTACTTACTCAACCCTTTTCCAGATCTCATACTCAATAAACTTACCGTTTTCAACCAATTTGTGATGCCATAAATTATCTTTAACTTCGTACGTAAATGACATAGTGCGGCCAATCAAGCTATCAACATTTCCTAACGTCACCGTTTCAATAAACTTATTGCCTGTCACTTTATATGTCCCACCACCTGCATAGTGAAACTTATTATCGCTGCTGGTTATATAACTGAAGTGAGACTCATTGATTATTTTTGTGGAGGTTACTTGGGGAGCAGATGCCTTAACCCTGCCCGATTCAGTGGCGTATTCACCACTGACAAATTCCCAAGTTCCAACTAATGGGTTTGCAATTGCGATTGGGCTTACAAGCACACACATCAACGCTAAATACTTCATAATTATCACCTTAATCCGTTGTAACTGTTTTTAAAGTAATTATAAAATTAGGAGACTGTGATGAACAAATGCTTATTTTTCAAGTTGTAGCGGCTTCAATTATACAGCCTGTCCGCAATCAGACTCATCAATAACTTTATTTATAAGGTCAAATAAACGAGCGAGCACTTTCTCAACATCTTGCCAGTTTTCTTGCTTCAGTAATAAATCAATTTGTGACACTGTTTGATATATTTCATGGCAATCAAACATCGCAGATGTGCCCTTTAATGCATGAATGGAACGTGCTAGCCCTTCATAGTCCTTGTATTTGAGCTGATTCTGTAGCTGCACAAGCTGTTCGTGCAACCCGTCTATATACTGCATTTTAAGCTGCTTAAATTCTTCATCAGGTAGGCTAAGCTCATCATCAACAATAATATTGAGATAATGAGAAATCTTCTTCGCAAATTGGGCCCTGTCTATGGGTTTTGCTAAATGATCTGTAAAGCCTAATTTTATATAGCGCTCAACTTCATGACTCATAGTATTTGCTGTGAGCGCAATGACAGGGGCTGTGCAACCTGTGGCTTGAATAAAGTTGAATGCTTGTTCGCCATCCATAACTGGCATTTGAATATCCATTAGAATTAAATCAAACTCGTTGTCTAAAACAGCTTGGACCGCCAACTGACCATTTTCTACTGCGGTAACATTCAAGCCCATTCTTTCTAATATACGAGTAATAAGTCGACAGTTATCACTGTGATCCTCTGCTAATAGTACCTCTCCTTTTAACTCTTCGGAATCTAGCTCATGATTGGACTGTACATAAACATCACCTTGATGATGGATATCTTCAAAGGAAGTTACCCATTTAGTGCGCTCTGTAGTAAACAGGCTCAACGACAATGTAAATGACGTACCTGAGCCAACTTCACTTTCAACCTCAATATCACCATCAAGTTTTTGTGCCAAACTTTTAGAGATATTTAGCCCAAGTCCAGTGCCTCCATATTTACGGGTTGTTGAGGAGTCAGCTTGATAGAACGCGCTAAACAATTCTTTTTGCTCTTCTGACGTCATACCAATTCCAGTGTCTTTAACACTGATGTAAAGCCTTTCATCTTTACAACTAACTTCAATTGAAATTTTTCCTACCGATGTAAACTTCAATGCATTCGAGGTTAAATTAAGTAATATTTGCCTTAATCTAGTCGGGTCAATCACAACATAATCGGGCAGAGGAAATTGATAATTGAGCTCAAACTCGAGCCCTTTATCACGTATTTGTTTACCGAGTAGAGACTCAACATGAGCTATTGATTGAAACAAGTTTGCTTCAATAAGCTCTACTTCAAGGCGATTAGCCTCAATCTTAGACATATCTAAAATGTCGTTTATCAGCCCCAGCACATGTCGTGAGTTTTGCAAAATAACAGTGATGGCATGATTTCTTTCGTGCGGCTTAATGTCGCCCAATATGATGCCATCGGCATAACCTATAATAGAGGTCATTGGTGTTCTAATTTCATGGCTCATATTTGCCAAGAATCGACTTTTAGCTTCACTGGCGTCACGCAATTCCGAAGCAAGCTGCTCCAATTCATAAGTGCGCTTAAGCACTTTCGCTTCTAGGTTTTTATTCAGCTCAATATTTTCTTCGCTGGTCAAGCGGACCTTATCCGCTACAGCAAATGCTAAAAACATTGCATCTAATGCGACACCAATGAGTCCGAGTAAATACAAATTGACAGCAATTGGTGGTAACAAGCCGAGATTGGTAAAATTGCCAATCATATTTGGCACTGCCATACATACATAGGCTAGGATGAAATATCTGGCAGGCTTAAACCCTTCTGAGATGCGCAAAATCCCGATATAAACGCCTAGGCACAATGCGACCCCCGTGGACATGGTCGCCCATAAAAAGCCAAAACCAGGGAACAGAATACTAAATGGTGTTCCTATAGCTGCGATAACACCAACCCAAATTGACGCAGAAGAAAGGTTTGGGTGTTTTTCTTTGAGTTTCAACAGACAATTATAAAACAACGCATTGCTTATTGGCGATAATGTAAAGCCAAGCCAATGTAAGTGAGCGGAATAAAAACCAAATAATTGGTCCGAAATATGAAAGAAATGACTCCATGCAAACACCATGGTCGCCGCAAAAATCGCATAATATAGGTGAGTTAAATCTTTTGAGCCGATGTAGATAAGTAAATTGTATAGACCCAATACGATACCAACGCTAAAGCATATCATCATGATTAAATTATCAATCACAACTTGCTCTTTAAAGTCTTTAACAGGTACCAATTCTAGCTTAATCGGAGTATAGAAATAGTCGCTTTCGAACAAAGTGACGATGTAATAGTCTTGATTTGGCAACAGCTCGATAGTATTTCCGTAATGAAACGCAAATTCATTTTGTACCATGCCACCAGAGTAATAACGCTTTACATCGTTTTTAGAATAGATCCGAGTTTCTATATTGGATAATACTGTATTATACGGATAAAGTACGAGCTGCTCGTAGTTGGATATATTCTTTATTTTAGTGACAAGCCAATAGCGTCCTGAAAATAGTGCACGATCACGTTGCGCTTCAAGCCCACTAGCCCAGCTTGCTACATTTTCAAATGAATCGGGGAAACGAGTATCATCTTTTGCGGCAAGGACCAAGCCCCTGTCGTGCAAATTAACCCCCGTTTCTATGCCATCATAGACATACTGCTGAGCACTCACAGAGTACGATATCAACAAAACTATAAAACTAAGTATTAATCTAATTCGATACATTATCGGCCTGACAACCCATTAAGATGAGCTAACAATACTCTAAAAGTTATATGTAACATCGATACCAACTCTTTGCCCCTCTCCTTTAAAGTCTTCCAGCATTCCTAAAAATGAGCTTAAATCAAATTTTAAGTGGCTATATTCTTTATCAAACAAGTTCTTGCCCCAAAGACCAAATTGCCAGCTTTGATATTGATACGTAACATTTGCTCTCCACAGCGCGTAACTTGGTTGCATTGCGTAAGGATTTTGGTTTTGGTCAAAGTAATACTCAGATTGATAGTCTACACCAATCACCGTATTTAACTCTCCGCTATTTATAGGATATGAATACGCCAGTTCAGCACCAATATTCCACTCGGAGGTAAAGGGAAGGCGGTTGTCCGTCAATTTATTACCTAATGGATCTGTAAATTCTTCAAAGTTTGCTTCTGGAATATAGCCAATTGCCAGACGTGTTGTTAAGTTATCAATAAATACATATTCGAGCTCTAACTCTGCTCCATAAATTGTTGACTCACCTACATTTTCTAGCAGCTGTAAAGGAGGCGCATTTGGCGTAGAAGACGCTTGGTTCATAAACACTTGCTGGTCTTTGTAGTCATAATAAAACATCGCACCAGAGAGGAAAAATAGTCCGTCTTCATTTAATTTAAAGCCAACTTCATGCGCTAGAGTCTCTTCAGGGCCATAATCAGCTAACCTTGCCTGTTCGGCAGACGAGAGCAAACCTCCATTATATCCGCCGCTTTTAGTGCCATTAGCAAGTGAGTAATATATCAACAAGTTGTCTTTGGGTGTGTAATTCCATGCAAGCTTTCCTGATATCCCATCATCTTCAACTTCACCTTTAACCGTATAAAACGGAATAATAGTGCCATCCAATTCACCAGGGGTAGTGATGAAGTTTAATCTAGAAACAGAGTCATACTCTACGGATTCATCAGAAAATCGTGCACCTATAGTGAACATGTGCTTCTTATCGAGTCGCCATTCGTACTGAGAAAATAGCGCAAGTGACTTAGATATTATTTCATTGTCATAAAAAAATGTCGTCGTTAAGGTCGGTGCTAAGACACCTCTCAAATCTCGCAAAATATCATTGTGGTTATTTTGATAGATCCGCTCCTCAAGTTGGAATATGCCCAATGTCCAGTGGTTTTGGCCTAGCTGGCTTTGATATCTTAGCTCATTTGTAACCAGTTCACTTTTCAGCCCGAGCTCCCCTTCACATAAACGCGCTGGACTACCATCGCAATTAAACGCGTGGTCTCTGTCTAGTCGATTAAAGCCATTTAAATAGGTCAAGTAAGCGTCTTGCTGCACTTCCCACTGGAGCTCAAGTCCCCACCCTTTATATATACTTAGGTGCGGAGAATTGTTGTTTACACTGACAGCCCAAAAATCTTCGCTGCCATCATTAAAACCAAAACTGTCAACACACCCTGCACTTCCAGCTTCTTTTGGTGAACACTTTATCGGATTTACAGGATTGGGGTCTTTGTATATACCGATATTTCCAACGGGTTGCACTATACCATCCCAATGCCCGTAATAACCTTTAATATATGCGCTCCAGTTATCCCATTCACCAAGGTAACTGACTCTGAGATCGCTTTGCGTTAGACCCGCTTCAGGGGAAGATTCTAACAAGTTGTAACTTGTGTATTCGTAATCCGTGTGATTAAAGGCAAATCGGACAGCGCTTTCGTCATTAATAGTCGCATTATAGGCACCTTGGGCTCTACGCCAATCATCTGTCCCTGCTCCGACTTTCACATAGCCATAATTGCCATCGTCAGGGCGTTTTGATCTTACCAGTAGTGCCCCTCCTGTACTATTTCGGCCAAACAAAGTACCTTGTGGCCCCTTTAGCACTTCCACTTGTTCAATATCAAACAAGTTTGCAATTTGATTGTTTGCAGAACCAACAGATAAACCGTCAACATACATAGCAACTGGCGAGGTATTTGCTGTGTTGTAGTCCAGTAGGCCAATACCTCGGATATTGATTGCTGGTGGCGTACCTTCAGCTGCATTTTGGCTGATCTTCAGATTTGCTACATAATGACCAAGCTCTGTGGCATCTTTGATCCCTTGTTGTGTAATTCGCTCAGCACTGATAGTGGAGATCGAGACACTCACATCCTCGATATTTTGTTTACGTTTTTGGGCATATACCTCAATGACTTCCATTGAGTCATCGGTTGCATGTGTTGTATATGAACTTAAAAGTACAGGCATTAAAGATATTGATATGACAGAGAGTTTAAACATGTCCGTTCTCGTTAGTTTTTGCAGTATTCACCTTGCACTACTCAGTATAGCCCAAATGAAAAGACCTCCAATAAAATTGCAGGTCTTTTCTGTTACTTACCTCATATTATCTCTTAAGTACCATCTGGCTCAAAGCCATTTTCTCCGCTGATTTCGTTTGGTAGTCCACAAATTGCTCTAGAGGTTTGCATACCAGCCATCACCGCAGCTTCGACACACCCAGCATTGACTCCTGTTTTGATCCAATCACCTGTTATGAATAGGTTTTTAAATATTGTGCCATCAGTGGCTAAGCGAAAGTCACTGCTACCGGTGACTGACAACACATAGCGTTCACTTGGATCAACATTGACACGCCAATATTGTGAATCAAACCTTTGCTCTGTCGGCGCGCTTCCGGGGTCATAAACAACGTCCCAAATAAATTGACCAGTGGCATCATAAGCTGATGGCCACAAAGGCTTCATTTCTCTATTAAGCTTTTCCACTGCATTCGCTTTCACCTTAGCGGTTTGCTCTATTGGAAATGTGTGCTCACTTTCAGGTGGGTAATAATCGCATGTAAATGCACTACAAAAATATGCTATGTTGCATGGACCACTCGCGGGCCATTCTTCAACGGCCAATAAGTTTGACATAGCAGCCCAAGTATCAAATGGCTGTGAAAAAGCACTGAGTATTGGTCGCTCTTCACTTGGCGGTGTATAGTTAAACCCAAGCTGCTCGTCAGTTTTATTTAGCCACACTTGAAACGCTTGCGTTGCAACCGTTTTTACTTTTGTGCTTTGTTGTTCAAACCCGTAATCAAGTGACAATAATTCAGGGCAGAGATGCTCCAAAGAACCAACCGAAATACCAAATACGACTTTGTCGAAGTCACGCATACGTTTGAGTGTTTTTCTTGGCAAGGGTCTTTGATAGTGCTGCTCATATACACTTGGCCAGTCACTCCAAAACGACTCCAAATTAATGTTATTTGCGCGAATGAGCTCTGCCTGTTCATCGACAATTTGATCAAGGTTAGGTTTTGCCGGCCAGCATGGTAGGCCTTTGACATCAACAAAAGGTTGATACGCGCCATTTTTAAGCTCTACTTGCTCAATAATCGAAATTTCATCGACAACATAATTTCCGTTTTCATCTTGTCCTGGCTTGAGGTGTTCGACCTGATTAAAGAACTCAAATTTGACCCCTCGCTCGCTCAGCAACTCATAAATTGGTGAGAAAATGATGTCTCCCATGCCAGCTTGCATTTTCCACATTACACCGCCTTTATAGCAAAGCATAATTCGCAACATCGCCAAAGATGCGACACCGGCCTCAACATCACCTCGCTCAAAATCACCATCTACATAGCCAAAAACAAGGTCGTAAAAACCTCGAACCGGAGCAGATTCCACTGCATATTCTTTGTCAGCGCCATTTCGCGCCAACCAGTACTTAAAATCGTATTGATTAAGCACACCAAAGCCTTTGGCATGTACTCTATCTCTGATCATCCCTACTGTCATTGCAATTGCCAAATCGGCACATATATACGCGCGTCGAACATTGGGGTTATCATCAATTAACTCAAGCGCCTCTGATCTCAGCCAGCGTTTTAACTTTCTAACAATATACCAAGTGACTAATCGGTCTTTGGAATTTGATAATTTTTTGTCTTTTGCTCTTAAACTCATTAAATCATGTAACTGAGATATAAGCAGTTTTGGTGTGGACAAAATGTCCTGAGCCTCATCAATGGCGCTGTCAAAGAATGATTTGACCTTGTCTTCCACACTGTCAAAAGCATCGGAAATTTCACCCGCCAAATGTTGTAGTAGACTTCTGTCACGCTGCTTACGCGTCTGTAGCCGAGTTTGCCGATTAGACGCCTCAATAGCTTCTTCCAGTTCATCAATCCATTTGTGCAGCCAAGCAACGACCAGTTCAATCAATTGCCAAAAATGTAAATCAAGTGTGCCATCGGCTGGGTTCCCATCAATTAGGGGGAAGTCAACTGGCCACGTTTCCCACTGATTATCAATATACTCTTGCAACACTACAAAGCTGTGGGGTTTAAGTGCTTGCTGCCAAGTATGGATAGGTACTGTCGATGGCCGATTCAGTTCATTGTAAACAGTCTCTATCGCACGAAACGAATTAACATAAGCACCAAACCAAACATGCAAGCCATGCTCTTCAATACGCTCACCTAATTGTGCGTTTCTGCCGCTAGCGCCTTTTCCACCTAAACGCCACCCAAGCTGATAAACTGTGATGTCATAAAGGTCTTGCCAGTTTTCTTTTTCGGTTAGATAAACCGCGGCCGTCATTGCAGATACGCCGCCCCCCAAAATAGCAATATGTTCTTTAGTCATTTTGTTCCCTTACTATGTATTATAGCTCTGCCGTGACGATCTCTTTTGCACCGTCTTGATCAAAGTCCATGCATAAAAAGTAAGGTAGCTTAGCGAATTGCTCACCCACCTTTATGCCAAACATTTCTTGTAAGGGGAAAGCGTCTACTTGGTTAAAAGTAACCTTATATTCATCTTTCAAAAAACCCAACTTGTGGACTTTTTTCACTGTGGATGGAGAGTGAACAACTGCACTATAAACGCTATTTTGAGCATAACCATCGGGAAACTGTTTAAATAATATTTGTGCGAGTTGTGGATTGGTAAAACCGGTGAACAGTTGTTTGAAAAAGTCGATGCTGACGCCCAAGTCATGCACACTACTGTGGATCAAATCAGCCACTTCTTTGCCAATCTCAATAGCTTCTTCAAACCATGTATCATCATCAGCAACACGATTGATTGACAGTAATTCATACCACGCCATTTTTTTGTTTGGCTCAAAAGGTTGAAATGTCTCTAGGCTCAATGAAAAATGATCGGCCCTATCTTGGCTACTTGGCATTTGGTACTTACACAAATACTTGTTGTACCCCCAAGTTTCACGACCATTAACCAATGCATTGATATTGTTCACTGTAATAAATGCGGGGTACCAATACAAATGAGTCATTTTATTTTGTTGTTTATTGATCTGAGCAATAGGCAACCAAACGATAATATCCGTCTCTTGCATATAGCCATAATCACTAAACGGCGGTACTTTTGAGGCAATATTTTCAATATCTGTAAATGTTAAGAGGCAGTACGATGACAATGCCCTAAACGCGATGGCTTCACTTCGAACACTATTGAGCGTGGAGTCAACGTAACTTTGAATAGTTTCCAACTCCCCTTTAACAAAAAAGCCATACATCATTGCGTTAAGCATTCTGCATGGCGGTTTAGCAATTGGGTTACCAGGGAAGTGTCTATAAGGAATACGGGGCTGATCTGACATACATAACTCCTTTTCATTAAGTTTTACATAGTCAATTCTAGTCCACTTTTTATCCTTCGGTTGGCTAATTTCAACTTAATTGCTTCTTCAATACTGTACTGACACAACGCTGTAAAGTGCTGTAAAGCAGACGGATTAAATTGGGCAGACAATGAGTTCATAAAACCATGTTCATACCGCGTTCGATAGCATTGTATACCAGGCATTGCTGACAAGTGGTGAATCACAGGTTTAATGTCAAAATGCTTTTCTTGGTAAGGGAAATAAATATCGACATCACATCTGGGATGAAGCTGCAAATAGTTTCTAATTTGACCTGGATAGAATGCGATAAGTTTAGTGGTACTTTTAATAGGCATTGCCGCAAGAGCACGCCAGCTAGCAACAGCACCTGCTGAAAAGCCAATAATCAGATCTGGCTGTTTGTCTGAGATAGCCTCAACCACTTTTTGAAAATATTTATCATGACCTACGGAGCCTATAAATTGCTTATAGGCGCTTTCTTCATCTCTATTCAAATGCCCTTGTCTAAACGGGTATGGAGAACATATTGAGGTATTTCCATCTAGCTCATTGACGAAGTTCTCTAAACATTTCGTTTGTCCAAATATGTCACTGACGATAAGCGTATTCATAGTTTTCTCTTATTATTGAAATTAACTTAACTCGCCAACCTTGTATTTTACCTTAAGTATGATTTGTAGAACACTCTTTAATACTCAACAACAAGACCAATCCTTGTATTAACTCATTGGCCACCGCTTTAACTTGCTTTAAGGCTGGTGTACGAATCTAAATGTAGCAAATACATATAATTTGTAAAACAAATTACAATTAATATACATCTATAATGACCAATTAATCTGTTTTGAATTGGCAATTCAAGGGAGTTTGTTGCTAAGCTTTATTAGTAACAACAACATGAGGGCTTGATGTGCGCAAAGCGTTGCTACTATTAATAATGTTGACCTGTGCAGCTGAAAGTAAAAGCATAGACTGGATTATCACTGACTTCCCGCCCTATTATATGATTAGTGATGCCAATGAAGGTACGGGCAGAGACGAATTGATCATTGACTTACTTCATCAATATTTACCAGCATACAGTGACAATAAAGTATATTTTCCAGCCAGTCGTGCAATAAGAGCACTCAGCGATAAGCGACATACATTTTGTATGCTTTCTTTACATAAAACGCCACAGCGTCAAAAGTTCATTCAATTTAGTAATCATTACACCACTGTAGGCCTCTCCCCAACAATTGTCATGGCGAAAAAAACATTAGAGGCATTGGGCTATAAGGATTTAGAGCAAATCAAACTTAAAAAGTTTATCGAGCAACACAAGCTAGTACTTGGCGTGATGATGCAACGTTCATATGGAAAGCAACTAGATGCAATTATTAACTCAATGCCAAAAGGGCAAGTTGTTGTTCGACCCGGTCAGGATGCGTTGGAGAGTTTGACACACATGTTAAGCAAAGGTCGCGTAGATGCCGTCATAGGCTATCCAAGTGAACACTTTTATTTACACCAATTAACTGGTCAAAAAGAAATGGTTCAGTTGCTAATTGAAGATGTGCAACCCATTGCATATGGGTATGTTGGATGCACTAATAATGAGTCTGGAAAGCAGATAATTAATGAAATTGATCGGATATTAAACGACGTAGCGAAAAGTCAGGCATTTAAAGAGATCATGCTAAAGTGGCTGCCGAGTTACCTCAACATCAAGCTCAGTACGCTGATGAAAAACCCCAAAGCAGAATGACCCAGATGCTGAGTCTTTCTGTATCTGGGGGCACCGATTAGATATTCGTTACATCGATAAACAAGGACTCATCAATATTAGTAGATGATACTGTCGCTTCACTAAATTGATATTCATCGCGCTCAGCTTCTCTGTCAATGGGTAAGTTTTCGAAGTCAAACAAATTGGTATCTGCCAGTTGGCTTGGGCTTACGTTTTGAAGAGACTTGAAAATGCTGTCAACGCGTCCAGGTGTTTTTTTATCCCACTCGATAAGCATCGCCTTGATATTCTGTCTCTGTAAGTTTTCCTGAGAACCGCACAGATTACATGGAATGATTGGGAAATCTTTATGTTCCGCATACTTAATCAGGTCTTTTTCTCGGCAATAGGTTAAAGGCCTGATAACGACGTTTCTGCCATCGTCCGACCTTAATTTTGGCGGCATTGCTTTTAATCGAGAGCCGTGAAACATGTTTAAAAACATTGTCTCAACAATATCATCCATGTGATGGCCGAGCGCCAACTTTGTAGCCCCGATCTTTTCAGCAAATGAATACAAGGTACCACGGCGTAAACGAGAGCAAAGACCGCAGGTTGTCTTTCCTTCAGGTACCTTCTCGCGCACTACTGAGTAGGTATCTTTATCGACGATGTAATAAGGAATATCCAAGGTTTCGAAGTACTCCGGCAAAATATGCTCGGGAAAGCCTGGTTGCTTTTGATCCAAGTTTACGGCGATGACTTCAAATTTAATGGGCGCAGCTTTTTGCAAATTCAGTAAGATATCTAGCATGGCAAAAGAATCTTTACCACCACTAATACAAGCCATTACAACATCACCCTCTTCGATCATGTTATAATCTTTAATTGCGTTACCTACATTTCTGCGCAGTTTTTTCTGCAACTTATTAAATTCAAGTATTTCTTTTCTATCGTCTGTCTGATTCATTACGACTTCTCAAGCCCAAAACGGATGGCTTTTTAATTGCTACGGGTAAAAATTTTAAGGAGTGAATTATACGGGCTTTTACATAAGGTTGGAACATATCAATTTAGATAAACAAATTACATTTCTAAAAAGTGCTCTACTGGCATAAAAAAGCCTCAAAAATCAGAGTTTTTGAGGCTTGTAAAGGACCTTTACAATAACAATTCTAGCGCATAGCCATCATCATTTTTGCAGGCTCTTCCAAATATGACTTCCATAAGTTATTGAATCGAGCAATCGTACCGCCATCAATAACACGGTGATCGCCAGACCAGCTAACTTGCATAATAGAGCGTGATACTACGTTACCATTTGCATCAAACCTTGGTAAATGTTGCAGTTTACCGAGTGCTACAATTGCCACTTCTGGCTTGTTAATAATTGGCGTAGCAGTCGTACCACCGATAGCACCAATATTAGATATTGAAATCGTGCCACCTTTTAAGTCATCTGGAGATACACGCCCTTCTCTAGCCGCATCAGTAAGCTTCGTTACCGCCTCGGCAACATCGACTATCGACTTGTTTTGGCACCCTTTAATATTTGGTACCAACAAACCTAACTTACTGTCGACGGCCATACCAATGTTATGGTCATCAAAATAGGTGATTTCAGTGCAGTCATCATTCACTTGAGAATTCAAAATTGGGAACTCTTTGATAGCCAATGATAATGCTTTGATAAAGAAAGGCATCATAGTCAACTTAATACCTTGCTTCGCATACTGCTCTTTTAAAGACAACCTCAGTGCGATTAAATCTGTTAAATCAATTTCGTCGCTGTAAGTAAAATGCGGAATCGTAGAAACAGATGCAACCATTTGCTTGGCCATCGCAGCTTTCATGCCTCGAATAGGCTCAACGCGTGTGCCACCAACACTTGGCGTCGCTACAGGCGCAACTGGACTTTTAGGCTCAGTTGTCGCTACAGCTGGCACAGCACCTTGTTTTAGGAATTTCTCAAGGTCTTCTTTATAGACACGACCATTCTTGCCACTGCCTGGAACCAATCGAATATCAATATCCATTTCACGGGCGCGGCGTCTAACCGCTGGAGAAGCGACCGCTTTACCATTGACGACTGGAGTCTGAACTGCAGGTGTTTCGACAGCTTGAGGTTTATGTATAGCAAGCTCAGCTTCTACTGATTTAGCAGGTGTTGATGTAGCACCAACAGAGTCCGCCAAACGAACTTGGAATAATGGGCTATGTACTTGAGCAATATCACCCTTTTGGTAGTAAAGCTTTTCAACAACGCCATCATACTTCGCAGGAATTTGGACGAGCGCTTTATCAGTCATCACATCGCAAACTGCTTGGTCTTCTTTGATTGACTCGCCTTCACTTACTAGCCACTCAACGATTTCACACTCAACTATCCCTTCACCAATATCTGGCAATATAAAGTCTTCAAGGTGGTCACCCTGTGGGCTTACTGCCTGCTCACTCTCTTCAGCGGCATTGTTCGTCACTTCTTGTGGCGCCTCACCTGCTACATTCATTGCAAATAGTGGCTCATGCACTTTTGCGATGTCGCCTTTTTCGTAATGTAGCTGTGTGATCACACCGTCATGGACCGCTGGAATTTGTACTAAGGCTTTGTCAGTCATAACATCACAGATTGGCTGATCTTCTTTAACTGTTTCGCCGACTGCCACTAACCACTCGACAACTTCACATTCAACAATGCCTTCGCCGATATCTGGTAAAATAAACTCTTTAGACATGACTTATCCTTAAAATTCCACTGACTTTTTAATTGCTTCAAACACTTTTAGTGCATCGGGCACATACTCTTTTTCAAGTGCTAAAGGATATGGTGTATCTAAACCACAAACACGCTCAATGGGTGATTCTAAGTGTAAGAAACACTCTTTTTGAATAGTCGCCGCAATTTCTGCACCGAAGCCATTTGTTATTGGAGCTTCGTGGCTGATAACCAATCGGCCTGTCTTCGTAACTGACTGAATTAAAGTTTCAGCGTCCCACGGTAAAATTGAGCGCAGATCGATGATTTCACAGCTAATTCCAGCTTCTTCTGCTTTAATGGCAGCCTGCTCAATGATTTCCATTTGTGCACCCCAAGCAAGTACAGTAATGTCAGAGCCCTCTTTAACCACTTCAGCCTTGCCGATTTCAATGCTGTAATCTTCTTCTGGTACTTCACCAACAGATGCGCGATACAAACGCTTCGGTTCAAAGAAGATCACCGGATTGTCATCTTTGATACATGCTCTCAATAAACCTTTAGCTTGATACGGGTTACGCGGTACAACTAATTTCAAGCCTGGTGTATGCGCAAAATATGCTTCAGGTGATTGTGAATGATACAAACCACCGGCAATGCCACCACCATAAGGGGTGCGAATTGTTAAATTGCCTACGTCGAACTCATTACCTGAACGGTAGCGGAATTTTGCTGATTCATTCACGATCTGGTCAAATGCCGGAAAGATATAGTCTGCAAATTGAATTTCAGCTAATGCTGGAGCGCCGAAAGCGGCAAGACCATTGGCAAACCCTAGAATACCTTGTTCAGTCAACGGTGTGTTAAACACACGGTGCTTGCCATATTTTTCTTGCAGTCCAGACGTTGCACGGAATACACCACCAAAGTAACCCACATCTTCCCCAAAAATACATGCTTGAGGGTGTTCTGCCATACTAATATCTAGCGCCGAATTAATGGCGTGTAACATATTCATTTTAGCCATTATTTAATTCTCCCTGCTGTCACTGGATAGGCATCTGGATATTGCTTGATATGCTCTTTGAGTTCTTCGTATTGTTTTTGTAATGCTGGAATTGGCGTGTCGTAGACGTCCGACACTAGCTCTTCAAGCGCTGGCTTTTGTACTTTTTCAGCTACTTTCAGCGCGGCTAGGATCTCTTCACGAATTTTATCTTTAATTGCTTCGTCTTCACTTTCATCTAACCAACCTTGCTTCAACAACCAAGTTTTAAACCTCGCCACAGGACAGCTGTTTTTGAATTCAGCTTCTTCATCTTTTGTGCGGTAACCTGAAGGGTCATCAGATGTAGAGTGCGCGCCTAAACGATAAGCAATTGACTCAATTAATACAGGCTCGCCTGTCGAAACTGCAATTTCACGGGCTTTTTTAGTTGCTTCGTAAACAGCCAGTGTATCAGCACCGTCTACACGAATTGTTTTAATCCCGTAGCCTACACCACGAGCGGCAATGCCATCACCTTTAAACTGCTCGTCTGCAGGAGTCGAGATTGCGTAACCATTGTTACGCGCGAAGAATATTACTGGCGCTTTGTGGACCGCAGCCATATTCAAGCCTGCGTGGAAATCACCTTCAGAAGCAGCGCCTTCACCGAAATAGCAAATCGTTACGTTGTCGATTTCGGAGCTAAGTTCACCAGACTCCTTATCAATATGCTTAAGCTTTTGACCATAAGCATATCCCGTTGCCTGAGGGATTTGCGTGCCTAGAGGTGATGAGATAGTCAGGTAATTCAGTTCATTCGAGCCATAATGCACAGGCATTTGGCGGCCCTTACCCAAATCCTTTTCATTTGAGAAAAGCTGGTTCATAAACTGTCCTAGTGTAAAGCCTCTGTAGTGGAGGGCTGCTTGCTCACGGTACTGAGCCATGATCATATCATCTTGTTTTAACGCAGCAGCACTGGCTGTAATTGCCGCCTCTTCGCCTAAACACTGCATGTAGAAGCTAATCCGGCCTTGGCGCTGAGCAGCCTGCATACGTTCATCCAACAAACGGATAAATCTCATCGTGCTATATATTTTAAGTGCAGTTTCTTTATCTAATTCAGGCTTGGTTGCGCCATCCAAGATATCTCCCTGCTCACTTAAAATTTTCAATGTTGGGATGTTAAGCGCATGACCATCGATAAACTCGAGTGCATGGCTTATATTTAACGATATGTTATTGGGGTTAGTCATAACCTACCTTCTCTTGTTGTCATCGCCAATTTGCAATACTTGCAGCCAATAGCATTGACATAAAGCCCGCGGATTGATTTTTGAATAATTAGTGCGGTAAATGCAAATTACTTAAATTAAAGCTTTTGCCACTTTACGTTAACGTAAACGGTTATTCAACTAATCCTAGATGAATAACCGATAATTTGCATTTTTATTCTGGAAAGATTTCGATACGGTTACAAAAAAACTTTTATTTCAGTGGGTTAAACAAAGTTTTCGTTCACTTCCATAGGGATTACGGTTAATAATGCACGCTGCCCTAACGCCACTTTAGCATTTGGGAAGATAATTGCTTCGCCTTCTACCTCTGCAAATATCTCAGTATTTCCATCAGTTGCAAGCAGTTCACCCTTTGCAAATCCAGTGAAGTTGACCGCAGAATCAGGGAAAGGGAATGAAAAATCTTCACATGTCCGATTAATCGTTCGGTGAACAGTAAACAGCTCAAATTCTTTTGCATCAAAATCTTTATATTTGACGTTTTTTTGGCTAATTAATGCACTAAGCGTTTGCTTTGTTGCTTCAAAACTCGCCATATTATTTTGCCCAAACGGTTTTACTTGCCCGAGCTCCACTGTGAACGCGTCAGCTTCAAATTGCTTTGACGAAAAGTAGCTGAATGTTGTGGCTGCCGAGCTCATCATCAACACAGTATTGACACCACAAGACAATAAGAACTGCAATTGTGACTTTTTCCAAGGCTTGCCATGTAAGAAAGGATAAACTGCAAACTTTTCATTTTTTGAGCCACGGATCGCTGTATGCAAATCATAATGGGCACGATAACGACCAGCTTCAACACTGGTGAAAAATTCTCGTACATACTTTTCTAGGTTCGCTGCACGGACTTGTTCTGGGTTATCACACTTGTTTTCATGCGCACCGTTAAATAAACGGTTTAAATTTTCATCGACAAAACGTTTACCAATATTAATTGACTTTGGATTACCGTAAATAAAGAGAACTCGCTGCTTTAATTCAAGTTCACCGAGGATAATTTGCTTAATCAACTCGTCGCAAATTTCGATTGGTGCTGTTTCATTTCCGTGGACTGCACTTGAAAACACAAAATCTTTCTGTGTTTCACATTGAGGCGTAAATTGGATAACACCGGTGTCTAATACTTTAACCTCAGTACCGTTTTCCAATGTAAATTGGCTTGGTGCTAATTCAAACTCATTTTCACGAGTTATGGTTAAAAAGTCCCCTGTTGCTTTTAATGTATCAAGGTACATACTGTCACCTTATGAGAGAAGTGAAAAAAGAAAAAGGCCATCTAAAATGGCCTTTAATAATTGGATAATTAGCTAATCACGCTATCTACTAGTGCTTTCGCAGCACTTTCAAGTTCAGCTAAATGCGCTTCACCTTTGAATGATTCAAGGTAAATTTTATAGATATCTTCCGTACCAGAAGGTCTGGCTGCAAACCAACCTGATTCTGTTACCACTTTTAACCCACCTATCGCTGCGCCGTTGCCAGGTGCATGGGTGAGAATGTCTGTAATTTTGTCGCCAGCGAGTGTATCAGCTTTTACATCATCTACACTGAGTGCTTTTAATCTGGCTTTTTGCCCATCGTTTGCTGGCGCATCGATTCGCTTGTAACTTGGTGAACCAAACGCTTGCTCTAATTCTTTGTATCGTTCAGAGGGTGTCTTACCTGTAACCGCTAAAATTTCAGCTGCCAAAAGCCCCAAAATAAAGCCATCTTTGTCGGTATTCCAAACATCGCCATCCTTTCGTAAAAATGAAGCCCCAGCACTTTCTTCACCGCCAAACGCAAGCCACTTTTCGCTAAGTCCATCAACAAACCACTTAAAACCAACTGGTACTTCGTACACTTCATTACCATGGCTTTGCACAACCTTGTCAATCATACCGCTCGAAACCAAAGTTTTGCCCACTTTAATATCGTCAGCCCAATCACGATTTTGTAGCAAATAATCAATTGCCACAGCTAAAAAGTGATTAGGATTCATCAAACCATCTTTGGTAACAATACCGTGGCGGTCATAGTCTGGGTCATTGCCAATGCCAATATCATAATCATCTTTTAGCGCAATTAAGTTAGCCATTGCAAAAGGTGAAGAGCAATCCATTCTTATTTTGCCATCTTTATCCAATGGCATAAACGCAAACCTAGGGTCAACTTCGTCATTCACAATGGTCATATTTAAGCCATATCGCTTAGCAATCACCGGCCAAAAATTAATCCCAGAACCACCTAGTGGGTCTATGCCAATACTAACGTTTGCTTTTGATATGGCATCAAAATCTATGACATTCGCTAAATCTTCAACGTAAGGCGAGAGCAAATCTTCATATTTGATAAAACCAGAGCGCTTTGCTTTTGCATAAGGAAATAACTGAACCTCGACTAAATCTTCACGCAACAACTGATTCGCACGTTGTTCAATCCAGTTTGTGACATCGGTATCAGCCGGTCCTCCATTTGGAGGGTTATACTTAAAACCACCGTCTTCTGGCGGATTATGCGAAGGAGTTACTACGATGCCATCCGCCAACTCATGGGGATGGGTGCGATTGTGGCAAACAATAGCATGGCTTACTACCGGCGTTGGCGTGAAATCATCATTTTCTTGAGTAATAACCTGTACTTCATTAGCAACAAGCACTTCAATCGCTGAGTTGAAAGCGGCTTCAGAAAGTGCATGTGTATCTTTACCAAGAAAAAGCGGACCGAATATATTATTGGCCTTTCGATAATCACAAATAGCTTGAGTAATCGCTAAAATATGTGACTCGTTAAATTTCACGTTGTACGAACACCCGCGGTGACCTGACGTGCCAAATGCAACACATTGTTCCGGGTTAGATTCAAGATCTGGCTCATTTAAATAATAAGCTGAAACCAGCTTTGGTATGTTAGCGAGCTGTGACTTAGGAGCTTTTTTGCCTGCGTTTGGATGGTTTGCCATCACATTTCCTTATAGGTAGTCTCGAACGGTTTCTGCTTGCTGCTGAGTGTAGCCTAAAATTAGCGCAACTTCGTGCAGCATCATTTTCTTACGCGTGGTGTTTGAATTGGTCATGACCCAATATTCACTTTCAGTGATATTTTTAGGGTTCATACTGCTCCCGCTTTCAAGCAACGCCTCTTTACTTGTTGCGAAGTAAATTCTGTCTCGCCCTTTAATTTCAAGAACCTTATTAAACTGGGCTTTATGAGTACGGTGAAATGCAGCCAAAATAAATAAAAAGCGCCCTACTACACCTTTTTGCATAGCGAGTTCTTCTTTATTTAGAATGTTAAATACGTTTGCAGACTCTCGTACTGGTTCTATTTTCTCTTCTACCTTGTTCTCAATTTGAACAGGTTCTGCTTCTTTTACTTCGGTTTGAATGATTCCCGAATTGCCTTGAGTTGGCTCTAATTCTAATAAACGACGCAGGATCTGTGAGGCGCTCTCACCAATACTCTGCGTATTGCTTGCAATGTATTGATATAGCTCGTCATCTATTTCTATTGTTTTCATGCTTGTCCTGTCATTTTATACATCTACCGCATCTGGGGGGATTATATCTAAATTTTTCTTCTTCCTCTACGGCTTTGATTTTTGAATTAAGACTGGCAAAATAGCCGCGCAAACTTGGAGGTAGTATGTTACTTAATTTTAAACAAAGTGGATTGGACCAAAATAACGCCAAAACTGTGATCTTGCTCCACGGCTTATTTGGCTCCCTTGAAAACCTAAATGTGATTGCTAGAGCATTGGAGTCAAATTTCAATGTCATAAATGTAGATCTTCGTAATCACGGTCGATCGTTCAAAAGCGATGACATGAATTATCAAGTTATGGCAGAGGACATACTCTCTCTGATAAACCACTTTGGGCTGAATAAGGCGACTCTAGTTGGCCATTCTATGGGTGGTAAAGTAGCGATGCAAGTAGCTATGCTTGACGAGCAAAAAGTAGAAAAGCTGGTCGTTTTGGATATCGCACCAGTAAAATACCATTCAAGACATGACACTATTATTCGCGCTCTTAACCAAGTCAGCCAGCAAACACCAACGAGTCGAAGCGAAGCAGACAAAGTGATGTCTGAGTATATTGAAGAGCTTGGTGTAAGACAGTTTTTGTTGAAAAGCTTAGCTAAAAACGAACAGGGTGCGCTTGAATGGCGTTTTAACTTACCGATAATTGAACAAAATTATTCCCAGATTATCGAGAACATAGATACACCTCGTACCTGTTTGTGTGATACGCTGTTTATTAAAGGAAACAACTCCGACTATATTTTGCCAGAACATAAAGGTGCAATTGTCAGTGCTTTTGCAAAAGCACGAGCAAAAATCATCCAAGGAGCTGGTCATTGGCTGCATGCTGAAAAGCCCGAGGCTGTCAATCGTTCTATTATTGATTTTATTCAATAATTGTCGGATTTTTTTATACGGCGAAACTTAATTTATTGTCGTTAGATATGCTATAGTAGCCGCCGTTTAAGGTTTTAGTAGTGCAAAGATGATCAGTCAATACATAAATGAGTTTGAAACTCTTGGTTTTTACTTTGCTCTCGCATGTATATTCTTTCTTATTGGAATGGCCATTCAGGACGTTTTAAAGAAAGGTGACGTGCCTAAATTTGGTCGATACATCGTTTGGCTGGTGTTGTTTTTAGGTTGTTCAGGTTTCATAGCCAAAGGAGTTATCCAAGTGTTTTGGCAAGGTGCGGGTGTTGGTTAATGGCCAAGTCTGAATTAGATAGAACAACTATCGACTTATTTGAGAATGAAAAACGCCCAGGTCGGCCAAAAACAAATCCCTTACCTAGGGAAATGCAGCTCAAGATCAATAAGCGTAATCAAATTAAAAGAGATAGAGCAAGAGGGTTAAAGCGCGTAGAGTTCAAAGTTTCTTCAGAACTCTACCAAGCACTGAGTGATATGGCTGAAGAACAAAATATCAGTCGTAGTGCGCTCATAGAAACCATCTTGCAAGAGAAATTAGCGATTAATAGATAAAGGTAAGTAATTAATGGCAAGCGTAGGTATTTTTTTCGGCAGTGATACGGGTAACACCGAGCACGTTGCTAAACTGATCCAAAAAGAACTTGGTAAAAAATTAATTGATGTAAAAGACATTGCTAAAAGCAGCAAAGCAGACATCGAAGAATTTGACCTAATTTTATTTGGTATCCCTACTTGGTACTACGGTGAAGCACAGTGTGATTGGGACGACTTCTTCCCAGAGTTGGAAGAAATTGATTTCGAAGGTAAGCTAGTTGCAATTTTCGGTTGTGGTGACCAAGAAGATTACGCTGAGTACTTCTTAGACGCGATGGGTATGGTAAATGACATCGTAACAGAACGTGGCGCAATTGTGGTTGGTCACTGGTCAACAGAAGGATATGAATTCGAGGCCTCTAAAGCCCTTGTTGATGACAACCACTTTGTTGGTTTAGGCATCGATGAAGACCGTCAGCCAGAGCTAACTGAGAAGCGCATTAAAGATTGGTGCGCGCAAGTGCATGATGAAATGTGCTTAAGCGAGTTAGAAGATTAATTCTCTGAATTAATCAAACAAGCTTTGACTTGTTGCCCGTGCACGTTATTCTTAAGAAAATGGTCGTGCTTATTCTTAAGAATTGAAGTAAAAGATAATAGATTGAGACAGATTAAATGACTGATCACAACTTAGAGCTTAAAAAGGCGGGCTTAAAAGTCACCTTACCACGTATAAAAATTCTCGAGATATTACAGTCTCCTGAAAACCAACATATCAGTGCAGAAGATGTTTATAAAATTTTGCTAGATAAAGGCGAAGAGATTGGTTTAGCAACTGTATATCGTGTATTAAACCAATTTGATGACGCTGGTATTGTGACACGCCACCACTTTGAAGGCGGCAAGTCAGTTTTTGAATTATCAGGTAGCACTCACCATGACCACTTAGTTTGTTTGAAGTGTGGTAAGGTTATCGAATTTGAAGATGATGTGATCGAAACTCGTCAGCTTGAAATTGCAGCGAGCAATGGTATCAAGCTAACTAACCACTCACTATACCTTTACGGTGAGTGTGAAGATGCAGAAGCTTGTAAAAAGTTTTCAGAATCTGACGACTCTTGATGACAAAATACATTGTATAATTTTGATTAAGCCAGCCCAGAGCTGGCTTTTTTTTGCTCTTTTAAACAAGTCATCCATTTACATAACTCAACGATTTAACCAAACCTAAATCTGTAGCAATTGCATTAAATATGATTTGCACACTTTATATTCAATATAGCCAAAAACACGACTCCACTTTAACTGGACTCACATCATGCAAAAATACAATTTGAGCCACTCACCACTCTATTTGGCTTAAAGTTTTTCCAGTCCATATAAGGCATCTGCCACTCGTTTTAGGTCAACTTCGCTAACAAAGTCATCAGACAAGGTTAAAATTGCATTCAAGTTATTTTTAAGCTTTTCATGGCTGATCGGCTCTGGCTTAAGTGCAGTCTGCAATAGATGCAACGACATATCGGCGATAAGCAAGCGTTGTTTATCAACCCAATTTTCATCCCCTTCTACCGCTGCATGTCGAGCAATGGCTTGCTCTACGTCATCATGGATCCCCCAACTTAAGGTTAAGATCTCCTGTCTCTTTTGTTTATCCATAGCGCCCTCCTAAGTAACAGGGTGCTATATGCATCACGGAATTTCAATTGACAATTCGTCATATACTAGTTCATTTGCTACTAGATAACTAAACACACTTCAGCTGTCCAATATGTTTTTAGCGTTTGGGGTTTTTTGGATAATATTGCACGTGTTGAGTTGTACATAATTCAAACTCGCGGGTGTTTTTATATGGAAGCTTCATAAAGCCCGCCACCCCATAGTCTTGAATGCTGACCGTATATTGGATGATTTCTCTCAACAGTGCTGAAAACGCGGCTTCTTGCTCGGCGTCCAGTAATCGATAATAGTAATGTATTTTCAAACGATCACTGAGTGATTCAAAAATAATACACCCCGTATGGTGAATTTTATTCAGCTCAAACACACACTGAATTATTTTTTTTGGTAACTGGAGCTGCTCATCGGGGTCTTTTCCATCCTCAAAGTAAGAATGAGGCCTCGTCACTTCAGAGGCCGCAACGTGGCTTACACTGTACTGCAGCTCAGGCAATTGCTCGAAGATATATGCGCCAGTTTCATCTCTTTCTAACTGTATAGTTTGCCGCGCGTCAAACAAGCAACATTTAAACAGCCCCTTTTGCTCTATGCCTTGGGCTAACATCACCGTCGCGTTGACGGCGTCGGTAAATGCATCCTGCAAATCCTCGTCGTGCAACATCAGACTAGACTCAACAAATAGAGATTCTTGCTGCCAGTGAAAGCTCAGTCCGCCTACTACCGGATATTTTGCTAGTCGGCTTATAGACGCCAAAAATGCCTTTTCAGTATCGCCAGTATCAAACAAGAACTCTTTATAGTATCTATCGAGCTGAGCGTCATTCACATCAAGTAACTGCTGATTATGATCTGCTCGGCGCAAAAACTGTTTTCGAGAACTATACACAACCGTGTCTGGCAAATCTGATTGCTGTACTGTCCAAAATGGAATATAAGGCTTGGCTTGAGGTAAAGAAATATCAGGAAGATATACCTTTGCCATGGCAGGCATATTGCGAATAAAGTAATCTCCAGCAGCGTCTCTGGTGACTTTATCTTTGCTTAGCATACCATCAATGACACGGGCAAACTCTATTGGCAGACCCAAACTCGCAGCAGGAATGACTTGCGCGCCAAAACGGCACGATTGAGCACTCGCCAACGCATAGATCGTCGAAGCAACCCCCTGCTCGTCAAAGCGAGGTGAAGAGCGTGCCCCTGACATTTGCTCGTCGCCAATAAAGTATACATCTCCCATTCGCGCATTCGTACTGGCAATATCCGACGACATTAAATCCATAATATTACTGGCAACAGGCTCCCCATGCACATCTATTTGTGCGTAAACGGAGCTTCCCCAATCAACCAAAGAAAACGCATCTGATTGTTGATCCCAAACAATATTTGATGGCTTGATGTCACCATGAACGACAGGTTGCAATGACATACCATTTTTTCGCTCACGTAAATCTAGTAAGACATTACGAAGTTTTAGCGCTAAATTAACGAGGTCTCGAGGTTTTAAGCGCCCTTGTTTTAAGGATATTTGCTCGAGATCCTCCCCTTTTGCACGGGCCATCATTAAAATCCCTTGCTTCTTGACTCGCTCAAAAGCAAAAAATTCAGGCACCATAGGGTTGTTGATTTGAGATAACATGTAAGCTTCGTCTTCGAGTCTGTCTCGTACGCTCTGCGCTAATGTGATCCTTGAAAATTTAAACACCCACTGCGCACCGCTATCTTCAACACCAGCAAATACAAAACCAAATGCGCCAGAGCCGATCAACTCGACATCTTGATACCCAAGTAGCGACAATTGCTTTTTACAAATGTTTAGCCATTGACGATGTTTTTTCGCATCGTGGTGAGATAGCAAATAAATCGATTGCTGTTCATTAATGTAGAAGTTGTGAATTGACTGTTTGCTCACGGCGCGACTTATTAAAACTAATTTGATGAATATATTGAAAAAAAGGCCGACAAATGTCGACCTTTTTTATGAAAAATAAAGTTTGGTTTGACCAAGCCTTATGCTTTTTCTATCTTAGCCCATGAATCACGAAGGCCTACTGTTTGGTTGAATGTTAAGCTTTCAGCCTTGTTATCACGGCTGTAATAACCTAAACGCTCAAACTGGAAACCCTGCTCTGGATTTGCATTGGCCAGTGAAGGCTCAAGCTTCGCATTTGCAATGATAACCAATGAATCTGGGTTCAATGTTTCAGTGAAATCATCTGCAGCCGCTGGATTTGGCACGTTAAATAAACGATCATATTGACGTACTTCCGCTTCAATGCAGTGAGAAGCCGACACCCAGTGAATAACCCCCTTGACCTTGCGGCCATCTGCTGGGTTTTTACCTAGTGTCTCTGCATCATATGTACAGTAAATCGTTGTGATATTACCAGCATCATCTTCTTCAATGCGCTCCGCTTTAATCACATAGGCATTACGCAGACGCACTTCTTTGCCTAACACTAAACGCTTAAACTTTTTATTCGCTTCAATACGGAAGTCTTCACGCTCGATGAAAATTTCACGTGTAAATGGTAATTCACGCTCGCCCATCTCTAAAGTTGGATGGTTGGGTGCAGATAACATTTCTACTTTATCCGCATCATAGTTTTCGATCACAATCTTCACTGGATCTAAAACAGCCATCGCACGAGGGGCATTCTCATTTAAGTCATCACGGATACACGCTTCAAGCATACCCATTTCAACCATATTATCTTGTTTTGTAATACCGATGCGCTTACAGAACTCTCGAATAGATGCAGGCGTATAACCACGACGACGTAAACCGGCAATTGTTGGCATACGTGGGTCATCCCACCCTTCAACTTGGCCGTTTTCCACAAGATCATTAAGCTTACGCTTCGACATGACCGTATATTCAAGGTTTAAGCGTGAAAACTCGATCTGCTGAGGCTGACATTCTATGCTTATGTTTTCCAATACCCAGTCGTAAAGACGGCGGTTGTCT
Source organism: Pseudoalteromonas obscura (assembly GCF_030135505.1). Taxonomy (NCBI): domain Bacteria; kingdom Pseudomonadati; phylum Pseudomonadota; class Gammaproteobacteria; order Alteromonadales; family Pseudoalteromonadaceae; genus Pseudoalteromonas; species Pseudoalteromonas obscura. The sequence goes on from NZ_JASJUT010000001.1 coordinate 371,277, forward strand.
TGGAATTCAAGGGTACACAATGAATGCGTAATACCTTCTAGCGCATCTGAAATACAGTGTGTAAAGTCATACATTGGATAAATGCACCACTTGTCACCTGTTTGATGGTGGTGAACAAAACGTATGCGATAAATAATCGGATCGCGAAGCACCATGAACGAGCTTGCCATGTCGATCTTTGCACGTAATACACACTCGCCTTCTTTAAACTCGCCATTTTTCATTTTTTCAAAAAGTGCCAAGTTCTCTTCAACCGATGTATCTCTGTGCGGACTATTTTTACCTGGCTCAGTTAGTGTGCCACGGTATTCACGCGCCTGCTCTGGTGACAAGAAACACACATACGCTAGGCCTTTTTCGATCAGCTCTACCGCATAGCCATATAACTTGTCAAAGTAGTTTGATGAGTAGCAAATCTCACCATCCCAGTCAAAACCTAACCACTTAACGTCGTTCTGAATTGAGTTTACGTAATCGATATCTTCTTTTTCTGGGTTAGTATCGTCGAAACGTAAGTTACACAGGCCTTTGTAGTCTTGAGCAATGCCAAAGTTTAGGCAGATAGACTTTGCATGACCTATGTGTAAAAAACCATTTGGCTCTGGCGGGAAACGCGTATGTGTAGATGCGTGTTTGCCACTTGCCAGATCTCCGTCAATGATATTTCTGATGAAGTTAGTTGGGCGATTCTCTGTATCCGCCATAGGAGGTCTTTCCTCTGAATTTGTAGCTTGTTAACTGACGCATTATTACAAAATAATTTGGGAACTTACAGCGCTTATCAACTCATAAAGTAGATTTATTTTGTGTTTTTCAAGTGCTGTGCAAATTACAGTCTAATTTACGTTAATTTGATTGTATAAATTACTGTTATGTGTCCACCGAGTGTCATTTTCAAGTCACTTCCATCGCAGCTTTAACTGATACGAATTAGGTTAGAATAGGTTAATTCTTAGTGCACCATCCATAAATCCCCGTCGTTATCGAATCTCCAACCGCAGCCACCATCGAAAAAAACTCGAATCTAGATAGATTAGAAGCTCACAGACTGCAAATGATCCACAGATTCAGGGATTCGTTCCGTTACACTTGTTACGTTATTGCACAGCTTGAAAATATAACAAGTTCCACTCGTTCACTTTTTATTCAGATTGTGTTTAAGTAATGGGGTCTAATTCAAAGCTAAAGACATATTGAATTTAAGTATCTTCATCGACTAAATGAACATAATCAAGGAAATGTGATGAATAAGAAAACCTTAATGCTTTCAGCTCTAATGGCAGGGGCTGTAACTTTTGGCCATTCAGCCAATGCATCAGAAAACATCAATTCAAGTGCAACCTATAAGGTATGTCACTATAAGCTCACTGCAGCTCATAACGATTCAACAGCGCCTCTTTGGGAAACAAAAACAGTAAGGCCTTGGCAAAACTGTCCTCCAAGCTGGACTATCGCTGGCCCAGGTGGTTGGGCACCGGGCGGCGTATATATTTATCAATATTATACATACCGCTAATTGATGAAAGGCACCCTATGCGTGCGCAATCATTGCTGTGCCACAAAATATATTGTGGCACTGAGTTTATTGCCCTAAGATACATACCCCTTAATTAGAATCTGCTGCATTTTTTCACTGTTCAAAAAAATCAGATGTGCCAAACAGCAAGCTAAGCTGCATTCCCAAAACTCTTATTAAAAATTAGTGACACAATAAACATCTATTTGGCTCATTTTTTTAGGTTAACGCCAATAGAAAAATATCTATTGCAGTGCAAATTATTAACCTGTATTAAACCACTTAGAAATGATTTAAAATAACGTCTCTTGTTACTGCTGCACTAATACATGAAATCTCGGAATATATTTATAAGTATGATCACTAAAGTACTTGAGTGGCACCTGATCTTTTTGGGCTCTGTGGTAGTTTCCCTGCTATACCTACAAATCGTCTTATCGCCCATATTTTTTATGGGTATTTTGGGGTTGATATCAATACAGTTTTTTGACCAAAGCACAGCTATACACATAACTGCTGTATGTGTACTGCTAGGTTCAATCATCGGCTTTTTTTGGGCAGAGCGGATCCGCAGAAATACCGGTATTATTACTTTTCATTCTTATTTACTCTCCACTCCGGAAATTGACGGGTATTCACACCCTTCAAGCAATAAATTGAAAAAATAAAATGCCTCGGCACTACTCATGATTAATATGCTATTTGGCAAGCATAGTAGCATTTCTAATTACGTCGTATTTACGAAGTTCTAAGTATGCTTATTGATAACATGTCAACCTGATTGCTATTTTCGCTCATCTCTCCGCCATGCGATAAAAAAATAATAACTAAACCCAACGGTATCAGTGCAGAAACATTATCAGCATACCCTTGAATGTGTACCAGCTTTGCAAGTGGTGCAATGACCTTGTTGCCTTGAGTGATTTTTAGAATCTCATTACTATTCTCTGAGTCATACAATAATCGAACTTGCCCATTGGGTAAGTTACTTTTAATCTGATAGTAATATGGGAAATACTCACAGTAAATGAGACACTTTTTACGGTAAAATTAAGATAGTCTGAACACTTACGACTTTTGCAGAGCTTCTCTCTCACATCCACACTGGCAGCTTGAGATACAAAAGAAAAATCTTCACAAAAAAAGCTGCATAAGCAGCTTTTTAAGTCGTCGTTAAATAGGCTAAACGCTGTTTAAAACGCTCTATTGGCACTTTGTGCCATAGTTCTTTATCAGACATCTCCTTGCTGAAAGCTTGCAGATCGTTTTGAGCAACATAGCGCTGGATCCGTTTGCGCGTTGCTGGTGTGTAGTCACCTCGATACCTTAAATCAATTAAGATATCTTTAATTTTGTGATGTAAATTTACCCAGTCGACCGGACCATAGACTTCTACACAGTCCGCTTTGTCACAAATGCGTTTGACATCTTTGGCCATCACTTCATACGTTTGTTCGAACAAATTAACTTGCTCTTTTGGGCTCACCTCAAACCCCTGGAGGCCGTGCTCGGCTATAAATTTTTTTGCTTCAGAGCCATGTAAGCCAGATGCTTTAGCGAGCTTATGCGCATCGTCAAACGCAACACCTGCTTGTAATAACTGCTCGACTATCTGCTGGGCACTACGGTGTTTTAAATCAAAACCACGCCCTATTGTGAGGCCTGAACTTTGAGAAGGAACATGCAGTGTACGGCTGTGATAAGGGCCTCCTTCTTGCCCTTCTTGTTCAAAGGTGAACTGGCCAATATTGGGGAGTTGTATTGTCATTGTGCTTTCCCTAATGTTCGTTTTAGTACCCACATCTCGTAGCTACGTTTATGAATTCAGATATTATCTTATTTTCCTATATCGGGTAATAAATTTAAATTTCAACCATTCTCACAGAGAAAATACGATTCATGTCGCTTATTTTGCACCAGTGAAAAATACTGTAACCCTGTATCAAGCCAATCTAGCAATGCACTTTTGGGCAGTCTATTTAATTGATATAGGGTTCGTTCGCACATTTGACTAGTGGGTGTGATATTGAAATAACTTTGCATCTCTTTAAGCATGGTCGCCAAATAGCCTTTGGCATTGATCAGTAATAACAAACCAGCTACTTTTTGATCTGTAATTTGATCCCCTTTGCACTGACGCCAAAGCTCTGGTGCATATATCTTTTCAAATAAGGTGTATTGTTCATCGTCTGAAAACCCTTCCGCTAACAAAAGCGGCTTCAACGTCAAACAACGCCATATTGGGTAATCGCCCCGCAAGTATTCACTAGGGTGCGAAAAAGCATATGCAAACGCCTCTTGATAATTTGCCACAATGTCTCTCCTTAGTTGCTTTAATCACTGACGCAGAAGAAATCCCTTTGTGACAAAAAACCAAGGTTTGCACTAAATTTTTCGTTAACTCAATTTTCCTCTAATTTGTAAAAACACCATACTTAAGAAATCCGAGAGCATAGACTTAAATTCACTGTGATCATCAAAATTTGGAGGAAACGGAAAATGCGGAAATTGAACATCTACATTCGGCATATTTTGATAGTAAAATTCATCTGCAAAAAACAGAGGCTGTGTTTGGCTTGTTACCAGATCCGTAATGTATTTTGCATAAATAAACGCATGATTTGGCCTAGTAAAAATCAATAACCTATTTTGTGTAAGGCTGACATCCTGATCGTCTGGATTGCCGGAAAAAAGCAACGATACCTGTGTTATCACCTCAATTGCAGAGTTTTCTTCATGCAGTGTTTGCTTCTCAACTTCAATTTCTGCTTGATAGCCTTGCTCCATTAGCAATGCCTTAGCTAGCTCTAAATGTGGCAATACCCTCTTTGTAAATAAGTTATTCAAATGTTGGAGCAAACAATGACGGTTGTACTCCAAGTAGGACTGCACTTTGTTTTCTGCAACTTGATACTGCTGTTGACGCACTTGATGTTCTTCAATTAAAGCGCGTAGATTTGAACGATTATTTACAGGCATACACTTCTCCATTTTAAATTTCGGTTAGCTTTATTACTGGCTATCCCATTTGATAATTGGTCTTGGGTTTTAAGGCGCATAAATAGGTCTACCAATACGCCCTTGTTTTAAGTTTTATTCGGTTTAGATAAGGTAGGTTTTGCTAAATACGTTAGAATCCATATTGCCACTCAATATTGACTAAATCGTTGCCCAACCAAGGTAGTTGGACAATGCCTAACCCCCATGGTAACTTCATTAGCAGAACGTCTTGTGGTTTACTTTCAACGACCACACTGACGCCATTAGCTGTGAGCTTCACTTCTCCGCTGCGTTGCAAAAACATAGCCTTGAACGATTCAACAGGCATGCCTTTTAACGCCTCCCAGCGGGCTATTGCTGCGGAAATTAAAGTGTGTAACTCATCTAGCTCTTCATCATTGAGCGAATCGACCTCTTCAAATTCGTACTCAATAGGCAGGCCAAGTAAAGCATTAATCACATAGGTTTCGGTGCTATTTGGCTCTAGCGATGCCAATGAACAAAGCAGTGAATATGCTTTGTGCTGGGCTGCCGCATCTTTAAAAGTGACTTGCTCTGATTGAGACTTATCCAAGAGTGACATCTTTGTGAACAATATTTCAAAAAATGGCCACAGTAGTACCACACCAGCGTCATCACTGATCAATTGCTCTGAAGATTGTTGGTAATGATGTTTTAGTTCTGAAGCCACCTGTTCGCTATGGGTCTTGAGAGATTCAATACCCAAACGCAACATGATATTTTGTTGTTTATTGGCCTGCTCTGACATTTTCGCAATGACGCGGCTCACATGCTTATCTACTGCGCCCGCATTAAGGACACCTAACGCGTCCTGTTGCAGTGACCCTCTGGCCCCTTCCACTTTTTCAAAACGGTCACCGAGCGACGCGTTTAGTGATTTATTTTCGCCCAGCGCCACATCAGCAACGCCCGAGACAAAGCCTTGTTCTTTTGCTATATCATATGTCTTCGTCGCTATGCTGTGGCGCAGCGAGTTGACTTTGGTTGCGACAGTTCCGTTGCGTGTTTTGTACGTGTTGAGCAGCTTTGTTGCCTCAGTCAAGGATTGAGCCGATTGCAATTCGCCAATATCAAATAACGGTACCTCATTAGAGGAACTACTATCAGTATCAACGGATTTAGCTTTGTCATGCGAAGTCAAGGCTATTTCGTTTGTCTCAAGCTCAGCAACCTGTTGATTTTCTTTTGCTAATTTAGTGGATAATTCTTCTGGTGTGTGCACAATATCTAACAGCGTTAACCACCACATTTGGTGCTTTTGAGCTTGACTTTGTATATACGGGTTCAACGCATAAACTCTTTGCCTAAGCGTATTTAACGCCGTTAAGCTCAATGTGAACGCACGGTGTAAAGCGGTGACACGTTGCGATTGTTCTAATGTAGTAAACATACTTTGCCAGCTTTGGATATACGCCATCAATTGCACTGTTACATCATGCGTACCATGCAATTGAAACAAAGTCCTATTTACACTGATAGCTTGGTGAAACGCCATGCAATAACGTTTTAACTGTGAGACCACTAACAACTCGCGTGCGAAATCAAGCTGTGCATGAGGCGAAGGTGATTTGTCAACTGCTACGCGCTGCGTAACATTTTCTGACTTGGGATCCACACCGGCATTAATTCGGCTTTCATTTTTTACCACATATTCTGAGTGGTTAGCTGTAAACCCATCATCAGCCTGACGAGTTGACCGAGTCCACTGCGTTTGCGCCGAATTGATCAATTTTAAAATCCCATCGAGCTCTTTAACTAGCGACGCACAAATTTGAACGAGGTCCAAAATGAGGGGGTGGCTTTGTTTTTTTGAAGCTGCTTCATCATCATGCATATCGCTTTGATAGCTACTGAGCTGTGTATGTTCTACCAAAAAGCTTGCTGTATGTTCTTGTATAAATTGGTCAAGCTCGGTAATGCCTAAACCAGCAATTTTTTGTTTCAGTTCGTACTTAGCCTGAATATTCAATTGCGATGAAAGAGCGCTCAATGTGAGTCTCTGTTGTGCCTGTTGCACACTTTCCATGTACACAAACTGCCCACTGTGAAATACAAATCGAGCTGACGGCTCAGTTGTACACACATTACTCAGTGCTAAATTCGCAGCCCTTGCAAGCCGAGACTTTTCCTGCGCCGTGTCACGGTCAGCTTCTGTTTTATTTGAGACCGTCAAGGCACCTTGGTGCATCTGCGATGCCACTATGGGCTGCTCATTGACTAGCTGTTTATTTTGCAGCGGATCAGCGACTGTTCGAGCTCGAACCAACCAGGCTTCAATTGCTAATAAAGATTCGAGGTATACAGATATATCTCGCTGTAAATCAACCCCTTCTCTGGAACCCAGTTGATTCAGTAAAATGGTGTTCAAGTTTTCAATAAGTTGTTGTGGTATATTTTTAATTTGGCACAACAAGGCGAAAATTCGTTTTGCATAACGCAGCGTATACTGTGGTTTAGCCAATTGGTTTTGTATACGTTTTTCACGACCGATCAGTGTCAACGCACGACCCATCGCTCGTAATTGTAAATACTGCTCTTTCTGCTCTGGTAATACTTCGTTCAAAAAGCGCTGCAAAGATTTTAGGATAGGCGAAGGTAAGTATTGGTCTATATCATGCTGTGCTAAGTACTGGAACCAACATAGCTGATTCATAGCCGGCAAATCCGCGTGTGCAAGATGCTTTTGGAGCAGCTTTAATAAGGCATCAAGAGCGCGGATCGTCTTTCTACATCCACCGCCTAACTGAGTTCTGACTTGAGCAACTAAATACTCAGTTGATCTTAATGGCTGATGCTGAGCCTCTCCACCTAGATCTGCTACATCATCACTCACACTCAACAGCTCTGCGAGTACACTTTGCTGATACGGTTGCGCTGCAACACTCGTGATAAATTCGGGCATAGATTTATCACAGGCTTTACGTGCCAAACATGTCAAAGTGTTACAATCAGCAGACGTTAATTGAGACTTTTCTTTGATGGCGAACCAAGTTGTAAGCGCATTCAAAGCCGCTCCTCGGCTCGATAATGTTTTAAGCACAGCTTTGCGCGTGCGCTTGTCAAATGCGCTCTGCTCAGCATAAAACTGATATGCTTTTGCAAGCAACGTCATTCGTTGTTTAGGTATTTCGGCATCGAACACATAAGCTGTGTGCAATAATTCAATGTCTGCCCATAAATCAATCCGCGCCTGCGCCGAGAGTTTACTAATGAAGCCAGCGCTTTTTTGACTGATAGCCCCGGCTGAAACGACCACGATCAGCGCTTTAAAATCTGAAGACTCTTGACATAGGGCTGGTATCAGTTGCGTTCGTAAACTAGGCCACTCTGGCGAATTGAGCAGTTTTAAAAATATCTTCGGCTGGTTGTGCAAACTGTACACGCACGCCCGTTTTAGTTCTTGCCACAATCGTGAACTCAAATGTCCACGTTGTTTTTGCAACACGTGATCGATAACTGGCGATGCAAACGCATAATCATCGACTCCCAACGTATTTATTTTTCTGTATAGTTGCTGTTCCAATGCCGCATAAAAAACAGGACTAAATACTTGGGCGAAATATCCACTTGGATTATCTTTTAACGCTTGTAAGTCAATATCAGGTAGCTCTAGCTCAATGTCATTGAGAGTCAGTGAGTCAACAGATGTCTTGATGTTTGGAATTTCAATTTGTAAGCAGTTGATCTCCTTATGCAACCAGTTCTTAAATAGCGACTCAAGGTCAGCAATGCTATGCTGCCCTGAGTCGACTAAGTGAGATGGGGCCTCAAGCTCAGCCCCGATATGTTCAATCGACAAGTTCATGATTAAACGTGGTCATTACGCCAGAAGAAACGAGAGTGGTTCAATGGCTTATCTAAGAATAGAGCATGCCATAAGAATTCACCGTGATGCTCCTCTTGCTCCTCAAGGTGGTAGCAGCCCATGCTGAATATATGGTTTCCATCACCTTGTTGCGCATTATTGCGACGCCAAAAACCTTTACAAATCAGGTTTTGACACTTGTAAGCGCCGCCGCCATGTAGCTGTGCAGTGTTGTTTAAAGCGGTCACTTCGCTATCATCACAATGAGCAACTGCCCCACCCCGTTCAGCTGAGCAGTACTGTGCATGGATCATGGCATACCTCAGGCCGTATGCAGCACCACCTTGTCGTCCGGCTCTGCAATTACGGATATTTTTGGCTTCGATGTTGGTAACATCTTCACCATAAATTGCGCCGCCATCACCACTAACCGCATGGTTTTCAATTACACAGTTTAACTCGATTTGATCGGCGTAACGTAGATTGAATGCGCCTCCATTGCCTTCATAGGCGCTAAGCTCTTTAGAAACTTCATGAATAGCACCATCAAAAGTGAAACCATGCATACTTACATGTTTAACCGTTGCATCGCGGTCTCCGCGAATTAAGAAGCGACAACCTGAATGCGCTTTAACAATGCGCGTTTCCCGCTCGTTGAAGCCAACAATCGTTAGGTTTGAGCCAACTTCCACAGCTTTTTTGAGTTTATAAGCTCTTGAAACCTGGCGATGACCATTGTGAGGGAACAATAAAATCGTCATATTGCTCAAACAATCTCGTGAGAAGACATCATCAAATTCTTCCTGATTATGTATCGCCACAACTTTTTTACCGCGACCAAAACGCCATGCATGTTCATCAACATAGGCTTTTACAGCAGCTTGAGTCGCGAGCACATTGTCAGACGCCGTATCTCCACCAAGCTCGCAATCCGGTGAGATCGCCTCGATATGTGGGCCTTCAGGGAGTTGTAATTGCTGTGGTGAAACCTTGCCTTGTACAGAGCAGTCGCCAATAATTTCTGCGCCTTGCTCTAAATTAAGTGTATTGGCGAGGACTAAGTCTCCTTCAACGGTTAAATTGTCCGAAACCCGAGCATCACCTTTTACATCAAGTTTATGCTCCGGCATTTTACAGCCAACACCTACATTTGCATTTCCGTCAACAATGAATTCTGAAGTTCCGCGCACAGCAACATTCAGAGCTGCTTCACCTTCACTGGTATTGATAGCCACCATGGCACTCTCATTGAGTGATTCACCAACTTGAATGCCATGTTGCGAGGCTAGTTTTGCTGCTTCAATTGAACCACTGACATATGAGTTGCCCTTGACGTGAGTATCACTGCCAAAGTTTGATTCGCCTTTAACCGCTAAATGACTATGGATATCTACGTGAGGCTTGAATACAACTTGATTCGCTGCATCGAGTCCCTCAACAACTAAGCTACCGCGAACTGTGGTATCTTTACTAAAGTGCACGGCTTCTTTAAAGAAAGCGTTACCGCTTACAGTTAGCTCTTCTCCAATGAGCAAACTCTTAGCAAAATTGGCATCAGCTAATAAGTTCAACTTACGTTCTATTGTAGTTAAACCTTCAATGGTCACCGTATCTTTAAATAATGCATCATCATAAACCGTCAAGTCAGAACGAAGCTCAACATCACCTAAAATTTTAGCGCCATCTAAGCACTCTAGCTGTCCTGTACCACGCAACACGCCGTTTAATTCAATATCACCTTCAACTTTCACATCTCCGACAATATCTAGCTCCGCATCTGGCTGGTCATTGCGGATCCCCACTTTGCCATTTTGGAACACAATTGGGTTAACCCCTTTGTGATATACCGCCAATGCATGCTCAAAATGGTTTTGCTCAATACTCACTTGCGCACTACGTCGGGTTGATAACTCTTCCTCTTCCGAGGTGTGCATCGCCAAACCAATGCGTGTTTCACCTTGAAGTTCTGAGGTGCCGTAAATATTGATATTACTTCTGAAGCTTGCGTATTCATTGACGTGTAAACTGTCGTCGACTTCAACACGGCCCTGCACTGACAAGTCTCTTCTAAAACAAGCATCTTCACCGACATCAAGCACATAGTCAGGTCTCTCAACGCCAAGACCTAGGTTGCCATGACTAAATACCAGCTGCGCTTTGCCACTGGGGTCATCAACTCGAATAGCTTGTTGATCTGTTTCACAAATATGTAATCTTGCCGTTGCCTGATAAGGGGCTAATGACAAGTTGCCACCCACATTTGCATCAGCTCTAAACGTAGCATCATTGTTGACCGTCAGTGCATCGCGCCCCTCTGTGCCTTCGATCTCAACACTGCCACCAGCATAATGTTCGCCAGAGACACTCAAAGTTTCGTTAATTTGTGTATTGCGACCAACTTGGAGACTTGACTTGATTTCGGCATCACCATCTACTGTCAATTGGGAATCAAACTGAGCTTCTTGGGTTACGTGTAATTCACCATCTAACAGAGACTTTCCTGCAACATGAAGCGCTGCCCTTTGTATATCCCCAGAGTTATTTGTAACGCTTACATGCACACCATTTTTGAGCTCAGCATGTCCCATTAACTTGGTTTTACCATCAACGTGTAATGCCAAATCTGCGTTTGAAATATTTAGTTGACCATTGATATCTGCCTGGCCTGTTACCGCAAGGTTTGCACCATTGTTTGGCAGGGTTTGGTTTATCGCCAACTGGCCAGCAGCTGCCAATATTTCTGCATCTTCTGCTATGTTGGTTATTCTAAATACCGGGCTTTCTGACAGTTGAGTTAATGTAAACTGGCTATTGGCAAAATCAACTGCTGTAAGTTCATTCTCAGTAATCGTAAATTCACCGAATAGATGTGAATCACCGTAGACATTGAAAAGTGCAGACTTGTCACTCGAACCAATCTGAGTGTGCGTGAGCGTAGCTCTGAACCCGCCACTCTCACTGCTATCACTGACAACATGTACACCCGAGAGTGACGTTATGTCCTTGTCAAATAATGCCAGCTCACCAACGTGAAGACTTTCTTCAGGGTTGCGCTTGAACAAGCCTATTCGCTCTGCCTGCGTGTTGATAAGCGAAGTGGTTTTTAGACCATTGAAATAGCTTATATCAACACTTTGAGGCTGGCCGTTGTGAGCCAAAACGCCCAATTTGGCGCTCGTTGTCCAATCGCTTTGTACACTCTGTGAGGCAATTTTCACTTGTTCGCTAAAATCTGCGCGGTCCGTGACGTTAAGCTGTGGTGTAACAATGTCGCCTTTTACATGCAAAGTATATGGCTGCTGTGCACTGCCCATCACTGTTTTAGTATCATTGATATTTAACAGCGAATTCCCTTCTTGATCAGCGACTAGCAGCGACGTACGCTCAGACGCTGTGCTTTTCACAGTAAAAGTAGCTGTTTCATTCGTCGTCGCTTCCCCGACTGTTAGATTATGCTTCACCACCGCGTCCGTAGCTGTCAGCTTAGTATCAATGGTTACGTCATTATTTGCATGGACTGTTGTGAATTCAGCATGATCTTGAACATCAAGCGTCGTATTGATCAGCGCACCAACATTCGTGGGCGTGCTAGGCGGATTACCTACTCGTAATTTCTGAGTATGGGTTTGTCCACTGATCTGTGCATCAGTTTGTACATTGATGTCACTTACCCTTGTTGTACCAGCAGTCAAAGCTTCGTCGATTTGCGCAGTCTCTGCGTTTATCTGCTTATCGACAGTGAGATTTTGCGACACATAACCATCCGTTAAGATGTTCACATTTCTCTCTTTTGCTCCCGGCGTATTTGTCACTTTCAAAAAAGCTGAGCTGTTGTCACCTACACGAAGTAAATCTCCATTATTCGCTTGAATATCTACTTTTGCACTGGGTGTCTCATTGCCAACGGCAAGCATTTGGCTTATGTAAGCATTGCTGCTGACAGAAATATCAGTGCCAACATTAATTGCCTTTTCAGTGGTTACTGTACCGGAAAACTCAGCATCACCATTACTATTTAGTTCAATGTGTGCGTGAGCTTCGCCTTGGCCTACCAGTAAATCTTGAGCAATGTGCATACTTGCCTGCGGCGTATCAGTTCCAACACCCACCTTGCCTTCAGGATTAATGATAAAAGGCGTCGTATCCTTGTTATAGTCATCGACTCGAAATAAATCAGTCGTATCTGAAGATCGCTTGCCAATGTGAAGCTTTGCCGATGTACTATTTTGTTCGAGGCCAACTCCCATCATTGGTACTTCAACATGCCCATCGAAAATCGCATCTTGCGCTTCTAGCACGCCATTAAGTTCAGTACGCTCTTCCACTGTGAGCATGTGCGCAGACGTGCTGCCTTGAAATTCTGCTGTCCCTGACGCTGTAATTGATTGGGTTTGAGTATGCCCACCAACTACAACGTCTTGTTTCGCTTCTACCTGACCATGTGCTGTAATAGTCGGATTGCCTTCATCATCCAGACCTGCATCTAAGGTGTTCACAGCACCTTTGCTAACTGATAATTCACACGCTTGTAGGTGCTGGCTAATATTTGCCGTTTGAGACTTCAGAGCCTGCGTTGCTCTCACATTCCCTGTTACACGCAAAACATCTTCTGCGCTGGGGTTAACCGCAACTTTGTCGTATACAGTGACACTTTGTGCATCAGCGGATAGCACGTCGATTTCGCTATCTTCATTCGACACCACGACATCATGACTAATCTTGACCGCTTCCGTATCTACGCGTAAACGTTCTTTATGACCATCAGGGCTAACCGTAAGCGGCGAAGTTACTGCAATTTCGTCAATCGTACCTTGCTTAACAACAGAAATTGGATCGTCTATTTGGTTAAAACTGGATAGAATGAGCGATTCAAAATCATCCCCTGTTGGTGTTTTGAGGTCGTCAAATTTATCATTTAATTCAGCGCGACTGCGCTTGGTTACAACAGATGGTTGGTCGCATTCGACTAACACTTCTTGGTCACTGGTTTTGTTCATTCTTCGTTTCCTTCAGGATCTATACGATTTGGCACGCTGGTTGCCACGATAAATTTCGAAACCACCGCGGTGTTTGAGTTAATTTGTGAAAAAGACACAGGTAAAATCGGTTTAAGAAATGGCAGGGGTGAATACCCAACCGTAAACCTGGTACTATTTGGCTGCGCAAATGCATTAGGCGTGCAAATGTGATCGATACAAAGCTGCGCTGCCAAGTAAATTACATGATGTTCATTGAAACCATCAGGGTATAACTCACTGTGATCATTAATTACTATTTCGACAGCTTTTAGTACCTGCGAATAAGTTTGCCCTTCAATTTCAATATCCGTTGGTTTTGGCTCACAGGCGTACTCGGTCAATATTTGCACCAAATATGTGTTGAGCACTTCCATTCCTTGCGGTTTGCCAAGCACATATTCAATGATGTTCTCGATGATATTCTGTGGCTCGGTAGCCACTATTTTCTCGAGTAAGCCACCGATATCTTGAGCAACATTTGAGATATGCTCATATTCACCTGTAAACCTTTCTCGTTGCGCCTGACCATAGAAATTAAGCCAACCGAAATACAAACGCTCGAATAAGCTCATTTGCTCCCGATCTAACCAAATACACTGGACTTTTAAATGTAAAGGTTTGAACTTAGTTATTTGACTCTCTACTAAGGCTCTAAACTCAACGCTTTGCATACGCGTTGTCCAGTTAGGTAAAATGCAATACAAAGTGCCTTGATGTGTATTTCCGAGTAAGTCACTTTCTAACAAGTAAAAGCTTTCACGGTTATGTGTTGCCATTGGCATCTGGCCGTTATGTGAAAAGCCAAGATTGCGCATTATTAAACGACCAAGGCTAGCTAGATGCGCTGTTTTAGGAGTTTTAGACAAATAGTTAAAACCGCGACATCGGTTTTCGCCAAGTATTCCCATCTCATTGAGCAAACGGCATTTGTCTACGTACTGGCGCAATAAAACGAGTCGAGACAACAAATCCTCTTGATGGCTTGGATCCTGATGACAGTTGCCAAGAATATTGACGTAAAAAGCAAATACTTCACGGTATTTTAGTAAGTTGGCATTAGGTAATTTCACCGCAAAACGTGCGAGCAAGTGCGCTAGGCTGTCATTCAAACGAGTCAGTTGCGAAATCGAAAAATCAGCTTCAAGTTGCTGCTGTAAACCACTTTCCTGATACTCTGCCATAGCCATCTTAACCAAATGGTTGATACCACTTATGCCGCTTACAGCTTGGCTTAGCTGGGTATGTGGTAGCAGAGCAACACGCTGCCAAAATTCATCGAGCAAAGGTGATGACAAAGCTTCACTTGCGAGCATTAGGTCCATGATCTGACCAAGTCGCTCAAAATGCATATATTGCGGTAAAGCTAATATATGCGGTAAAACGTCTATCTGTTTATGCTGATCCGCTAGAAGCTGGTCAAATAAGTGCAAATATCCCTTGAACTGAAGTAGTTGCGCTTTTTGTGCTGAGTCTATTTCCCGGCTTAGGGATAACTCTGTCACTGCATACGTTTTTGGTAGTTCATGCTGCAATGAGTGATACTGGCTTAAAGGTAAAAATGCCTGTGAGCTATTTGATTCTTCAGCGTAAGGATCCATACCTTGACTGATGATATTCTCGCTAACAGCTGATTTAATCGACGCTATTTCATCACTGTTTAATGTGTAGCTTTGGCCTTCAATCATCAAAGTAATGCCATCAAAAAACAGTTCTGACAAAAAGCCCAGCTCAGGCGCAAGGTTTGTTGAATTTGGGTCTAGATCTTGAATTTCAACCTGCCAATATTCATACCCAGGCTGTCCGCCATGCTCAACGATGAAGCGAAATTCTTCAATTTGCTCTATGTTTGGATGTACACGAAGTGCATCTAAAATATCAGAGCTATAGAGATGCTTTTTAACTGGCGTGTTATCTAAATCGGTATCCAAAATAAAACCATTGTTGAGTGCCGGACCGACATAGATATCGTCGATGTTCATTCCCCGCTCCAACAACTGCTGTGCATTGTAGCGCGGCAGATTTGGCGATATTTCCAATGCAATTTTAGTGAGAATATCCGCCAATACTTGCACCAAATCGTGCGCATCTTTGAGCACTAAGTGCATCCCTACATACACAGGCGCAGGCTGGTAAAACTCAATATTGCCAAGCTGGTGCGAGACTGTGCGCGCTTTGGCAAAGGTTTTATGGATTTCTTGTTGTAAGCTCTGATGTGAAGCCTGCGTATGTTGATGTGGCTGAACAACCAAGTCGAGCACAGTTGCTCCATTAACCCGATCGTTGCGAACGTCGATTGTGAGGTTTTGAATCTCTGGTATATCTAATAGCAAACGTCGATAATCAGCCAAAGTAACACAGTGACTAAACATCACCTGTTCTGAAGTTAGAAACTGTGTCAAGGTCGACTGCTCGTCGTACTCAGCATTGAGCAAATCTTCCACTGGATAATTGAGCTTGTAACTGAGATCCGATAACACATATGCCAAAACTTCCAGCAAGGTTATGCCTGGGTCAAATACGTTGTGGTCGCTCCAGGTTTCCGGCGCTAACTTTTGCAACTGCGCAATACCTTGCGCACGCAGTTCTTCTAGGTCCTGCCCAGAATGTAGCGAGGCATCTGAAGCAATTTTCAGTGCGTTGATTTCCATGATTTTCCTTTGGAAAGTAATTCGATATGGGAGAAGACGCCGAATTATTTAAACTGTGAATGATTTTCTCAATTCAGCGTCAAGTGAAAGTAAGTGAGATCACTGCACAACAAAGTTATGTTGAATTTTCCATTTACCAATCCCTTCAAAAACATCCCCATCTACATTGGTCAAAGAGATTTTATGGTTCCGGGTGGGGACCAGTATTTCGCGGCAGCCATCTGAAGGGCTGCTTCCCTCTGGACAACAAGTGTTAGGAGAGATCTGAGCATATTCTTTGGCTTGTGCATCTAGGCGCTTACCACGGATAACTTGGACCATATTCACTGCTTGGTGCGCCTCCAAAGCTTGTGCGACATCGGTTAAGAAAATCGTTTTCGATAGCTCTGCGTCAGGTTTGTTCCAGGGAGTTAACGTCTCGACAATCAGCGCATTAAGTTCAACGACTGTGGTCTGAATATCGAATCTAGGATCGATCTGAATAATGATTTCAAGCTGTACTTCTACATATTTGGGGTCCTCTACACGCACTTTAAGGTCTGGAACAGAGCGGGCTTCCACTTCCTCCTGTATTTTTCGCATCAAATATCGCGGAGCTTTAGGTTGTAAAATATCAGTGTCGTGGTTCAGCGGGATCACCGTTATATTGACACCCTCTTTGGTTTGATATGCAGTCACTGAATGCAACTCTGGAAATGCCTGTAATACGAAGTGTTCATAATCCCACGCCGTAAGAAGCCTATCTCTGTGTCTCAGTCGTTCACTGACTCTACGGTACAAGCGGCTATCGTCCTCTTTTACTTTGGCACCAAAGCTATCAAATGGCTGAACAACTGACGCTATTGAAGGGTCTGTCACCGTCAACTTACCAATGCTGCCCGCTTCGAGAGGTTTCAGATAATGAGACTGCGCATGCTCTGTTGAGTTAAGGGTGATTTGTACAGCCTGTGAATACACCCCTTTCAATTTTGAATATATCGGTTGAATGTAGTCATCCACCCGCGTTTCTGAGTCAATCACAGCCCTTATCCATACTTTTCCATCTTGGTTAAATTGGTCCGTTAAATCGAACTCAGGCAGTGAAAAAATGATGATCCCTGAATCAAGTAAATCATACGTATTGTCTTGTAAGATCCTACCTTCTTGGTCACTTCCCTGAGAATCATCACGACTAAAGTGATGCCATTTTCCCTGATTGTAGTACTCCCATTTAAACTGCGGCGGCTCGCTAAAATTGTAACCATCCACCGCCTCTAACTGGAACAAAACACTGCACTGGCCTGGTGTTGGCAATGCACCAAACGCAACGTATAAATATCCAAGTTCGTCAATTTCAGGGAGTAAATGTAGGCTATTTTGGGTTTCTAAAATCTGCAATTGACGACCGATTGGTGAAATATGCTCTATCCAAATAGCATTGCCAATCGCATTTCTTTGCGCCCGAGAAGTACTTTGTGTTCGGTAATGCAGTTTTACAGAATCTAATAATGGCGTATATGGCTCAAGGACTTGCGTTGGAATAAAGTCGCCATTGTCGGGATCCCAATTAGCTAGCTTCATGCTATTTTGAAAAGCATAGTACTCAGACACTTTTGTGTATTGCGGGTGCCCAAAATCCTGATTAGATAGCTCTAATGTATACCACTTAGGCCACTGTTTCGCTTGAGTTAAGTTAAAAGGCAAAGATAAGTAATCAGCTCCGCCATTATCATCGTCATAGGTAAATACTAGGCGGTTGGTAGCAACGTTATTAACCAGCTCTGGTAGCGCTTCACTCTGCTGTGCAGCATCAAGTGACAATGACTCAAAACCCGCGTCGTCACCTGACACTTGCCATGCCGGATCATTGTAAAAAAGGTCTGATACCTTTTTCGTTTGCTCACTGCTATAAGCTACATCAGACTGCGAGATCAGCACTTGGTTTTTCGGCCAAGGAAGAGGTTCGCTGTTGTCAGTTGCAGTGACAGGAGGTTTTGTCACAACGTTTTTGTAAAGCAGGTACGTCTGATAGTGCGCATCAAAATCTTCTGGTCTACCTACCCAGTTAAACTCGATACTCGCTCGCGTAACCCGTTTACATAGTAATTCGGGGTGCGTGAACTCAAACTTTTCTGCGAGCTGGGGCGTAAAGCCAAACGGTTCAAAGGGCTTTGAGGTATCCAAAAAACCAATTCCATTATTCGCAATTAAGCCATCTGCACCTAATACCGTAACTGCCAGCTGAATTTCCTGGATCTCACTGCGTGTTAACTGCGCAAGTAACTCATCTCTTTTTTGTAAATCAAGCGCATACAGAGCATCATACTTGGATTGCTTCAACACAAATGCAATGTAGGGCAATACTTTGTCGCGACCTATAAACACATCTTTTACCGGCGCAATTGGCGCAAACAGTTCATCAACAAGAATAACCAGCTCATTATTGTTACTCAAAGACACTTGCTGCGCGTCTAGTTGAATAGGCCCGTCTTCCGTACTCACCTGAATGTCAAAGCTTTCAAGCCACAAGGTTAAGTCAATTGGTGTTTCACCAAACTCATCTGTTGAAAAGCGCAGTGCGATTACCCGTTTGCCACTGCTCAAGAATAAATCTTGAGAAGCAATTTTAAAGCCGATTTCCACGGGGGGCTGCAGGTGTGCTTGCTCTATATCGCCAAAAGTCATTGCGCTACTTTCAAGCTCTACCCCTTGTTCCGTATCCAGCAAAACATTTCGGCCAATTTTGATACCTGAGTCATTGTCTGCTTTGTTTACCGTGATGACATTGTCAACCACGGCACGGTTAATCGCGCTTGGTTCAGAGAGTTGGTAAACCAAGTCTTGTCCTTGCTCGTCCTTTCCACCATCAAACTGTGTACCTGGTTGCAGGGTCAAGGAATCAACTTCATTGAGTTCGATTAATACATGCGCCGAATCTGGTGTCGCATCTAGCAGGTCAAAACCTAAAACATCACGATAGTAGTGATCTAAGTGGCGCTGCACAAAACCGTTAAATTGCTGCTGCGTATGCTGCAATAAATCCACAAACGTGAGCAATAAAGCCAAATCAGGTCTACTTGCTAAACCCTTAATTAGTTCATCGCCACTGTCTGACACGATTAGCTTCGCTAATGCCGCAAATTTGGCAGGCTCTGGGATCACTTTGTACCAAGTCTGAACAGGCTGCCAAGTTGCTTGACCAATAAATTGAGTATGCTGTGCAACCGTCGACAAGTAACTTAACCACTGTTCTACTGTACGCGGCTCTATGTTAAAAAATTCACTAGAAAGCTCTGGGATCTGTCGTGCAGTTTGACTTAACCCCTTTATTTCCTTTGAATCAAGTGATTGACTACGAGACTTAAAAGTCATGAGAGTACCTTATTAATGTTATATATGAGCACATCTATGCGCTACTTGGCCTGATTGACCATTGCTAAATAGTAAGCGACGTGGTTCTGCTTGATACTTGGCTAGTAAAGAAGAAAAGGACGTGTTCAATAAAAGTTTAAAAACGGGTTTAAACTGACTGCTCTGCAAGGTAGAAAGGAAACACCATATTGCTTCGGCTATTGGTTTTGCGGATCATATAAGTCAGTTCTATTAACAGCGCACCTTCGTAAACGTCTGACATATCGAATGAAATATCTTCTAAGATAATTCTAGGTTCGTAGTTTAATAACACCGCAGATATCTCTTGCTTTAGCGTCACCAACGCTGATTCACTGGCATCTTCAAAAACGAAGTTAGACAAACCAGAACCCAGCTCACTCCAATAAGGTCGCTCCCCCTTTAGAGTATTTAATGCAACAGTAATCGCTTGTTTTACTAATTCTTCATCTTCAGCCATTTCAGGCCCTGCGTCTGGGTTTGTAAACTTCGGAGGAAAACTCCACCCCCGACCAAGAAATGAATTATCCATACAAAACTCCTCGTTATCCTATTTCCATCTTATCCGTCGCAACCACCACTTTTGCACTTTCTATGGTAATGCTCTTATCCATTTTAATTTGGCTGTCATCAGGGGTTTTTATAACCACATCTGTTTTTGCCGTCATACCTGCTTTATCTTTTTGCGACAAGGCATAACCTGAGCTGTCTCCCAGTGAAATTGAGTGCTCTTTGCTGCCCTCTAAAATGATGTGCGGATCTTTGAAAGTGAACTTAATTGCGGTTGCTTGCTCTTTAAACAATAACCCCCGAACATCATATTCTTTTTTGTACCCGCCTAGCGGAGGTGGCGCGACTGGATTGTGACATGCACCGACAATAACTGGGTGTCTAGCATCTCCACCAATAAAATCGACAAGCACTTCGGTGTCAGGGTTTGGCGGCAAGAATAAGCCCTCTTCTTTGCCTACATAGGTAGTCAACAACCTTGCCCAAATAGGCTCAGTCGTTAACGTGTTCAAAGTGACAGGTATGCGATGCAGCTTCTCTTTATCTTCTTTAAAAGGTGCAACTGTGCCTACCAACATGGGAGTAGATGACAACTCAGCCCATTTAGACCAGCCACTCTTGGTCAAAGATAAGCCCAGTGTAAATTCACAAAACCAGCCTTGGTTGCTTAAATGATGATGAATTTCTGTCACTATATAATCTGCTTTGTTGTTTTCACCAGCACCTGACACCTTGATTGCATCTAGCAGCTTCAAACTGTGTAAAGTGGTGGCAATGGACATATCTACTTGAATACGACCTTGGCTGGTATCTAACAACCGATAAACTTGCTCAGCTTTGGCTTTGGCTGCGAGCTCTAGCTTATCAACAGGCATCTGAGATTTAATAACAACATCTGCCGCAGCTCCTTCTTTTTTCTCTCCCGAGTCATAAGTCTCTAATAACAAGGCTTGCGTTTTAATATCCCAAGCACTGTGATCAACCTTTTGCGCGTAAGAACTATTGTCTAGGCATAATTCAAATTCCGTACACCCGTCCATTGCAACGTTAAACTCAGTGGCAGCAGGTTTATGCTTTGTAAGATCAACAATTTGGATCCCTTCCTCTTCGTAGAGTGCGAAACCGTTGGTCAAGATCCGATTCATGACCACTTCCCAAGGTTTTTTTTCAACCATAAGGTACTGATAGTGCTTTATTTTACTGTCTGCTACGGTTTTTTTGCCGGCACAAGGTTTGAGCAAGTCAGTGATGATATCTGTATCGGTAGAATCAGGTTTGTAGAGCTTACTTATTTTAGATTGACATAGTTTATTTGCTTCACCTTTAGCAAATACTTCAACATACGGGTCACAGCAATAACCAATCCTTCCACCAGTTATCACACCATCAAATAACGTAATTTGTGGGTCTTCACCAAATCCGGCTTTTACCTCAATAGCCTTACCAGGCTGAAAGTCTTTATTGAGATCCAGTGTATAGGTTTCTTCGGCCATATCTCCATCTTCAAATACAATCGACAACTCAGAAACCTGATTGAGCCCACGGTGGGTGCTAATCTCTCGCACACCGACCTCTAACTTTTTCTCACTGCCATCCACTAAGATCGTATATCGAATATCCATGTTAGCGCTCCAATGGTGGATATATAACGTATTCTCCGACCGACGCGGTACGAATCGAAGGCAGTCTATTTACACTGGCAACTTGATGTACATAGTTTGCTTTACCGTAAATGGATGTCACTTCTGATACTAAGCTGTCGCCATCTTTAAACTGCAACTCGTGGGTAAGATCTGGCGAGCTTTTACCTGTTCTGAGCTTAATTTCTTTGTTAGATAAACACTCTGAGATGTTACACTCCACTTGGGCTTTAACTCGGTTGCCTTTGGCATTAACCAGTTCACTGATCACGTTAATATCATTGAACATGCCGTGAAAGCCGCCATCTGCGCCATGATTAAGAACCATGTTCAACGGCATAATAGTGACAAACGCAGGTAAGTGTGTCTCTCCTTGAACAGCAAGACCATACTGCAGCATTTGCTGAATACTGTCTTCAGTTGTGGTCTCTCCACTTATGCCCATTGCTAGTTGCGCAGGCGTTTCGATAATCGTGTCATCTAGCAAAAACTTAATCGTTAAAATTGACGTAGGAGATTTTTGATAGCGAGCTGAGCCACTTTCAGAACCAATCGCTTTTGATTCTATTAGGTAATTTTGATGAGTCACATTGAGTGACTTGGGATCATAAGGTAAGGTTAATTCTCCCAATTTATTGCCATTTCCTCGCTCGATTTTTTTATAAAATGTCACTTTGCAAAGGGGTAAACCACTTGCATTGATACCGTCCGCTTTGTTCATAATCAGGGCCTTTTTTCTTTTCCTTGCCGCGCAAATCTAAATTCAATATGTCGTTTTATGTCTGACTCTAACTGGCACAATAAGTCTTGCAGTTCAACCCGGTTCACTGTATTGCTAAAGTGCTCAGCTTGGGGCGCCTGCTTTTGCGCATCATTGGACATACCGCCTGAACTTGGCTCTGCAGGTTGGGCGGGGCGATCAGCACGGATCCGTGCCCTAACCCGCACTTGATTACACTTAATTTCCATCTTTGAGGCTCCTTACACTGGCAAGCCAGGAATAGGCACTGCCACCAAATCACGATAACTAAAACTGAGAGACTCAATAAGTACATCATTTCGGCTCGCATCAATCCCCTCCCACTCCCAGCTTTCTAAAAATGCGTTTTGTACAAGCCATGCTTGCGATGGTAAGTAGTTATCATCTAAGGTGGTGATCAAAATGTGGTTTTTAACTAAGTAAGTGTTCCATGCATCGCCAAAAACTAGGTTTTGCAGCATCAAAAGGCTGCCACCTTGAAACACACCTCTTTTTAGAGTTAATGTTTTGGCTTGTTTTTGGTTGGCGATACTGACTCGGTTATTGGTATATTCAATAGTGCGGTTCATCTTAAGACCGCTAACTTCTTTAAACAAAATATCAATGGGGTTTGGCACACCGGCGGCCATGATACCAACCAAAAATCGATACCCAACCATAGGTGTTCTAGGATCTTGAAACATATTAGCCACCTAAGCGGGCACTTACGTGCCCTAAAAGAAAATTAAAAATTAATGGAATTCGATCTTGATATCGTCCGCCATCATTTCTAGTGCCTCAACACTGGCTTCATTCGAGCCGCCATTGATGCTAGGTGCTGTGAGTTTCTTAGGAAACGCATTGATCACTTTCCAA
Organism: Pseudoalteromonas obscura; assembly: GCF_030135505.1. Taxonomy (NCBI): domain Bacteria; kingdom Pseudomonadati; phylum Pseudomonadota; class Gammaproteobacteria; order Alteromonadales; family Pseudoalteromonadaceae; genus Pseudoalteromonas; species Pseudoalteromonas obscura. Next base: position 394,419 of record NZ_JASJUT010000001.1, read on the forward strand.
GTAACGATAGGCTGAGATCTGTCTTCGTTAGTTAATGAGATCGTGATGTCTTTTTTGTCGACTAGATTTAAGCTGATAGAAGAAATCCAATCGTAGAATTGGCTCTTCTGCTTAACTAGACCACGCTTCAATGTAATGTTGACATCAGTTGGTTGCCCAGGCATGTGCTTTTTCCCATAACCATCTTTGTAAGTGATAGTTTCAACACCAATGTCTAGACCAGACACTTCTGAAAACGGGATGCTTTCTTCGCCGAAGCTGACAACAAATCGATAGACGGGAATTGGATATTCTGCTGCGATATCTGCTTTAGTAGTAGCCATGTAATAACTCCAAAAAATTCGGTATTTACAGCCAAGCTGTAGTGATAATTGTGGTCTACCTGACGCACTAAAAAGGCGTCAAATAGACATGTTTGATTAGCTAATTGCCCAAAAAAGGCGTTGATTATTAACCTTCTAGGCTCTTGTGAGAGAAAGTTAGAACAATGAATTCAGCTGGGCGTACTGCCGCAAGGCCAATTTCAATATTCATTAAGCCATTATTGATGTCGTCCTCAGTCATGGTTTGACCTAGGCCCACATTGACAAAGAATGCTTGCTCTGGCGTTTCGCCAAAGAATGCACCTGAACGCCAAAGGTTTTCTAGGTAACTTTCAATCATGGTTTTGAGCTTTAACCATGTGAACGGTGTATTCGGTTCGAATACCGCAAAGTGCGTTGCTTTTTGTACTGACTCTTCAACCATGTTGAATAAACGGCGAACCGAAACATAACGCCACTCGTTGTCATTACCAGCAAGCGTACGAGCGCCCCACACCAAAGTGCCTTTGCCAACAAATGTACGGATAGCATTGATAGACTTACCAGAGGTTGCATCTACGTTGAGGTTTTCTTGCTCAGTATTGTCGATAGCCAGCTTTGGCATTAATACTTGCGCAAGCGCCGCATTAGCTGGCGCTTTCCATACACCGCGATCTTTGTCAGTTTTTGCCATCACACCAGCGATAGCAGGTGAAGGCGGTAGGTCTAGGTAGTTTTTACCAAGTTCAGCTTTTACTTGGTTGTATACATCTGCTGATGAGAACGGATAAGCAGGGTCGCCAATTGCAGCTAGTTGTAAAGTAGGTAAAGTGACATCAGACAGCATACATACGTCATTGATCACAACGCTACCGCCTTGATCTTTGTCTTTGATTTCACCTTCAACAAGTACAACTTCTTTACCATCAGTTAGACGGTAATATGCAGCGCCGTCACCAGCTTCAATAAATACAGTTTCCGCAGTCAGGTATTGCTTGCCAGCAGGGTCGTACACTGCTTCATCAGCATAATTGCTCTGTGCATTATTTGGAGATAAATAATCCTTAGCAATATCTTCCCACTCACCATTTGCGTTCAAAGAAACCAATGTATGAGTCGCTTCGTCCTTTGGCCAAAGCACTTGCGCCGTCAATGGTGATTTAACAACAACTTGCTTAGCATCATAAGTACGTGCCATTGTAGTTGTTAAATACGGGTAGTACGCAGCACCATATTTTAGACCTAGCGTTGCGCCAGCTCTTAGCGCTTTTGCATCATCAGAAATTGGGTCAATGCTCATAGAGTCTGCTTGCATTTGAACGTCAACCAATGCAAAACGGTCCATTCTCTTTTCAGCATGAACAAGTGCTTTGTTTTGTACTTCGTAGTGCTTAACTGTGCTCAGGCCAATGGCTTCTGGACAAGAGATTAAGGTTACTTCATCAACTTTATTCAACAGTGCAATTGCAGCGGTAAATTGATCTGCTTGCGCACTTTGAAGTTCACTGTTTGTAATAAGCGTTGAACTCGCTTGACCAATACTGACCACATAACATGCGCCACCACCATTGGCAAAGAAATGACTTACCGCTTGGTGTAAAAAGAAGAATGCGTCCGCTAAATTTGAACCATCAGACGTGACATTAAAGCCGCCTGAAGCTTTTGGTGCAACTGCGAAACTTTCTTGGTATGCACCACCAAAAACAGCTTCAAACTCAACCATGCTAGTAATGCGCACAGGGGAATTCATATAAGCAACGTTACCTTCATCATCTAGCTTAGTTGTATAACCGATAAATGCAGGGATAGCGGTTGCAACTTCTGCAACAGATGGTGGCAGTGTTGACTTCTCTTGGACGTAGACGTCTGGGGTTTTATATTGAGGCATAATATTTCCTTACGTTGATAATTACATTCTAATTAGCCGGTTCGGCAAGAATTTGGGAAAAAGAGGCACAGAGCTGCTCGGTCATCACAGTTCAGGTGGCAAATCAATGGGAACAAACCCACCCTTTTCTCTGCGCCTCGAAAACAAAGAGCGTTTCCACGGCTCCGCCACATCAGTCCCAACCAATGTGTGTTATTAATTAATTTGTACTGCTATGACGCCATGGGTAAGAAGCTGTGAAAATTAATCTGATCTTTTTTTAATTTTATGATTTTTATATATTTAATTTTTATTGAAGGTGAAAAGTCGTTACATGGAGCAACAACCCTTCCATGTTTTAAACGAGCTTAGAGGCTATTAGCTGTCGGATTGTCATCCGACACAAACATAGCCATGAATTAGAACGGGTTATATTGGGAAAAAACGGTTTGAAAAACCGGTTAAGTGCACACTCGCAAGTAAAGTGTATGCATAGACGAGAGATTGACATAACTCAACCTGTTCACTGGACAAATTAACGCGTTGGCAATTTAGCCCCGTATGTGTCGATAGTTGCTGCATATATTCATCATCAAACCGATTATTAATTGCCTGTGTTTGCAGCCAGCTTTCTCTGTTTGTCGCAATCGACAAATAGTTAACTTCATAGCGCTCCACCAGCGGTTCATTAAAGTTTGCGTAAAGGGCATTAGCAACAAATCGTTTACCGCCGTACATAGTCAGATGCCGAAAATCAACATACTCTACAAATTCTCCTTCGTCATTAAGCTCCTGCCAATGCTGAGTTAATTTTTCGCCAAAAAAAGCCACGGGAGATTCAACCAAAGCGCCTTGGTTTTTATCGCTGAATATACGTGCATGGTACTGCAGCTCGTAGTAACACTGCCTGCACATGTTGGCACTCTTAGCTAATAAATACCCTTGCTCATCAACATATAATTGGGCTCCAGCCGGAACAACTATGTTGATCCCAAAATAGGCATCACTGTAAATATCAAATTTTGGCGCTTCGAAATCAATTCGAAATTCACCGAATATTGCTTTGAATAGGTGTTGAATACTGCGCAGTTCATTGGGAGTTGCACTGCTTAAAATGAGCTCGGCCATACTGCGCGTTTTAATTTTATAAAATTCGAAATTTTGATACTCAATGGCATTTGGCTCTACCAATTGGCTACTACCAAAGTCCCACTCATCAGAAGCGGCATAGGCAGGTGAGAATAGCCAAGTTAATACATCATATGGTTTAAAAACTAGGTGACGTGTTGGTTGGTTTTTCAGTGGTACTACTTTATCTAAGGTGAATAACTTTGAAGTCTTGTACAAGCCCTTTGGTAATGTACTTTGCTTTGAATTAACCAATTTACTTAGATTTGTTGCCGGGATAACCCAGCTCACATTGGCCGCACCATTTTCCAAACCTCCATTACCTATACCTACTAATTTGCCTTGCCTGTCAAATACCGGTGCACCTGAAAAGCCTGGAAGTAAACTACCGTCCAAATAATATATCGGAAACTCAATATCTGGAATATTTGTTTTCTTTAGTGTTTCTACTGCATTAGGTGGCAGAAACTGTTTTAAAATTTCGGGTTTTGCGTACCCTTTTAGTAGCTCTCTCGTGCTCATTGCTAAAGCGCCATGATGAAAGCCCAATGCAGTGACATGCTCACGATACTTTGGTCTTGATTGCTTGAAATACGTCAGAGGGGACCACCCTTTAGGTGGCTTCATTACTTCCAACAAGACTAAATCCGCCTCAGGCAACACTCGCGACACCTTAGCTAAGCGCTTCTTTTTGCCAAACTCGATAATTATCCGACTTTTTGCATGTGCGTCTAGTACATGCAACGAAGTAACAACCCACTGAGGCTTCTGCCACAAAAATCCCGATGCCACATTCATTTCATTGTTAGGCTTTTTGACAACCACTCTAACAGTACTCAAGCTCAGCTGTTCGGGGTTGATATCAGCCGCTGTCTGAATCGATACCAGCAAGCATATCAATAGGTGTAGTCTACATATCAATTTTCCCATCACTGTACCATTATCAGCCAGAACAAAGTATTTGATGGACTAACTTAACGCCACGTAACTTGCTGTTTTCCGATAAACCTCCCTCATCAAATCGCGCGAAAATATGTGACCAAGGAGCCCCAAGTACGCTTTTTACCTGCGTGAAAGTCAGCAAATCCGTTAGCTGTAAATTACCAATACAAGGTAAATCTTGTTGCTGTGCACATACGCTATAGCGGATCGCCAGTAACATTTTCTTTTGCTCAGACTCCTCAAACTCAGTAACAATGGATTCGCTCACGGTCGCCCACACTCCGCCTGTTAACTCAAAGTTATTAACGATTTCGTCAAGCTCTAAACTACTATCTGTGTAAGATAATTCATCACACCCATTCACCGAGATACTAGAACTAAATAACAAGCTATTGTGCTGATTTGCGATATTGGCTGCCTGCTCAGAAAAGCTAAACTCAGATTTGGCCGACGTTTCATCGCCAGCGTATGTGCTATCCAATCGCATTCCAAACTCTTTCAAAGTCAGTAGTTGCAACGCCTGTTGCTCGGTATAGCCCGCGGATACATATTGGGCTTTAAGTTCAACGAGTGATGGCGCTAATAAATTATGTGACCGTACATAAATCCCTATATATGCGCCGATGACACATGCAATACCAAATGCGCCGATCCGCGCAGCTTTCGCATCGTTAAAGTAACGGTCGTTTAGCCCCAAAATTGCCCCTAAAATGGTGGTCAATGTGCCAAGTAAAATACTCACAGTTGGTGTCACGCTGGTTCCCATAACAACACCAAATAAAAGGCCAATCCCTGCGCCACCAAACACTGCTACTTTTAGATTTACTTTGTTTTCCAAGGCTAATTACCTTATTAACAAATTGGGCGTTTTGTATTTCCTTTTGCGCCTTTTAGTTTTTTTACTGCCAAATCTATACTCGTATTGGGCTGATACCGTATGGGTGTAGCGACTTTTGCTCAGCCATAATTTTTCCAGTTTGAAGGCCAATACCGAGCTGGCATTTAAGCGATACTCTATCTCTGACATTAAAGCTAACTGTGCACTACTGCCCCAATAACTCTGTTTATTATGATTTGGAAAAACTGAATACCGCCCACCAAAATAACCGCTGAGATGTTCAGTAAAATGATAGCCATATTCAACCAGCAATGCGTGGTTAACCTGACTTGTGTCGTTCAGAGAAGCACTGCCAAAATTGAGTTTTCGATAACTCATGACATAGTCAAAATCTAGGTGAGCGCTGCGAAAATGCCATACATGGCTCAGTAAAAATGCACCTCCAAACTCTCTATCTGTTACATGACTTTCTCGATATTGATATCTTTCAGAACCAAAATACAGATCTACACCGCTCGAGAATCCATGGGGCAGTGCATATTCATAAAAAAGCTCAAACCTTGATTTGTATCTACGATAATCGACCGAATCAGAAAAGTGTGCTGCTCCTTTACGCGTTATTCTTCCTTTTAACGCCGTCTGATCCAAGGTTAATTCCCCATAGATAGACGCATGAGAAAATAACTTACCACCCAAAGCAAACCGACCCTCGAGGGTATGTGAATCGCCATCAAATTTATCACTTTCAATTGCTATATTTGTCGGTGACTTCGACAAAGACAGAGTCTGGTTGCGAGTTGAAACAATGCCGAAGTAATTTACTTTTTTATACCAAGGCTGGCTGCTGGTTTGTTTCTCCTTAAGCGCAAATAACGGTTGAGCTTCAACGTCCAAACTGAAAATTAGCGCCACTAAGCTTAGCGAGAGACAATACACGTTTCTTAGCCGTGAAATTCGATTTTTTTTAGCCATTCGCACCTGTCGCCCCCGTTACAGAAGCCACCGCGTTGGCAGCCTGAATTTTCATCTGTAGCTCGGTACTTTGTCTTTGCAGCAACTCAAAATCAATTGTGTTTATTTGCGCCTCATGTAATGACTCTTCTACCGTTGCTGGCACGCCCTCGACCAACCCACTTTGCGCAAGCTTAACTGCACTTGCCATAACTGACGTTTTAAGGTCAGACAAAGTATCTTGGACTTGGTGATTATCAGGCTCAGAAACAAATTGGCTGATCGCTGAAGACAAAGGGGTTATTAGCGTAATGTTTTCTGCAATTGACGCATTTACGAGACTTAAGGTCGTCATTGCTTGATCTGAAGAGTCACTTATCTTTTCAACATCTGACAAAGTACTGTCCAAAAGGTTGATATCACCCTCGCTCAAGTTCAGCGCGGTCAAAACTAATCGGCTTGCTTGAAGTGAGGCCGAATCAACCCCACTTTGGTTCACACCATCCTGTAATTGATTGACGAGCCGGTCATAAACTAACGTTGTCAACGCGTTTACTTGCAGTGAATTACGCTGGGTGTTGGACGATGACAAATGACTGAGCCTCAACCCTGTCAGTTCTGACGCGGGCACAATTTCTTGGTAGTTAGCGATTAAATTTCCGTTACGGTCATAGCACTCAGCGGTATCGCATACCATGGTGGTATTATCTAAGAGGTCTATTTTGATATGAAATAAGCTATTTTCATGAACGCTGAATTGGCTTTCGAACTGTGCTAGCTCATTGCTTTGTCCTTGCCAGATAGTTAAGTGATTAACATCACTAATGGTAATTAAAGCATTTGCCAATGGCCCTTTCAAAAGACTGCCATTGAGCAAAAGTTCATTGCTCCCTCTAATTAACCCCTCTTTATAGCAACCAGAAAGCACTGTCGCCACAATCGCTAGGCAAAAACAAATTCGACGTTTTACATTATTCATCAGATACCCTTTCATGACCCACTTATATAAGGGAACATGCCCCTGATGCACTCGTTTAAAAAGCACATATTATTTAGAAATAACAATAGGTTGTGTTGGTTCAAATTTAACAGTGAGCTCAGTAGGTGGGCCAGGATCTGGTACTCCTTGTGGATTGAGTGCAGGTATCACACTTAATGCACACACAATGTCTCCTTTGAGAACAATTGGCGCCCCGCCTTTGAAAGTAACTTCCGATAAAACAATGTCATTGATAGCGCTGAACGTTACGGTACCGCCTGCCGCATATGCACCATTAATATACGGTGACATATTGACCTTTTTCGTCAGAAACTTTTCGATATCATCTTGAACAGCTATCTCACCATGACAAACCATTCCCTGAGATGCGACCTCTAGTGGCCCTGCGGTTGGCACAACTAAAACACCTTTATCTAGCAGTAAGTTGAAAACCGTACTTTCGTTAAGAATTTTTATCATTGCTATTACCTGACACCACCAATAAATACTTAAACATCTAGCAACACTCATTTACTCTGACTTTTCAAACCAATACTGTGCAGAATTTACGATTTATACATGGTGTTAATGAAATTGAGGACTATTACTCATACAACGCGTGAGCCAGGCAGATGTGAAAAATAATTGCTGTTTAGTTTGCTTTCCTGTGCGACTAATCGGATTGGAGCGTGAATAAATATGAGTACTAGCTTGGTGAACACTTATTTTGCATACAATATATTGTTGACAATATTCACAACAGTGGCTAATTTATAGTCTCTAGGAACATAAAAGGAAATTAAAATGAAATTAAAATTAAATAAGTCACAAATTAAAAATCTTTCTAATAATCAATCTCTTGACTTAAACGCAACGCCCGCTATTGCTGGTGGTAGACCTGGTCGTGAAACAGAATACGACCGGGGTTGTCCGTTCTTTACCCATAGAGAAGCAAAGACATGCGGTATGGGTTGGACTTGCGGTGGTGTAAAATAGTACTTTTAGGTTTACCAAAGCGTCGTAAGGCGCTTTTTTGCTTCTTGAATACAGTTAAACCGGCTTTACATTCATCACAACACTTTTCATAAATCTACCAAAGTCTTACTTACTCACTTATTCACATCACCTAACGTGTAGTGGCTACAACTAAACCAAAAAGGATTATCATGTTCACTTCTCAAACTATAAAACCCCTGTTGTTGGGACTCAGCTTATCTTTTACATCAAACTTGCATGCCGCACCTAAATCGGAAGAAGCGCCACTGCTTTTGATAGGCGCTTCTTTTGCCAATGCAAAAATGCCCTATTTTGACAATCTACAAGCACCACTCAACGGTATCGCCATTAATTCCGGTCGCTACCTTTCTCTTGGAAATGCCTTAATTAGAGAGCCTCGCCTGTCTGGCCATCTCATCAACGAAGGGCAAGCCGGTGCAACCACATTTGATAGGTTAACGTGTTTTCCGGGTCCTGAGTGTGTGGGGCCCGGCTGGGAAGGCTATGAAAAGCAGTTTACTAAAGCACTGAGTAGAGTGACCTCTTTTTCAGGAGAAATATCCGCCCGATACATCGTTATTGTTCGAGGTAATGATTGCAACCACCCTGACGCATTTGGTATTCCAATGTCTGAAACTTCGGAATGTACTTTAGAACAAATGCACACTTATATAGATACCTTCGTCAATGTTGCCAACAGAGCGTTAGCTGCTGGGATCACACCTATTTTTTCTAAGGCGCCGGATTATGATGCCATTGATTGGGAAACCCTTAGACAACGGTTTAATTGGCCATGGATCATAAGTAAAGATAACTATGATACTTTTTCAGAATTGAGGCTAAATCGCCTTAAAAATGAAGTACCTGATGCCATTTTTCTAGATATATGGCGTGGCTTTGAACCTATGGATGATGGTTTACATCCAAATCGAAAAACAATGCAACGCGCCGCTAAACGTATTGCCAAAGCCATTAAAAAACACCGCAAGCAGACAACTGAGTAAACTCTCTCAATGTCTGTCTAAAAATGAGGCCGCTACCCCTTCCTTGCGCGTATACGGCCTTCATCGCCATGTATTATATTCAATACCTTACGCGCCCAAGTCTACGCAGGTATTTTTGCTGATTCTCGTCAACCTTGACGGCTTTTTTAACCCAAGCCTCTGCCAATGAGCCAAATTGACTGACAGAGTGTGTTTCTTTTCGGTGTCGATATTTTTGTAATACTGTATGACCAATATCGCAGGCCTGTGCCCGCTGAACTAGACTACGTACGCTCTGCTCTCCCTTACCACACTCTGTCAAAACGTCGACCAGTCCCAGTTCATATAAATCACGAGCACTAAAACGCGAATTAGAATACATGACTTCCATCAACGCACACCGTGACGCCTTGTGCTTTAACTTTGATACCAGCAAGTGCTCTAGCCCATGATTAAAGGCAACAGGTGGATAGAAAAATTCCGCCCCTTCTTCTGCAACAACACAATCAGCACAAAGAGCAACTTCCATTCCAGCTCCATAAGCCCTGCCCTGTACCAACACGATGCTGGTTAGATTATGCCGAGAACCTGCCAAAATACGATGTAGCAAGGTCATGTAGTTAAAAGCATAATCTCGGAGCCAAGGCTCATTTTGTTGCTTTACACAGTTTGTTAATTTCGCCAAATCGCCACCCAGACTGAAAACACCCGATTTATCACTACTCAAAACCTTAATCGTATGATTTTGAACACCGGGCTCTGGTAAATAAAAGTGGCCTAGCTGCTGTAACAAAGATTTAGTAAAATACGGAGCTTTATTTAGCTGCATTGTTGCCCAATGTAACGACCCAGATCGCATGATCGCCAAGGGCTCACTGGCATAAACGGAAGTTGCTCTCACTTGCACAAATTCATTACCTGTTCTGATGTGTTGTTCATAGTGCTGACGCACTGTCAGCCACTTTGTGATTAGATATTTTGAATTAACCTTATCCTTCCAACACCATTCGACACTCGGCGATTCTGCTTCTATTTTTATATAAAACCTCTGGAGTTGATTAATGAAAGCCTTGTTACTGAGTTTGCTTATTTTAAGCACGTACAGTTTTGCAGATAATCAGGTGGCAAAAGTCATGCTTGCCAAAAAACAGGTCACAGCTCAGTCAGACAGTCAACATCGTAATCTCACGCGTAAATCCCCTATATTTATCGAGGACGCTCTGCATACGGGTAAGAACGCACGCGCACAAGTGAGATTCTCGGAGGGAACCATTTTGTCCTTAGGAGAACAAACGCAATTTGTTGTTAATCAATTTGAGTATCAGCAAAGCTCAGATGCTAGCTTTGAGTTTATCTCTGGCGCGTTTCGGATAGTTACGGGAGAAATAACCAAAGTGACCAATCCAAACTTTAAGATTAAAACACCAATGGGTTCTATTGGCATACGAGGCACCGATTTTTGGGGTGGAAACCTCTACGACGAAGATACGATTGATGTCATTTTATTAGACAGTGAGCACCCAATCGTCGTAGAGAATGAGCATGGACGAGTGATTATTTCAAAGCCGGGAATGGGCACTACGTTACAAAAAGGCAAAGCACCAACCACACCAGAGGTATGGTCAGATAAAAAACTTCAGGACGCAGTCAAAACGATTCAATAATTTTCTGCATTGTAAAACAATACTTCTGGTTACTGAGATGTATGAAAATTACTATCCCCTCGCTTAAATGGAGCTGCTATTAAGCTTTAAAAATCAAAAAAAACACTTTTATTTACATAAAATTCAAATTATTAATTATCTATAAACAATGAACTTATCTGCAATGATGATTGAACCTTATGAATAAAATAGTAGATATACTTATATATTTACAAAGCTCACCCCAAAAAGCCAATATATTATTGATATTATTATGAATATTAAATCACCATCCTGTTTGATAGCGACTTTTCTTGGTTAATTTGCCTCGTACCCATTTCGTTTGCTACTTTGCATCTCGTCAACACTTTGGGCCCAAGTGATGATTGACAAAACTAACAAGTGATAAACAACCGAACTAATGAACGACCAAAGGAAAGAAGATGAAAATGTTTAAATTAGGTACTCTCGCTGCTGCTATGTTAACTACTGTAAGTGCAGTTGCTGCGCCTATTAATATCGCTGATACAAATGGTTATGATCGCCACACTGTATACTCGTACGGCCCGGTTAGCCGTGTAGTTATCACAAGTGAGTTCGCACACAACTTCTCAGCTGATATTGAACTTCGTGATGGCGCACGTTGCGATAATGGTAACCTATATTCAAACGTTGACAGCAGCCATGTTGTAAATGTAGGTATTCAAGCAGATGCAGCTAACGCTAACGCAGCAAGTGTTGGTGTAACAAATGCAATTGCAGAAGACAAACTGACTCACAATAAAACGCTTCACTTAAGCTGTTACGATGCAGACAACACTTGGTACAATGTACTTGTAAACGTACCTGGCGCACCAATTGTAAACTGGGACATCACAGTTGAGCCAGCTGGTGAGTTCGTTAACCAACCTTATTCTTTTGGTTACCACACGGCGTTCCGCGTAAAGAGCACGCTTAACGTAAACAACCAAAACAAGAGCCAATCTTACTGTCATACTGTTGCAAACCGTGGCCTATCTCTAGGTTTATTCCACGGACGTGATACTTCAAATACGTTCCACTCTGACGTTTTCACGCAAGACAAAGTGTACACTAACGACACTGCTCAGCCAGTTTTATACCAAATCGTACAGTGTGAAAACGCTGCTGGTAAAACAATGGCTGTTAAGGTATTCAACCTAACAGATCCAAACGGCATCTATACTTACGAAGACCAACTTATCATCAAGTAATTGTTGATAAAAAAGATTCAAAAAAACGGCAGCGTCTAAGAGCTGCCGTTTTTTTAGTTAAAGAATAGGCTCGCCAGTTGTTCGCGAAGACAGGAAGATAAAGGCATAATCACTTTGGTTACTCTTATCAAGGTTTTTATATACATAACCTCGATATCCTTCAATATCACTAGGTGCCCCATCATACCCTGACAACAACAAATGAGATCTATATGACACTTTTTGCGTTGGCAGCGAAACCACATCCCCAAATGTTAGCTTGGGCAGCACAGATTTCACTGAGCCAGCAATATTCCATTTTATAGACTCAGTACCTTCAATATAAAACTGCCATGAAGCTGTTTGAATACGTGCATCAAGATCAGTAAAATCATACGCCATCGTTTGTTCTTGTTCTAACGCGGTTACTGCGGATGACAATTGCCCTGCTAGCTCTGTTGATGCTTCAGGCAACTTGAAACCTGTCACTTGACCCATTTCATCTAGTTGCGCTCTCACTCCACTCGACATAATTACATGATGCCCCTCGTGAGCGAAGGAGATACTCTTATAGTTATCTAGTTTATTGTTAGAAGATATTGATGGATAGATTTTTAGTTTTACTTGTTCTGCTGAATATTCAAAATTTTCTAAAATTTTATTTCCGTCATCGTCTAAACCATAAACATCCACCCTCGTTTTTGCTTCAAATTGCGATGTAGGTACATTCACACTTTGATGAACAAAATCACTGCCAGTGACCACGATTGAGTTTACGTCCTGAGGCACATCAACAACAGCCAAAGTGTTCAATTCATAGCCAGGGTTATTTATCGAGTAATACAATTTCGCATCACTACCACATACTTCGGGCGCGTCTTGATAATTACTTATTGAGCCGCCTCCTAACCTTGAAATGCTATACATGCTATGGGTTACAGCGAGTGCGCTTAGATCTACCGTCACGTCCTTACACTCACAATAAACTGAGAAATCTTCAAATTCGATCGTTTCTAATTCAGCGCCATTGGCTATATCCAATTTACTGTATATCTTTCGAGTCGTGTCGTTTCTACCATAGCTTTCCATTCCAATGATAGACACATGTTTAGCTCCTTCTGGTACCTCCTGACTAAAAAATCCCCCCTTGTCGCTTGAATACGTTGCAATGGGCTTTCCGTCTTCGCCATGAAAAATGACACTGGCATTAGGGTAATCAACTAAGCCACATTTTGTGCGCCTTTTTACATTAAATGTAAGCGTTGTTGTTTGAATTTCAGCTTTTGGTGAAATTACTTCTTTTTCTGGGGAATTATCTGTAGAACTACCACATCCTCCAAGCGCAAACAACGAAGCTACAACTGGAGAAACTACGAATTTTTTCATTTACTTTATATTCTTTGCTTAAATCTTCGGCGCATTGTACACGTAATATAGCTTGAGTGCGGCTAAATTTAAGAAATACGAATAATAACCAACCACCTGTTTATAAAGAACTTTGAAATAAACGTTATACTCACGCAAACCTTACAAAAGAAACATCCATTTAACCTCTATAAAGCTACGCATTAGCCTCAACAGAAAAGCAACACTGCCTCCGTCTACTTCCCCAATATTGAGTTCCCAATGCATCATTTTACAAGAGGTTTTCTATCACTTGTTCTACTTCAAGTACTGGGACCCTATAAAAAATGCTTCTTTTCACCTGAACTGTTCTCAAGTTCACTGTTTACTTCGACTATATTTGGATATGTAAAAATTAACCAACAAGCAATATTTAGCATAATAATTCCAAACGGCATTTATACATATGAAGACCAACTTATCATCAAGTTGTTGCTTCGAAAAAAAGCAGCCCTTGGGCTGCTTTTAATGAGTTTCTGAATGTGATTTTAAAATAAATTTCGTAAATAGAAACTAGTAAAGGGGGCCTGCCTCTAAATCAAAGAGGAGTACACTGTCATCAGTTTTTGATGTATCTTCCACCCCATGCTTTTCTATACTTTTTGAGGTTTTAAACAACATCTCTGAAATAGATTTATATACTATCTCTAATCTTTCCGTATTATTGTTAAGGTAATAAACACCACCGTCACTTTTAGAGTAAAACAGGAAGTTGTCTAACTCTTCATCCATCTCAAAAATATATAGCTCTTCCGCTAACTCTTTTATATAGTACTCTTCCAATAACTCCCGAAGCTCTGTCATTGCATAGAAGTATGAAATCCAGTCGCAGTGGCCTTTTGGTATTGGCGCAATTAAACCTGCTTGATTTCTACCCATCGTATACAGATACAACAGCAGCTCTTCGGATACTTCTATATTATAAACAGCTTCCAGTCGGGCAATCTCGTGCATATTGTAGCCTTTCAGCTCGTCAATACGTGGATAAGCATGCTCATGATTTAACAAACTCAAAAAGTCAGTGACCTGCTCTTTTGTCGGTGCTGGTTTCACGGCAGGTAGCTGCTCAGGGAGCACCTCCCTATATCGAGTACAGCGTTTATTGTGATGAAACTGCGACTTGTCAACCGCACAGCGATTGTCCAGATAAGCAAAGAAATCCCAGCCTGAATCACGAATACTTTTCGTCTTGTCATTGTAGACATATACATGCTGATTTTTCTTGTCAAAGTCAAAGTCAAAGTAATAATATTCATCACCGTTTATTTCTAACAAGTAGCACCCTTCCTTAGGGAGTGAGCGTAATTCTAGAAATATTTCATACAAATTTTCACATTCTAATCTTAAATTTAAAAAGCTCTGCTTAGGGCTAAAATGAAAAAAAGTACCAGAGTCCAATAACCCGCCATCTTCTAACCCCATCACTGAAAGAAACGTCAAAAACTGTGAATACCGCGCCATCAACGGTGGCGCATATTTTAAAATTTCATCAATATCTCGCGCTGAAAACCCAACACAATTAAGCTCAGCCGGGTCCCTAGGACCCAGCAGTTTGCTCATTAAAATTTGAGACTCATTCATTTATTTTTACCTTAAGACCCTAGAGTTGGGCAGGCACATTTTAAAAGGCTAATCGAATTAAAGCCACTATCCACTTAACTGTTTACTTTGACTATATTTGGATATGTAAAAATCAACCAACAAGCAATATTTAGCATAATAATTCCAAACAGCATTTATACATATGAAGACCAACTTATCATCAAGCTGGTTCTTCGAAAAAAGCAGCCCTTGGGCTGCTTTTATAGAATTTTTGAATGTGATTTTAAACTAAATTTCGTAAATAGAAACTAGTAAAGTGGGCCTACCTCAAAATCAAAGAGGAGTGTGCAGTTTTCAGCTATAACTTCGTTTATTACACCATTCCTTTCTATTTTTTCAGATCTTTTAGTTAGCAAATCTGAAATTGAATTGTATGCCATAAATAGCCTTTCACTATCATTGTCAATGTAATAAACACCACCATCACTTTTTGCATAAAAGAGCAGGCAGAAATCCTCATCATCCATCTCTAATATAAATACTTCTTCGGCTAAATCTGATCTACCGTATTCTTCCAGCAATTCACGTAACTCATTCGTTACATCTAAATACGAAAGCATATTGTTATGCATAGCAGATAATGAACTTAGAATACCACCATGGTTTCTTCCCATAGTAAAAAGAAACAAAAGAAGCTCTCCGGTAACACCTATATTATAAACAGCCTCCAACAGGGCAATTTCTTGCATATTGTACCCTTTCAGATTGGCAAGGTGCGGAAACGTATTTTTGTGATCCATCAGACTCACAAAATCTGAGCCCTCCTTCTCTGACGGTGCAGGTTTTACAGCTGGTAGCTGCTCGGGAAGCACCTCTCTATATCGAGTACAGCGTTTATTGCGATGGAATTGCGACTTGTCAATAGCACAGCGGTTGTCTAGATATGTAAAGAAGTCCCAACCAGTATCTTTTATTTTCTTATTTCGATCATTGTAAACATATACATGCTGATTCTCCTTGTCAAAATCGAAGTAATAGATTTCATCAGCATAAATTTCCAGTAGATAAACGCCGGCCGATGGAAAATAACCAGCTTCACGCAATTTTTCATAAAAGTTCTCATATTCAGAAACTAGATTTAAAAAGCTAACTTCAGAGTGAAAATGCAGTATTTTTTCAGAATCCAATAACCCGCCATCTTCTAATCCCATCACTGAAAGAAACGTCAAAAACTGTGAATAATGCGCCAAAGATGGTGGCGCATATTTTAAAATTTCATCAATATCTCGCGCTGAAAACCCAACACAATTGAGCTCAGCCGGGTCCCTAGGACCCAGCAGTTTGCTCATTAAAATTTGAGACTCATTCATTTATTTTTACCTTAAGACCCTAGAGTTGGGCAGGCACATTTTAAAAGGCTAATCGAATTACAGCCACCTTTTTCGAAAGTTGGGTTATTTTAATCAGCTTAAAATAATGGTTGTAAAGGGTAAATAGCAGGAAGAGCGTTTAAATTAGGTGTAAAAGTATTTACTTTTGCTTTCAGTAATTATTAAAAGCGATTAACGAGACAGTCAATACTGCCTCGTTATAGTTGCTTAGTGCTGATTACACATTCATCAATGCTTCTTCATCGAAGCCTTGAGCACGCATACAAGCTAGGAGCTGGCTTAGTAGCTCATCTTCTACTGGTGCAACAGGCTCATCGGGTAGCAATTGTGTGATGTTGCCAAACCCAGGATGGCTAAAATCAGGGTTAGGTAAACCACGCTCCGCGCGAAGGGCTAACAACAACAAAGCGGCATAAGGCGTAAACTGCCAATTCATGTTATCGAATTCAAAATACATTTTACTCGGCGGCGACGCAACTTGTGCAACTTGGTCGTCACATAATTGAGTTAGATAACCCGTTAGTTCTTGTAAATCACAGGTATCCCATCGGGCAACAATATCCACATAAGCGAAATCATCAACAATGGGCTGCAACTGTTTACCGCCTTTAACTGCATCAAACAAGAGTATAATAAAATCACCAATATGACTTTTTGAGCGGTTTATCCAAAACTTTGGATAACCCACTTGTAGCAATTTAAATATATGCTCTGCCCGTTCCGGTTGTTGCAAAATTACTGCCATAACCAAATAAAATACACTGTCCGGTGAAACACCTCTTTTTCGCTCCCTGTCAAAGCGAATAACATAACGTTTGTGTGTAAAATAGGTAATAATACAATTTATATGCGCAAAACATAAGCTATGGCTTAACGTATTACTACACAAACTTCCCTCTTGAATAAGCATGCTCTGTGCAGACATTTCATAGTAATCTGTCGGTATTACAAATTCTGTCTTTAAGAACTCCCAAGGTAAAAATGGCAATCGCTCATTGTAACTCTGCTGCCTATCGTTACGACCGTGCTCTATATAATACCTTGTATCATTTTTGCTATCTTCAAATACACCTGCATATTTAACTGGGTTTTTTATCGCTCGCTTGCGTTTGCGTATAAACTTTTCTACTTGTTTCTCGTTTATCATAATTATTTCGCTCGTACTATCTTGACCGTTGCCGTACCTGTTTTACCAGGCTCAGGAACTGAGACCTTTGCTAAAATGGGCTTAATTGTATACCCTTTCGCAATCAGGTCTTGCAATTGTTCGGCAAAACGCTTTGCTTCTGGCGTCACTTCCTGTCCATTTAACTTCCCTGTCGCCACCTGCTCTATCCACTTTTCACCACGTTCTTCCAAATTTAATTTATCTGGATTTGGAAACTTATCTCTATAACTGGATTTAGTTTCCACCAGCCAAATCGTTTTCTTTGACTCGTCTGGGTCAACACCTAATAAGTCAGCGCCATGGTTAGATTTATTTTTTACAATATCTTTAAAGTCTATACCCGTGCTGTCTTCAAAAAGCTGTTTGGCTATTTGCTCACCATAAAAGCCGTCGTTGCGGTCTGCAACATGTGAACCATCAACTTTAACCAAAAACTCATGCTCATCTTTAAATTCACTTAAATCAAGACGGTTTTTAACTGCATCGGCTACTTTAATATCGCCAATTTCACCACTGGGTTTGCCCTGTTTGCCCGAAGCAATATTGTCCTCAATATCCTTGAGCATGGCTGGCGACAGTACATCATTGCGTTTTAGCCAGTCAAGCATCTCTTCAAAAGACTTAAAACCGGGAATAGCCTTGCCAATTAGCCCACCAGCGGCTTGCTCCACGAGCCATTCTTGGAGCATTTCTTCACCCTTAGTAGGGTTCTTACCCATGGTGTCATAGATATCATGTAGTTCGTTGGCTGTAAGCGCGATATCAATTCCTTTCAACACCAATAAGCCTAGGGGTATCAAGAAAAATGCATTATGCTGCGCCGCATTTTCTGCAGTCATTGCAGCCAAATTAACATCACTATTGGCAATTAATGCCGCAGTTGCTCCTCCTAATTTCGCTAAGTCGACCCCAATTTCAGTAAGCTTAGCCACTTCCTTATTAAAATATGCTTGAGCACCTTGAGACTTATAAAACGCGGCAATTTCTGCATCACTAAACTGAGCATCACGCAGTAATTGAGCCCGGTCAGCCTCTCTTTGATAAAACTCTTCTAATTTTTTAGCTTTGTATGTATCAGCTATCAGCTCTCCAACAACCGCACCGCCAGCACCAGTCAAACAGCTCTCGCTTCCTCCACCAGAGGCTTGGCCTGCTTCGCTGGTTGCTATACCCAAAATACAACCTGCACCAGCATGCGCTAAATATCTAACAGAATTGGTAATGTCACCGCCTCTATACGCGGAGCCTATTGTAGATGACATATACTCACCTACTGCCGAGATACCTGCACTTTTCAGTGAGTTAGTGAAGCCCGCAGCAAAGTCAGAAAAATCTCCACCATTAATTACAGTCGAAATGCCCGCACTAATTGTTGAATTGACAACAGCCTGAGTTGCTTGGTTGCTTACTGATATAAGTGTATCTGTACTCAAGAAAGCAGCATCAGGGTTAACTTCCCCAAAAAACTGTAGGTCGCTGAAATGGCTCATCATGCCGGCTGTGGCCATTGAGATAACCAAGGCTCTGATACTCTCACTGCTCAGCATGCTGTTTAGCGTATCTCCGACACTATTACCCGCGGCTAAGCTGGATACAGCCTGAGTCGTCAAAGTAACCGCGCCAGCCGACATTGCAGCGCCCATCGAAGCGCTTTGGAACGCCGCTGAGATCGTACCTCCGTTACCGACCAGTCCTGCACCAGCAGGCCCCATCGCAACCGACACTGCAATCGCTATCACAGCCATTGCTGCAGGGCTTAAAGTGCTCGTACTTTTATCTATATGGAGTTTTGTTAGCTCCGTCGTAACGATATTTAAGTTGCTATTAACCTCAGGATCATCGTGCAATTGTTGCATCCAGCTCAGTGAAGGGACTCCCGAGAAGCCACTGATCACCGATGAAATATCTTCTCCTTCGTACTGCCCTAACTCCAGCGTGATACCATGGGTCGCATGCACCTTTACCCCACCAATGATCTCGTTATACACCGCTGTGTCGACCGTATCTTGTTTGGTTTCGGTCTTAATTTTCCAGGTGCCTTTTTTGACCTTGTTGTAGAAGTAGTCTTTTTGCTCTTTGGCCAATAAAAACTTCACTTGACCATTTCGCGCTTCGATGGATGCGCCATCTCCTGAGGTAATTTGAGCAGCTTGTAAAGTGACATCACCAAATTGAGAAGTGATTCGTACACCTTTACCTGCCTCTAACGCTGAGCGAATAGCCATTGTTTGAAACTGCTGCTCTTGCTCAGTAGTCTTGCCCCACTTTCCAGATTTCTGGCTTTGGTTTTGATTAAATTCGTTAAGAATATAAACGCCTTGACCCGCCAGCAGTTCGATCACACCTTCATCTGCATACAGTTCTGCAGCTTTAAGTTCAATCGCGCCCGATGCCATTAAATAGATGCTATCTTTAGCAGACAGTTTTGTGGTCAGGTGTTTGATTTCCGAACTTGATTGAGAATACTCGCCAACGGGCTCATTGTTAACGTAAGTGGTTTGTTGAGAAATTAACTGAATATTGCCATCAGCTCTTAGGCTGATTGTGTTTCCACTTACCGTACCGCCTTGAATAACCAAGTCACCCATGCTGTATATGCTAATATTTTCGCCATTAACAGAAGCAATTTGGCCAAATCGGGTCCCCTGTTCATATTCATTAGAGAAACGGTGCACCAGTGTTTTTTGCTCATACTGGCCCGCGATGATTTTAACATTTTCTCTGGCACTTAAATTGCCGGAATGGTTTCTTAAAGTACCACCAACAAATAGGTTCAGATCGCCATCGGAGGCTACCTGCGCGCCTGGATTGACAGTAAGGTCTCGCGCTGTACGTAAATATGTATCACGACCTGTTAGCAAGGTGCCATTGTTAACAGTAATATCTCTAAAGTTTACATCAGAGCCTGTAAATTCGACCAAGTGACCATTTACGGTACGTGTTTCTATTGTCGAAGCGCTCAGGTGTACCACTGGAGACAGTACTTTTTCCCCGTTGATGTCTCTAAACTCTGGCCAGATAAAATCTTTACCAAAACTGTCGTAGACTGATTTAGGTACTTGCTCACCAAAAGTAACACCGCCCTTTCCAGCCAATTCATAGGCATTTTGGTACAACTGCGTTATTTGAGCCGTTTCATCAGCATACGCGGTTGAGATCATGTTTCGGTTCAGCTCGGCATAAATTTGCGAGCGGATTAAACGTGATTGTACAAACCGGTCACCAACCTGCTTTGATAGCGGGTAATTTGGAAAAATGACTGTGATTGAGCTGCCAGCAAGATGAATCTTTTTAGGTGCTGGTAATGCGTGCTTCTTATTCCTCAACAAGAGCTGATGAAAACCAGCCATGGTCTGAGCATTTAAAGCGCGAGGTTGCTCCACAACATGCTTTGATTTCACATACATTGTTTGGCGGTTGTCAGGCACCTTAGTGATTGCGGGAGAGCTTGCCAGCAGTTGATTTGCATTGGTCTTATCAAAGGCGTTATAGGCCTGTGCCAGAGTTGGTAAACACACCTGCCCCAGCAACATAAAAATATTTAAGTAGGCAATGGCCTTTTTGTAAAATGGCACGGGCTTGTCGGCCAAGTTATCTTTTTTCATCTTAAATTCCATTTATTTACCATCCATCAAGACTGCCACAGTGACCGTGGGTGATTTGGATACGTCGCGAAGAGTTGGCGTGTCATGATCATTTAACTCATCATCTATCAAAATTTTATATCTGTAATTCACCGTCACTTTCTTACCGTCATCGCTGACAATAACATTTTGATATTCGAAATTTTGCGCAGTACAGGAGTAACGAGTATTGGCACAACGGTAGTCTTCAGAGCCGCTTACGTACTGCCTACTTCTAGCATAAGCTTTCGCAGCATCGTCTATTTCTTGGAAGGTATAACCTGTGTTTTCAAAATCTGCATCTGAGGATTCGCCAAGTATTGTACTTAAGGCAACTCTAACTGAGGAGTAGGTGCAATCTTCTGTTTGTGTCAAACCATGCTCTTCATAGCGATAGCCATCACATTTAAACAAACTTGCTGTAACCCATTGGTCGTCAACCTTGGGAAATGAATAGCCTTCATAAGTATCTTCATCCACAACTTTTACATACCGTTGGAAGTACTCCTTAATCTTGGTATTGATCGTTGCATCTAGTGAGTTTGACTCTGTTACAGTCAGGTCGCTTTGGCTTTCCATATTGGGGTTAATACCATACACATTACCGTGAATGGCTAGTAAGGTCTCACCTTCTACAGAAGTATCGACTGCTGCACCGCTACAATTACCTAAAGCAACACACTGTTTAATGGCATGAAAGTTACTTGTTTCTACTGTACTACTTAATTTGATGCCGATTGACTCTAAATCCAGCTTTTGGAAACGCGCATTGTCAAAAAGCTCAATATACGAAAATGCATTGACAAAACGACGCCTAGTCGAAGGTTCCGCTTTGCTGCCAATTTGGAACTCGCCAAAACTGACTATTCGCCCAGGTGGAGAATAAGCAGATATTTGAGTCCCAACTCCATGTTCAACTGTATCTTGGCTTCCTTTATTATCCGACGTATAAGCGTAACGAGATATAATGAAAGAGGTAGTTTCTAAACGATAACGTTCGTTAAATAATAAGGGTGTATCAATATGGAATATCCCCTGTTGGTTAAGACGTAAAATGGCTGAAGAGTTGCGAATATACTGACTTGCTTTTAGTTCCAATTTAGACTCTGCCGCTATTGAGACCTGCTCAGACTGAGCAGTGTTTACGCGAATACCTGCACTCCAGTCAACACCACTTGGCTCTTCAATATGGTAAGGGTTAATATTTTCGATGGCTTTAGCCACTATTTTTATGGTGTTCGCATGGACTTTTGCACTCAAGCGGCTCTGTGCAGATCCGGTAGCGCTGTAGCTAGAATATGGGCCATGCTTAACACTGTTAACGTCAATAGATGGCGCACTCAGTGACTTATTTTCCGGCCAATTTAACCTGTTGGTACGAGAACCATTAGTGAAAATACCATCGTTCAAATCAACGCTCAAAGTACCTGCTTTGATCACTCCACCAAAGGTATTGTAGACATCACCTTCGATTTCGATATTGATTTTTGAGCCACTTAGAGTGCCAGAGTTGATCAGTCGACTTGCAGCGAATTCGATACTCCCTGCATCAACATAACCTTGGTTTAACAGCCCTTTGTCTGAAAAACTCTTGATTGTTTGACCAATCAATCTAGAACCAGAACGAAAAGTCGTCGCACCGATTGCTTTCGTTGTGATGATACGGTCGCTAAAGAGCTTACCGTAAACATTCAATGTCGCACTTTCATGCTCCGCAATTTGAATAAACACGCCTTCTGCTGGCGCGTAAAATTGTCCCTGCCTTGTACTCGTTGCCAAAGCATCTGACATGGTATTGAGCTCAGTGCTAGCAGGGATAGTCACTGGCTGCGACGCAACAATACCAATACTCGCAGCTTTAAAAGTACCAGACGGCTGATAAGTATTCGACAGAGTCGTCGATGAAATCATATCAAGATCACTATAGCGAATAGAAAAGCGGCCCGGATACAAGTTAATACCGCCAGAACCCAGTACATAAGAGCCCCTACTTGATTGGATGAATCCACTATTGGGATGACGCTCTGCACGTAAATTTAAATCAATAACACCTGACGTTGCGATGCTATCTGCCATCACTTCAAGAGATTGCAAACCTGGTGCAGTTAGAGTTGAGATAGTCACCCTACCACTAGGTTGCGTTCTCACGATGCCGCCCGAAAGTGTGCCATTGATAAACGATACTCTTCCCGCATTATCAAAAGAACAGTTGCTACAACTAACAGTACCGCCTTGTGAAATAAACACTAGATCGATAGGCTTTCCCATCACTGAAACTGTATTTTGAATGTCAATTTCTGTTGCATTAATTACTAAGGTTTCAGTGCTACTATCATTAGGTATTTTGATAAGCAGAGGCTTACTAATTGTTGCGAATTTATTAAAGTTAAGCGTTGTTATTGCAGCTGTGCTATCAACAACCAGGAAATCACTGGAGGCTTCTGGTTTTTTATGTACTGAAAAAATAGGAGACTGGTTATATATATAATTCGATGCGCTTGCAGCGATACCTGAAGCAGCGCTTAACGTAAAGAAAAATATACATAAAAACACTCCCCCAAAAGGTTGAGAACGTTTTGCTTTCATTTCTATCCTCGTTTTTACAAAAAACGCCAATTGTATACAAATAAGAAACGGACTCAACTTTTACAAACCGAAATTTAAAAATTTTTAGATTTTATTTTTGTAACTGACATACATATAAATAGAAAATTAATATATTAATACCCATAATTAAAATCACCCTGATAGCAAATGCATTTTGTCAGTAATACGTTGGTATGAGTTGAATTAAACTTTAAATATCATGGTAACGAAATTAATTACAAAACGCTCAATATACAGCCAAGTTTAGTTACACATCATAAATCAGTCATGTCGATTAGTATGTTATGAGCAGTCGGCCAGTAGAGGTATCACATTGACTCGAACCACATTTTGCATAAATTCCGTACAAACACAGGTATGCAATTTATATAGACGTTCCAGTTCATTTTGATGTCTAAAAATAATTTAAGGGGAGGCCTGTATGAGGCTAAACAATGTTAAGTTTTTTCACATCCAATACTTATCAAAAAGCCGGATATAAAATTGTAAAGACATTTATTCCATATAAAAAGCTGCACAACGACTCCTTTTGGATTAATTCTAGGATATTGTTCTCAGTTGAATTTAATGTATAGCAATCACGAAAGAGGCCAGTTCTTAATCACACATACTTTTACTCTCGTTATTATATTAAGCATAAATGCGAGTTTTTCTTGTCAACGTCGAAGTAATCATATTGGACTTGCAGAAGTGAGCGAAGTTATAAAAGTTTGCCATATCGGAGTTTCGAGTAAAAATGAAGCAAAGTATCGGAGTTTTTTAACTTGCTATCTTCTCCCCCCATTAAAAGCTGTGAATACTGTACCATCGACGGTGATTTCCTCAATATCTCATGCTAAAAAGCCAATTCAATTAAATTCAGCCACTCCATAGGCCCAGCTATTTACTCACAAATTTTGAGATTCTTCATTTATTACTTTTTCATAAATACAGCATTGCTGCATGACACATTCTAAATCGAAATATGTCTATTTTTAAAACATAAACTTGTAAGATTCATAGAGATGATTAGCAATATGAAAATGTTAATATAAACACACCTCATGAATATCCTTTAATTGATACGTTAATAAATTGAAGTTTAGGAGCAGATAGTGGTACAATGCTGATTAATATCATCTAATATCAATCAATTAACGCTACATAACAGGACAATTTTTAATCGATTGAGTAGATATTAGGGATACTGATAAGATATAAATCTAATAATAAGGATAAGATAATGGACTCTACTCTATTTGTACCAATTTTAATCTCTGTGCTACAGGCAAATGGACCTGCACCACTAGAGCCTCATCAGGCTGAAAACATCTACTCTTGCCCAAAATTCACTATACCAGTAGACGGCTGCACGATTGTTGAATCTGACATAAGTGGCGTGCCTGACAAACTAGAAAACTGGTTCTTTGATATTGTCAACGAAGTTGCTGAAGAGTACACAGATGAGTGTAACACGCATGATAGAAACTATTGGACACTAGGTAAATCGAGGGATAGCTCTGACCAACAGCTTAGAGCCGATTTCAAAGAAGAGGCGACTGAATCATGGCTCGAAAAGCTTGGACCTGAATGGACATTAGTCAAAAAAGCATGGGAAGTTATGGCAGGGGTGCCAGATGACGCCTACTATTTCCCAAGACAACAGGACGCATATAATACCTACACAGGTATCGGCAAAAAAGTTAAGGCCAATCAGTGTTTCGAAACAGCTGCTGACCTCCCTATTGACGCATCGCTGTTAAACGTAGCCAAAGCCACTTTCCGTTCTATTACCAGCCGTGAACCTACATCTTATGAAGAGTTTGATATGGTTGAGCTGTACAACTCAAGAGATGGCGGCAACTTGAGCAACTTCAGAATTGCAGTTGATGCCTATGCAACGAGCAAAATCAACGTATCAGGTCCTGAAGCGAAAGTAGTCGTAACTAAAGATGTAGGCATAGACCAGTCTTCAATCACGTTCAGTGTTCCTCAATACTCAGCTGACGGCCAGAAACTGGAAACATACGTAAGAGCATTCGGTAAAGGTTCAAAAACTGGTTCTCTAACTTTGTCTTTCAAAGAAAAATACGACTATACATATACAATCTCTGGATTGGTCGTCGTGACTGATGAAAATGGCAACAGTGACTTCAAGAAGTTTGAAACGCAACTGAAAGTTAATGGATGGTGCTCAAATCGTGAAGGGGTAGCCTGCTACTAATTTTCAGCTAGTCTGATTAACAAAAAACAGTTGGCTACTTTGTTGCTGAGACTAACATAGTCAACTGTTTTTACCCTTGAAGCATAGTCAACTTGTATCAGCTCTTACTTCAATGTCACTAATTTCCTCCAGAAAAATATACGAGTTTATTAAGTTAGATAGTTTTATTCTCAGCAGGTATTAACGAAATTTGAACACAGTTTCCAACGCTCGTTGCCATTGAATACACACCTAGCCATCTCGTTTTATCAGTACTGAATTGGCTTAATACTACTGAAAAATGCGCACTCAGTTACCAACCATATCCTATATTTTAGAGATGTAGTGGAGTTAATTACCTTAGTTAGCCTCACCGGGATAACGTTTTTGAGATTCGCGCTTACATTGAAGTAAACGTACAGGGTCTTAATCTACAAAAGCCGTACTGCTCTATATTATTTTTATGCAAAAAAGCACGGTGTAAACACCGTGCTTTGAATTGATAATAGGACATCAAAGGCAAATCTATTAAGTCTTCATTGCTTTCGCCATTAAAATTCAAGTTTCATTATGACTGAATATTTAAACAGCAAAATAACTTGATTTGAGCAATAAATTTGCAGCTGCCTTGTCCGTCCAATTATCTTGCCGAATTATTGAAAGCGATATTTATCTATTATATTTTCAATTTTTAACTTGCCACTTTTTACTGCATTGAAGTCCTGTTCCGTAATTTCCTTAACGGTTACGCCTGATCCATGTGCACCACTGTCATAATTGACAAAAAACTTGCCCCTCTCTCGGACAACCATGCAGCAAACCCCTCTTATTTCTTCATAATCTGGTTTCATAACCTTATACTCCAAACAATTACTTAAACTTGAGCATTCTTAAGGGAACTTGAGTTACATCTAAGATAGCTTCTCGTACCCCTCCAGAAGTAACACCTCCAGGTACCCACATATCGTTCGCCCCCATCTCATTGCCACTTGGTAGACGTATCCCTCCCAATTCAGAAGGTAGAATATGCGCGGCTACGGTACCTCCATTGCTCAAGTCACCTGAATTTAAACCCAGCGCAATTTCTATTTCAGAAACATTGCCATTAGCACGTCGAACAATTTCATCAAAGTCACTTTTAGGCATAATAAAAGCTTCACTTGGGCCAATACTACCAAACTGATTGATGGCATCTTTTGTAGTAAATCGAACTGCTCCCCCTTTGAATCTATCTAAGTGAGAATCTATATATTCCTGTGACAGGTAGTCTTCAACTGGAGGCCTCTTTCCATTTTCTGGCTTTTTGAGAACTTCATCATATAACCTGTTAGCATCCCAGCCTGATTTTAAACTAATTTTATTGTCTTCAATGAAGCTGCCTAACTCAAGTTTATTCTCAACTTTGGCGCCCCAAGCAACTGGCCCAAATTCAAAGTCGACATGAGACTGCTGGCTTTCACCTGGTTTATAGTTCTGAGGTTTTCCAGACTCTAGCTTAGTCAGTATAGAATTAAGCTCTTCAACGACACGCTCAGGAACAATCCCTTTAGACTTCGCTATTTTAATCAAACTACCTAATGTTTCTGCGGCAGTTTTTCCAACAACAATATCGATACCAAGCGAAATAGCATGCTTTTTGATAATTTCGATCTGCTTTTGAGGGTTGTCTTTAGCAGCAGCTAACTCCTCTCCAATAGCGATCGCACCTTCAATTGTTTGATACAAGTCGTATGCTTTGTAGAGCATATAACCGGCCTGTAGAACAAACCAAAATGCATTATGTTCCGCTGCATTTTCGCCAGCATTAGCAGCTATATTAACCTCAGCTCCAGCGATAAACGCCCCTACTCCAGCACCCAACTTCGCAAGATCAACCCCCTTGGCTTTGATTTCGCTAAGTTGTTTCATTAGATTTGGCGCATTGGATTTAAGAAGTGCTTTTTTCTGCTCGTGCGTTAACCCAACAAATTTTGACTCATCTAAACCAAGGTCTTTTAAGATGCCTTCTAACTCAGCTTGCTTGGTATGATAATCTTGACTTGATTTGTATTTGTCAGCGACTACCTCTCCAATTACGGCACCGCCCGCCCCAGATGCACATGCAGTGCCTTTTTCAGCATTATTTGCACTCGCTGAAGCGGCTCCTATTGCACAGCCAAGTGCTGCATGAGATAAGTATCTAACAGCTTGATCTATCGTTCCATCATCTGCCAGTTCACCGATTTTGGAAGCCATTTTTTCACCCACGGTGTTAATGGCAGAAGCTCTCAATGAATTGACAAATTGACCTTTGAAATCACCAAAATCACCACCGTTAATTAGCGTTGATACGCCAGCACTAACCGTAGCATTTGCAACAGCCATGGAAACTTGGTTTGCTAAATCAATCGCATTTTGGCTTTCAAAAAATGTAGAGCCAATGTCTGCATTGCTAAAAAACTTCAGGCTTTTAAATGCTTCGCTGTTTAATATACCCGCGGTAACCATTGAAGTCGCAAGAGAGCGGATACTGTCTTCTTGTAACATCGACTCCAAAGTACCATCGATTCCCTTGCCACTGGCCAGTCCTACAGCTGCTTGTGTTGCCAACGCCAAAGCACCCGCTTGCATCGCGGCACCATTGATCACACCGAAGGAACCAATTGATCCTGTGGAACCGATTAATTCCGCGCCACCAGGACCCATCGCAACAGATACAGCAATCGCAATAACCGCCATAGCCGCTGGGCTCAATGTACTGGTTTTATCGTGTTTATGGATTCTTTCTAATTTTTGATAAACGAGATCAATATTGCCTGAAAGCTCAGGATCATTGTGCAGATCTGACATCCAGCTTAAGCTGTTGCTACTGCTAAATGTATTTAGCGTATCCTGTAGGCTTTCTCCTTCATACTGCCCCAGTTCAAGCGTAATTCCGTGGGTCGCTTTGACCTTAACACCGCCGATGATCTCGTTATACACCGCAGTATCGACCGTATCTTGCTTAGTTTCGGTCTTTATTTTCCAGGTGCCTTTTTTAACCCGATTGTAAAAATAGTGGTCCTGCTCTTTGGCAAGCAACAGATTTACTTTGCCGTTACGCGCATCTATCGTAGTCCCTTCACCAGAGTTTATTTTGGCTGCTTTTAATGTAATATCGCCGAAATCCGACGCTACCATTATGCCTTTACCCGCCTCTAATGCTGAACGCACGGCAATAGTCTGGAACTCCTGCTCTTGCTCTGTAGTTTTGCCCCACTTTGCACTAGATTGCTTCTGGAACTGATTAAACTCATTGGATACAAAAATCCCCTGGCCTGCCAGTAGCTCAATAACCCCTTCATCGGCATGTAACTCTGCTGCTTTGAGTTCAATCGCACCAGACGCCATTAGGTAGATACTGTCTTTAGCAGACAGTTTTGTAGTCAAGTGTTTGACTTCAGAAGTTGATTGCGAATATTCGCCAACCGGTTCATTGTTAACGTAGCTAGTTTGTTGAGAAATTAGTCGAATATTGCCATCAGCACGTAAACCGATAGTATTGCCAGTTATCGTACCGCCCTGAATAACAATGTCACCCATGCTTCGAATACGAATATTCTCGCCACTGACCGAGGCAATTTCACCAAAGCGAGAGCCTCGCTCATAGCGGCTAGAAAAACGGTGTACTAACGTTTTCTGCTCATATTGACCAGCAATAATGTCTACATTGTCTCTTGCTGTCAGGCTACCTGATAAGTTTCTTAAAGTACCACCAACAAATAGGTTCAGATCGCCATCTGAGGCGACTTGTGCTCCGGGATTAACAGTAAGGTTTCGCGCTGTGCGTAAATAAGTATCACGGCCTGTTAGCAAGGTGCCATTGTTAACAGTAATGTCTCTAAAGTTTACATCGGAGCCTGTAAATTCGACTAGGTGACCGTTTACGGTGCGCGTTTCTATTGTCGATGCGCTCAGGTGTACCACTGGAGACAGTACATTTTCTCCATTGATCTCTCTAAACTCTGGCCAGATAAAATCTTTCCCAAAACTGTCGTAAACTGATTTAGGTACTTTCTCACCAAAAGTAACACTCCCCTTTTTAGCCAGTTCGTATGCATTTTGGTATAACTGCGTTATTTGAGCCGTTTCATCAGCATACGCAGTTGAGATCATGTTGCGGTTCAGCTCGGCATAAATTTGCGAGCGGATCAGGCGTGATTGAACAAACCTGTCCCCCACCAGCTTTGCCAGCGGGTAATGCGGAAAAATAACCGTGATCGAGCCTGTGGAAATAGGGATATATTGTGGTGAAGGCAGTGCTGACTTTCTATTGTCCAGAAGCAGTTTATGAAAACCAGCTATGGTCTGAGCATTTTGAGCGCGTGACTGCTCCGCGATGTGCTCAGATTTAACATACAATGTTTGGCGATTGCTCGACTCCTTAGTAAATGCAGGAGAGCTTGCCAGTACTTGTGCAGCATTCGTCTTGTCAAAAGCATTATAAGCGTGAGCCAGGGTTGGCAAACACACCTGCCCTAGCAACATAAAAATATTTAAGTAGGCAATGGCCTTCTTGTAAAATGGTACGGGCTTATCAGCCTCATTATTTTTTTTCATTTTAAATTCCATTTATTTACCAGCCATCAATTCCGCCACTGTGATCGTGGGTGATTTGGAGATATAGCGAATAAAGGGTGTGTCAAAATCGTCTAACTCATCATCAATCGAGATTTCATACTTGTAACTCACTGTCACTTTTTTACCGCCGTCACTGACTACAACATTCTGGTATTTAAAGTTTTGCGCGGTGCAGCTGTAACGTTGATTATCACAGCGGTAGTCTTCTGCGCGGCTCACATATCTCCTGCGACTTGCATAAGATTTCGCAGCATCAGTCACTTCTTTAAAGGTGTAACCTGTATTTTCAAAATCTGCATCTGAGGATTCGCCAAGTATCGTACTTAATGCCACTCTTACTGAGGAATAACTGCAATTCTCAGTTTTAACTAAACCGTGCTCTTCATATCGATAGCCATCACATTTATACAAATACGCAGTAACCCATTGATCTTGTACTTTAGGAGATGAGTAGCCTTCATAAGTATCTTCATCCACAACTTTTACATACCGTTGGAAGTACTCTCTAATCTTGGCGTTGGTCGTCGCATTCAATGAATTTGAATCAGTGACAGTCAGGTCGCTTTGACTCTCTACATTCGGGTTAATACCATATACATTGCCATGAATGGCCAGTAAGGTTTCACCTTCAACAGAAGTATCAACCGATGTACCGCTACAGTTTCCGATGGCCATACACTGCTTAATGGCGTAAAAATTATCTGTTGCGACCGTACTGCTTAATTTGATGCCAATTGATTCCAAATCTAGTTTTTGGAAACGCGCGTTACCAAAAAGCTCAATGTACGAAAATGCATTGACAAAACGACGTCTGTTCGAAGGTACTGATTTACTGCCAATTTGAAACTCGCCAAAACTGACTATTCGCCCCGGAGGTGAGTAAGCCGCAATTTTCGTCCCGACTCCCTGCTCTACCGTATCGCGGCTTCCTTTATTTTCTGACGTATAAGCGTATCGAGAAATAATGTAAGAGGTCGTTTCAAGGCGGTAACGTTCATTAAATAACAGCGGTGTATCAATATGGAATAGCCCCTGCTGGTTAAGACGTAAAATGGCAGAAGAGTTGCGAATATACTGACTTGCTTTAAGTTCTATTTTTGACTCTGCTGCAATAGAGACCTGCTCCGACTGAGCTGTGTTTACGCGAATACCAGCACTCCAGTCAACACCGCTTGGCTCTTCAATATGGTAAGGGTTAATATTTTCGATGGCTTTAGCCACTATTTTTATGGTGTTCGCATGAATTTTTGCGCTGAGGCGGCTTTGTGCTGTACCCGCTGTGCTATAGCCTGAATATGGGCCATGCTTTAAGCTATTAACATTAATAGACGGTGCCAGCAATGACTTGTTTGTAGGCCAGTTTAGTCTGTTGGTTCGAGAGCCATTGGTGAAAATACCATCATTCAAATCAACGCTCAAAGTGCCCGCTTTGATCACACCGCCAAAGGTATTGTATACGTCACCTTCGACTTCGATATTAACTTTAGAACCATTTAAGGTGCCTGAGTTAATCAGTCGGCTAGCAGCAACCTCTATACTCCCTGCATCAATATAGCCCTGATTTAACATCCCGCGGTCTGAAAAACTCTTGACGGTTTGGCCAATCAGCCTAGACCCAGATCGATAAGTCGTCGCACCGATGGTTTTTGTTGTGATGATACGGTCGCTATAGATCTTACCGTAGACATTCAACGCCGCACTTTCATGTTCAGCTATTTGAATAAACACACCTTCTGCTGGCGCGTAAAACTGTCCCTGTCGCGTGCTAGTCGCCAAAGCATCCGACATGGTATTGAGTACAGTGCTAGTAGGAATAGTCACTGGCTGCGACGCAACAATACCAATACTTGCTGCTTTAAAAGTACCAACCGGTTGGTAAGTACTCGAAAGGGTCGTCGAAGAGATCATATCGAGATTGCTATAACGAATAGAAAAGCGACCGGGATACAGGTTAACCCCCCCAGATCCCAGCACATACGTGCCCCTACTTGATTGAATGAATCCACTATTAGGATGACGCTCAGCGCGTAAATTCAAGTCAATAACACCTGATGTAACAATGCTATCGGACATCACTTCAAGAGATTGCAAACCTGGCGCACTTAGGTTTGAGATAGTCACTTTACCACCGACTCGCGTTCTGACAATGCCACCAGAAAATGTGCCATTTACAAAAGATACTCTCCCCGCATTATCAAAAGAACAGTTATTACAACTTACAGAGCCTCCATTTGATATAAACACTAAATCCACGGGCTTACCCATCACCGAAACCAAATTTTGAATATCAATTGATGACGCATTAACCACTAAGGTTTCAATATTACTGTCACTGGGGATCTTGATAAGTACAGGCTTACCAATTGTTGCAAACTTATTAAAGTTAAGCGTCGTCACTGCTGCTGAACTTTCTACAACCAAAAAGTCTGTGGAGGCACTAGGTTCATGATGTACCGAAAAAGTAGAAGATTGATTATATATATATCCCGATACACGCTCAGTAGCATTTACTACCGTACTTAATGCAGAGAAAAACATACATAAGAGCACAACCCGAAAAGGCTGAGAACATTTTGTTTCCATATCTATCCTTAATTTCACAAAAAAAACCATTGTATACATATTAGAAACAACATCAACTTTTATGTACCTAAAGTTAACTTAGCTAAAATACAAGGATATATCTGATATATAAGTAAAAAAGCAGCCATAAGGCTGCTTTTTTAGGTTTTTTGGTAATAAAAATTTCGAATCTCCCATGAGGAAATGAATATTTTCATGCGACCAATTTAGGACCATATCTGGCCATTGTTGTGTGTTGCCAATTAAGTTTTGGCATGGTTATTTGTTCCTTTAGCATGTTGTATCGATATAAGCCGCTGCGCAATGGCACCCGCTCAAATCTAGAGAGCAA
This sequence comes from Pseudoalteromonas obscura, assembly GCF_030135505.1. NCBI lineage: Bacteria > Pseudomonadati > Pseudomonadota > Gammaproteobacteria > Alteromonadales > Pseudoalteromonadaceae > Pseudoalteromonas > Pseudoalteromonas obscura. Next base: position 427,689 of record NZ_JASJUT010000001.1, read on the forward strand.
CATAGTAAACAAACAAATGAATGGCTATTACAAGGTATTACACGCATTGAATAATCAACAACGATAGCGGCAAAGCTACATCAAAATGAGTCGCTCTTTTTCTATACTTTCTAAAAAGTCTTTCGCAGCTTCTTTATTGTCCTCATTTTTAGACTTGTTCTGACGATAGTCTGTTGCAATCTCTTCGAGTTTTGCGAGGATCACTCTGCGTTCTAATATTGAGTGAGTCTTGTGGTATTTCTCCAACTGCTCTGCGACTTGTGCCTTGCTAGTACTAAACTCAAAAATCCAAATACTTTTGCGCTGAACCGCTTCATTCCAAACTTTGGGTGTCCATATATAAGTGCCACTGGTAGGTAATTTATCTCTCTCCGCTTTGATTTTTTGATAGGTTTTTACAAACTTAAGACGCTGTGGCATCAACTTGAGCAAGTTAGTATACCTTTCACTCACATCCTCTTTTTGCAGTGGGCTCAAATGGCTATAAACCGTTTTCCTCGCAACTTCTGGCAGCTTTCTCTTCGCTTCATCTTCTGTGTACTCAATGTGACTGTGGTCTTTCTCTAGCTGATTGACCCATTTGTCAACAGAGAGTGTTTCTTTAGTTACTTTTACGGGTTCAGGCTTGTCTTTGACAAACTTACCTTGTGAACGTTCAACGATGTAACCTTTGCCATTCGGGCTCCTTTTAATTGTGCCATCTAGCGTATATTCACCTAGGGTCCAATCTCCTATGGAAACAGATGCAATCTCTTTTTCAAATGTCAGTACTTTAGCTTTGATGGATGCCCCAACTTCAGCTTCTAACGATCCAGTTAAGCTGAAGTCACCTTGCATTGGCCAATCTTTATCGATACCAAACTGCCCAAAGCTATCTCCACCTTGCCCACGGGTGTATTTTAAACGACCCGACGTCAAGATTTTGCCCTCAATACCGCCACGTATCTCACCAAATAACCCACCTTGAACCTTGGCCAAGTATGGGACGCCAACAAACGCCCCGGCTTCAATTCTGGCCTTAGCTTTTGCACTGGCAGAGGCTTCACCAAATACATTGAAGAGCATTTGCGTTTCTGTGTTATCTTCTTCCTTGTTTTGAATCCGAGCACCAATTCCGGCTGCGAAATCAAAACCTCCAGTGATATCTACACCCACTCCAGCAACGCCAGCGCCGACTGGAAAATCTAAGGAAAATGCAGGAAAACTAATGCCCTTCTTCCACTCTCCCGATATTCCACCTTCGCGTTTTTCGTTATCGTAGTATGCTTCCAGCCCTAATATGCGTGCTCTAAGTAACTGCAATCCATTATTTTCATCTTTTTCATAAGTGAACTTTCCACCTTCAAATTTGAGTGAATTCAGCCCTTGATGCACTTTTAACTGTTTGAGTTCAAACACTTTCCCAAAGTCAAAATTACCGGAGAAAAAGTCTGATTCAACAATGGCCTTTTTGTTTAAAACCTTGGAGTTGTCGTGCTCCAGATCCATATAAGCGTTTTCAGCTTCAATGGCGTCTTTAGTAAACTTTGCCTTTGTCATTGCCAGCGTCATGGTCGTATGTTTACTGACCGGGATCTCAACATCTGCTTGCTCAATTTCACCGCCTAGTTGCTCGTCGTGATACATCACCTTAGCTTGGCTTATAGATGCCTTAACGCCTCCTGGTAAACCATGTAAAGAAGCATCTGTACTGACTTCAAACTCTGGCGCGGTGTCTTTTGCAATGTCAACTTCACCACTTGGGTTGCTAATCGATAAGAAGTTAGGGATCACTTCAAACGTATCTGACGAAGAAATTTTTGTTCTACCAGATTTGAATCGACCTGCGGTATCAAGTTTTAGGTCAAATTCCCCATCCAGCTTTTTTTTGTCCCACAAAGGAACATGTGCGTCACCTGCAAAATGCACTTCTTTTTGCTGCTTGTTGTAATCCAGTGACATTAAGTCTGAATACACACGCTTATTCGCAATATCAAGCCCTACAATACTGGCTTTAAAACGAGATAGGCCTTCTTCATTTATCACTAACTCATCACCTAAAACCTGATGCGCTGCGATAAAACCACTAAACCCGACCCCCTGCTGACTGGCAAATACGGGCTTAACAGACACTTCCCAACCACTACCAAAGGGTAATTTGATATCTACGTCCCCACCAAATTGCTGGCCGAGCAAGTTTACTTTTGCCACACCAGTACCATGAAGCCCCGCTCTCTTTGGCTTACTGACTCCATCTTCCCAATCCATCAGCTCCGGTTGATTAATACCCAATGAAACGAATTTATTATCGACAATATTGGGAGATGACTGCTCTTCTTCATCTGCGGGCTGTCCTGAGTCATCTGCTTCATCAGCTTCAGATACTCCGATTAAACGGGCTACGCGGCTAGCAAGTTTATCTTGGATGTACTGCACCCAAGCTTGCAAGTCTGCAACTAATGCACGCAATGCTCCATGAGCATCACTTCCTTTTTTAAGCCATTGATAAATATAGGGCTCATCTATATCACCCCATGCTGTAGCGATCCAGCCACCGTTGTAAAACTTATTGGCCGCCCACAGCCAAATTTTTCCCACAGCCCACAGTACTGCAGACACAACACCTGGGGGCACTTTGGCTAGCATTAGCAAGGCTTGTGAAATAGCAGTTACCCAAGGGTTTAAGGATTTTAAAGACGTAACCGCATAATTAAATACACTTGAGATGATCAGTTTAGCTGTGGCATCTCCTTTGAAATGGTCCCAAACTACTTGGGAAGCGTAACGCTTGGCGACATCGACACCTGATGACAGCAAATCGACGTTCACTGAGTCTGAATTGAGTGCATTGCTTACCGAAGACGCGGTGCGCGTTGGGTAAGTAGCTAACTCTTCTTGTTGATGCATGTAGATGATTTCCTTTTGTTGCTTGTATCGAAATGAGTCGTGGTAGGATTGTTGGGAACTCACAAGCCGTAAACCTTTCATGGTGAGGCAATAAAAAGTGTATGCCTTGGCGAGGTGAAATAAGCAGCTAATCTTTTAACGCCACTTTCAAAGCATCGATACGAGTTTGCTCCGATGTCCAAAGCTAGCTGTTTTTTTGCTTGCCGATTCAATCCTTGTAGTCTTTATCACGAGTGCGTTTGCCGTCGCTATGCGACAAATCAAGCGGCTTAGTCAATCCTTTTTTAGTTGGTCAGCGCCGCATATATAGCCTTGTTGTCTTACTATTGACCGCCTTATTTGCAAATGCCGACGTAGTCCCAATGCCTACCGTAGAGGCATGTTTTTTCTTGGGGACTGATATTGTGGTACTCAGGGCTAGCCTTCGGGTGATTAATACTGGTCACATCTGTACAGGAGTACTCAGAACCTTTACAGCACAAGCAAAGATTGCTTTGGGTGTCACTTCATTTTTATAAGGTGTGGGGGCCATTGGTAATTAACACATCAATTCAGACTGTGCAAAATAGGTTGGTCGTAACTAAACTTATGATGAATTTGGCTTGTCTGAGCATGTATGTCACGAATCTTTGGTTGCTCCTTTATCTCTGGCGTTCTGTTTTTTTGCACCGTAATAAACGCTCAGGATAATGCACTTTCTGTATATACCGAACACTTTGCCCCCTATACCATAGTAGGTGAGGGTAACAGGCTTTCTGGTAGTGCCGTGTCTAAGGTCAATCAAGCACTTACCCTGGCAGGTATTGAAACCAATATCGAGGTTGCTCCTTGGGCACGCGCTTATAATATGGCTTTGAACCAACCCAATGTGTTGCTCTTTTCCATGGCAAAAACGCACCAACGTACTCCCCTGTTTCACTGGCTCTATAAAATCACCACCTTAAAGTATGATTTTTATTCTCTGCGTAGTGGAAAAATCAGTGTAACCAGTATCGAGGATGCCCTTACTTATACAACAGTCGCAATCCGGGGCAGTTATGAAGAAAGTAAGCTTCTGAGTTTAGGTTTTACAGAAGCCGACAACCTTGTTGTCGTTGCCAATATGGAGCAAGCATGGCAAATGCTTAGTAAAGGCAGGGTGCACACTATGTTTGCCTCTCATATTCCTGCCCAAATTGCGACCAAGCATGCTCCTCAATACATACGTCATCAGGCCATAGATGACAGCCAAGAGCTCTATGTCGTGGCGAGTTTATCTACTGACGTGCAATTTATTGAGGCGCTTAAACTAGCCTTTGAGCAGTTGGAAAAAACTTCCCCTTAAACTGCGATCCCGTCCGCCAGCCCTATCCACAGTCCTCTTACCATCAAATCTTGACAAACAAGCGGTATAGCCTACCCTCCAAAGATATAGGTAAGACCCTCGCTGACGAAAAAAGATCACCGTTTTGATTGTGCGACACAGTCATTGATCCGCTGCAGTTCGTAGGGTTAAGGCGAAAGCATGACTCAAATACATCACAACAAAAACCTAGTAGCCCTAATATGCTCCGCCGCCCTGCTCACCAGTTCAATAACGTATGCACATAATGAGCAGTCCGGCACATTAATGGAGCTCAGTCTTGAAGACTTGCTCGACCTAACCGTGTCATCTGCTTCCGGTATTGAAGAAACACTGCGCGATGCCCCAGCCGCTATGGTAATCATCACTGCTAAAGATATTAAACAGCGTGGTTACACCAGTATTGATGAGGTCATTCTAGATTTACCTGGATTTGACAGCACAGTAACCAATGGTAATGGCGGCGTGATCACCTATCAGCGCGGTTATCGAACACCACTCACCCAGCGCACCCTGATGCTAGTCAATGGTATAGTAGATAACCATTTGTGGTATCACGAAGCTACCCTGTCAAAAAACTATCCACTATCCAACATCGAGCGTATAGAAGTACTCTATGGCCCGGTTGGTGCAGTTTACGGACCCAATGCATTTTTAGGGATCATAAACTTGGTTACCTCAAATGCTAAAGATAGGTATAAGAATGATGACTTTTTTACAGTGAACGTTCAGTCAGGTAGCTATGATACCCAGAGCGTTGACCTAACCGCAGGTGGCAACCACAAAAAACTGACCTATAACCTGTCTGCAAAATACTACTCCAGTGATGAAGCAGATATTGATGATCTAGCTCCCTGGGGGTTTGTAAGTAACGAACTATTGAGTAACCGAGATATCTGGGGACCTGTGATTTACGACACTGCTCTGTCAGCTAATTGCGATGCAGATGGCTGTCCTCACAGCTCTAAATACAACGACTTTGGCAGCTACCACGACCCACAAAGGGAATGGGGAGTTCTGGCCGATGTGACATTTAAAAACCTGACTTTGGGAATTATTGAATGGGACATGCGTCATGGCTGGGGCCCACAATACCCTCATGACAGAGCCCAGCCAGCGGCCCAGTGGTATCGCACTTCTGAACAGTTTTACCTGCGCCATGCCGGTTCGTTACAAGACAAAGTGCAGGTAGACACTATGCTGCTCAGCAGAAAAAGTAATAATGGTGGCTACTGGGTTGAGGCCTTTCCAGGGTCAACTGCACTGACTGGTCCAGAGGTTGTCTCAACACTGACTATTTCGCACTGGCGAACCTCTAATAAAAGCTGGCTTTTCAAACAAGATTACGAGTTCGATTACAGCGAACAATTAAAAATAAGTGGCGGTATTAAGTTTGAGGATAAGGAACTGACTAAAGCATATGATGCCTGTGGTTATTTTGCAGAGACATTCTGCTCATCAGATACGCCCGAAACCGCGGGTGATGGAGTTGCACTCAACACAGACAGTACTATTAATATCCAACCTGATACATTAAGCCAGATGCCCGACGAAAACTTAGCCAGTTTAACTGACAGAGGGGCCTACATTCAGGCCATCTGGAACATCAATAACTGGCGCATTAATGCAGGGCTAAGACATGACAAAAACAGTCTGTACGGCAGCACCACCAACCCCAGAGCGTCAGCTATTTATTTTCTCTCTAATCAATCAACTGTCAAGTTACTTTACGGTACGGCTTTTCAGGAACCCGCTCCAATACAATTGTGGGGAGGCTGGAGCGGCCGAGCCGCAAACCCTAACTTGAAGCCCGAAAAAGCGGAGAACTTTGAAGTCATCTACATGTACCAACAAGATAACTGGCTGCACGACCTGTCACTGTTTACTGCCAGATACGACGATGTCATTAAAGAAGAGGCTGAAAACGCAGGAAAACGCAGCACTTATGGACTAGAGTATCGCGGCAAGTTTGAGTTCAGTAACTTCATGACAGACGCTGCCAATATCACCGGTTATCTGTACTACACCTACACGAAGTCAAAAAGCAGTGTCAGCTACGACCATGAGCTCGGAACATGGGTTGGTGACGGGATCGAAAACTGCCATGAAATAGCTCAGGAACATACTTTGTCATATGATCCATGTAGTAACCTCGATACAGAGCTTGGCGATATTTCTCCGCATAAAATTAATGTGGGTATTAATGTGCCTGTCAGTGACCAATTCAATGTAAATTTAAGAGCCAACTGGATAGCCAGTAAGCCTCTGTATTTAAGAAACGCGCTGCGCGCAAAACACAGAGAAAATGACGCTTACTTAACCGTTGATGCGAATATCTCTTATCAATTCGAATCGTTCAAAGTAGCATTTAAGGTGAAGAACCTCTTTGATGAAATCTACTACCATTCCGGCGCAGAAGCCGCAGCCAGTGGCGACGACTTTGAGCAGCGTTCTCAAGGCTGGGCAAACTCTCTGATCCCACAGCCCAAACGCAGCTTTATGGTGACAGTAAGCATGCAGTTTTAGTTGAGTTTGTGTTGTTAAACTGTTCACCCTTAAAGCAAGATTTTGTGTCGTTTGAACCAAATTGTAATACAGCCACGCTGTATCAATGCGTGATTTTAGGCAGACCCGATTTTAAGTTAACTCGGAACTGTTGATATTTAGTGTTCGCTTGGATTTCTACTTAGCCAAAGCCAATTGATAAAACACTTCCTGCTCAACCCCAGTGCCTTGTGTCTCCTTTAACGCTGTAAATCCAACGCGCTTTAAAATACGCCGAGAAGCAGTATTGTGTGCCCACGCAGAGGTCTTAATATGAGATATATTCAGGCTTTTTGCGAGGCTCTGAATCGCTAAAACAGCTAAATTAACGCCTATTTTTCCAAAGCCGCGATTTTGGTAGTCACATCCAACCCAGAAAGATAGATGCGCATTGCATTGCGAACTTTGCTTATCGCTGACATCTGGTGTCGGATAAAAGTCTACGATGATTGCGCCCACAAAGCCAAACGAATCATGAACAAGTGCATAGTGGGCCTTCTTGCCGCTGCAACCCTCTTCAAGCCAAGTTGGCCATATCCCTGTTAGCTGACTGAATTGATTGAGCTTTACACCACGCAAACGCTCAGCAATTTCACCTCGTCGGTATTGACTATAAAACTCCCCTAGCTGGTGCTCTCCAAGGGGTAAAAGTCTCAACCCGGATGCCTCACACTGAGTACTCTCTTGCTTCATGTCGAACCAAGCTATGTGTTGACAGTAATCTAGATAATTTGCAATGTCCCTATTAAGCTTTTTAACTTGCACATCTTGAGGGCTAAAATCGAGCGCCAACTCCGCGCTTTGAGCTGCAATTTCAAGCTCGCCTGTAGCCCATGCCACCAGCGCTAAATTATGTAAATACGCAGTGTTTGGACCATTGATCTCCATACAGGCCAACATACAGTTTTTTGCTAAAACCCAATGACTAAAATCAATGGCCAGTAAACCGAGCTCAAAGGCAAAGGATTCATGTGCGCAGTCAATAATATGGTTTTGCCATACTTGCGACAGAACATGGCACCACTGCATACGGTTTTCGACCAATACGCCTTCTTTAAGCAATCTGGGTATAAAAAATGCCAACACTTTTGGGTCGAACTTGCTTTGTCTGATATAAGCTAAGATTTGCGTTTCAGTTAGCTCCCTCGCTCTGCTTTTAATACTTTGACTAATTTCAGCTTGGCAGATTGGTGAGCGATAAGTGCAAGCCTTCTCGAAAACATGCCGTGTGTAGTTAAATTCATCTGATTTTTCATGGCTCATGCTCATATAGATAGCCACATCACTGCCATGTAACTTTTCAAATTCAGAGCTATAAGAGCAAGGGTTCATCAAACTCAGCATATTCATGTCTACTGGTAAATCTAGCCCTGTATTCGGTAAAACTTTTGGCAGATTAATACCACTGTCTGCGACCATGTTATCGCTAATTAATTGATACAAACCTTTTGAAAAATTCTGCTCGAGCTGAAATAAAAGCTGGGTCGCTGTGAGTGGGATAGCAACGGCTTGGCTTACTCCTCTGCCGATAAGTTTTCTAAACACCGTACCCAATTGTGGCGCTAATTCTCTTTCAACCTGCTCGACTTCTCTATCTACATTAGTCTTGCTCCACTGATAGACTGTACGCTGCTTATCGTCTTTCTTTGCCACGCTTTGAGCTGTCTTCAAATCCCACAAGAGTGGCAGCTCTTGATGGTGTTTGTCGCTATGTGTTTGTTCTAGCTCTCCCGGGATTTGGAGACAGGCAATTTCGGCACAATAAATATCTTGATAGTGCATGTAATAAACTGCTTGTGGCAACTGAGAAAATACCCCATGAGCTAAACACGCAGCGGGATTTGCTGCTATCGCAAGGGTTTCACCGTCAATATCATGACTTGGTATTGGCTGGCATGAAGTCATATCCCAATTTACTATGCGGGCCTGCCCGTTTTGATAATACTCATTAAAGTCTGGATGACGAACTAGCTGTGTCTGCATAGCTTGATCATCAATGCACAACAGCAAACAGATGTTTATATCGCCAAGCCCTTGCTGTTGGCACCCCTGCCATAGTTTTTGCAATAACGCCAAGCCAAATGCGTAGCGTTCACACCCAAGTAACAATAAATACACAGGTTCAGATTTGTTCAGCACCTTACTGTCTTTTAAATCGTGTAACCACGCGAGCAATGAGTCCAAATATACCTCAACCCAAGCTTGGCTGTGCCAGCTTTCCGAAATTGATGGTACTTGTTTTGTAGGCCAAATATCAGCATTTAGGGTTTTCTGAAAAGTGCATTGTTGTTTTTGTTTGTCGCTTAATAGGGTCGACATAGGAGCAGGTGTTAAGGTCGCATACTCGACGCCATTAAACACCTCCTCCGGCTTTTTTGAGAGTCTCTCATCTGTCATGGTAATGCCTTTTTTTATTGTGTAAGGGTTATGGCAACTTAATAATGTACTGAAGTTGATGGGGGTTATTGAGCGGTGCATGCAATAATGGTTTTCCTTCTTTGCCATTACAAAGACCATAACCCGCAGGTAGTGTGGAGCCATACCATAAGAATATTGCGCCCTCTGGGGGCGAGTCTGGCGATTTAGTTGCGACATCAGACGGCGATGATTGCCAGTGCTTAGCGAGCCAAAATGTTCCCTCGACAGTAAGATCTCCTTTGATTCTCAAATTTTGCGTAACTTCAAGACCCCTTTCGCTCTTTTCTATACCATCTTCGCCTTGCAGTAAGCATGCATCTAACCACTGTGCAAATTGTGATTCCGTTGGTTTTTTTCCACGTTTGAAAAATGATTTTAGGGTTTTCCTCAACAGATTAGCCATACTGTTTCCCGCTCAATTGTACCCACCCAATTTACACCTATTGAGTCTGTAACGGGTCTAGTCCATTCAACTCAAAAGGCTGCCAAATCTGTTTCTGCAAACTAATTTCAATCAATTTAAAATATTGATTCGACTCTCCATTTTGACTACCAAGTGCCACGATATTGCCAGACTCTAACTCTGCAAAGAGCGGTTGCCAGAGCCCGCGTTCGTCAATTTGATACATCCCATTTTCACTCGGGTTTTGCTGTGCAGTTAACAACACTGTGGACTGCCAATCACTTGGCGGCAGCGGCTGCGCGATGTTCATAGGCACCTGAATTGCTCGGTCAACAACGCCGATAAAACCCACAAAGCGCTCTACATGTTGTTGATGGCCGATTATGCGATTGAGTAATGCATTAATATTTATATATTTATTAGTCATTGATGGTACTCACCTCAATGTAAAAGGACCAAGTGAATTCACTTGGCCACCAAGTTATACGGCCGCTGCAACGGTACCATCACTGAGTGAAACTTCACTCCATTGATCGCCCTCCATCAGTTTATAAAACACGGTAGAAGACGTAGGCGGAGTACCAAGCAACTCCACTAAGTTGCCAAGTTCAACGTTTGGATAAGTAATTTTATTCAGAGTGTCAGCAATTCTTTGGTAAACCCCATTTTGAGCTGGCGTAGATTGCTTGGTAAGCAAAATTTTATCTCCATCCGCTAGGTTCAATGTATTGGTTAAAAAGTTATCATTGTTTGCTGTTGATAAATCAACATTGGTATCTTTTTTGACAGCATTTACGCGGTCTATAATACCTGTATAGCGATATAGGGATTTAGTTGCTGTCATATTTACCGCGATTTGCTCTGCGTCGATAGCAGCGAGAATACCAGAGAGAGTTTTTTGAGCCATTGTGGCCTCCTTGAATAGGTGTAGTGCACCTGAATTGGTGCGCTACAGGTTAGAAAATGAATCGAATTGAGTAACTGCGCCGTAACTGTTCTATTTTGCGGCGAATAAATTAGAGAGACTGGGAAGAGACATCAGGGATATGCTCAAATAAGCGATAATCCATAACTTGATAGTGCACAAACGCGCTAGTGCCGTTGTCATTGCCAATACGCGTGATATGTCCGACTATGCCGCCCTCAATGACAACCGTGCCGCCTATAAAGTCAGTCGTGGTCAAATCTATCAGGTTGTCCGCAAACCAATTCTTTGTACCTAAGTTATTAAAACCTGGGTTGCTGCTATGGTGAGTGTGTGCAGATGTTGTCGAGACACTGGGTTTATCTTTAAGGTAGTTTTTCTCTTCTTTTCCTGCTGTGTAGAGTGCCAAAATGCGTCTGCCAGCAGGCGCGCCATGTTGCGATAGCGCCTGTTCGGCCAAGACATTCTGTGTCTCATTCAATAAGTAGGTATCATTCCACTGACTCTTATCAACCAAATTACCGATGTAGGAAACCGCATTTTGGGAGATTAAAAAGCGCTCTTTACTTTGTGGATTAAACACTTTTCGAATGTAGCCTAAGTGGCTTTGAATGCTTCCAGAAATCCTCTGCCAACTGCCGTTGATATACTCCCAGACGTAGTTGTTTTGCGCATCGTAGATTTTTGATACATCTAAACCGCCTCGTAAATCGGTGTCTAAATAAGTCGAATTCGGTTGCGAATATGTAATGTAGCCGTAAGATTGTTTGCCTTTAAAGCGATGTAGATCTGTATCACTGTTCAAGTCCACAACTATTTCACTGGCCGATTGGAAGTTGTCTGTTTGATTCCAAGGCGTGACATAAAACTTAAATATGTCTCCCTGACGCTGAACTTTTACCCTTACCCGTTTATTACTCCAACCACCACCAGTACCAATGTTGTATTCCCCGAGTAATTTCTCCCCTGCTCCAACTCCCGCGTAGCCAAAATACACCCCACAGCCGGTAGCACTAGGCTGCGTTCCGCCGGTATTGAGCACAATCGTCAGTACATAGTTTATACTGCCTTCTCTGACAAATGCTGCAACTACGCCAATGGTATCGTTGTCAGTGTTATCCGAGCTCAATGTTGCTTCTAACGTATAATTATCTACTTTTTCGGCTGACACAAATCCGTTAGGTGGAGAGACATTCAGAGGCATCACGACGCTGTCTGTCGGCGCATTGTAATACCAAGCTTTGGCGTTGGTACTGTTACGTGCCTCTGCATCTTGCTTATTTAAAAAATACTCATTACCGTTGAATCTCGCCCAATTATTGAAGATATCTTGCATCGTTGGAGGGCTATAGCTGTGCCTTGCTTGGTCGGACTGTTCCTCTGTGCGATAGATAAATGACTCGATTTCTGGCAATGGTGTAATATTGATATACACAGTACCCGTTTGTTCTACACCATGACCGTTTCTTACCCGATAGTTAAACTGTGCAGGCTGCTCTGCTAGGCCTGTTGAGACAAAAGTAATGGTGTCCCCACTTTGTGATACTGTGCCTCCTTGCGCATTCGTCACCCCGATCAAAGACAAGCCGGTACCTGAGCCGTCTTCATCGTTTGCAATTAATTGCTGCTTGCTAATATAAATTGATTCGCCTTGTTGCAAAGAGAATGTATCAGGGTTGCAGACGATCGGCGGAACAGCCACTACTGACATGGTTACAAAATGGGTTTTTCTGATCCCAATACTGTTTTCAACAACATAATCAAAGCGTGCTGCGCTCCCCACACTACTTGTCGATGTAAATTCAATATTTGCACCATCTATCCGTACGGTGCCAAATTGTGGGTTTAGTACTGTGATTAAACTAACGGGATCTTGCCCATCACTGTATTCATCAAAACTGCCTTCTAGCACATTAGCAATGGGAATAATTGCAGAACGCTGTGTATAAACTTCAAATGTCTTGTCTTGCAATCGAATCGTCTTTGCCGACTTTCCGTAAAACTCGCTAATAGCTATGGTATCGCCAGGTAGCTTACTAACATGCTCACTAAAAAAACCTAGTTCATGAGGCTGCTCATCTCGGTATTCATCACCAATATCTTTGAGTGAAATTGGACCACTTGTTTGTAACGTCATCTTGCTTTATCCCCGTTATTTGGACTCATGTTCCACTAACTGGCTCTGCAGACTAGTAACTTTATTGTTGAGCTCCTTAATGCTTTCAACCAATAAACCAACGAGGTTGCCATACGCCACCGACAAGTGTTCATCTTGTTTATAAACGGCCTCTGGAAAAACTTTGTCTACGTTTTGAGCTATCAGACCTGTGTAGCGTCTATCAGAATGTGTATCAACACGCTCAAACGTCACCCCTTCTAATTGATTGACAACATCTAGTGCATTTTCAATTGTTTTGATATTTGATTTTAACCGAGCATCTGAAAATGCTGTTACATCGCCAGTCGCAGTAATTGCACCAGTGACAGACATATCGCCCGCAAACGTCGCCTGCGATATATCCACTTGGCCTACTAACTTGGTATTAACAGCTTTTAGGAAGCGTTGATCAGATTCTGATTTGGTATAGCGATTTGCCGAATCAGCTACCCTATTATTAATTTCTTGCTGTAAACTCGTTTGCAATGAAGAGACCTGCTGGGAGCGAGTATTTGTTTCATTCGTTAAGTCACTTTCTAGTTGCGAACTGCGAGCATCGTTAGTCAATACATAGTTGGCAAATGCTTCGTCTGACTCGGTATCAACAGAATTGATTAGATCAACTATTTCTTTGAATGAATCAGCATCCGCGTCACTGGCCTCTAAGATACTATCAATGCGCTCTTTTTGAACCGTGATTTTGGCGTTGTAATCTGCTTTTAACGCGTCAGAACCCGACGACTGCTGCGCTTTAAACTGCGCTGCATCAAGTAGCTTATCCGATACGCCTGCCTCTATGTCTGCTGGTGTAGCGATATCAACTCCAAGCTGGTTATTGATGGCCTTGATCCCAGCCCCTGCAAGCGTTACTTGAGCAGTCGCTTGCCAATGATTTTCATTGCTGCCTTGCGCATCTGTAAATTGAGAGGTTAATACAAACACCTTGTGTTGATGTTGAGTGCCTGCCGCAATTGCCACAGCAACCCCCGGGTACAATGAGATATCAGACGTCGGGATTGCCAACGTTTTATCTATTTGAACTTGCCATATTCGATTTTCCCGGGGGTCATGTTGCGCATTTAACAACACGAGGTCACCATATTGAAGTCCAACACCATCCAGTGTGTTTAGAGGCAAAGCCGGATCAATACTTACTTGGGTCTCTACACAAGTGACAACGGTTTCATTGAATGAGTAAGCACCGAGAGATTGGATTTTTTGATTCAACCAATGGCCCTGAGTTGCATTCAGTATCTTTTCGTCACTGCCTACTTTCAAGTCGTCTATATGCGCAAAGTCCAGTCTATCTGGCGAAACCTGACCATTCTTTAGTTCTCTTGCGTCTAAGTTAGTCAAATATTGACCGTCACCCACAATGTGCTTAGCTGTGATGCTCGAATCATTTGCAACTTGAGTCAAATCAATTTGCGCAGGTAAGCTAGTGTTATTCAGATCTGTAATCGCTTCACCATTACCAACTAAGTAATTCGCCGTGAGTCGGCTATTTGTGATATCACCTTTTTGAGTCAAGTCTACAGCTGCTGGGAAACGAGCATTTTGAAGGTGTTCAGAGTAGTATTCTGGTACATCAAAATTCTCAATTTTGGACCAATCTAAATTTTGGGAGTCGTTTTGCATTACGTAGTGATAGTAGCTCGCTCTATCGTCCAAAGATCGGTTGGCCTTTATCAACATTCCTTCAAATTCATTGATAGACTGTTTTGTCAGGGTTGGCGTAGCACTCTGTTCGGCTTCAACCAAATTATAGATATATACCCCATTCTCTGAAATATTCTCTTGAAGGTATAAAATGACATGCTCTCCGGGGACCAACGCGTAAGGTGTTAGTTCGGTTGCCAAAGATTCTGCATCATTTAAGTCGGCAATGACTTCACTAATTGCGCAATCGACTGTTGTGCCAAATAAGTGTGCCAGTAAGCTAAACGTCGTTGTGTTGTCTGTCGCAGCATCGATCAGTTTTTCAAATTCCTGTTCGGTTGGGATGTCTCCATTTTCAAAATAGCCACGGAGTTCAGTATTTAGTTCTGAATGTTTCATAGTTAACCTTTGGTGATTAGTCGTAAATTAAGAAGCATTGCTACTCAGCGGAAGTGGGAGTAGCAAGTAAAATAGAGCAAGAATATTGATGAAGGTATTAAGTTGATTTGTTATCCATTTGCGTTTCAATATCTTGGACAATGGGTAAGATATCCGGAGTAAATACCGGCACAGGCAATGATAACGACAGCAACAACGTTGGTTTAGGCGTTGACCCTAAAGCCTGCCAAACCTGTCCACTGACCTTTTCACTGTGTTCATTGCCAAATAACTGAGTGCGAACGCCATAGGGTTTGTCGTCTACCCCATGCTTTTCCAGAATATCCTCTGGCAAGAAGTCATAAGCGCCTAACCCACACAGTAAATAACTGAGTACCATATGCTCCAACTCTGCACTTCCAGCATCCGCTTTACTCCACACTGTTAACATATAGGTGAGGGACACAAACCTAGGCTCTTTATGATATACACGGTGGGTCTGCGCCGTATTCAAATAGCTCCTAGGGGGTTCGCTTTGTCGACGAGTTACATCTTCTGCAACGCCTATCAAATAACAGTTTACTGTTGGTTCGTCACTCACTTTATTGTCGTAAAACGCCTTGTCTGGTGCGACAAAGCTCAGCGCGATATCACCTTCTAACTCCGTATCTACACCTTTGCTCATTGATAAGATGCGCTCTGTTAAAAAGGTTTCCAGTGCCTGCTGTGTGTTATAAACAATCTTTGGGTCCATATTAGTTTCCTTGCAACCAAGCTTTAATTTCATGCTGCGCCATAAACCCTTCATGCTGTTTAGCAAGCTCTCTTTTAAGTGCATTAGCCAATGAGCTCGGATCAATGTGCGTTTCCTGCACCATCAAACGTTGTAATAATGCAGATTCAGTTATATTAATAATTTGCGCGGCGCTAAGTTCAAATCGCTGCGCCAAGCCATCGATGGATTGCGTCAGTGCTTCGTTTGCATTATTTGCAAGTACTTGGCGCCATATTTGAAGCCTTTGTGATGCTGCTGGCAGTGTAAATTCAATAACGTTATGGAATCGACGAAGAAATGCATCGTCTAGGTTCGATTTTAAATTGGTGCTTAGTAACAGCAGGCCGCTGTAGTGCTCCATGCGTTGAAGTAAGTAGCTCACCCCCATATTGGCATTTTTATCCTGGCTAGACTCAACCACACTGCGTTTTGCAAAAACCGCATCAGCTTCATCAAACATCAATACCGCATTGTGCTTTTGAGCTTCGTCAAACAACTTTGCAAGGTGTTTTTCTGTTTCACCAATCCATTTACTGGCGATATTTGCCAAATTCACGATGTATAGTGGCAATCGCAATTCTCCAGCAATGGCTTCAGCTGCCATAGATTTACCCGTACCTGGTTTTCCCCAAAAAAGTGCTTTGCACCCCGGCGTGAACCTCGATAACTTCGATTGGAGGTGGGACTGCATTTCAATTCGCCCAACTAATTCTGTCAGCTGATCGGCAACAGTCGACGACAAAACCATATCTGATAGCATAAAACGTGGCTCAGATAACTTCGCCAACTCCTCAGGTCCTTGATTTAGTTCCCGTAAACATAGCCCCTGCAAAACAGACCAAAACTGTGAATTAGACTGGGCTTTCGCTTGTTGGGCCAATTCGTTCATTCTATTGAGGGGCACTGGGTATCGAGCAGCAATTGACTGTGCCTGCTTATCATCATGAATTGGTGATAGCGTATTCCAAACTCTTGCTAAGGAGCCAATACTCGGAGCGTTATACTCAACCATGTGTGGTTTAAACGCTGTTTTATCAACAAAGCCTACATTTAATGAAAATAAATGGAGTTTAGCCGCAGCTAGGCACTCGTTTGATAGTAGCTTACTTTCAATTGGTAAAAGGCTTTCAAAGTCAGATAAGTAGAGAAATATGCGTTGACCATTTGCCGCCAGTATGACTCCCGCAAGCATTTGTAGCATATCAGTGCTCTCAAGCTGACTGAACTGCTCGTTATTTAATACACCAAATAAAGCATCTGATTTAACAGCAAGCTGCTGGGCATACCAACTAGCGGTTTCTGACTCTTTTGTATCAATATAAAAGCAATTGGCCTGTTCGGTATTCCATGATTTCTCGCAGCAAGCGAGAAACACCGGATCAGTTTCTATCCCCTCATACATCTTAATCGGATGCTCTGCGGTCAAAACAACTTTTCCAGTTTGCAAAAATTGCAAAAGACATGAGTGCAAGCCAACACCTTCGTGCAGCTTAGGCACAGAGCCTGCCTGCAATAGGCCCCATTTAAAAGCAGAGCAGCAAAAGATCCCTTGCGCAATCAGATGTCGTTTACCGCCGAATTGACAAAGAAATAGTAGTTTGTCCAAACTCAGTAGCGGCCCTTGTTCATACCAACTTAGACCTAGATAAGGCGTTAATATGTCGGGCTCAAGTGTTTGGATATAGATTAATGCGATCAGTCTGATCTCAAACTCGTCGAGTGAAAAAGCATTGGTTACAAGTTCAAACCTAGGTGTGTGCACAAGATTGTCTAAGGCTTTTTGCAGTGCAGTCAAATTTTGTTGCAAGTCCTGATCATTGTTTGCCAGTGCAGCACCTACTTTGAAAAATTGCTGTGCGAGTTGTTTTTCAATTTTAATCTGGGATTGGACCTGCTCAGCAGCTGAATTCATTGCTATCACCCCTGTTTCATCATAATCGCCAGCTCCATGGCTCTATCGCTATGTTCGCTGATCCATCCACCATGCCAAATTTCATCAGCGGCTAATGTATAGTCTTCAACGCACAGCGCAGCTAATAGCTTTTTTAGCCTCTTTACCCCCTCGACACCGATGCTGAATGCCATATTTAACAGCACGAGTTTTCGCAACTCACTCTGCTGGTTAAAAATTGGTAGCTCTTGGGCCAGTGTTTGAATTAATCCAGTGATGTCGTTTTCCAACATGCGCTCTGCTTCTTGTTCACTCACCCCTACATGTTCTAGTTTTCTGCCAACACCTATGATCAGCTCTCCCTGCGCATTTCGTGTTGGCTTGCATAGCAAGCCTTCATGGCAGATCAATTGCACTTTTAAAGACTCTATTGCTTCTTGTGAAACAGACTGCTTCATGACGCCTCCACAATCTGCAACATATCCTGAGGCACAGACATCAATAGGCTTTGATCTAAGCCCTGAATCTCTATTGCAAATACGGAATCGTTCTTGTATTCAAGTAGTTTTCCTTGATAACCCTTTAAAGCCCCCACTTTTATCTCAGCTAAACAGCCAACAGTTAGTTGGTTTGGGACAGGCTCACATCGATAGCCAGATGCAATAACTGCTTTAATTTTGGCGACCTCTGTAGGGCTTACAATACTGGGCTTGCCATTGAACTTAATGTAGTCAACAAAGCCATTAAGTCGCTTTATATGGTGATACTCAAAGTCATCTACATAAACAAATACATATGATTTAAACAAAGGAGTGTTTACCGATTTTACCCGGTCACTCCATTGCTTTTTCTCAACTTGCAAAGGTAAAAAGACATCACAACCACTTTTTATACACGACACTTGCTCCGTGAATTTTTTTTCTGTATTCGGCTTAGTATAAACAACGTACCAATTTCTTATTGTTGTCATCTCAAATCCTAGAAACGCTCCGCCACATCTCCCACACGATGGGACAAGTTGGAAAAGCCTTATTGTTTGATTTAACAATAAACAGCTTAAGGCTGGTTATTGTGAATGTAATACCCTACTGACGAAGCAACATATTTTTTGTGAAAAGTTTTCGGTGATAACTAAACGGAAGTATGTAAATTGCGGTTTAAATAGAAAGTGGCCTCTTTTACAGAGACCACTTTAAAGGTTGGGCTAATGTTCAAAAACCTAGCGACTTATAAACGCTAGCTATCGATATTTGTGAATTAATTTATTGATAATTACTCAGACTGCACAGAGTTTTTATATTATTATTTTCATACTAAAATTTAAGTATTATAACGGCTTAGCTGTACTTCCTATATTCTTCCTTTAGACTGATCAATTGACGCCTTGCTAGTTGCACTCTTTTCCTCACATTTTCAAGTGATAATTGAAGTCTGGCTGCAATTTCAGCGTACTCCATTTCGTATAAAAATTTATATTGCATGACCAACCGCAGATCTGTGGGTAGTATAGAGATTTCTTTGACTAGCTTATTATATAAACTGGTATTCCAGTGGTCACTTTCTAATGATGTTGATTGGTTATCTGCGAAAAAAAAATGGTCGGGTAATTCGGATACATGATTCACAATATCTTGGTGTTTTGCTTTTGCTCTGTGCTCATCCATACATAGGTTATGAGCAATACGACATAACCAGGCAAATTCGTTTTCAATCTTATAGTTTGACTGGCTATATGCTCTAAATGCTTTTTCACATGTCAGAGCTAAAACATCTTCTACCTTATCCCCATCATTTCTTAGCCACCGATGGCAACAACTTAATAATTTTTCTTTGTTTTCTAACCAAATTGTCCAAAACTCACTATGTCCTTTTAGTTGCCTTTGTTTCGCTGCAACTAACTCCCCTGTATGTAACATCATTTCTCCAATAAAAAAATTTATATCGGAGGAAAGACGTACATTTAAGAATTATGTGAAAACAAAATTAATACAATATATAAACCATTACTTAATTGATGTATAACCAAATTCTGTGTTGAACAAAATAATTCAATCGAGAATAGGTGGTGTTGTGAACATAATTTCCCGTAACCGCAATTACGAAAAGTGTTATGATGAGTAAGACAAAAAGCATGCTTGCTTAATCATTGGGGCGTCAACATTCACTAAAAACTTGCCGCAATTTTGCATGCTTTCAACACGACTATTTACTCATTAAGCGAGGCGATTTCACACTCAACAGCACGTTTGATAGACGTAATATCTCCACCCTCATGAGCATACGAAATTCGTAATCTTCCTTGATATGTACTGACAACAATTGCCAGTCCAGCTGGAGGTAATGGAACACTAAAGTTATAAATATCAATAATTTTACATTTTCCGATACTTGTTAAATCAAACTCTAATTTCCCTAAATTTGACAAGATCACATTACCATTAAGAAATAATCTTTTATAGCTATCTACGAGTAACTTAAGCCCTCGCCTAGGCATCAAGTTTATTGAAAAAGACTGCAAACGCTGCTCAGCTTGATGAACCACATGGTCACCAGATTTCAGCGCTTCTAAGCGTGACTGATATGTTTGAATCCAATTGCTATCGCCGCCTATATCCGAGCCAAATGACAGAATTAAATTGTTATATGATGACGACAAGTTTCGACTGGACAATGCGCGTAACGACATAGTTTCTATCATGGTGTATTTTTTTCCATTGTTTAATACGCGGTTGAATACATAGTTCAATACAACGTTTGCTGATAGTCGATGTTTTCTTGCCCATGCCAGTACAGACTCGGTAGCTTCAATGCCAAGATCATGATAGTCAATCTGCCACTGTCCTGAGGCCTTGATAGGAATTTCTTTTTTCGCCTTGAATAACTCGCATGTCAGACGGGCGCCGGCTTTAAACATCGCTTTGTATGTCACTCTACTGAACAGTAAATGATCTTCACAAAAGCTATTGTCCTGATTTGGAATTGGCTGTTTAGCCAGCAATGCATTCAGCTGTTCAAACAAAATATAGCCACTTCGTGCATCTGACGCTGCATGTGACGATAGAAACATCAGCGCACTATATGTTTTAAATTTAACGCATACAAACGAGACTGGAGAGCCTTCAAAAGGGTCTATGGGGTTATCAATGACAAACTGGCGGAGGGCCGCATGCCATTGTTCAACATCACTATATTGCTCGCTCCAGTCAAAACACTGCTTTTCAGGGTAAAGTCGGTTATCAAATTGCCAGTAGTATCTAAACCCCTTTTTAACCACACGACTTTGCATGATTGGATGTGTACTTGCGATCTTATTGACGCATTCTGTCAGCAAATCAATGTCAAAATGCCCTACCACAATGGCGAGATCGCATGAATTTGCATTATTTTTATTAGCAGCAGCTAATGCTATGAAATTGAGAGACCGATCACTTAAAGGCATTAAATTCATTCAAAAAGTTCCTATATTGACTACACAAACTTTAAACGAGAATTATTTACTTGTCCAATGAGCTATTCTAATTTACGGTACAAATATATGCAGTTCGTTAATATTTGTTACACTTGACTTAGTAACAATGTGACAACTTTTGTTCCAGCGCAATAAAATCGTCATTTAAATTCAATAATATGAGCTAAAACTAGGTGTATCGTTAAGGACTAAAAATGGCATCATTGAATTTACATCGCGTCTATATTCCAACTAATGCTCGAAATAACCACTATATCTTGGCGGAATTTAAGCCTGAAAGCGCTTTCTATGATCGTTTCGACGACGTTGAAAGTGCATATCAGCGCCTCGCTAGAAAGCTGTTTGCGCTTTGTGATGAATATGAACTATACAACGTACAGCTTATCGTCAACGATAAGCTACCCGTTGTGCGTTACCATGAAGAAGCATATAGCTTGCAAACAGACAAACAAATTCTATTTTTCTACAACCCTAAGTATCATGAAGCGCACAAGATTTATAGTGATGAAGGTCATCAAGCGAGAAAGATCCGACTGTTGTTTTTAGCAACCGGTGATGAACTAAGAGCAAATGCGGCAGCATTTCATAGTAAAGTTAAACGTGCACTGGACGCACTTCAAACCCAGTATGAAGAAGAAAATATAAGCTTCAAAGTCAGGGATCACCAACATCTAACTTATGACATTTTCTCCAAAATTAAGGGCCACAGAGAGACATATGGTTACAAATTGAGGAGCTTGTACCCAAGATACCAAGCTCGCAATTGTTCATTGCCCGAAACACACAGTGAAATCACCTATGTAACCTTTTCTGTCCCGATCACTCGCGCCATTAAAACCGAATACCAGCACTTGTTACGTCCTGGCGATTACGGCGCATTTTACAGACATATTGAAGACATGCTGTTAACGACATGCAGCCAACTTCAATTGTCGCATGTCGGCTTTGTCGCCGATGGAAGAATGCCGATTATACGTAATAGCCAAATTGACAAATCAGCTCATAACAGAGAGCTTCAAAAGCTCAGTTTTGATACTTCTTTAGTCGATGGACAAACCCACACAATATGGGATGCCACTCACTTATGCGACGTAATGCATTTTGTTCTCGTTGCCAGCGATAGTGATAATAAAGATGCTGGTTACGGTAAATTTATGAATAATGTTGAAACCATGGTAAGGCGTTTTGTTACCCAGTTACCTATAAACCCTGAAAAACAAGACGTAACTATGCGCTTTTTTCAACACATTAGCTACAGCTACTAAAAATACAAAAAAAGTATTGGGCAGGTATTCAGAAGGCAACGACTTGTCCATGTGCTGTGCGTTTTACATGAATAAGGCGACTTTCCAATTCGGCAAAAATATTACCAAAGTCGCCTTCTTCTGAGCATATTAGTGCACCAGAAAAATTGATGGGATGTAACTGCTTTTGTGCTGTAAAAAAGTGCTGTAATACAGATAAGCGTTTTTGTAAAACTGGCTTTTTCATGCCCTGACACAAGATGACAAACTCGCGCTCACTCACTCTACAAACCAAGTCACCGTCATCTCTAAATTGCATAGATAACTGCTCCGCTGCAAACTTCACTTCTTTTTCGCTACATATTGACCTGTCATAGTCACCGGTATTGTCTGTATCGAACTCAATAAGTGCCATTGCGTAATCGAGACCATTATTGGTAATACGCTCAAACTGCTCTATAAAATAGCGGCGATTGTATAAGCCAGTATTGAGATCTTTGTAATGCAGCACTTTGGTTAAGTTGCTTCTAGAATGTCTATAGTACACAACTACTACTAATAAAATGGTAATCAATAAGCCAATTATAATATAGGCCTTTGTCAGCTCTTGATCCTTGCGCTGGTATGAGCTCGAGTTATAGTCACTACTTTGCTGTGAAGCTCGCATTTGCAGATCTTTTCTATCGAAAACAGAGGTCCCTACTATTGCGTTAAGCTCCAACCTCTCTTGCGATTGCGCAGTGTTATCTTCAAGTAGCTTAATATAGGTCCGTAATGTGGAAATGGTTTGTGGTAGGTCTTGCTTCGATTGATACACATCAGCTTCAATTTTCAGTGTCTGACGGGCATAACGGTTATTCAGTGGGCTGTGATATGACTTCAGTACAGATTTAGATTGAACGATTTGCGCGAGTGCACTATCAAACTGTTTAACCTGAGAGTAAGCATAAGCCAAATTGTTATGTAATACGATAATATGTGCAGGGTTAATAATCGCATTTTGCTGGGATTCTTGAGCTGCTTTTAGGCTAGCAATGGCTTTGCCAAAATCTTTTTTTGACAAGGCTATTTTGCCAAGCCCTGATAAAGACCAAAACTGATATCTTGGTAAATTATGTTGCTCTGATAATTCATGCATTTGCTGATAACATAACTCAGCTTTGTCGATAAGCTGTGCCCTAAGTAAGGTCAAGCAAAGGTTGTACTTTACCGGTAAGCCGTCCAAAATATTATTGTGTTTACTCGCCAACTCTTGCGCTTGATGCGCATATCCCAGCGCTTTAACATAAAACTTAAGTGTTGAATAATAGGCTGTCAGACCATCATAAACCATCAGCTTTGTAATACTATCGAGTTCTGAGTTACTCCTCGACATAAAACTTTGTGCGGATTGTAACGACTTTAGAGCGAAACTGTACTCTTCGCGCCAGACGGAAATTACAGCTTCCATAGCATAGGTGCGTATAAGAAAATCGGTCGCTTTATTGTGAGTGAAGCTCAAGCGAGCTTGGTTAATATATTGCTTTGCTTTATCTAAATCACCTTGTTCTATAGAAAAAAAAGCCCGATACAGAAACCAATAACCAGAAGACAACTGTAACGGCGCATCTTGTACACTATATTTCACAACATCAAAATACGAAGATGCAGCTTGGATATCCCCTCGAAAAAAAGCGGCCCGAGCCTTTAGGGTTAACCAGAATACATTATCTATGTCAGCAGGTGGATTTTGCACGGACAGCACAAGAGAAGGTGATGGAACCACCTGCAACTCATGCTCCAACAACTGCTTTTTTGTAAAAGCGGATACAGATAACGAGCAAAGCAAGGTAACTGCGAAAACGATAAATAATTGCAAATAGACAAGCCTGTTGTGTAACACTCGTTTTAAATGTAATCCTTTATTTTAGAATGTACAATAAATTACAGGCTCTAGTTTTGTCTACACTCTCGGGGCACATTGCTATGAGTATTATTCAGCTACTGCAGCCTCCGCTTTATTCAATGTGACCTTTCGAGTTGCTTGTGTAGATGACGCAGACTTCAATGAAGTAGATTTTTTCATTGACTCCAACGGCAAATCTAATTGCTCTTTGCTTTTTTGGGAGACTGTCAGCTCATCTGCAATCGTCGACAGCAGATGTTGGTTTATTTTTTGGTTCTGAGAAATAGAGTCTTGAATGTCTTTATTTTGTTGTTGTAGTTGTTCAGCCAACTCTGCTTGCGTCAGCGTATTTTTAACCTTCTCTTTAGTTTTTTGCTCAGCACTTCCCATCAATTGGTTCACTACTTCCACCAAACGACTAAGAACGCTATAAATAACATCTGCAGAAAAGCCTCCAAGCAATGCTGCTAAAGGTTTATGAAAGTCCCCTATTGAAGAGTGATTTTGCGTAATTTCCTGAGTGGGGATTAACTCGGCAATCATCAAGCCAGCCATAAAGCCCATTATCACCATAGACCAATATGTCGAGTCGAACTTAGGATCGTAGTTGCACATACGAATAAAACTGCGAGATTTATGTAAGCACGCGAATGTAGCTCCAAGTCCTGCACAACATAATAGAAATAGTTGGTTAAGCAATAATACTTTGCCCTCAGAATTAAATAGCCCCTCGTTAACTGTCTTTTGGTTTACTTCAGGTGAAATTGACAATCCAATGATTGAAACTAAGAAAAATAGTGCAAGTAAGGACATATGCCGAACAAGTTTTACTGGGCCTAAAAACCTCAGCCAGCTCACTGAACTCGACTCTTTATCCATAATAGATAATGTGAGCGGTTTAGCTGGATAAACAAGTAAAGATAATTCTTTGTGGCATTTAGTCAGCGCTGACAACTCATGCTCTAAAAGCAAGTTATGACCATCTCCATCATTTACAACTTGTTTATTTTGCAGTTGATAAACAGTATTTGGAATATAGCTTGGCATGGTTTTCCCCTCGCCTGATGCGTAGCGGATCATGACATCACATTCTGTAAGTAAATGACTAACAAAGTCCTTTTTGGACATAGTGTTACCTATTGCTATTATGCCGAAAAGAAGTTTATAACAGGGTTTGTGGTATTACTTCAAGTACAATCAATTACAGATAAATATTAAAAATAAATAAGTAGTTAGATTAAAGTCAAAAACTAATAATAAGAGATGAAGTAGGTTCGCTAAAATTGGCAATGAGAGCAGAATTTCAGTCTATCTATGAACTACGTGTACGCCGAACTATTATTGTCATTAAAGAAATAGTATTTCATTCTTAGCATGAGAAAATACAAACACATGAGTATTACTATAATGCCAACAAACAGGGCGAAAAAATCAAATGGCAAAGTTCGCGGCGCTAACATTATCTTTGCGCAAGTTGAAATGAGTAGTTTTGAGAGTTGATGCGGTCATCACCTCCAATGCTAAGTTCATTTTAAAAACATAGATCCTGAATCAAGTTCAGGATGACGGCGAGCGAAGCGAGTTCATTTTCTTTACGCAAGGTGAAATGGGTAATTTTGACAGTTGATGAGGTCATCACCTTCATTGCCAAGTTCACTTTAAAAACATAGATCATGAATCAAGTTCAGGATGACAGCGTGCGACGTGAGTTCATTTGCTTTGCGCAAGTTGAAATGGGTAGTTTTGACAGTTGATGAGGTCATCACCTTCATTGCTAAGTTCACTTTAAAAACATAGATCCTG